>JBAUUR010000188.1:0-45322 GCA_049582805.1 Gallionellaceae bacterium | reverse complement strand
TGGTGCTGGTCTGGGTTGTATGGCGCCTGAATCCGGCGGCGCGCACGGTGATATTGCTGGTCATCGCTGCGCCATGGATTTACCAGACCATTGAGAGAACCAAAGATTGGCGCAGTTATGAGGCGTTGGTGGTTTCGGACATGCGTGCCTTCCCGGGAAATTATCAACCGGCTTCCATTTATATTATAAATATCCAGGGATCACGCGGCTTGATGCGGGACGCAATTGAAACTGCCAGGGACATTACACAGCCTGAGGTCAGGAAAATAATGATTGAGCTAATCCAGGTGGACGATATGGTAGGCGATCCAGAGTTGTCATCAGGTAATCTGGACAAGGTAATTGCCCAGCTGTGGAAGTTGGGGCAGGATTTGGACAAGGTTCCCGATGAAAGAAAATGGAATCTCCCCATTCTGTATCCGTTCTTTAGAGGCAACCTCGTTCTTGATGAAGAATGGATGGAACTGGCGAGAAGATTCCCGGATGATGTATCAGTGCGTTACAACGCGGGATTTTGGCAGTTGCAAACTGAAAGATATGAGAACGCCGCGTCCAATTTCCGCGCCGCGCTTGAGTCGCAGCAACTTCCACAGGATGCACGCGCAACAGTCCTGAAGAATTTGGGCGTGGCCTTGTTGAAAGCCGGGCATGTTGCCGATGCAGAGGCGCCGTTACGGGCGGCATTGCAGCAGGCACGACCTGACCTGGAGGCAAATTGTCCGCTTGCGGAAGTGCTGCGGCTGAGCGGACGTGCCGGGGAAGCGGGGCAGTTCGAAGCTGAGTGCCACAGGCAAACATTGAATCAAAATTTGCTGCGATGACGGCCGACCGCATATGAATTCGCTATTGACTGCCATTCGCGGAAAACGGTGGCCACCGGTCATGATCGTGTTGATCGGCGTGCTGATTGCATGCGGCGCTTATCTGCAGGCGCTCAATTTCCCGTTCATATCCGACGACAGTTTTTACCTTTCCGGCAATACAAAACTGGCCGGGTTGCGCTTCACGGAATTGTGGCGTCTGCTGATCGAGCCATACAATCCCTACGAGTTTCTGCCGCTGCGCGATTTTTCCTACTGGATCGACCTCTCGTTGTTTGGCGTAACACCTTCGGCGTTCCGGCTGCATAACCTGCTGCTGTATGTCGTCTGCTGCGTGCTGGTCTATGCGACCACTTCGAGCCTGTGGCGCTATTTCAAACCAGATACTGCAGCAAGCGCACCGTGGGCTGCGGCAACGGTCGCGGCCTTGTTTACGCTGCATCCAGCGCATGTCGAAGCCGTGGTCTGGATCAGCGGCCGCAAGGATCTGTTGTCCGGCATGTTTGCCTTGCTGGCGATCTGGCTTGCAGTAAAGGCAAGGCGGGAGCAGGGACTCGTGCCGGGCTATGCGGTTGCGGCATTGCTTGCCTTGCTGGCGGCGATGCTTTCGAAGGCAACGTCGGTTGCGGCGGCGCCTGTCGTTGCGCTGCTCTGGATCGTATTCTGGCGCGATATTCCGTTTACCTTCCGGCGCCGATCGATGCTGTTGTGGCCGCTTGCAGCCCTGTTGCTGGCTGCCTGCGTTGCCCCGATTTTCATGGGGTACAGCACGGTTAAGCTACCAGCCTATTTTGGCGTCGAGGCTTACACGCGCGCGCTGGCGATTCTGGGCTGGATGGTGCGTCTCGCCATCAGCCCGTTTGGCCGCCATTACATCTATCCGGTGTTCGAGGACGCATGGTTCTGGGCGATGGTTGCGCTTGGTGCGGCCGTGCTGCTGGGCGCTATCGCGGGTATGGTGCTGTTGCTGCGCAAGCGTTCCCTTGCCGGATTCGCCCTGATGGCGTTTGCCTTGCTCAGCGTTCCCTACCTGCAGTTCTCATCCTACATCACGCATTCATTGGTGACCGACCGCTTCCTGTTTCTGGCAGTGTGGCCGCTGTTGCTGCTGCTGGTCGCCCTGTTATGGCGTCTGAGTGTCATTCCGCGCGTGGCGATATTTTTACTGGTCGTGCTGCCCTGGATCTTTCATACAGTTGAAAGGCCGCGTGACTGGCGTAATTACGAGGCATTGATGGATGTGGAACTGAAGGCTTATCCGGGCTATTACGCACCACTTTTTCAGGCCGTTGAAAAGTATCTGTCGCAAGGGCAGTATCGGGAAGCGCGTCAGGCAGCGGAAAGAGTTGCTGATCCGGAAATCCGCAATATCATCGTCCGGCTGGTTGATGGCGCCTATGCCGTGGCGGTCGAGGCCGTGCAAACCGGCGATCCGCGCAATGCGATGGGCAAACTTCAAGCACTGGCACCGATAGTGAAACAACCGCTGGAACAGGCCAGGTGGAACACGCCGATGTTTTCCTTCTGGCTGAGCAGCAGCGATTTGCTCATGCTCGAGTGGAAGATACTGGCAAGGAATTTTCCGGCAGACGAGTCGGTGGGGCGCGAGGCCAAGCTGCATCTGGGAACCGGATCGTAAGATTTCCGGATTTTCGCGCCCAGTAAAAAGGCCCGTATGAAACGGGCCTTTTCCACTCTCAACAAGCGGATGGAATCACATCTTCCAGCCGTAGGCCAGGCCCAATGAATCCTGGTACATGTCCAGATTGAAACCGGTAGTCGGACCCGCGCCGGTAACCGTGTTCTTGAAAGCATGCATGTAGGCGGCAGTCAATTCAGATTTGTTGGCCAATGTCCAGGTTGCTCCCAGGGTCACGTGATCCTCGATGACTCCGGGTGCCAGTACGTTGAACATGGTTTCAGTCGTCGGTATCGGCTGGCGACCGCCGCTGAAGCCGGCGCGCATCACCAGATGGTCGTTATACTGCTGACTCAATCCGAGCTTGAATATCGTCATGTTGCGCCAGCCAAAACCGGGACCGCCACTGCTTCCCAAGGGTAGTTGCACGTTGCCGGTATTGGAAATTGAAGAAACGTCACTGTACTCTATCTGCTGGACATCGGCGGCTAAAGTAGTGCTGTCGGTGACCTTGGCGGCAATGCCAATGCCATAGTTGGCCGGGATGTCAAATTCGCCCTGATCGGCGAACAGCCCGGCATACTTGCTGAACTTGGACATTTTGGTCTTGGTTTGATAGGTTGCTCCCAGGGTCACAACCGGAGTGATCTGCCCCGTCCAGCCTACGCGTACTCCCCAGCCACTCGAAGAGTCATAGCCGTTATTGCTCACATTGGCGGGGTCGGAAGACAAGCCCGTGAAATTCTGCAGGCCATAAGCCTGGAACATTTGATAGGCGAAGTTGAGAGAAATTCCTACTGCGTTGTCGGCATTGATTTTCCTCGCGTAGGTTGGAGAAATAAATAATTGTGTCAGATCGACGCCCAGGTTACCGGTGCCAAACATCTGGCCGCCGGTGCGCGCATTGAAATCGGTGTAATCGGTATTCATCCCGCCGTTTCCATATACGGAAATACCCAGCGTAGAATCCGCATCCAGGGAGTGGTTATAGCCAAATTCCGGAATAAAGAAATTGCTGTCTCCATTGCCGTCATAGGTGCCGCTTACGGGTCCCATGACAGACGTCAGTTCGGTATTCCTTACCGGCTTGAACCAGCTTACTCCAAAATCCACCCTGTCGCCCACCAGGGCCATGCCTGCAGGGTTGGTCGCGGCGGCTAGGGAATCCTGCGGCAGCGCAATTCCAACGCCTGCCATCCCCAGGGATTTCATGCCATAGCCATCGGCGAAATAACCGTTGGTGGCATGGGCCAGAGGCGAAACCAAGCCGCCTGCGATTAGTAAAGACGCAATAATTTTTCTCTTATTCATGTGACCTCCCTTTATTTGATTGTGAATTATGAATCAGCTGCAACGGTTAAACAAAAAGACAGATGTCAGTATCGCCGGCGAATTCCAGGAACGTCGCGGCGCCGCCGAACTCGATGTTGTCGATGAAATCGCTCTTGTCAAAATCGAACAGATCCACGGTCATCTGGCAGGCAATGAATTTGACGTCGGCTTCCAGGCACAGGGAACGCAGTTCCTCGAGGGAGGCCACGCCTTTTTTCTTCATCTTGTCCTTCATCATCATGGTCGCCATGCTCTCCATGCCGGGCAGCATCTGCACGAATACCGGCATCGGCACCGGCATCGGCATCGCCGGGTTGGCCAACGGGCTGATCTTCACGTCGGACAGATCCTTGCGCAGCAATTGCAGTCCATAGAAGGTAAAAAATATCTGCACTTCAAAGCCTAGCGCGGCGGCAGTGGAGCCGAGGATGAACGGCGGATAAGCCATGTCCAGCGTACCCTTGGTGGCAATGATCGCCATTTTTTTCATGAGGCTTCTCCTTTGAGCGGTGGGTTATTTTTTCTTCATCAGGAAGATGTATTCCCCGTTTTCCTCGACAGTGGAGAGCAGCTCATTTCCGGTCTGGTTGGAAAACGCCTGCATGTCCTTTATCGAACCGCGGTCGGTGGAGGTTACCTTCAGCACCTGCCCGGAGGCCATGTCGGCCAGCGATTTCTTGGTTTTCAGGATGGGCAGCGGGCAGTTCAGGCCGCGCGCATCGAGTTCTTTGTCTACATTCATGCTTTTTCTCCGTAAAATTACAGTTTGATTTTCTGTTTGATTCCTGATGCCAAATCAGCCTTCGGCATGTGCTGCTATTAAGTTAAATTAGGCTGCTACAGTCTATAGCCTGCATGGGGTATAGGGATATACCCCACAATGGTTATAAAAATGCAGCGGACACAAAATCAGCCGCGCACCACCAGCACTGGAGTATTCGCCAGACCCACCACCTTTTGCGTGGTGCCGCCGAAAGGCGTGTGGATGACGTTGCTTTCGCCATGCCGGCCGATGACGATCAAATCGGCGGGCAGGGTTCTGGCCGTTTCCAGAATCTGCTCAAAGGATTTGCCGGTGATAATACTGCTGTGCACATTGGCGCCGGACGTGGAGGCAATGCCTGTGGCATGGGCCACAACTCTTTCGGCTTCCATGCGCTGGGAAGGCGTATCGTGGCTGACGACGCTGATGATGGTAAGTGGCAGGTTGCATTGCACGGCAACATCTGCGGCGACTTTGGCGATGTGTTCGGCGGCCATGGAAAGGTCAATCGCCGCCAGCACGCCGTGAGACCACATCTGTGCGACGCGCGGCGCGAACAGCACGTTGCACGGCGCATGCCCCACCACCTTGCTGACCGTCTCGCCGATCAACAGGTTGGACAAGAAGCTGCGCTTGCCGCGGCGGCGGGTGATGATCAGGTCGGACTGGCGCTCGGCCGCTTCATGCACAATCTCGCGGTAAGGTTCCTCCCCGCGCCGGGCAGCAACGTCGAGTTGCACGCCTGCGGCGGCTGCCGCCTTATACAACATTTTGATTTTGGCTGCGGCTTCCTGTTCGGCGCGCTCGGCAAGTTGCGGCGCAATGACTTCATATTCCGGGTTGCTGATCACCGTTACCACCGCAGCGAGCCGGATGTTGCAGCGTTTTGCCAGATCGAAGGCGAGACGTTCCGCGCCGCTGTCGAACTCGGTATGCTCGGTGGCCAGCAGGATGCGCTCAAAAGGATGGCTCATGTTTCCCTCTCAATGAGTGCTCAAGATGCCGGAGGCCGATAGCAACAGGACAGCGATTTCCAGGATGCAGATCACGAGGTAGGTGGTGTTCCTGCTCCTGGCGTAGATCGGCATGATCGCCGCGATGCAGGCGATGGAGCAACCGGACAGGATGGCGATGCCGAGCAGGCTGGCGAAATCGCCCCTGCCCATCATGAACAGCCAGCTCCAGCCGGTCGGCGTGCCGGTGGCCTTCAGGTATTCGGCGGTGGACAGGTTCCACAAGTGCGGCAACTGTTCCAGCGGGACGGACGCCGGCAACCAGCCCAACATGTAGGCGGTGAAGGTGATGATCAGCACGATGAAGCCGGACAGCGTAGTCCAGTGCAGCACCGTGGCGTAGGGCAACTGTTCGTCAGGTGTTTGGCGTTCGGGTTCCATATCGCTCCTCAATTCCAGATACCGAGACCTTTGAGCAGGGTGCGTATTCCTGCAAACAGCAATATGCCAATGACCAGATTGCGGATCACCGATGCCTTGAGTATGGTCAGCAGGTGCGCGCCTATGCGTGCTCCTATCATCATGCCGATTACCGAGGGCACGGCGATAATCGGCAGGATCGCGCCGTTGTCGAGGTAATACCATGTGGCGGAAGAACTGGCCATCGACAGGATCATGCTGGAGGTGCCTGCGGCCACCTTGAGCGGAACGCCCATCAGCAGGTTCAATCCCGGCACGTTGGCCCAGCCCGCGCCGACGCCGAACAGCCCTCCGAGGAAACCGATCACCAGGAACAATACCAGTCCTGCCGGTGTGCGGTGGACATGCCAGGGAATATCCTTGCCGGAGATACCGTCGCGGAATATACCGTGGATGCCCAGTGCCTGGGACAGTGCGTCGGGTTGCGCTACGTGCGGGAATTCCGACTTCTTGGCCGAGATCATCAAGGCGGCGATGCCGAGGATGGTAATGCCGAGCGAGATTTGCACGATGTTCGCTGGCAGCGCCAGACCCAGCATCGCACCACCGATGGAGCTGATCGATGCGGCGAGGGCGAGCGGCATCGCGAGGCGCAGGTTGGCCATGCCGATTTTCAGCAGTGAAGGACCGGCTGCAAGCGCACTGGCCATTGCCACCAGCAGTCCCGCGCCGCGCACGAAGTCGAGATGGAAGGGGAAGAAGCCGCCGATAATGGGCACGAACAGCACGCCGCCCCCGACGCCCGCGGGCACTGCGATCATGCCGAGGAAAAAGCACACCACGAACAGGGCCAGCGGCCACACCCACCATGCCACGGCATCGGCGCCGGCGGCCACGGCGCCGGCGGCTTCAGCCGGGAGCGCCGACAGCAGCAGTACAGCGGGCAGCAGCCAGAACAGGAGGCGCAAGTTCCGCAGGTTGACTGCCAATTTTTGTTGTTCCATCGTCTCAGCCTATGGTCTGGTAATACAGGTTCTGCGGATGGTTGGCCTCGGCGAAAAAGAACCAGCGCTCGGCCAGCAACCCAGTGTATTGCAGAATGAAGGCGCTGCCCAGCAGCCATGCGGAGGGCCGGGACAGACCGGAGAGGAGCAGCAACAGCGGCAGCGCAAACGCAAGCAGCAGAAACGCGGGTTTGACGGTGCGCATGAACGATGGACTTTTGCCGTGGAAAAACTCGCGCGTATTGAATGAACCGCCCATCGCGCCCTGGGCCTTTTGCACGATGTGCGGGTGCTTGATGCCGATGGCGGTTTGCAATGTGGAAGTCGGCCGCAAACGTGCGTTGCGCAACAATGAAGCGCTGCGGCCGAGCAGCCCGAGCAGCGTGATAATCAGCGCCCAGCCGGCGAAAAATCCGGCCTGCGACGGCGCGATCAATGCGGCATAGAACGCGGCGAGCGTGAAACCGGAAGCGCCGCCGAGCAAAATGAAATTGATCACAGTCAAGGGCGTGTGCCATTCGCGCAGGAAACGCAGGCAGGCGTAGATCATGCCGGTGCAGACGAACAGGACGAAGGCCAGCGCGGTGCCGATATATCCCAGCGCAATGGTGAGATCAATCGCAAGCCCGCTGGGCAAGGTGATCAGCACCGGCTTCCAGCCCAGCAGGTGCGCGCTGCCATACAGGAACACGATGCCGATGAAGGCGGGCAGGGCGATGACCTCGCGCGACAGCCACGAAGTGCGCCATTGCGTCGCAGTGCGCCAGGCGCGCTCGGGATGGCCGAGGTGGAAGAACGAAGCTGCCAGGCCGGCCATGAGCAGCACCATCGCCAGCACGCTGCCGTAGCCATAAAATTGATCGCCCTGAAGCGGCAACAATTCGAACAGCGCATAGGATTGCTGGGTGAACAGGGCAAGAAACAATCCCTGGCCTGCGCCTGTCAGGGTGGTGAGCAAGATGACCGAAAATGCAGGTTTCATGATTCGGAAATGATCCTTGATTGCTCTGATGTCCCGACAGATCGGCCCACCTTGGCAGGTGCGAATTTATTCGCACCTGCTGACCCGGCAACTATGGTTATGAAGATGCTTACCATGATGTTGCATCGTCCAGCGTCGGCTCCGACTTTTTCGGCTTGGGCAGCTTGCCGTCGACCTTGAGCGGATTGCCGGCGCGTTCGAGCTCGTCCTTGTGAATCTTGATCTGGGTCTTGCGCCGCGGCAGATAGTGGTTGGCCGGGTGCGTGCCCCATTCCGGCATCAGCGCATAGCCGCCGCTTTCGCGTATCGCCAGCGACACTTCCGATTCCGGATCGTGGATGTCGCCGAACAGGCGCGCGCTGGTCGGGCAGGCCATGACGCACGCCGGTTTGCGGTCAGCCTCCGGCAATGCCATGTCGTAGATGCGATCCACGCATAGCGTGCATTTCTTCATCACCTTCTGTTTCTCGTCCACTTCGCGCGCGCCGTATGGGCAGGCCCAGGAGCAATACTTGCAGCCTATGCACTTGTCGTAGTCCACCAGCACGATGCCGTCTTCCTTGCGCTTGTAGGAGGCCCCGGTCGGACACACCGGCACGCAGGGCGGGTCTTCGCAATGCAGGCAGGACTTGGGGAAGTGCACGGTTTCGGTATGGGGAAACTGTCCGACCTCGAAGGTCTGCACGCGATTGAAAAATGTGCCGGTCGGATCGGCGTCGTAAGGACGTTCGTCGCACAATGGCCCGGCGCTGCCCGACGTGTTCCACTCCTTGCAACTGGTCACGCAGGCATGGCAGCCGACGCAGACGTTGAGGTCGATGACAAGGGCGAGCTGGGTCATTTCGCGCCCCTTATCCAAATCGCAGGGCAGGCTCTGCCGGCCGGATTCAGCATGTAGGGTGGATAAAGCGCCGCCAGGCGCGTATCCACCATTTGACCGGTGGATACGCCGCTGCGCGGCTTTATCCACCCTACGTCCCTGGAATAAGCCGTGGGGCGGGCTATGGCCGCCGGATTGAGATGTCGGGCATAGCCCGACCTACAGGTTGTTATGGACATGTCAGTTTTTCCTCTTGCCGCCGAAATAAGCCAGCCAGTCCGGCCGCTTGCTCATCCCCGGCACCGGGTTGTACGGTGCGAACTGCGGCGAAGTCTGTTGCGGCTCGTCGGCTTCCGCCTTGTAGATGCGCACGCGCACGTCGTACCACGCCGCCTGTCCGGTGACGGGGTCAGAATTGGAAAGACGTTGTCCAGCCAGATTGGCGGGCAGTTCCTCCGAGATCAGGTGGTTGAGCAGGAAACCCTTCTGCGATTCGTTCGCCTGCGGCGTCAGGTTCCATGCGCCGGCGGCCTTGCCGATCGCATTCCAGGTCCACACCGTGCCCGGTTCAACTGCCTCGCTGTAACGCGCCATGCAGCGCACCTTGCCCCATTGCGATTCGACCCAAACCCAGTCATCATCCGCAATCCCCGCTGCCTTCGCCGTCAGCGGATTCACATGCAGATAATTGTGCGTATGGATCTGCCGCAGCCACGCATTCTGCGAATCCCACGAGTGGTACATCGCCATCGGCCGCTGCGTCACCGCCGCGAGCGGATACTTGAACTTGTCGCTTGTCTGCACTTCCAGCGGTTCGTAGAAGAACGGCAGCGGATCAAAATAAGTCTCGATGCGCTTGGCCAGATTCGCCGGCGGTTTCCGCGTGATCCCGCGCCCCTGCGCCGCCAGCCGAAACTTCTGCAGCACCTCAGAATACACATGGATCAATATCGGCTCGGCATAGCGCGTGATGTGGTTGCGCTGTGACCATTCCAGGTAGCCCTTGTTCCAGTTGCGCATGTACTGGTAGGAGCGTGGCAATCTGTAGTGGTACACGCAGTTGTTCTGCGCATACATTTCCCACTGTTTAGGATTGGGCTCGCCTTGCAGGAATTTCTCGCCGCCCTTGCCGCGCCAGCCGGCGAGGAAGCCGATGCCGGAGCCGGGCGCAGTCTCATAATTGACGATGAAATCCGGATAGTCGCGAAACTTGCGCACGCCTTCCTTGGTCACGAACGCCGGCAGCTTCAGCCGCGTGCCAAGCTCGATCAGCACCTCCTGGAACGGCTTGCACTCACCGGTCGGCGGCATGATCGGGATGCGCACCGCATCCACCGGCCCGTCGAATTCCGAGATCGGGCGGTCCAGCATCGACATCACATCGTGGCGCTCAAGGTAAGTAGTGTCCGGCAATATCAAATCCGCGAACGCCGTCATCTCCGAATGGAACGCATCACACACCACGATGAAGGGGATCTTGTATTCGCCATCCTCCTTCTTGTCGTTGAGCATGTTGCGCACTTCGGAGGTGTTCATGGTCGAGTTCCACGACATGTTGGCCATGAAGATCAGCAGCGTGTCGATCGGGTAGGGGTCGCCGCGCCAGGCGTTGGTGATGACGTTGTGCATCAGGCCGTGCACCGACAGCGGATGTTCCCACGAGAACGCCTTGTCGATGCGCACCGGGCTGCCGTCGTCGTTGACGAACAGATCGTCCGGGTCGGATGGCCAGCCCAGCGGCATGCCGTCGAGCGGATGGTTGGGCTGCACCGCGCGCGGATCGTTCGGCGTGCGCGCGCAGGGCGGGATCGGGCGCGGGAACGGCGCCTTGTGGCGGAAGCCGCCGGGGCGGTCGATGGTGCCGAGCAGCGTCATCAGGATCGACAGCGCGCGTATCGTCTGGAAGCCGTTGGAGTGCGCCGCCAGTCCGCGCATCGCATGGAATGCCACCGGGTTGCCGGTGACCGTGTCATGCTCCTTGCCCCAAGAATCGGTCCACGCGATCGGCAGTTCGATTTTCTGGTCGCGCGCGGTGATGCCCATCTCGTGCGCGAGACGGCGGATGGTTTCCGCCGCGATGCCGGTGATCTGGCTGGCCCATTCCGGCGTGTAATCCTGCACGCGCTCGTGCAGCAACTGGAAGGCCGGCTTGACCGGCGTGCCGTCGGAAAGCCTGAAGTCACCGAACAGATAGGGGTCGGCGCCTTCGCTATGGGTGATCACCGGCCTGTTGGTATTGCGGTCCCACCACAGCTTGTTCTGCGGGTCGTAACAACCTTCTTCCTGCGGCACCTCGGTGCGCACAAACATGCCGAACTCGTCGTGCAGATCATCGAGATTCACCAACTGGCCGGAATTGGTGTAGCGCACCAGGAAGTCGCGGTCGTACAGGCCCAGCGCGATGAGTTCGTGGATCAGCGCCAGCAGCAGAGCGCCGTCGGTGCCGGGGCGGATCGGCACCCACTCGTCGGCGATCGCGGAGTAGCCGGTGCGCACCGGGTTGATCGAAATGAAGCGGCCGCCCTCGCGCTTGAATTTCGAGATGGCGATCTTGAGCGGGTTGGAATGGTGATCTTCCGCCGTGCCTATCATCACGAACAGTCTGGCGCGCTCCAGGTCCGGCCCGCCGAATTCCCAGAACGAACCGCCGATGGTGTAGATCATCCCGGCCGCCATGTTCACCGAGCAGAAGCCGCCGTGCGCCGCGTAATTGGGCGTGCCGAACTGACGCGCGAACATGCCGGTCAGCGCCTGCATCTGGTCGCGCCCGGTGAACAGCGCGAACTTCTTCGGATCGGTGGCGCGTATCTTCGCCAGCCGCTCGGCCAGCAGCGAAAACGTCTCATCCCAGCTGATCTCCTCGAACTCGCCCGCACCGCGCTCGGTACCCGGCTTGCGCCGCAACGGCTTGGTCAGCCGCGCCGGCGAATACTGCTTCATGATGCCGCTTGATCCCTTGGCGCAGATCACGCCGCCGTTCAGCGGATGATCGGGATTGCCGTCGATGTAGCGGATCTCGCCATTGCGCAGATGCACGCGGATGCCGCAACGGCACGCGCACATGTAGCAGGTGGTGGTGCGCGTCTCGGTTGTCGCATCGGACAGCGGCGGCGCTAGCGGATCATGGATAGGGATAGAAGGCATTTGGCACAGATGGTCTGGTCAGGTTGCGAAGTATGCCTGATGGGGGCTTAGTCAGCCATAACCGTATTGAGGGGGGAGATATAGCCCAAAAGGGGGATGGTGACCGACAAGGGCAGGCTGAACTATATCCCGCAAGTCTTACAGCAAATCACGAAACTTTTTCACCGTAAGCCCGGCGTCACCAGGGTAAATTTGTTCTCGAAAAAATCGTAGGGTGGGCTGACTGCTTTATCGTCTGCCCACGCGGTTTGGCATCCGCGTGGGCACAAAAGCGTGCCCACCCTACATTCTTTTATTTCAAACATAATTTCTTTGAGAACAAATTAGCCCTGCCGGCGTCACGGACGATACCGCCTAGTGTAAAGGCATTAACGGGATTGTGCCGTGGGATGGTGAGAATACGCACGCCATCCGACATGATGATGTGCTTGCTTTGACGCCAGAAGAGGAAGGTTCTCCGGGTCATGGGTATAAGCCAGCCTACTGTTATATCCAAATAAAATCATCACCAATCACATCGCGTCTGGTATAATCTGGTCAGACTGACTAGAATCAGGAGAACGTCATGCGAACATGGCAACTACAGGAAGCCAAGAGCAAGTTCAGCGAGGTCGTTAAACGCGCGCAAAGCCAAGGCCCGCAAAACATCACCGTTCATGGCGAACCTGTCGCCGTGCTGATTTCCCTGCGTGACTACCGGAACCTCACCCACCCCAAACCAAGCCTGGTCGAATTGCTGTGGACATCGCCGCTCGCTGGCAGCAACCTGAAAATAGCGCGCGAGCAAACTCCCACACGCAAAATCAAGCTATGAGCTATCTGCTCGACACCAAGGTCATTTCTGAACTGGCGCGCCCCAAGCCAGCCAAGGCAGTCCTGGCGTGGTTCGAGAACATTCCTTCCGAAGCCCTGCATATCAGCGTATTGACCCTGGGCGAAATCCGCAAATGTGTTGAACACATGCCGGACGGCGCGCGCCGCGAAAAGCTCAGGCTGTGGCTCGAACATGAATTGGCCGACTGGTTCGGCGCCAGAGTCTTGCCTGTAGATATACCGGTGGCGGACCGCTGGGGCAGGCTGCTTGCGCAGATGGGGCGACCCGTTCCCAGCATAGACAGCCTGCTGGCAGCCACCGCTCTGCATCATGAACTGCGCATGGTCACGCGCAACCAAAAGGATTTTGCTTACCCCGGACTGGAAGTCATCAACCCGTGGGGCTAGGGGTTACAACAGCGTTGCCACGGATTTTATCTGAACCCGACCCTTTTAACTTCTTCCTTCCCCCTTGCAGAGGGGGAGAGCGAAGCGAGGGGGCCTTAGGATGGGGGTAGTAGTTGTCAGATTACGCAACGCTTCTACCCCCTCCCTAGCCCTCCCCCTGCAAGGGGGAGGGGATACAGCTCAGTGTTTATGACACAGTAAGATTAGCAACAGGAGGCAACATGCGTAAACGCAAACAAACTCACCCCGGCGCGATTTTGCGCGAAGACGTTCTGCCTGATCTGGGCATGTCGGTCAGCGCTTTCGCCCGCAGTCTCGGAGTCTCGCGCCAGACCCTGCATGCAGTCCTGGCCGAGCGCAGCGGCATCTCTCCGGAAATGGCGTTGCGCCTGGGAGCATTACTGGGCAATGGCCCGCAACTGTGGGTGGACATGCAATCGAAGTACGACCTTCAGCAAGCAGAGGCCAGGCTGCATGACGTACTGGCGCAGATACACCGCATCACTGATGACCACGCGACTGCATAAACTTAACGTGCGCAAATCGTGATCTGTCCCTGATTGGCTGTTTTCGGTTTAAAGTTGCGTGGCCCCTGCAACTGCGGGAGAATAAGTTCAGCACTTTTCCCCGAATCACTTTATTAGGGAGACATCATGCAATTCACAGCAGTTCTCACGCACGCAGAAGAAGGCGGCTTCATTGCATTGAACCCGGAAACGGGTACGACGACCCAGGGCGAAACGATCAACGAAGCCTTGAGCAACCTGCAAGAAGCAACGGCTCTCTATCTGGAAGAATTTCCCTTGGTTAAATCTGATCACCCGTGGGTGACCACATTCGAACTTCCCGCCCATGCCTAAACTCCCGCATATCTCCGGCGCGCAAGCGATTAAGGCGCTGGAGCGATTGGGGTTTGTAGTGGCGCGCCAAAGCGGTAGTCACATCATCTTGCGGAAAGGCTCAAACGGTTGTGTTGTTCCCAACCACAAGGAGATAAAGGTCGGCACACTGGCGGGTATTCTGCGTCAGGCAGGTGTCTCAACGGATGAGTTTCTGCGCGTGTTATAGGATTGGGCAAGCGTAATACCTATCGTTATTACCGTATTCCATTTGCCCTTTCGTAGAGGCTACGCTTGCTGTCGTGAAATTGCATATGCAGAAAATAATTCGCACCTGCCCCTTTAACACGGCACTTTTGAATTTGGTCCCTTATGCAATAAATAAATCAGCCCCCATTATTCTCTGGCATCCTCGCCTGCACGCCACACCCAGAGGATGTTGTACAATCATCGCCTATCGTGTGTAGGTCGGGTTATAACCCGACATGTCAATGTAGCATGACATGAGACTGCCGAAGCGGCCCGTCCACACCTTGGATAATCTGGACTCAAAGGAGGCACGCCCATGTTGGCTATTGAAACGACGGCATCAATTGACAATCACCGCCTTGTCATACAGGATGCGGCGCTGCCCGCCCATGCCGATCACGCTCGCGTCATCGTAATGTGGGAATCAGCCAAACCAGCCGGACGCCGCTCGCCGCCGCCAGCACTGGCAGGGATGGGCGAAGAAAAAGGCGACATACTCAGCGGCCCGCCAGAAAGCGACTGGGAAGCATTGTCCTGATGCTCACATACGAAAGGAAATATGATGAACAAAATCGACGTTCCCATTGCACAACTTTCATTCACCCAGAAGCTGGATTTAATGGAAATGCTTTGGGCCGACATGGCAGGCAACGAAAAAAATCTGGAGTCACCGGCTTGGCACGAAGCTGTTCTTAAGGATCGCGAAGCGGCCTTGGATGCAGGCAAGGTAACCGTTTCAAACTGGGAAGAAGCCAAAGAAAGAATTAAGAAAAACGTCTCATGAGGATAAAAATCCTCAGCGCCGCAGAGGACGATCTCGAGGAAGGTCACCGGTTTTACGAATCACAAGCCGACGGCCTCGGCACCTACTTTTTGGATACGCTCTATTCAGACATCGACTCACTGGCCTATTTTGCGGGGATGCACCGCATAGTCTTCGGTCATCACCGGCTCCTCTCCAAACGATTTCCATTCGCTATTTATTACCGTGTCGTGGACGATGAAGTCATCGTATTTGCCGTTCTCGATTGCCGCCGAAATCCAAGCTGGATAAGGGGAAAACTATCCAAGTGATGGGTGTGCTACGAATATAGACCCCGTGATTTCACGCTTTAAAAGAACAAATATTGCAAACTGAGCTTGCCCCTTATTTCAGTGCAGCAACTCGAACGCGGGCTTGACCGGCATGCCGTCAGGCAGCTTGAAATCGCCGAACAGGTACGGATCGGCGCCTTCGCTGTGCGTGATCACCGCCTTGTTGGTATTGCGATCCCACCACAGCTTGTTCTGCGGGTCGTAGCAGGCTTCCTCTTCCGGCACCTCGGTGCGCACGAACATGCCGAACTCGTCATGCGCGTCGTCGAGGTTCACCAGCTGGCCGGAGTTGGTATAGCGCACCAGGAATTCGCGGTCATACAATCCCAGCGCGATCAGCTCGTGGATCAGCGCCAGCATCAGCGCGCCATCGGTGCCGGGGCGGATCGGCACCCACTCGTCGGCGATGGCCGAATAGCCGGTGCGCACCGGGTTGATCGAGATGAAGCGGCCGCCCTCGCGCTTGAATTTCGAGATCGCGATCTTCATCGGATTGGAATGATGGTCTTCTGCCGTGCCGATCATCACGAACAACTTCGCGCGCTCCAGGTCCGGCCCGCCGAATTCCCAGAACGAACCGCCGATGGTGTAGATCATCCCGGCCGCCATGTTCACCGAGCAGAAGCCGCCGTGCGCCGCGTAATTGGGCGTGCCCACGCTATTAGGTGATGCTACTGCACTTTACGAGGCACTCATACGCCAATTCCACGGCAACCTAAATGCCAAAGAAGCCCAACTCATCCTCGCAGCACACATAGACAACGGCGTAGATAAACTCAAGCGATCAAAATCTCCTTCTGATTTATTGCAATATTAGTAATATGGAATGTCAATTCTGCACGCCAGAGGCTATTACCCAATTAAAAGGCCTCGATATATCCAGCAAAACTGGAAAAGTGATACAAGACATCGTGTGAATGATGTGAAGAAAAGTGCTGATTTAGCCATGTAAGTGGGCATATGAGATATTGGTGGGTAAATCAGAACCAGACATTCGCCCACGAGATATCGGGGGGCTATTTATGGTCGCCCAAGTGTAAAGCGGATGGTAGCCGTAATCCGTTTTATGAGTTCATGCGTGAAGTATCGCCAGGTGACCTGATTCTCTCCTTTTCAGATACATTTATTCCTGCTGTTGGCGTTGCAAAATCCTATTGCTATGAATGCCCAAAACCTGCTGAGTTTGGGAAGGCCGGGGCTTATTGGGATCAGATAGGTTGGAAGGTTGATGTGTATTACCGCGCGTTGAATCATAAAATTCGACCCAGTGAGCATATGGAGCACCTTCGTCCAACATTGCCAGAGAAGTATTCACCATTGCAGGCGAATGGAAATGGCAATCAAGGCGTCTATCTTGCCGAAATATCTTCAGTATTTATGGCTGCGTTGGCGGAGCTTATTGGACAAGAAGTCACACTTCTTATGAGCGGCAATTACGTCGCTGAACCACAAATTGACTACCATAAGATGCAAGCCGTAGGTCTTATCGAATGGGAAGAGTACTTGCAACAGAAACTGCGTGATGACGCCAAGCTTGAAGAAACTGAGAAAGAAGCGATTGTTATGTCTCGGCGTGGACAGGGCAAGTTTAAGCAAAACGTAAGTCTGTTGGAACGTAGATGTCGTATCACACAGGTCGATAGGCCAGACATCTTCGTGCCAGCCATATCAAACCGTGGCGTGATAGCAGCAATCAAGAGCGGCTTGATGGTGAAAACGGATTTCTCCTTACGCCATCTATTGATCATCTATTTGATCGAGGGTTTATCTCGTTTGAAGACAGTGGGAAGTTGTTGATATCACCTGTTGCATACGAGCCGGCATTGCGGCGGATGGGGGTGCCGATAGGGGAAGACTTGAATGTTGGGGGTTTTACGGGAGAGCAGAAGAAGAATTTGGAATTTCATCGGAGCTTTGTGTTTCTTGAGGCTAGGCGGTAGGTTTTTAAAAAATTGAAGGCTCGATTTATCTTGGGTTGGGTGCGGTGGGAATACGCTACTCACTTTGGATGCAAGTTGGATTGTTGAGTCTCTACCCCCATCCGAGCCTTCCCCCTGCAAGGGGGAAGGGGCGAAAACCGTGCGAGGGGGAAGGGGGAAGAATAAATTTGCGGTGTAGCTCCCTCCCCCTTGCAGGGGGAGGGGGCAAATCCGTTGAAAGGAGGGGGGGTGCAGTTCTCCCTGAGGGAGTTGAAGCTTACGCGAATTTGTGTTCAGCGGTATTCACCAACTTAATTTCTCATGGCTGATTCACTTACGAAGAGGGTAACGGCGAGAGTTTCTCCAGCGCAGCAGCAACCGCTTTGCAGGCCGTAATCAGATCGGTAACGAGGCGCTCGTCCAAATTCAGGTCGCCCTCGTATTCGCCAAGATTGCGCACCTCGTGACATTTCGCCAGTACGCGCCACACTGCTGGCCCAAGGCTCAACGTATGAGGCAATACCTGGAACACGATGTAGCGGTTTCCTGCCCGGTAGCCGTGCCAGCGCAACGCCGCAAGACAAAGTGAATGCGCCGCGTTGTAGGCGAGATCGAATCGCCCCTCGAGCGACAAACCGGCATTGCCTGCATCCTGCAACCGCGCAAGGCCTGAGCGCTTCAGCCCCGCAAACTCCTTTGCATCCGGCGCTTCAGCAGAAAGCACTTTACCGGGGCCACTCAAGTTAGCGAGCGGCGAGTTCATCTTCGCTTCCGATCAGCCAGACCTTGGATTGCGCCAGCACCCGCGTCACAAAGGCGTTCTTTTGCTTGATGCGCCTGGTCAATTCCTGCCGGGTATAAATGCTCGGGTTCACCGTGCGCCCCAGCCGCGTCGCCGCCTCTTCCAGCGCGCCGAACAGGTCGGCATAACTCAGGCTATCGCTCACCACCATCAGGTCGATGTCGCTTCCCGCGGTATCGCTGCGCTTGGCCACCGAGCCGAACACGAATGCGGCTGCGATACTGTCCGCGAACGGCTGCAGGACTTCGCGCAGCGGCTCCGCCAGTCCTACAGTCTTCTGCACGATGCCGCACAGTTCCGCGAACACCGGCGACTGCGGGTTTGCCTGATAATGTTTCTGGTTGCCTACGCGCGTCACCGTCACCAGCCCGCTTTGCGCCAGCCGCGCCAGTTCGCGCTGCACCGCCCCGGAGCCTCCGCCGGCCAGCCCGATCAACTCGGTGGCGAAGAAACTGCGCTCAGGCTGCCCGAACAGGAACGCCAGCACTCGCTGCTGCGTGTTGGAAAACAGCGCCGCAGCCAGACTGGTGCGCGGCACGGCGGAAGCGGATTTTGCTTTCATACCCATATTGGGCATCTTACTACCCATTTTGGGCATGTTCAAGCATATTCATCCCACACTCACCCGAGCCATTTCTGGCAAAACGATACATAAAAGGGTTGGGGATGGGGTAGAGAATAAACCTTTTTACCGGATCGATAATTTCTACCCCCATCCCGGCCTTCCTCCTGCAAGGGGGAAGCAGCAAACCATCTACGTGGTTTTGTTTCGCTGCCTGCCTATGTGTGTCTCGCCGCGCTGTCTGGCCAGTTCGACCTGTTTTTGCCGCTCCAGGGAGGCTGCGCGCTTTTCGGGGGTGAGGCTGTCGTAACAGTTCGGGCAGGAGACACCGGCCTGATATTTTGGGGAGGCTTTTTCCTCGGCGGTGATCGGGCGCGAGCAGCCGTAGCATAGTTCGTAGTGTCCCGGCGCCAGGCCTTGCCCGACCGCGATACGCTGGTCGAATACGAAGCATTCGCCTTGCCAAAGGCTCTGTTCCGCCGGGACGTTTTCCAGGTATTTCAGGATGCCGCCCTGCAGGTGATAGACCTCGGGGAATCCCTGTTGCAGCATGTAGGCTGAGGCTTTTTCGCAGCGGATGCCGCCAGTGCAGAACATCGCGACACGCGGCTGTTTGTCCGGATCGAAATGTTTTTTGACGTACTCGGGAAATTCGCGGAAGGTGGTGATGCGCGGATCGACCGCGCCCTTGAAGGTGCCGACCTCCACTTCGCAATCGTTGCGCGTGTCCACCAGCAACACATCGGGATCGCTGATCAGCGCGTTCCAGTCTTCCGGTTTGACGTAGTGGCCGACCCGTTCGGAGGGATCGATGCCCGGCATGCCCATGGTCACGATCTCTTTTTTCAGCTTGACCTTCATGCGGTAGAACGGCGGGTGGTCGGCGGTGGATTCCTTGTGTTCCAGGTCGGCCAGTCGCGGGTCGCTGCGCAGGAACTGCAATATCCGGTCGATGCCGGCACGCGAGCCGGCGATGGTGCCGTTGATGCCTTCCTCGGCGAGCAGCAGCGTGCCGGTGATGCCCAGCGCATTGCACTGCGCCAGCATCGGTGCGCGCAGGGCGGCGCAGTCGGGGAGCTTGACGAATTTGTAGATGGCGGCGACGGTTAAGGGGGACATGGTATGTATTTTACTGTGGAGCGGGGGTGTTGGATGGAACTTGTTGGGGTGGTTGGTATGTGTGGGGAAGGCGACCATCTCAAAAGCTCCCTCCCCCTTGCAGGGGGAGGGTTGGGGAGGGGGTAGAGATTCTGCATTCCCACCGCTTATGGCATATCCACCGTCCTACCCCCATCCTAACCTTCCCCCTTAAAGGGGGAAGGAACGAGACGCCCTTCCCTTTGCAGGGGGAGAGGGCCAAAACCAGCCGCTTGGATTGAGTTCAGTGCATGAATCCAATTGATTTTGAGTCAGGAAGTTCAAGTACCCGTTTTGCGCAATGGTTATATAACCCATTAGGGGTATGATTATCACCCCTTAAGGGGTATCGCTCCCAACTGCCTGATGGAATAGCATTCATCCCACAGTCAGTACAACTATTTCTACAAGGAAATCTCAGAATGGCTTTGGTCAGGCCGCATGGTGGAGGCGAACTCAATCCTTTGTTGCTGGAAGGCGAGGCGCTTGCTGCGGAGCGGGAACTGGCGCTTGGGTTGCCGCGTGTCAGGGTGAGTTCGCGCGAGAAGGGCGACCTGATCATGCTGGGTATCGGCGGCTTCACGCCGCTGAACGGATTCATGAGCCAGGCTGACTGGAAGAGCGTCTGCGCCGGCATGACCATGGTCAATGGCTTGTTCTGGCCGATCCCGATCACGCTTTCCACCGACCGCACCACTGCAGCATCGATCAAGACCGGCAGCAGCATCGCGCTGGTCGACCCGGATGACGATAGCGTGCTGGCGACCATGAAGGTCACCGAGAAGTACGCGATCGACAAAGCGCACGAATGCGCGACGGTGTTCGGCACCACCGACATCGAGCATCCCGGCGTCAAGATGGTGATGGAGCAGGGCGATATGAACCTGGCCGGGCCGGTCAAGGTGCTTTCCCAGGGTGGCTTTCCCCAGAAATACGGTTCGCTGTTCATGTCTCCGCGCGAGACGCGCGAGTTCTTCGAGGCGATGGGATGGAGCAAGGTCGCCGCGTTCCAGACGCGCAATCCGATGCATCGCTCGCATGAATATCTTGCCAAGGTGGCGATCGAAGTATGCGACGGCGTACTGATCCATTCCCTGCTGGGCAACCTGAAACCCGGCGATATCCCCGCCGATGTGCGTACTGCGGCGATTGGCGCGCTGACTGATAACTATTTCGTGAAGAAGACCATCGTGCAGGCGGGTTACCCGCTGGATATGCGCTATGCCGGACCGCGCGAGGCGCTGCTGCATGCGTTGTTCCGGCAGAACTACGGGTGTTCGCACCTGATCGTCGGGCGCGACCATGCGGGTGTGGGAAATTATTATGGCCCGTTCGATGCGCACCACATCTTCGACAAGATTCCCAAGGGCGCGCTGGAGACGCAGGCGCTGAAGATCGACTGGACGTTCTGGTGCTACAAGTGTGGCGGCATGGCATCGGCCAGGACTTGTCCGCATGACGAGGAGCATCGATTGCTGTTGTCGGGTACCAAGTTGCGCAAGATGCTGTCGGAAGACAGCGAGGTGCCGGCGGAATTCAGCCGGCCGGAAGTGCTGGAGATATTGCGTGCTTATTATGGAAGCATTGCCGAGAGCGACAAGGTCGAAGTGAAGCTGGTCGGGCACTCGGGCCGTTGAAGGTTTTCTCCTTCCCCCTTGCAGAGGGGGAGAGCGAAGCGAGGGGGCAACCGGGATGGGGGTAGAAGTAGCCAACGTAGTGGAAGGGATGAGCTTCTACCCCCACCCTAACCCTCCCCATGGAGCGTGGTTGTTGCCGCTTTAGCGGCTTTACAACCACGGCCTACTCCTTGCGGGTGCAAGGGGGAGGGGACAGATGACTGGATGTTGCAGGCTGATAAGGTGGCAGGTTCGTAGGGTGAAGAATTTTTGTGGGGTGTGACTTTTGCTATATTCGACGGCCAGCCGATTCAATGATAATTTTTCGTCTAAATTTTTGAGGAGAACCTGATGTTCACGAGCAACCCCTTTGCCGAACTTTCGGCATTTATATCACCCGCAATTATGCAGGGGTATATCGTCTTGATGGTTCTGCTGGTCATGGTCGGGACAATACTTGACATGATGCATAAGAAAAGCGCGCAGTACTTTTTCGAAAATGCGAAAAAAGCGAAGAAGAGCGCAAAACGGTCAGTGGGTGCTGGAGAAAAAGCATCGATTGCCGCTTCAGTGCTGGTGAACGAAGTATTAACTTCTGGTGAATTCAGTAATCCAAGACGCAGGCTTTCCCATCTGTTGACCATGTACGGATTCATTATTTTCGCTGTGACTACCGCAATCATGATTTTTGGTTATACATCTCCTGGGTCAGCCACACCTAATATCCTGCCAGCACTTTGGCATATCGGTGCGCTGATGCTGGCTGTGGGTGGGTACTGGTTCTGGTTTTTTATCCGCGTTGATGTGGCTGCGGAAGGCCTTCCATGGTTTCGGTTCGAGCGTGCGGATTTGTTTATTCTCTCGCTTCTTGCTACCTCGACTTTCGCATTGATCTGGTCATTTACCGGCGGTGGCTTAACCATATTCTTTGCCTTGTTCATCCTGTCAAGCACGGTTCTCTTTGGCGGCGTTTATTGGTCCAAGTTTGCCCACATGTTCTTTAAGCCTGCTGCGGCCCACCAGAAAAAAATTACCAGGGCCGATGGTTCCCGGGAGAATTTGCCTCCTGACTATGATTTGACGGATCCTGCCGTACAAGCAAAATTCCCGGATATCCCTATGTATATGGGTAAGAACCCGCCAAACATGGGGCTTTGTATCAAGGCTGAAAGACCAAACCACTACTAACAGTTTGTTGAAATTCTCGATATTTGCAAATGTGGAAAATTTTTGACCTCTCAGAAAGCCCTACAGTCGATTTTCAGATCACTGGGAGGGGTAAAGTGACCACGGAAATTCACTCTTTTCTCTGCATGTATGATAATTTCAACAAACTGTTAGAGAACATCGCATGTTCAGCAGTCAATATTCGTAATCCGCAGGTGCATGTCCCGCTATCACTGGCAGATACCTGCCAGCTGTGTGTAGTATCACTGAAAGAAGGACGGACTACCTATATTGCAGTCAAGCGGGACTGCGCAAGAGCGCGCAGCCCCTTACTTTTACGTTGGGCATCGCAGACCTAAGCGCAGCGGTCGCGCCACTGTAAGCGCCACTCGCTGTGATAAACTATAAATTGTCAGCATCTACCGCATTGGAGGTCAGCGTGAGTACGAACCTGGAAATCCTGGAAGCCGAAGTCCTGCAGTTACCCCCTGTTGAACGATCACACCTGCTAGAGCGGCTAATCGCCAGCCTTGATTCAGACCCCGAAGTCGAGGAAGCTTGGGAGCGAGAAGCCGATCGCAGGGAAGCCGAACTGGAATCAGGTTCGATCTCGGCAGTTTCAGGGCAGGAAGCCATCGCCCGGCTTCGAGCAAGACTTACGCGATGACCTACTCGCTCCACCCTGGAGCGGAGCATGATATTGCCAACGCTCTGGATTTTTACAAAGAACAAGCTGGCCTTGTGGTTGCTGAGCGTTTTCTCGAAGAATTTGAACGTATCGCCAAGCTCCTAGTTGAATATCACGATCTCGGAACGCCAACGACGAGAGGGCGACGAACATTCCCGCTGAAAGTTTTTCCGTACTCGGTCGTATATCGAAATTTCGCAAGCAGCATTCGAATCCTGATCGTGTGACATCAGCACAGGAAGCCCAGCTACGCTGGTGGTAGGCGGTAGGTATGAAACTTTCGTACGCAGCCCAGTGATGCCCAACCGCCGTTCAACACGGACGCTCCGCCAAAAAGCGTGGCGGATCGCCGGTTAACTCTACGTTCGCACCAACGATGGATTATTGATCCGGCACAAAATGAAAATCACTCCGTTCGGCCTGGGCTTGTCGAAGGCCATCAGTCCCGTTTCTATAAGCACACACAATTGATGTGCCAATAAATTCGCGCCTGCATGTTCCGCACTACGCTACGCTTGCCACAGCGGCGGCTCCTGCATCAGCGCGATCTGCTCGCGCAGTTCGAGTATGCGATCCTGCCAATAGCGTTGCGTGTTGAACCACGGGAAGCCCTGCTTGAACGCGGGATCCTCCCAGCGCTGCGCCAGCCACGCCGAATAATGGATCAGGCGCAGGGTGCGCAGCGCTTCGACAAGATGCAGTTCGCGCTCGTCAAAATCGCAGAAATCCTCGTAGCCAGCCAGCACATCAGACATCTGCCGCACCATGTCTGCGCGCTCGCCCGACAGCAGCATCCACAAATCCTGGATGGCCGGCCCCATGCGACTGTCGTCGAAATCCACGAAGTGCGGGCCGTCATCCGTCCATAAGACATTGCCTGCATGGCAATCGCCATGCAGGCGAATGCCCGCGACATCGCCTGCCCGCTTGAAGCAGCTGCGCACACCGTCCAGCGCCTGTTCCACCACGCTGCGATAAGCCGCTTCTATATCGTCAGGGATGAACTGGTGGGTCAGCAAATAATCTCGCGGCTGCTCACCAAAACTTTCGATATTCAAGGAAGGGCGATGCTGAAAATTGCTTATTTTCCCGACGGCATGGATGCGGCCGAGAAATCGGCCCATCCATTCCAGCGTGTGGCGGTCTTCCAGTTCCGGCGCACGCCCGCCCTGTCTGGGGAAAACCGCGAAGCGAAAGCCCGCGAAGCCATGCAGCGTTACCCCATCCCTTGCCAATGCCGGTACGACTGGAATCTCGTGCTCGGCCAATTCCTGCACGAAGGCATGCTCTTCGAGGATGGCGGCATCCGGCCAGCGCGCGGGACGATAGAATTTCGCCACCAGCGGCGCGCCCTGCTCCATGCCGATCTGATAGACGCGGTTCTCGTAGCTGTTGAGCGCCAGCAGGCGCCCGTCGCTGCGGAAGCCCAAGCTTTCCAGTGCATTCAGTACGCAATCCGGCGTCAACGCAGAGAAGTTTTGCGGGTGCGAGTAATTCACATTCATGCAGTCACTCAATAAAAACGCATGCCACGGAGATCACGGACGACACAGAGAAAACCAGTGCATTCTCTGTGTGATCTGCGGCTTGAATTGCGGTATTAGCTTATCCTGGGCTAACGCAACCGTTATCGTCCCCGTCCGCCGAAACGGTGCATCGCAGGCTTGCCTGTGCCGCGCGCTGCGGGTGCGGCCGGTTTGCTGCCGGGTCGCGCCTGGGCCTGTCCGCGATTCTGCTGGCTGCGACCTTGCCCCCGGCCTTGTCCGCCGCCGCGATTCTGTCCGTTCATGATCGGCTCCGGTTTGATGCTGGGGTCAACCTCGAAGCCCGGCACTTTCACCACCGGAATCTCGCGCTTGATCAGGCGCTCGATGTCCTTCAGCAATTTCAACTCATCCACGCATACCAGCGAGCTCGCCTCGCCCTCGCTGCCCGCGCGCCCGGTGCGGCCGATGCGGTGCACATAATCTTCCGGCACGTTGGGCAGCTCGTAATTCACCACATGCGGCAACTCGCTGATGTCTATGCCTCGTGCGGCGATGTCGGTCGCGCACAGCACTTGCAGCTTGCCGGTCTTGAACTCGGCCAGCGCACGGGTACGCGCAGCCTGGCTTTTATTGCCATGGATCGCCAGCGCGGGGATTTCAGCCTTGTTGAGTTGTTCGGCCAGGCGGTTGGCGCCGTGCTTGGTGCGGGTGAATACCAGCACCTGGAACCAGTTGTGTTCCTTGATCAGATGCACCAGCAATTCACGCTTGCGCTCCCGGTCCACCGGATAGACCTTCTGCTCGATCAATTCGGCGGTGGCATTGCGGCGTGCCACTTCGATCAGCGCCGGATTGTTGAGCAGGCCGTCGGCCAGCAGCTTGATTTCGTCCGAGAAGGTGGCGGAGAACAGCAGGTTCTGGCGCCGTTTCGGCAGCAGCGCGAGTATCTTCTTGATGTCGCGGATGAAGCCCATGTCCAGCATGCGGTCGGCTTCGTCCAGGACCAGTATCTCGATATGGGACAAGTCCACGGTCTTCTGCTGCACATGGTCGAGCAAACGTCCCGGCGTCGCCACCAGGATGTCCACGCGGCTTTTCAGGCGCTGTATCTGCGGATTGATGTTGACCCCGCCTATCATGGTCATCGAACTCAGCTTCAGGTATTTGCCGTAGTCGCGCACGCTCTCTTCCACCTGCGCGGCGAGTTCGCGCGTGGGAATGAGCACCAGCACGCGAATCGGCGCCTTGCCGGTTGTGGGCTTCGCGGAAGCGGAAAGAAGTTGCAATATGGGCAGCGTAAAGCCGGCGGTCTTGCCGGTGCCGGTCTGTGCGCCGCCCATCAGGTCGCGACCGGACAACACGACGGGAATCGCCTGCGCCTGAATCGGCGTGGGTTCGGTGTAACCGCGCTCCGAAACGGCGCGAACGATTTCGTCGGACAAGCCGAGGGATGAAAATGGCATACAAACCTTTATTGATTACTACGGCCTGTCGTTCTTGGGAACGCCAGTCTCAGGCTGATAGCGGGATTAGCAAATCACGAGGCGGCAACATCAAGACTGAAACGATGTTGCGGAAGGGACTGTAACAGATTCTGCGACATTTCCCTAATGCGGGAACGTCACCATTAGCTCATGCGAGTCCGTTGGCAGTGATTGAAACGGGACAGATTGCCTGCGCAGATGCGTTTTACCGGCACTTGGCGTAAACGCGACTCCGCATTTACGCAATTTTAAACCCGGCTACTCGTATTCCTTGCAGTTATCCGGTTCAGGAGAGTTCATGATATTGCCGGCCGCCAGACCGACAACTGTAATGCCGATCAGGACGCAAAGCATCCCTCCGGCCTTGCCCAGCACAAAACCGCCGATGAGAAAAAGTGCGATCGACAATATGATTGCTACTATCAGAATACCTATCTTGGGATCCATTTCATCAACCTTTCCGAAAAACAACTCCAAACCAAAGCCAGACAGTTGCCAATGATAGCCGAATGCCGGAAAAAAAGTAACCAAAAACCGGTTGCCTTGCCGTCAGATTTTTTCGACACTGTAAACCACGGCCAACGAATGAGTTGAACCTGGCTCCATGCTGACCACATTCTCCGCTGCATTAACGCTTTCGACACAAACCATGCCGCGATAACCCGAGTCGCTGCCGAAATCGCCCATCTTCGCGGCCTTTTCCACCCATGGGTTCCACACCACGGTAGAACGGCTGCCACGCTTGGCAACGCGTATGCGGCGCTTGAATCCGGCATCTTCGATCAGGCATTCCGTTTCGGTATTCACATACAGGCGATCAACTTCTGCTGTGATGGTAATTGCACCTGCCTGGGTCTTGCGCTGCATATTGTCCACCTTGTCCAGATAAACCGCGCCCTCGAGGCCACTGATGCGCACGGCATCCACGTCGCTGATGACAAAGTAGCTATGCAGCGCCTCGCCGATTTCAAATGCTGCTTTGCCGGTGTTGCCGGTGGCCAGTTCCACCGCAAGCGCCTGGCCGATGGTGACGACGTTGTGCACCCTGCATGGATGCGGCCATTGCCCGGATGGAATCGAACTTTGCGGCAGTTCAAAGGCCACGCGCGTGCTGCCATCTGCCAGCGTTTCACTGGCCACAACCTGCCATGGAACGGTGCGCGCAAAACCGTGCGCCGGAAATCCGCTTTCACTGGCATGCGCGCCGAACCATGGCCAGCACACCGGAACGCCGCCTCTGATGGACTTGCCGGGTGCGAGTTTCGCCGCCGGGCTTAGCCAGATGACAGGATGTTCGCCATCGGGCTGGAAACTCATGACGTGCGCGCCCTGCAACGCAATGGACGCTTGCGCATGAGCATTGTTGATCCGTGCGATGGCGAGGCCACCGGCGTCCTGCACAAATTCCAGTTGTCCCGCGATGGCAAATTTCTGGTTGAGTGTAGAGATGTCGGACTGATTCATATTTTCCCCGTCGGCGCCATTCGGATTGGTTGAATTAAGCGACTATACCAAATAGCCAGCCATTCCGTGAAATGGAAAGGCTGGTACAAACCATACAGTCACTCACCCTATGTGGATATGGATCATGCTGTGTCCAGCCTGGACCAAATGCGCTGTTTTAGAAAATACAGCATGGCCGTGAATACGACCAGGTAACCAATGACGTAATATCCCAGCGTACGTCGTTCCTGCGCATGCGGATCGGATGCCCAGACCAGGAAGGATGCGACTTCGCGCGCCTTTTTCTCCAATTCCGCATGTTGCGCCGGGTCGGTCACCCCCGCCACGCCGAGCACATCCGGCATTTTGGTGGGCGGATAATAATGGTTACCCAGCACGCCATCCTTGTTCATGTAATAGCCAAGCAAATAGGAGTAAATATAGTTCGGGCCGCCTTCACGCGCCTTGGCCATCAGGCTGAGATCGGGCGGCACCTTGCCAAAGGATTGCACGGCCGCATCTGGCGGCATTTGGCTGGTGATGGCCGTCCCCATCGGGTTGGTTCCGCGCCAGCCATCCACCTTGTCCTTGGCGATGCCCAACAGGGCCAGGTTGCGAAAGCGAACATACTTCAGGCTATGGCAGCCGACGCAAACCGACATCACCGTCTCCGCACCGCTCTCCAGCGTTGGCAGATCGGTCGCCACTTCGATTTTTTGCAAAGCCGGTTCTGTTTCCGCATAGACGGAACAGGCAAACCAGCATAAGGCGAACACGATCCCGCGCATCATCTCGCACCCTCCTTGCGCGGCCATTTTTCTCGTGGCGGACGCTGCTGAAACAATGCCTTCAAATCATCCGGCAAACCGCGCGCGCGCATCCAGCGTTCCTCCGCCCTGGAGACAAAGGGCAGCAGAAAAAATGTGGCAAAATAAACCCCGGTCGCCACTTGCCCGAGCGGTACAACAAATCCGGTCGGGGGCTGGGAGCCGACATAACCGAGCACCAGCACGTCCGCGATGAACAGGTAGAACATGGCGCGATAGATGGGACGATAGCGCGCGCCGCCGGGTATCGTGGTGCGGTCGGCGAACGGCAGGATGGCAAAGATCAGCACGGAAACCGCCATCGCCACCACGCCTCCCAGCATGTCAGGGATCGCGCGCAGGATGGCGTAGAACGGCAGGAAATACCACTCCGGCTCGATGTGCGGCGGCGTCACCAGCGGATTCGCGGGGACATTGTTGGCCGCTTCGATGAACGTGTCCGGCCGGTAGAACACGAATGCACAGAACAAGATCAGATAGACGCCCAGCCCGAAAAAATCCTTGAGGGTGAAATAAGGATGGAACGGAATGTTGTCCTTGTCGGCCAGGCTGATGCCGGACGGGTTGCTGCTCTTGACGGTATGCAGCGCAACAAGATGTATGCCTACCAATGCAAATATCATGAACGGAAAAAGGTAATGCAGCGCGAAGAAGCGCGTCAGGGTGGCATCCCCCACCCCGAAATCGCCGCGCAGCCACATCACGATCTTGTCGCCGAGAAACGGCGTTACGCCGAACAGGTTGGTGATGACCTGCGCGCCCCAATAGGACATCTGCCCCCACGGCAACAGGTAGCCCATGAACGCGGTGGCCATCAGCAACAGCAGCAAAACCTGGCCACTCCACCACATCAGTTCGCGCGGCTTGTGATAGGAGGCGTAATACAGCGTGCGCGCCATGTGCACATAGATCACGACGAAAAAGGCCGACGCGCCGGTCGAATGAATATAGCGCAGCAGCCAGCCATAGTTCACGTCGCGCATGATGTGCTGCACCGAATCGAACGCCAGGCTCACGTCGGGCTTGTAGAACATGGCGAGGAAGATGCCGGTGACGATCTGCAGCACCAGCACAAAACCGGCGAGGAAACCGAAATTCCACCAATAGCTCAGGTTGCGCGGGGTCGGGTATTCCGTCAGTTCATGCTTAACGAAACGGGTAAGGGGAAAACGCTGGTCTATCCAGTCAAGCACGCGACTCGCCATGTCATGCCTCGCCTATGGTGATCTTTTCGTCAGACACGAACTTGTAGGGCGGCACGGCCAGATTCCTTGGCGCCGGGCCATGCAGGATGCGGCCGCTATTGTCATACACGCTGCCATGACAAGGGCATAACCATCCTTCAGGGTTGCGCCCGGGAATACACCCCATGTGTGTGCATACCCCGACTACCACCAGCCATTCCGGTTTCTTGGTGCGATCACGATCCGACTGCGGATCATACCCTCCCGGAGACGCCTCCATGGCAGCTATCTGTTCGGCTGTGCGGTGAAGCACGAAAACCGGCTTGCCGCCCCAGGCAACCGTCTCCATCTGTCCCACGGTGATACCGGAAAGATCAACCTCGGTCGAGGCTTTTTCCAGTGTATCCATGCTGGGGTTCATGCTGCTGATAAATGGCCAGCATGCCGCTGCCACACCGGCTGCGCCGACCGCCGCCGTTGCCTTTCCCAGAAAATCGCGGCGATTCGGATCATCCAATACTTTACTGTCAGACATATCTTCCCCCGATATAAACCCGTTTCACAATGCGCGAACCGCAGTTAGCCATTTTAGTCAAACCCGGCACCCATGCGCCAGTTCATTGCAACCATAATGTACAAGCAAAAAGGGGACTATTAAACGCATGTGCTCCAAGGGTGTCTATAACCTTGTCAGGGGGTAAGGATATAACTCATATGGGGGGAGGGATGCCTCTCAAGGAATCCCTGAAAGTCACCCATGGCCGCAGGTTACCGTTCTTTTTCAGATAGGCCTCCGGTTGAATTCGAGACCTGCCCTTCAACCAGACTGAACACTCTCGAAGTGGCTATCGAGCGCATTGCCAGCCACTTGCCCAGCACCATGACCAGCAGGGCGCAAATTGCAGGAATCCATGCATGCACATCAAAAGGCATCGCCTCGAGCACGGCTGCAACCATGCCATCGCTGACCAACATCTCGCCGGCCACATAACCGAGCAGACCGCCGCCAAAATAAATGATGGGCGGGAACCGATCTATCAGTTTCAATACCAGCTGGCTGCTCCATGCGATCAGCGGAATGCTCACCAGCAGCCCGAACACCAGCAGCAGCGAATTGCCGTTCGCCACCGCCGCCACCCCGAGTACATTGTCCAGGCTCATGATCAAATCCGCAACGATGATGGTGCGCACCGCGCCCCACAAATGCGCGTTGGCTTTCACGCTGGCTGCCTCGTGCCCGTCTTCCGGCAGGATCAGTTTGACGCCGATCCACGAGAGGATCAGCGCACCGACCACCTTGAGGAACGGCAAGGTCAGCAGGTTGAGCGCAAAGAAAGTCAGCAGCATGCGCAGCACGATGGCGCCACCCACGCCCAGCAGAACGCCTTTCCTGCGCTGTTCGGCAGGAAGGCTGCGGCAGGCCAGGGCGATGACCACCGCATTGTCGCCGCTGAGCAATAAGTCAATGACAATGATCTTGCACACATCCATCCAGAACTGGTTGGAGCTCAGCATACCCAGCATCACTATCCCTTCAGGATTTTCTGCATCAGGTGTCCCATTTCAGCCGGATTGCGGGTGATGTGGATTCCGCACTCTTCCATCACGGCCAGTTTCTGCTCAGCGCCACCCTGCCCGCCGGAAATGATCGCCCCGGCATGCCCCATGCGCTTACCGGGCGGCGCGGTAACGCCGGCGATGAAACCGACCACCGGCTTTTGCATGTTGTCCCTGATCCAGCGCGCGCATTCCTCCTCGTCGCTGCCGCCGATCTCGCCCACCATGACGACCGCATCCGTTTCCGGATCGTCGTTGAACAACTTCATCACATCGAGATGTTTCATGCCGTTGATCGGATCGCCGCCGATACCGACGCAGGACGACTGGCCCATGCCCAGTTCGGTCAATTGCCCGACCGCCTCATAGGTCAGCGTGCCGGAACGCGACACCACGCCGATGCGTCCCTTGCGGTGGATATGGCCCGGCATGATGCCGATCTTTATCTCGTCCGGTGTAATCAGGCCCGGACAGTTCGGGCCGATCAGCAAGGTCTTCCTGCCCTCCATCCTGTAGCGGGTGCGCAGCATGTCATGCACCGGGATGCCCTCGGTAATGCAGATCACCAGATCCAGCTCAGCCTCCACCGCTTCGTCTATCGCCGCCGCCGCGCCTGCAGGAGGCACATAGATCACCGACACGGTCGCCCCGGTTGCCTGTTTCGCGTCGCGGACCGAGGCATACACCGGGATGCCCTCGAACGACTCTCCCGCCTTCCTTGGATTCACGCCAGCCACGAAACAGTTCGTGCCATTCGCGTAATTGCGGCAATGGAAAGTATGGAACTGGCCCACCTTGCCGGTCATGCCCTGAGTGATGACCCGCGTGTCCTTATTGATCAGTATGGACATCCTGCCCCCCTGCTGCGGCAACCACCTTTTGCGCCGCATCGGCCATGTTGCCCGCGGAAATGATCGGCAAGCCGGAATCAGCCAGTATCTTCTTGCCGAGATCGACGTTGGTGCCTTCCAGTCTCACCACCAGCGGCACCTTGAGTCGCACCTCGCGCGCGGCGGACACCACTCCTTCGGCGATCACATCGCACTTCATGATGCCGCCAAAGATGTTCACCAAAATCGCGCGCAGCCTGAGATTCTTCAGTATCAGCTTGAACGCCTCGGTCACCTTTTCCCTGCTCGCGCCGCCTCCGACATCGAGAAAGTTCGCCGGACTGCCGCCATACAGCTTGATGATGTCCATGGTCGCCATCGCCAGTCCGGCGCCATTCACCAGACAACCGATGTCGCCATCCAGCGCAATGTAGCTGAGCTCGAACTTCGAGGCTTCCACCTCGGCGGGGTCTTCTTCGTCCAGGTCGCGCAGCGCAACCAGCTCTGGATGACGGAACAGCGCGTTGTCGTCAAAATTGATCTTCGCGTCCAGCGCGACCACTTGCTGATCTTCGGTCAGCACCAGCGGATTGATCTCGGCCAGCATTGCGTCCTTCTCGACAAAGGCGCGATACAACCCTTGCAGGCAGTCGCGCGCCTGGGCAAGCGCCACTTCCGGAATGCCGATATTGCGCGCCATGGCAGCAGCCTGTGCACCGGTCAATCCAGACGCCGGGTCTATCCATAGCTTGTGGATCTTCTCGGGTGAATGCGCAGCGACCTCCTCGATCTCCATGCCGCCTTCGCTGCTGGCGATCAGCACCACGCGCTGCCTGCTGCGGTCTATTACCATGCCGACGTAAAATTCCCTGGCAATCCTTGCGCCTTCCTCGATCAACAGGCGTCGCACCTTCTGGCCTTGCGCACCAGTCTGGTGGGTCACCAGTTGCATGCCAAGGATCGCCTCAGCGGCCCCATGCACCTCGGCCAGCGAGTGCGCCACTTTTACCCCACCGCCCTTGCCCCGACCACCTGCATGAATCTGCGCCTTGACCACCCATGCGCTTCCACCCAGCCTGCGTGCGGCGGCCTCGGCTTCGCCGACGGTAAAGCAGGCCACACCACGCGGAGTAGGCACCTTGAATTGCTTCAGGATTTCCTTGGCCTGATACTCATGGATCTTCATGTTTGTCCTGGCGCCATCTCCAAATCCAGTTAATTATTGAGCGCTTCATAATTGAAGACAACGCTCGAAGGGAATGCAACAGTAGGCAAAATCCACCTATCGTCCTTCCCGCGCAGGCGGGAATCCAGTTTATCAAACAGCCTCCGCGTTAGCGGACAAGGCCGTGTTCGAGATGTTGCGCCACTGCGTGAGGTTCTTTTAATTGCCCGGATTCCAGCCTGCGCGGGAATGACGCTATTGGATGACGTCTGTCATAAATTACGGAAAGATCAATAATAGTAATGCCCATACAGCACGGCCGACCTTGCGGTATGTCTAACCGGATTCAACTTGCCACATTAGACAACAGAAGATCGCCAGCACTAGCACTAGAGTAAAACGAGAATTATCTCCCCTTTGCAAGCAACGCCTCTGCTTCCTCGACCTGGTCCATGCTCATCCTGTCTTCCAGCTCGTTTACTTCCTCCAGAGCCTCTGTGTTTCCCTGTGCCGCAGCCAATCTTAACCATCGGTATGCCTGAACCAAATCCTTTTTAACAACCCCCCCGTTCATATACATGATTCCCAGCTTAACCTGTCCTTGCACAAATCCATTCTGAGCCGACTGTTGATACCAATATAACGCCTTCTCGATGCTTTTCGGCACCTTGTCGCCCTTCATGTACATGTCTGCCAGTTCATATTCCGCATGCGCCTGCCCGTTCTCTGCCGCCGTGATATACCACTCAATCCCTGAGTCATAAATTCCCCTCTTCATATAATAAACGGCGACCTTGTATTGCGCATCTGCATTCCCTGACCTTGCCACATTCTTCAGCTCCCGGAGCCAGACATCATCCCCATGGACGCTTGCACTGAAGGCAAGCAGGGCCGAGACTACAATCAGTCTTCCAAATGTTTTAACGATAAAGATATTCATCTGTCTGATGTCCTCGCTTGGTAAAGGTCGCGGGATTCATTGGTTCAAGCACATCACGAACTCGAAGAATACTACAGATAAATGTGCACGATTTGCAATGTGCTGTCCGTGCATGGTTTGCGCCGCGCCTTCGGCACGTTGTCCGAGTGGGTTGAAGTCCCTGCCGGAATTGTTGCGCAAATTATGGGACACAAGCCAAGCGCGATAGCGAAAAAGCACTGCCTACAGCAGGAATTCGGCCTGCTGCACCAGTGGCACGGCAAAATTGAAGCGCAAGGAATTGGAGCAGGCCGGGATTGAGTTTGTTCCCGTGCAAGCCGGTTTGCGCGTGGTAGGAACAGATTGGTAATCAGGGCATTTCGTAACCGGTGTATCCATGGAGCGGTTCCTGGTTACTGGGGTTTGTACAGTATTTAGTTGTGCGACCAATTTTTTGCATGGTCGCAAGTGTGTATTCTGCGGTTCATTAAAGACCATGCAGACGACACAACGCTAGCCGGGCAGTTTTCTTCGTCATCACTTCGTGGCATTATTCCGCCAAGAGGAGGCTGATATGGTGAAATTATTCACTTTGCTTGTTGTTCTTTTGCTTTCTGGCTGTTCTTTAAATAATAGCTTCATTCATTGCCGTTCAGACTGGAAGACAACGACCTGTCATTAGGTCGTTACAGATAACAAGCCGCCGCCGCTAGAGATAGCCCGGCGGTTTTTCCTTTAGTGGGGTGCTGAGGGCCACCGCATTGAGCGGATTTTCTAAACCAGCCTTACACTGACAAATACCAGAAGGCGTAAAAAAGGCCTGCATCGCTGCAAGCCTTATGGATATTGGTGCCGCTTGTCTGACTCGAACAGACGACCTACCGCTTACAAGGCGGTTGCTCTGCCAACTGAGCTAAAGCGGCATTAATGATTCGGCATGACTTCCAGGTTGGATAAATGGCAGGTCATGGCATACTCAAACTGCCAATCGGCACATGGTAAGCTTAACCGCCCAACCGAGGCGGCGCATTCTATCAATGCCCTGCATCCTCCGCAATGATTTCAGGCTGCAACCAAAGCTGCCTGTCCTGAATCCGTTCCCTTTTTTGAGCGCCTCCTCGGGATATAATCAGACTGAAAATGGAGGCCGTGACAAAACGCAGAAATGTAGCATTATCCATTTCGCCTTGATTATCATATAACCCATGAGCACACCGAGCCGGAACGATCCCTGCCCCTGCGGCAGCGGAAAGAAGTACAAGAAATGCTGCATGGGCAAAACATCGGCGAGCCAGGGTTTTGTCGTGCAGCCGGCAAAACCGCCTGGCCATGAGTTCAACGCAACCAACGTAGCGCCCGCCTCCGATTTGCTGATGCAGGCAGTTGCTCTGCATCAGACCGGCAGGCTGGAAGAAGCCAAATCCCTTTACCAGAATCTGCTGCGACGGAATCCGCGGGACAGCCATGCTTTGCATTATCTTGGATTGATCGCGCTGCAACAGAATAATTATGGCGATGCGGTAAACCTGATCGAAAGCGCCATCCAGGCGGATCGCCGCGTGCCGGCATTCCATTGCAATCTGGGCAACGCCTACAAGGCTCTGGGACAAATCGATTCCGCCATTGCCGCCTATCTTGAGGCCGTGCGGCTGGACCCGAAATTCCAGGCGGTATACAACAATCTGGGGAATATGTATCTGGAGCAGGGCAAGCTGGAGGAGGCCGTTTCCAGTTATCGCCGCGCGCTGACACTGCAGCCGGATTTTGCCGAGGTGCGCTGGCAGCTTGCAATGTCCAGGCTGCAACTGGTCGCCGAAACAGACAAAGAAATAGAAGCAAGTCGTACCGAGTTCCTGCATGAACTTGATGAATTGAACACCTGGTTCGATACCCGGATGGCGCTTGGTTATAGAGCGGTCGGCGTTTACCAGCCGTTCTTTCTGGCCTATCAGGAAAAGAACAATCGCGACCTCCTGTCCCGATATGGAGCGTTATGCGCGCGCCTGATGAAATACTGGCTGGATGAACAGAAACTTCCTCCGGTCAGCAGTCCGCACAATCCAATAATCCGCGTCGGTGTGGTTTCGGCGCACATCAGAAATCATTCCGTATGGAACGCCATCGTCAAAGGCTGGATGCAGCATCTGGATCGCAGCCGCATCGAACTGCACCTGTTCCATACCGGTTCGCAACAGGATGAAGAGACCGAATGGGCAAGAAACCATGCGCGGAGTTTCGAACAGGGAAACAAAAGCCTGCGACAGTGGGTGGATGTGATCAGGGGGAAACAGCTTGATGTATTGATCTATCCGGAAATTGGCATGGATCCAATGACCGTAAAGCTGGCGAGCCTGCGCCTGGTTGCGGTTCAGGTCGCATCATGGGGCCACCCGGAAACCACCGGCTTGCCGACGATCGATTACTACCTTTCCGCGCAAGACCTTGAACCGCCAGCGGCGCAAGATGGCTATTCCGAACAATTGGTACTCTTGCCCCATCTGGGTGTTTATTACCAACCCTTGCAGGTTGCAAGCATCGAACCTGATTTCACCAGACTGAATATCGATATCGGACGCCCGATCCTGCTGTGCCCGGGCGCCCCGTTCAAATACGTGCCTCAGCATGACCAGGTGCTGGTGGAAATCGCGCGCAAACTTGGCAATAGCCAGATCGTGTTCTTCACCCACCAGCTCAAGGATCTTTCCGGCAAGCTGCGCCAGCGGCTGGAACGAGTATTTGCAAATGCGGGGCTGGATTTCGGGCACCACGGCATATTCATCCCGTGGCAGAGCAGGGACGCATTTTATGGACTGATGAAGCGGTCAGACGTATTTCTGGACACGCTGGGATTTTCCGGATTCAACACCGCCATGCAGGCGATTGAATGCGGGCTGCCCGTTGTGGCTAAAGACGGACAATTCATGCGCGGTAGGCTGGCCAGCGGCATATTGCGGCGCATGGGCATGACCGAGTTGATCGCAAACACAGAGGAAGAATATATCAACCTGGTAGTCCGGCTCGTGCAGGATGCGGAATATCGACAGCAGATCAAAGCGCGCATCGAAGCTGCGCGTTTGGTCCTGTTCGACGACATGGCGCCGGTTCGGTCTCTGGGAAATTTCCTGATCGAGACGAGCAAACAGGATTCTGCCGCACCATAATGCAGGTGCTTGCCTATCCTCACCCTCCCCGGCCTACGCTTGTGAGCTCGTCACGCAATCGCTGCGCGGGCATGAATTCAGGGTCAAGCGCCAGCGCCCGTTCGCAACAGCGGCGCGCGTAATTGGAGTCATCCTGTTTACGGGATAGCACAGCCAGATTGTGGAGAAAGCCGTCTTCCCCATCGCGAGGCATCTCGGGCAGCGGCGTGGCGTATAACACTGCCAGATCGTAGACAAATCGGGCATCCAGAGGACGAATGGCCACCGCCAGTTCCTGAATGGCACGCGCTTCGCTTATATCCTTCGTACCATGTTTTATCATGGCCAGGACATTCAGCGCCCATGGATCGTTGGGGCTAATCTCCAGCGCCGCGCGGCATTTTGCCTCCGCCTCATGCCATCGTCCCTTTTGTGCGAGTGTCCTGGCCTGCTGCAAGTACGGCGAGACCCGTTCCACCAGGGCGTTTCGCGCTGCCGCCCATTTTGCAAAAATGCGGTCGCGAAACAATGCATAGCGGGCGGTATCCTGATTGCCGCCCTTGCCCAACCCGGAGTCCCCCGCTTCGACATGATATTCAAAAGAATTTATCGGAACGAAATGAAATGGGGTGCGCTGCGCGAGCTGAAGCAAGAAATCCCAATCTTCAAGAATATCGAACGTTTCGTCGAAACGGCACCCTTCTGCCACAAGTTCGCGCGCAAATACCGCCGTGGAAAGGCTGATGTAATTGCGTTCGTAGAGCTGCACCAGGGCATGCGGCTGGCCGATGAGTTCGATATGCCCATCCCTGAACACGGCGCAGGCATAGGAATGGACAAGCCTGGCCTGCGGCGCCTCCGCACAGGCCGCCATCAAGGCGGAAATATGCCCCGCAAGAAAAATATCGTCATCATCGAGGAAGGTGATCCACTCACCTGTTGCATGGTCCAGCCCTGCATTGGCGGCATTGGGCCGCGCTAACCGAAGTGCGCTCGTTACCAGCCGCAACGGATGCACCCCGCACAGTTCCGGCAGCGGTGGATGCGAGGCTCCGCTGGCTGCAACGACAACCACCTCGATTGCCGGATAATCCTGGGCGGCAATCGACGCAAGTGTAGCTTGCAGTGTAGGCCGCGCCATGCTGCGCACGATCACGCTGACCATGGGAATCCTGGTCATATTCCTGTTTTCACCACGGCGAGTGCGCGCCGGTCGCAACGGGATTCGTGCTGATGCCGGCGGCGGAAATTTAATGATCCCAACATTAATCTGTTTTCAAGTGACTAATGAGGCTTCTGATTGTTCATGGCACCTGCGCATTTCTTTCGACGCTGCTTCTCATTCGGACACCAGAACCAGACCGCGCGCCTTATGGCTGGTGGAGTCGATGGTGTCGATCGCCTTTTGCAGCGTGCTGATACCAACCCAAACCGGGGAGTATTTGTACTTGGCCACATCGAGGATCAGGACGTGATCAGACGCCGCATCATAAGCCGCCAATACCGACCAGTGCCCGCCCCCGACCTGACCCAGAACCGCGCGCAAATAATTGACCAGGACGAATTTCCCGTCATTGCCCAGCGCCTTTTGCAACAGCGCGCGCAGACTGTCGTCGTTCAGCGTGTCGCCGGCTATGGACTCTGCCTTGACTCCCTGCAGCGTCAGCGTCTTTACCATCTCCTCGCGCGTCATACCCATCTTCAGCACGGTCTGTGCGCTGATGACTTTCGTGACTTCCGGCGTAAAGAAGTTGCTCTGGGTAAAGAAGGCATAAGGCGCATAAGCCGGATCGACGGGCTTCTTGATCGGCATCGCGTTGAGCACGGTGATCGCGCTGGCTACCGAGCAATAGCTCTGGGTTTGCTGCACGGCAAACGTCGGACTCAGTTGCCAGAAATCCGCGTCGGCCGGAATGCGCGCGCGCAACACCTTGCCCGCTTCCGAATCCCAATAGATCACATCCGGCGCTGCTTCTGCCAGAACTTGAACAGATGACATGGAAATCAACAGAATTACCAATAGCACCAGCTTGTTCACGATCCGCGTCACTTAAATCTCCTTAACGAATTATCAGCTTGCGTAGGGCGGAACGCTTGCGGTTCCGCCGGATGTTTGCTTCGCCGAATATATCATTGCTTGCGACGGAACGCCCCTTGGGGCTTCCGCCCTACGTTTTGATTCATCTGCGCGCTTCTTCGCGCTGCCGCAGCGCCCGCCACAACCATCCGATCAGCAGCAGCAGAGCGGCACCCGTCAGCACCATCGGCCACAGTCGCGGACGATTCCATTGCCGGCGCATCTTGTCGCGTTGTATGGCATCGACACGCAGGTATTTGATGCTGTTGGTCGCCATCTTGTTGGGCTTGCTGTTATACACCCAGCTGTGGTGCAGCACGTAGTCCTTGGGATGTTCGCCCCACAGCCACGGCGCATCATCGCGCAAGATTTCCAGCATGTCGTCGATGATCTTCTGCCGTGCGGGGCCGTTGTCCATGTTCTTCATCTGCTCGAACAGGCGGTCATATTCCGGGTTGCTGTAATTCGACGCGTTCTCGCCACCGTGCGATACCTTGGCCTGCGCGCCATGCAGCAGGAACAGAAAATTCTCCGGGTCTGGATAGTCCGCATTCCAGCCGTAGTAGAACATCTGCGTATCGCCTTTTTGTATCTTGTCCTGGAAGCGGTTGTAGTCGGTGCTGCGCGCCACCAGTTGCAGGTTCAGTTTGGCGAACTGCTTGCGCAGCCAGTCCAGGCGCGACTTGTCGCCGACGCCGCCGGCGGTGGTGTCGAGATAGATCACCAGCGGCTGTCTGGTTTGCTCGTCGAGACCATCCGGATAACCCGCCTCGGCAAGCAGTTGCTTCGCCACTTCGATCGGCTTGCGCTTGGGCGCATTGTTCACCCAGTCGTAGACATAATGGTTGATGCCGGCCTCGCCCTCGCGATAGCCAAAGATACCGGGCGGAATCGGCGATTGCGCGGCAACGCCGCGCCCATTGGCGAAGATGGAAATGAATTCTTCCCAGTCCACGGCGATGGAAATGGCCTGGCGCAATTTCCTTGCTTTTTCCGAACCGCCCCCGACCACCGGATCAAGCCAGTTGAAGCCCATGTACATGGTGGAAGTGGCGACCGAGGTCGAGAGCACAATGCCCTGCGCTTTCATTGCGTCGGTGACGGTGGCCTCGCCACCGACATTGACCTGCACCGCCTGGTCGAAGCTGTCGGAGCTGATGCCGGAGGCGTCGTAATAGCCTTGCAGGAATTTGTTCCAGTAGGGAATGGTTTCCTTCTCCAGGCTGAACACCACCTTGTCTATCAGCGGCAGCGGCTTGCCCGCATCCGCGAGCAGCCCGGCCGCACGGTCGCCCGGCTCGCCTTCGCTCGGATAGAACTCGCCGGAGAAGTAGGGATTTTTCGCCAGCACCATGCGCCGGTTCGGATCGTTGTCGGACAGGTAATACGGCCCGCTGCCAATCGGCCACCAGTCCAGCGTCAGGTTGCGTTCGCGCATGCCCGGCTGCGCATAGAAGCGGTCGGCCTCCCACGGCATCGGCGCGAAGAATGGCATCGCCAGCCAGTAGGCGAACTGCGGATATTTTCCATGCACCTTGATACGGTAGGTCTGCGCATCCACCACTTCCACGCCAGGCAGTGGATAGTCGTTGAGATTCAGCCAGCCCTCGGGCTGTTTCATGCGCGCCTGTTTCAGGGTATCGGCGTATTCCTTCAGGCCGACGATGTAGTCGGCCATCACGCCGAAGATTGGCGAATACAGGTCGGGATGCGCCAGCCGCTTGATCTGGTAAACGTAGTCGGCGGCCTGCACGGCGCGCGTTCCGGTCTCCCTGAAATCGGTTAGCGTGTGGATGCCGCGCCAGTCATTTTCCGTCACCGCCAGGTAGCGCGGCTGTCCGGCCGGATCCCCGGCCAACGCCGGATGCGGCTGATATTTCAGGTCCGGCCTGAGATGGATTTCATACACGCTGGTGGCGATCTTTTCGATGGGCGCATCCTGCGCCAGCAGATGGTCGTTACTGTCATAATAACGCACCTGCGGCATCGCGGCCGCGGCCTGCGGTATCAAGGTGTACGGCCGCTTCAGGTAATGGTATTGCAGCGGTGGCTGGTAAATCTGCGCGAGGAATTCATACTCGTTCTCGCTGTAGGCCTGCACCGGATCGAGATGCTTGGGCCGCCCGGTGAATGCGGTGTAGAAAATCGATTTGCCCTCGTCACCCGAAGGATAGGGATTGTTCCACAGTCCGCCGTCGCAGGCGGCCAGCAGCAGGAACAGCGGTAAACAGGATAGCCATTTCATGCCGCAAGAGTTTATACGAAAGACGGCGCTTCACGGTAAGATTACGGCATGAATAATTACCCCGGAACGGATCATGAATCAGGCATGGAAAGAATTTCTGGTTAAACAAAATGCGCAGTTGCTGGACGATGCGGTTCAACACTTCGGCGATGCGGCGGGTGAACTTGCCGTAGCCAAAACCTGCACCGTGCTGTGCGACCTGTCACGCTTCGGCATCCTCAGGGTTTCCGGCGAGGATGCGCAAAGTTTCCTACAGAACCTGTTCAGCAGCGACGTGCGTGAAGTCAGTCCGCAGCACGCCCAGTTCAGCAGCTTCAACAGCGCCAAGGGACGCATGCTGGCCACCTTCCTGATCTGGCAGACCGGAGCGGATTATTTCCTGCACCTGCCGCGCAGCCTGTGCGAGTCGGTCAGAAAAAAACTTTCCCTGTATGTGCTGCGCAGCAAGGTGAAGATCACTGACGCAAGCGACGAATTGATCTGCCTGGGATTGGCTGGTGTCGAGGCGCGTGCGCTGATCGAAGAATGCTTCGTTTCGGTTCCCCAGGAGATGTTGTCGGTCGGCCAGTTCGCCAACGGCAGCGTGATCCGTGTCGCTGCCGACCGCTTCCAGATCGTCACCACGGCGCAACACGCGCCTGCCTTGTGGAAATGCCTGAACGACGGCGCGCGCCCCGCCGGTTCAGATTGCTGGGACTGGTTCAACATCCGCGACGGCATCCCTGTTATTTTGCCCGCCACGCAGGAACAGTTCGTGCCGCAGATGGCCAACCTGGAGCTGATCGGCGGCGTGAACTTCAAGAAAGGCTGCTATCCAGGACAGGAGATCGTGGCGCGCATGCAATACCTCGGCAAATTGAAGCGCCGCATGTATCTGGCACACATCACGGGCAGCGCAAATACGGGCGATGAACTGTTCAGCGCGGAAATGGCAGGCCAGGCCAGCGGCATGGTGGTCAATGCCGCGCCTGCGCCAGGCGGCGGCCGCGACCTGCTGGCCTTGCTGCAGATCAGCAGCCATGATACGCAATCGGTGCATCTCGGCTCGTTGCAGGGAGAGGTGCTGCAATTCCAGCTGCTGCCCTACCCAATTCCCTGATGATGCGCGAGCGATGCGGTTCGTACCTCACCGCATCCTGCCGGACTGATAATACGCTTGCCCGATGGCTGACAGATCCTTGCAGATACAAATGGAATGGCTGGTTGAATGTCCGCTCTTGTTAAGGGTTGTCGGAAACCTGCCCTCAACTGCAGGCCGATCAGGATACCGCAGAACTTGCCGGGCAGGTGTCGGACAAGCCTCGAGGGACGAAACCGCGTGATGTACCGCTACGTGTCAGGACTGGCGACGGGCTATGGGGATTTGAATTATCGATCTGCTGCTTGATATGGCGGCCAGCCCAGTTTGCCTGACGATGACATCGCTCAGGTGGACAGAATCAAAGGGGATGTCTGCGATTTCCGGTTTGGACAGAGCACAGGAAACCGGGGTTTTACACCACAAGGCAATGCGTTCCCGCATCGGCTCTGACCGATGATGCGTTGACGGGTGATTTATGTCTGCATTCATGGTGCGCCTCGAAACTGGGGTGGCGCGCGGATTCGCGGTTCGCGTGGCAGGGTTTCAATGACGATCATTGCCGCACCGCAGTCGGGGCAAACGAAGGTTGGCTGAACGGGTTCGTCCGACACCTCATCTCCCTTGGGTGGTATTGATTCAACATGCAGCAGCTCGCGTGCCCGTGCAAGGTTATCGCTGCGCCCGGCATTGGCGATCAGGCCATAGTGGCGGATGCGGTGAAAGCCGCCGGGCAGGACGTGCAGCAGGAAGCGGCGCATGAACTCGTCCGCGCCAAGCGTCATGGTCTTGTAGCGCGTCTTACCCTTGGCCCGGTAGTCTTTCCACTTGAACGTCACGCCGCGCTCGTCCAGAGTGAGGAGGCGCGAGTTGGAGATCGCCACCCGGTGGGTGTAGCGCGACAGGTAAGCCAGCACTGCCGCAGGGCCGGCAAACGGGCGTTTGGCATAGACCACCCATTCGCAGTCTCGCAACGGCGCGAGCCAGTCGGCGAAGGCTGTCGCATTACTCAGCTGCGCAAACGCGCCGAAGAACTGCAACTGGCCGGCTCGATACACCCGGTCGAGTTCTTCGAGAAAGCGCCGCCGGAACAAGCGCGAGAGCACCCGCACCGGCAGAAAGAAGCCCGGCTTGCAGGCGACCCAACGCTCCCCATCTGACGACAGCCCACCACCCGGAACGATGCCATGCACATGAGGATGATGCGTCAGCGCCGATCCCCAGGTGTGGAGCACCAGCGTCGCGCCAATCCGCGCGCCCAGATGCTTGGGGTCGGCGGCAATGGTGCGCAGCGTTTCGGCTGCGACCTCAAACAGCAGGCGATAGATCACTGCCTTGTTGGTGTAGGCGACGGCGCTGATCGGCTCGGGCAAGGTGAACACGACATGGTAATAGTCCACCGGCAGCAGTTCGGCCTGGCGTGCTTCGAGCCAACGCTTGGCTGCACTGGCCTGACACTTCGGGCAATGCCGGTTACGGCAGGAGTTGTAGGCGATCTCGTCGTGCGCACAAGCTGGACAATGCAGCACATGTCCACCCAGTGCCGCGCTGCGGCACTGCTCGATGGCCGACATGACCTTGAGCTGCCCCAGACTCAAATGCGTGTGCTGGGCCGCTCGCCATGCCGGACCATGGGCGCGGAAGATGTCCGCGACCTCCAGTGCGGGACGCACCATGATCGTGAGCTACACGACATCTACGCGGGATGCAGGCTATCCAGCGGGCTGGCCACCTCGCGCAGAATCTTGGTCGCCACCTGGGTATAGAGTGCTGTGCTCTCCAGTTTCTTGTGCCCAAGCAAAACCTGAATCACCCGAATATCCACCTTCTGTTCCAGCAAGTGGGTGGCGAAGCTGTGGCGCAAGGTGTGCATCGAGACGCGCTTGTCGATCTGTGCGGCCTTGGCCGCCTCGTGGATGACCCGGTTGAGCTGGCGCGTGCTGATCGGATCGGAGGGATCCTGGCCCGGAAACAACCAGCCACCGTTGAGCATCCAGCCGTTGGAGCGGGCGGTGCGCCACCAGGTACGCAGGCACTCGAGCAGAACGGGCGAGAGCATGGCGTAGCGATCCTTGCTGCCTTTACCCTGCTCGATGCGCAGGGTCATGCGTTGGCTATCAATGTCGCCCACCTTCAGTGCGACCACCTCGCTGACGCGCAGGCCCGCGCCGTAGGCAACGGACAGCGCCGTCTGGTTCTTCAGGTTCCCGGCAGCGCCGATCAGGCGCGCGACTTCATCCGGGCTCAGCACCACCGGAATCTTGCGTGGCACGTGCACCGGATGCATGTGCCTCATTAACTCGGGACGATCAAGGGTGCTCTCGAAGAAGAACTTCAGCCCGGTAATCGTGACGTTGAGCGAGATCGGCGAGATGCCGTGGTCGACCAAGTGCAACTGGTAGTGCCGTAAATCTTCCGCTGTCGCGGTGTCGGGAGAACGCCCCAGCCAGCCATAAAATCGGCTCACCGTGCGGATATAACCACTCTGGGTCTTGGGGGAAAGTTTGCGCATCCGCATGTCGTCGAGAAAGCGTTGACGCAACGGACTGATGGTTTGTGTCGTTGAGTTCATGATGCTGCTCCTTGTCGAAAAATGAGGCGGTTTGCCTCACTTCCCAACTTAAAGAGCAGCGCACTTCTGTCAACCTTTTACACGCTTAAATCAATCGCAGGCGTATCTACGGAGCGCCCCTACCGCGAAGCGGTTTAGTCC
>JBAUUR010000187.1:0-1621 GCA_049582805.1 Gallionellaceae bacterium | reverse complement strand
CTGTACAGGTGCGGGCGGGGCTGGCGGCGTTGGCGCTGGAGTTAAATCCTGTTCGTAATGATCGATTTCGACGGTGGGAATGTCAACAAATCCGGCTTTGTCGTTTCCCATGTAGAGGCGGGTAACGCCGCCGACCTGTTCCCGCCGTTCGTGGCGAATGGAGAATCCATTGCGCAGGATGGCAAGGTCAGCACCCAACGCAGGCAGCGCAGAAAGCGACAACCCGAGCGCGAGCGCGATTTTTGACGAGACTGGCATGCTTGATAACGCAGAACTATACGCTGACTCTTGAGATGCTGAGAACCTGCTCAACGGCCGCCGCTACTCCGTTCTGGTCATTGGCGAGCGTGACCGCCCAGCCTCGGCCCCGCAGTTCTTCCGAGGCATTCCCCATGATAAACGGCACCCCGGCGAAGGCAAGCATTTCTATATCGTTGTAGTTATCACCGATGGCCATGACCTGTTCCCGGGGTATGCCGCGATAATCGGCCCAGCGCTTGAGCGCATGGCCCTTGGAACAGGCGGGATTGAGAATGTCGATCATGGAAAGATCGCGGGCCGGGTATTCTGTGCGCAAGACTGTGATCTCTCCGTCGAGGCCGCTTCCGGCCAGAGTAGCCTGGGCCCGCTGCATGCGAGGGATCGCGCCGCAAAACATGGCCTGCACCGGGTCGGCCGTGAGCGAATCTTCGATTGGAATCACGAAATCGATGTATTGCAGGTTCTTTTCCAGCCAGCGCTGAATGCTCGCCGTGAGATCCTGCATGTGTTCCAGCACGATTGCGCCCCTGGTTTCCTTGTCAAAGGTGAGGACGGTATTTACCCGAAACTCCCGCATGGCCGAGCACAACTTTCGGCAGGTTTCTGCGGGAAGCAGATCGCGATGAAAGGTCTCACCGGCGAGCGATCGGGTAACCGCGCCATTCGAACTGATTACCCAGAGGTCAAAGCCGAGCTGTTTGACGATGGGAAGCGCAAACGTATGGCGCCGGCCGGTGACGGCGATGACTTCAACTCCCTCGGCCTTGGCGCGGCGCAGAGCAGCCAGATCAACTTCTGAGATGTGGAATTCGGGGTTCAGCAAGGTGCCGTCGATATCGACGGCCAACAGGCGGATGGGAAGGTTCACCACACAAGATTCTAACACTCCGACAGTGCCGGCCTCCGCGGCAAGGAACCTGCCGATTAGCCCTCTTCGTCTCCAAACTGAAAATCAACTATGTGGTAGAGGGGTACCACAAATGTGGTAGCAATCTACCTCAATCGAGCATGTAGGCGGCCTCGGCCAAAGCCAGCGTCGCCATGCTATAGTGCGCTCAATCGCATGGGTTTGATCGGACTGTTTTATCCGTGGGGCATCATTCTGCAGGGTTTGGCGATTGTCCACTTCATTCGCCGCCGCCCGGATACCTATTGGCTCTACATCATTCTGTTTCTTGGCCCGATTGGGGCGCTGATCTATATCGCCGTCGAGGTGATTCCGGACCTTGGCCTGTTGCAGCAGTCATTCAAGACCTTCCCCCGCCGCCGGCGCATTCATGAACTCGAGGCCGCCATCCTGGACAATCCTTCGGCAGGAAATTATGAGGAGCTGGCCGACCTGTATCTTGAAGAGGGCCGG
>JBAUUR010000186.1:0-2059 GCA_049582805.1 Gallionellaceae bacterium | reverse complement strand
TTGACAAGTACGCCGTTATTGGTGCCTATGACATCGTCAGTATTGCCCTCTCCAGGCCACCAACTCACCAACCCCAAAGGCGCCGCATCACAGTTGGTCGGTGCCGGATTCACCGTCAAAAGTGCATTGGAACTGGTGACCGAACCATACGCGTTGGTCACAGTAACGGTGTAGTTCCCCGCGTTGGTCAATTGAACATTGGTCAGGATTAAGGAGGCATTGGTCGCCCCTGCTAGATTCGTCGTGTTTAACATCCACTGGTAATTCAAAGGTCGTGTGCCCGTCGCGTTGACCGAGAACGTCGCCGTCTGACCTTCCACGACCGTTTGATTGGTCGGTTGCATCGTAACCACCGGTGCCACGGGGGTAAAACACTTGCCTCCTCCGCCAGCCAGGTATATCGCCGCAATCTCGTTCGAGGACAACGCACGGTTGTACACACTGAATTCATCCAGACTCCCTGCCCACAGCGTCGGCGGCACATCGCTTGCGCGCACACCCAAATAGAAGTCATAGCTGGTTTGCGGGACAATGTTCGTGAAGAATGTCGTTTGCGCTACATTTACGCCGTTCAAGTAAATTGTCGCCACGCCCGATGTCCGATCATAAGTCAAGGCCACATGTTGATACACGTTGGCTTGAACAATCCCGGCCGCCGATGCCAGCGTGTGATAACCATTGGGGGGATTGTTGTTGGCGTCCTGAATGTTCGCGAACAAACATCCCGGTCCAGTCCCATAAGATGATGCCGACTGGGAGTCCCATAGGTGTACGCCCCAGACACCTCCATTGCTGTGGTTGTTCCACTCCGCTATCGGCCGTGCCGAACTGTCTACGACCGAAGGATTAATCCAGCCTTCAACGGTCAGTCCGTTCCCAATCCCGACATTGAGGCTGGGACTGGCCGGTACCTTGACAAATGCATTCGTTCCATTCAGATAAAATGCCTGCCCCACCTCCCCATTGGTATACCCGCCATTGACCAACACACCGCTGTTCCCGCTAACAATATCATCAGCGTTGCCTTCTCCGGGCCACCAGCTCACCAATCCCGAAGGCACTGGATCACAATTGGTCGGTGCCAGTGTCAGTACTGTCAGCACCGCATTCGAGCTCAGCGCCGAAGCTACCGGATTACTTACCTTCACTGCATATGGACCCGCCTGACTCAGCTGCACATCATTCAAAATCAGCGAAGCATTGGTTGCTCCTGCTAGATTCGTCGCGTTCAACATCCACTGGTAATTTAAAGGTTGCGATCCCGTCGCGCTGACCGTGAACATCGCCGTCTGGCCCACTATCACCGTCTGGTTGGTCGGCTGCATCGTAATCACCGGGGGTTGGCCAGGCGGACACTTGCCCCCGCTGCCTGCCAGGTATATCGCCGCAATCTCGTTCGAGGACAACGCACGGTTGTAGACACTGAATTCGTCCAGATTCCCTGCCCACAGCGTTGGCGGCACATCACTTATCCGCACACCCAAATAAAAGTCATAGCTCGTTTGCGGAATGAAATTCGTGCCCAGATTCTGCTGCGCTACTACCGCCCCATTCAGATAAATTGCTGCCATACCCGAACCCTTGTCGAAAGTCAAAGCCACGTGCTGGTACACATTCGGTCGTATCAGCCCGGCTGCGGAAGAAAATGAATGGAAGCTCCCGCTGGTATCTCTTAAATTGGCATACAAGCAACCTGCACCCGTGCCATAGGGAGATGACAACGAAATCCAGAAGTGCGCCCCCCAGGTGCTTCCATTGTTCCAATCTACAATCGGTTGCATAACATCAACGACCGAAGGATCAATCCAACCCTCAATGGTCAGCCCGTTCTCAAGCCCAACATTGAGGCTGGGACCGGCCGGCATTTTGACATAGGCATTCGTTCCATTCAGATAAAATGCCTGCCCCACCTCGCCAGCGGTATAACCGCCATTGACAAGTACGCCGTTATTGGTGCCTATGACATCGTCAGTATTGCCCTCTCCAGGCCACCAACTCACCAACCCCAAAGGCGCCGCATCACAGTTGGTCGGTGCCGGATTCACCGTCAAAAGTGCAT
>JBAUUR010000185.1:0-4901 GCA_049582805.1 Gallionellaceae bacterium | reverse complement strand
GGTTTAGTACAACAGTTTTTTAGTCTACCGAGCGCGGTGATAGCTCCGCGCACTCGTCACAACCTGGCGCGCCGCGCCCGCTAGGCTAAAAACCCTCTGCACTATGTGTATATACACATAGTGGCACGCAGCTGCCTGTCAAATTTGTTATTACGCTACCCGACAGCGGATGGTCGCGAGATGTAGTGGCCGACACGCTGCTACCGGTCGAGGTAGGTAGCTCTATATCCAGAATCAAAAGCCATCTTTGGCCGATTCGAAGAGGCGGCGGTGGCATCTCTTTGAAGCATGCGCCCTGTCGCGTTTTAGGTGTCCGAGCTCCAGCGTAGCGATCGCGTTATTTGTTGCCGCCTGTGTTCTCTGTGGCTTCTCCTGCGGGCTTCAATGGTTCTTCCGGCTCGCTGCGTTCATCCAGTGCGGCAAGCACCATATCTGGATTCATCGACTGCTGCAGTGCTGTCGCCTCGGAATCATGGCGGTTTCTGACATTGGGCAAATCACGCCTCAACTCTTCCAGCAGGTCAATAAGTTTGGCGGCCTTCTGCTCTGTCAATAGCGTAACTTTCAGGTCCAGATGCGCCCGCTGTTCCGCGAGCTTGGCGAGCCGGTTCTGCTTAGACAGAACCACGGTCGCGGTCAGCAACGCGCCCAGGCCGACAATCCCCTGCAGCCAGGCAAACGGTGCCGGATCGAATTCGGCCATGCCAAACTGGCGCAATACGGTGTTGGCTAACATCCAGAGCGCGACAAAGAGCAGAATGAGGCCAAGAAAAACCGGCTGCCCGATAAAAAGACTGATGCGTTCCAGGATACGTTGCGAGCGGCTGATTTTTTGATTTTCACGCGTGTAGAACTCCAGAACGGCCTCGATATTTTGGCTGATCTGGTCGCGTTCGGATTCGACTGGTGTGTCACGAGGGTCTGGAGGCGACGCCGGCGGAATGGCAGGTTTGGCTCTCATCCGGGCATGTTACTCCTCATTGGCATGAATGCGGTCGAAGTTGCTGGGCAGACGATTTTCCACTGCCACATACGAGAGTATCAGGAATTTTGTGTATTTCGTGAATGGCCGGTTGTGGCACTTTGCCGAAACTGACGAATATCCGCTTCCGGGCATCGAAAAAAATAAAAAAACCGGCAACGAATACCACGAGCAAATACCAGTGGTGTTCCCAGTGTCGCCGCCGAGAGATACCCTAGACGGAACGAAAGCAGTATAGCCCCAAGGGAAGCAGTATAGCCCGAGGGTGAGCCAAATCGCACCCACCCCGGAGCCACGCCACTACTACCTTCTACGGCCCAACTGCTGCGTCTTCGGCCCAACTGCTGCATCCACGACTTTGTCCGCATCGACCGCATGGACATCCTGCTGCTTCATGGCTCCCTTGATCACGACCGATGCACTGTCTGCTGCCGCTAACAATGCCGTCGTGGACAGATGAGCGTAACGCATGGTTACTTTGGGATCGCTGTGCCCGAGTATCTGTTGCACTTCATACAAGGTGCGACCGTCATTGACCAGGAACGATGCGTATTGATACCGCAGGTCATGCAGGCGCAGATGCGGTAGAGCGGCCTGTTTGCGCAACCTATCGAAGACCTTGGCGATCGTGCCATAGGGTTTCCCCGTCTGGTGATTGATGAACAGATACTCAAACTTCCCTTGCGTATCATGCAGCATACGAAGCACTTCCAAGGCTGAATCGTTCAGCGGAACACTGCGTACCTTTCTGCTCTTGCTGTTCACACCCCTTACGAGGAACACCCGCTTCACCTGATCCACGTCGCTCCATTTGGCTGTACATGCAGAGAAAAGAGTGAATTTCCATGGTCACTTTACCCCTCCCGGTGATCTGAAAATCGACTGTAGCGCTTTCTGAGAGGTCGAAAATTTTCCACATTTGCAAACATCGAGAATTTCAATAAGCTGTTAGTGCCAAAAGGAGATATTCGGCACGGTTTTAGAAAAATTTGACTGGCAATCAGAATGGGAAGATTAGTTCTTCCATGATGTATCGATAGGAATAGTTTGGGCCGATGAACTCTGCAAACTTGCTGTAACCAAACCGGGTTCTGAGAAACATCGTCCCAACATACGGGCTGGTGGCACCAAACTCCAAAAGTTTAGTTGTCGTATGAAGGTCTTGATCGATCCGCTGTTGCCCTAAGCCTGCTGTCCCGTTTAGCATCCACCCTTCAATGCGCCTTTTGATACCCGCTGCTAACATGGCCTCGGTATATGTGCCCGGATTGAAATAATTATTCGGCACATTCGTATTGCTATCATGATACTGACGGTACCTTAACTGCGCGGTGATACCGTAACTTGGTATTAAATCGTAGATGAGCTTGAGCCTCATAAAGGCACGCGTGTTGGTATCGGAGAAGAACATATCCCCACCCATCCCGACAAAGGTCAGTCGTTCTGTAAGTTGCTGCTCAATGCTCGCACCGGTAAGTGTGTAGTAGATACCGTAGTTAAGTGAGTTTGGCGTTTCAACGCGATCTCGGTTAACGACAAGTTCCCCCGTTGTGCTATCAGTGAGCCTGAATCCATACTGACTATCGGTAGTGAGGAGTTTGTAACCATTTTCAACGTTATAGCCCAAATTCAGGTTGTATCCGAGGCCGGTTCGAGGATTGATTGCTTTGGTGATCAATGTGGCCTGATTGGCAAAGGAACTCCAACTGCCTTGATTAAACTGATTACGCAGATATTCAATGCCTGTATATTTATCACCGTGCTCATAGAGCGGGTAGTAACCGGTTCGGTATCTATAGGTGCTAAATCCGTCGCTGTCTGTTGAACCAAAGAAATCAGGAATGGATATCGCCTGTTTCCATACTGTGTCATCTGCCGCCCAAGCAGTGCCTGCGAGGCACGTAATGACAAATACTATTAGTTTTAGGGGCTTCATTTGGTTCCCCACTTTTTACGCGCGCCAAAAATTTCGGAGAAGTAGCCGAGTAAGCAGGCAGGTTGCAGGATTATTCCGTATAACAAGGCATAAAACACAAAACCGATTGGATTCTTCCGGACTTTTAAGCCTTGCTCAGTGAACATCTTCGACTGTATGAGAAACATAATATAGTTGACTAATACAGCGAGTGGAAGCACCAGTAGAGTCATGGGGCCCGCCAACCAGTAATAGCCAAACAGTGCCAATACTATTCCCGGCACAAAGAAAAAGGTGTAGATGAAATCCAGGAAGGGGAACAGCAGGTTCCACCAAATGAAGAGGGTTATCATATGGAAGCGGAACAGCAGAGGCCAGTGGTGCTTGAAGGCTTCGATCAACCCGCGTGACCAGCGCTGACGCTGACGAATGAATTGCTTGAACGTGGTGGGTGCGTTCGTGAACGAACACGCGTCTTCGCAATAACCTACGCGATATCCGTGTTCGAGAATTGCCCAAGTGAGAACGATGTCCTCGCCCACGCACTCAGGCCACCCTCCAATCCCGCGCAACAGATCAGTGCGATAGATGGAAAAGGCGCCCTGGGCCACCAGCGTGCCTTGAAACAAGCTCTGCAGGCGTTTGACGGCGGCAATACCGTGAAAATAATCCCATTCCTGGATTCTGGTAACCAGGTTAAGGCGCGAGTTGCGCACCAGCACAGCACCGGCAACTGCCGCAGTATTATCGGGGTCACTGAGAAAACGTCCGACGAGGTTTGTCAATGCGTCGGTATACAGATAGGAATCAGCATCAAGCGTAATCGTTAGCGCAAAACTTGCCCGCTTAAGTCCTTCATTGAGTGCATTTGCCTTGCCGCCGTTTTTTGGAAGATCCATCACACACAGCCAAGGGTAGGAGATACTGGACAGCTTTTTTATCGTACCGTCGGTCGAGCCATCATTGATGACGATAACTTCGAGCTGCCCGGCGTAATTCTGCAGTTCGATACTCTTTAGTGTGCTAAGAATGGAATCTTCTTCATTGTAAGCTGCCACAAGGATGGTGATATCAGGATAAAGCGAGATGGGTGTACGCCTTGGCCGACGATCAAGCAACAGCCCGGTCACCAGAAAAGCGTTCATGAAACCCGGCAGGATGGCAATGCCCAAGATCACCAGGATGGCAAGCGGTGCGCCGACGAGTCCGGATAGATCTGATATCCACCGCTGCGCGATCTCATAAGACAGTACCGCCCATACAGACGCGACTGTCAGGGCGAGCACAAACTTAACGTTCACCGTTACGTATCGCGTTCTGGTCACAATGATATCGCGTGCAGTATCAAGTTGCGTGGATGAAGAATGTACCGCTTTAGTACCCAAAGTTTGGGTGGGGGATTTTTTTCGGTGCATGATCGGCATCGAAAATCGCAATGAAATCGCTTTTGCTAGGGACTATTGTATTGTTGAGGTTACCGGACTTCGCATGCACCATGCCGTTATCTAGCTTCACGAGGTGCCCATCATAGAGATCATCTGCAGTACATTCGAAGGTTTCAATCGTAAGGCCAGCAAGCGGTCACCCCACGATTGTGTGCTTGACGCCCCACAACCTCTGTGCATCAGCGCACATATGCCGTAATTCCCTACATTAAGTATTAGTATAACTCGAAAGTTTGGTGTCCGCTCCCGACGTTCAGAACTGTCTCCTAGTTCAATTGACTATTCCACGCGATTTTGCCCCATTCCAGCGTGACTCTGCCACCTGCTCCACGAGTATCCCGTCGGATGAGGCGGAGCGAAGGGGCGCAAGATTTTCAGGTTAAGGTGTTGGCGTGGCAAGGACCGCTTTCAGGAAATTCGAAGGCCAGCAATGTGCCACTATGTGTATATACACATAGTGCAGAGGGTTTTTAGCCTAGCGGGCGCGGCGCGCCAGGTTGTGACGAGTGCGCGGAGCTATCACCGCGCTCGGTAGACTAAAAAACTGTTGTACTAAACC
>JBAUUR010000184.1:0-1831 GCA_049582805.1 Gallionellaceae bacterium | reverse complement strand
GCATCCAGCTCGCTCAAAACAAAACCCAAATCATGGCCGCGGCCGGCTACCAAAGCCGCGATTTTTACAACAACGAACTGACTGAACACTATTCCCGCAGGGCCGTGGAACAGAAAGACGCCACCGTGGGAATACTCGTACAATTGGCGGACATTTACGAACGCCGCCGCCGCACGGACGAGGCGTCCAAATTGATTGACCGGGCGCGGCAAATGGATCGCGACTTCCCGCCGGCTTTGCTGACACGCGCCCGGCTGGAGCGCCAGGCCGGCCATTTGGAAGAAGCCGAGAAGCTGCTGCGGTCACTTCTGCCCAAGGCCGAGCAGGAAACGCGGATGCGGGCCCATTATCAGTTGGGAATGATTTTGGACCGGCAAGGGCGATATGATGAAGCCATGGAAGCGTTCGTCGCGGCCAAGGCGCCGCTTCAGCAGTTGACAGGACCGTTCTTTATCCAACGTCAACTTGTCGGCGCGCACATACGGGAGATGCTTACCAGTGTTTCCGCCGAAATTTTCCAGCGCTGGTTGGATTTTGGCCGGGAACTTCAACCGGCCAGACGTCTGGCCATGCTTTCCGGCCATCCCCGCTCCGGCACGACGCTGCTGGAGCAGGTGTTGGATTCGCATCCGGACATCATTTCCGCCGAAGAAACGGAAATTTTCTACGAGGACGCCTATGTGCCCCTGGCGCGCACGCAGCCACCGCCCGAACCGCGTCCGGGTCTGCCTCAGGAGTTCCAGGCGACCGTTCGAATGGAACTATCAGTGCTTGAAAACGCGTCAACCGAGTCGTTGCGTCAGTGCCGTGAGAATTATTTCCGTATGATGGAACTGTGCCTCGGCCAGCCCATTGGCAGCCGGCTGTTGATTGACAAAAAGCCGGCGTTCTCGCTGATGGCCCTTGGTTTCCAGCGCCTCTTTCCCGAAACCAAATTCATAGTGGCATTGCGCGACCCCCGTGATGTCGTGATGAGCTGCTTCATGCAGTACTTCACCCCCATCAACTTAAGAAATGCGGCCTTCTTCAATTTGAAAGATACGGTGGAGGAATATGTCGAGGACATGAACGTCTGGCGGACGATTGCGCCCATGATTCAAGGACGTTATCTCGAAGTGCGCTATGAGGACATGGTGGAGGATTTGGAATCCGTCGCCCGGAAGACGCTCGATTATTTGGGTGTCGGGTGGGATGACAAGGTGCTCAAGTATCACGAACGTGCGCAGAAGAAACTGGTGCGCACGCCCAGTTATGCGGACGTTACCAGGCCCGTCTTTAAAACCGCGCGGGGACGGTGGCGGAATTATCAGAAATATCTGGAGCCACATCTGCACCGGCTGGAGCCGTTGGTGAAGGCGTTTGGGTATGGGTGAAGGAGTTGAAGGTTGAAAGTTGAGGGTTGAATGTTAAAAGCGCAACAGCGTCAAGAGGCGTAAGAGTGAAGGGAAAGTTTTGTAGCATCCGGCGTGAGCCGGATCACTCTAAAAACACGCTCGATCTATCCGAGGGAGGAAAAGCAGAAAAGGATCAGAGCCGACTGACGTCGGCTGCTACGGTTTATCAAGAATATTTTGTAGCATCCGGCGTGAGCCGGATCATTCTAAAAAGGATCCGCGCCATTAAACTTGTCAACGTACCGCCATTCCAACTATAAACATGAGCGTGGTTAAGTTTCCGAGTTCTCACCGTTGAGCAGAGATTGATGGAGTCTCATGCGCCGACCTGCGAGCCAATCCAAGCCCATCCTCCCGGGCGCCGCCACGCCGGCCATGGTCCCGTCACGCGTTCGGGTGTGGCTGCTGGCCGCTTTGTTGGGATTGGTAACCTTGGG
>JBAUUR010000183.1:0-13511 GCA_049582805.1 Gallionellaceae bacterium | reverse complement strand
CAGCCCACTTTTTTTTATTCGACCCCTAAAAGGGTATCAATGAAGGAACTAAAAAATTTTGAAGTTGGTTAATATGAGAAAACCCTAACTGGAGGCTTTCATGAAAATCATTCGCAGCATCGATGTTGGCTACGGCAACACAAAATTCGTCAAACCCGTTTCAAACGACATTATTCAATGCGGCATCTTTCCATCATTCGCCCCAACACTTACCGGACCATTGCTCAACGACCCCCTCCTAAAAAACGCCGATGTCGTTTCAATTGACATCGGAGGCATCACCCGTGTTGTTGGCAAGGATGGCCGCCCGTAGCTATTGCCACTTCAGCAAATGATAGGTGCGAAAAATTAGAGATGGGTAGTTTGGTTGGGGATTTCTAAAATCGCAAACTGGATTCTCGACTTTTTTGTCGAGAATCCAGAGTGACTAATTTTTATATTCGTGAATAAACTGCAAATGTTCTGAAGATGTTTTGTTAACGATGAACTGTAGTTGTTTATCCAGATGCGCTGGAGATGTCCTGAGGATTATTTGAAGTTAATTATAGGGACTGAAGTTTAGGCACTCGCATCAACGCCTGATGCCGAAGGCACCCCCGACTGCACGAGAAATATTTTTAAAAATGCAAAAAACACTTGACACTGAATTCGATTTGCGCGGCGCCTATGATGGGTTTCCGATCTCGGATGCGGTTGCCAAACAACGCGCCGCTGATGCGAAACAGGAAAGAATCCGCCGCACACGCGATAATGAGACGCGAGTCGAGGCAGCACATCGCACAAAGCTTGTGTACGATGCTGCCATAGCTAAACAGACGCACATGGTCACAGAAAAACTTGCACAACAGCAGGCCGCCGAAGCTGCATCCCAGTTGGCAGCGGAACAAGCCGAGGCTGCCATGCTGTTGAGCGCGGCTTTCAAACCGGCGTCCAAGCCTAAACGTGGGGAAGGGGAATATGTCACTTCCTCTCAATGAGCGGCGCGGCCTGAATCGGCAGCAGGCAATTGACTACCTCGGCATCAAGGGAACGTTCTTCGACAAGGAGATTCGCTCAAAACTACACGGCATAAAAATGGGCACGTCAGTGATATTCGACAGGTCAGAGCTTGACACCGTTTTTGATCAGATTATGCTTGCAGTCGGGGATGTGGGGCCGACCGTGAAAGGAGAATCACAATGGCCAAAAGAACCCCGGGGATCTTTGAAACAAAAGGCGGACGCTGGAGGATCGACAAAACCTATCAGGGGACTCGACTTCAGGGACGTTTTGAAACGTATCAAACAGCAGAAAACTGGCTGCTGACGGAAATCGAACAGTTGCGGCAGGCACAGTATCAACGTCCTCGCTACCAGTTCGAACCGATTGCAGCCAAGTATTTGCTGGAGAATGAAGAGAAGCTTTCCATTCAGACGGAGGCCACGCTGCTCGAAGCGATCATGCCTTTTATTGGGCATCTGAACCTGGAGCAGATACACGACGATACCTTGCAGCCGTTCATCAAGGCGCGCAAGGTGCAGGGCCGGAAGAACAAGACGGTCAATGCGTCGTTGGCGGTGGTGCGGCATATCCTGAATTTGTCCGCCAGAAAATGGCGGGACGATAAGGGGCGCACGCTGCTGGAAACGGCACCACTGATCTCGATGTTGACGCTGGACGATGCGCGAAAACCTCGGCCAATCAGTTGGGTAGAGCAGAGGATATTGCTGCCGCAGTTACCGGCACATTTGCAGCGCATGGCATTGTTCAATCTGAATACGGGTGTACGGGACGATGTGGTGTGCAATCTGCGCTGGGACTGGGAAGTCTTCTTGGAGGAACTTGGGTGCAGTGTATTCATTGTTCCACCCCGCTACGTCAAAGGCCGTAAGGGCTGGCGACCACTGGTATGCAACCGTGTTGCGCAATCGGTTCTTGATGAGCAACGCGGCAAACATCCGGAATTCGTGTTCACGTATCAACGCGGCAAGAATCATGAACCGCACGCCGTGGAGACGATGAACAACAACGGGTGGCAGAACGCCAGAAAAGCGGTTGGCCTGCAGGATGTCCGCGTGCATGATCTGCGGCATACGGTGGGCATGCGGCTACGTGAGGCAGGTGTACGTGAGGAAACTATTGCGGATATTCTGTGGCACAGCCGGGGAACGATGACGGCACACTACAGCGTGGCACAGGTGCGTGAGTTGCTGGATGCCATGAATCTGATCACCGATGAGAGCAACCGGACGAACGCGAGCCTGGAAATGCTGTTCAGGGAAAAAGCGGAGTCCCTTCAAAGTTCCTTCAAAAGGAAAATGGGTTAGACCATTTATGACCTAACCAATTGATTTTGTGGTGCGCCCGGAGGAATTCGAATCCCCGACCCCTTGGTTCGTAGCCAAGTACTCTATCCAGCTGAGCTACGGGCGCGTGAAACTTTTCGATTTGGCGGAGAGAGAGGGATTCGAACCCTCGATAACGGTTTTAGTCCGCTATGCTCCCTTAGCAGGGGAGTGCCTTCGACCTCTCGGCCATCTCTCCGAAGAAGGCCGCGCAGGTTACCGCAAACATTTGCAAAGGTCAACGTTTAATGCGCGTTTTGATGCGTATCCAACTAACGCTAAATAGCTATAACACGCTTTTTTGCAAAGTCGAAAGAGCTAGCAAAAAGTCTCGGGTTCCAATTCGATAAAGATCCAACCCAGTCAAAAATAGCTACCCTCCTCTGCCAATAATGCAGTGAGGAAACCCCACGGCTATGACGGAGAACCTACCAAGGTTTGACCCATGCCGAAATCTGGTAGCGGATGGTTGCTTTGGATGCCGCATGTTCTCACTCTTCTTTGTAAAATGGGGTGGGGAGAGTTGCGGACTATAAAGATCGAAACAAAGTTTCCATTCCACCAGTCCCCCTTTGCCTGCGGAAGGGTCGCTGCGTAGCAACGGGGAACCCGTCGGCGTACCCCTTGCTAGTGCAAAGGGGGGTAGTGAGGTTGCAGCCGCTCTTGGCGGCTCAGGATTTATCTGCCCCTTTGAGGGGTTCACCCAATAAGCCCCCGGCCATGCCGGGGGTAATTCAAAACTCCTTCATGAAAAACTGCAATGCAATGCGACAATCCGGATTCGGTCGCGTCTTCAATGTAATGTTGGTGATTCCATGATGAGGTTTCCCCAACTTGTATTGCGCATATCATCCAGCAGCCGACAGGCCTCAGCATTTGCATCAATAATTCCCGTTTGTGAATTGCACTCGCTTGCATGAAAGTTAGCATGCGTGGCCAGCAGGCCATTTTCCAGTGCCATTTGCAGGATCGATTCCTCGTTCAGATATTGATTGGGACTATAGGATGATATCAAGTCTTCATTCTCGACAAGGGACTCGATTTCCTGAATGGCACATTGTTCCGCATCCATTCGTATTCTTTGCATGTTAAGTGCACGGATTTCCGCGTCCTGTCTCCTTTGCGCAAGTGCCTGGAGTTGCTGCTCCATTAGCTTTTCATCGTTGATTTCTGAAACCTGCATAATAGTGTCGAAATCATTCAACGCAGCATTTTCCCTTGACCTTGCTACTGCAACAGCTTTCTCGGCTTGTTGCAGTTTTTCAGCCAAGGTTTTTCTGGCACGCACTTCCAAGGCGATGCATTCGTAGTCAGTTTCGATCAGGCGCAATTCGGTTGTTACCCGCGCTTCAATTGCCGTAATTGCTTGAAGCTCTGCATCCATGCACATTTGTCTTGTGCGGATAGACTGACCATTCAGGGTGCGATATGAATCTGAAATTGGAGTTGGCATTTCATCATCAGCTTCGTTGTGAATGATTGGAGTTTTTGGGTAGTCAAGCATCAAACGAGCCCTTTCCTTCAAACTCATTTTGATGTCAAAAGTTCCCTTGACCGGTTTGCCGCCACCTCGCTGACGCGTATCTGAATTAGCGGAGTTTTCTTCATCACGCGATGCAGCCAGATGAATCTTCTTATGTGCTGACATTTCTGCCTCCCATTGAGTTATCACCAGACCACTGGCATGAGGGCAAGATATCAGCGTTTATGGCAACGCAAGCTTGGAATAACGGTGAAAAAATGGGTTATTTCGAAACCATGAATACGGTTTAACCTGCAAATACCTGGAATAATCCTCGAATTGCTTGACCCGCCGATCAAATTATGCTGCGGGAAATTCTGTCTTTCCCCGGTTTATCCGGCATCATGGAATTGAGTCCATGCGATTGCAGTAGCCGGCAGTCGCCATCAATTATTGGCATGATGTCGCTGGCACGGGAAGCGCTCTCTGCTTTACCCTGAAATAAGTTCGCGCAGTACATAAGGCAGGATGCCGCCATGCCGGTAATAGTCCACCTCGATGGGCGTATCGATGCGCAGCAGCAGGCTGAACTGCTGCGTCGAGCCATCCTGGCGATGGATGGTCAGCGTCACGTCCTGTTGGGGTTTCAAATTTTCATCTATTCCCGTTAGATCAAAAGTCTCTCGGCCGGTGAGTCCGAGTGCGGCGACATTGTCGTTGCCCTTGAATTGCAGCGGCAACACCCCCATGCCGACCAGGTTGCTGCGGTGGATGCGCTCGTAGGATTTCGCGATCACCGCCTTTACGCCGAGCAATTGCGTGCCTTTCGCCGCCCAGTCGCGCGACGAGCCGGTGCCGTATTCCTCGCCGGCGAAGATGACCGTGGGCGTGCCATCGGCGATACGCTTCATGGCCGCATCGTAGATCGCCATCTGTTCGCCCTTATACAACGTAAAGCCGCCCTCAATGCGGCTGCCATCATCCCTGGGAGGCAACATCAGGTTTCTGATGCGCACATTGGCGAAGGTGCCACGCATCATCACTTCATGGTTGCCGCGCCGCGCGCCATAGCTGTTGAAATCCTTCACTGCCACGCCGCGACCTTGCAGGTATTTGCCCGCCGGAGTGCTGGGCTTGAAGCTGCCCGCCGGGCTGATGTGGTCGGTGGTGACCGAGTCGCCGAGAATCGCCAGCGCTTTCGCGCTGCGGATTTCCTTGATGCCGCCGCTTGCCATGCTGAACTTTTCAAAGAACGGCGGACAGGCGATGTAGGTTGAATCGTCCCACTGGTACTGGTTGCCGGCGGGTGCGGATATCGCGTTCCACAGGGGCAGGTCTTTGGTCAAATCGCCATACAGCTTGCGATACACCGCAGGATCGGCAGCATATTTCATCACGGTCTGGACTTCGTGGCTGTTTGGCCAGATGTCGCGCAGGAACACCGGTTCGCCGTTCCTGCCAGTGCCAAGCGGCTCGTGGTCCAGGTCGATGTTGACGCGACCCGCGATGGCAAAGGCCACCACCAGCGGCGGGCTGGCCAGGAAATTGGCCTTGATGTTGGCGTGGATGCGTGCCTCGAAATTGCGATTGCCGGACAGCACGGCGGCAGCGATCAGATCGTTCGCGACGATGGCTTCTTCCAGACGCGAATCCAGCGGGCCGGAGTTGCCGATGCAGGTGGTGCAGCCATAACCGACCAAACGGAAGCCGAGCTGTTCCAGATAGGGCAGCAAGCCCGCATTGGACAGGTATTCGGTTACCACGCGTGATCCGGGAGCGAGCGAAGTCTTGATATGTGGCCTGACACGCAGGCCTTTCGCCACCGCCTTCTTCGCCAGCAGCCCGGCGGCCAGCAGTACGCCCGGATTGGAAGTGTTGGTGCAGGAGGTGATGGCGGCGATCAGCACATCGCCGTGGCCGATCTCGACTACTGATCTCGTTTCTGCCGCGCTCTGGCTGTGCATTGCCGGGGATGGATGGTCGTCCAGCATTTCAAGTTCGCCGTTGCGCGCACTCCCGCTTTCCTGCAGACCGCCTCCAGCAATTGGAATACATACTTCCCCGCTGTATTCGTGCAGTGCGGTGGCGTAGCGCTTATTGAGTTCGGACGCCGGTTTGTTGAAACCATTCTCCGCCACCGGCTTGCTGAATAGGACATTGAATGTTTCTTGCATTGCGGATAGCGCCACCCGGTCCTGCGGACGCTTCGGCCCGGCCAGCGAAGGCTCGATGCTGGCGAGATCGAGTTCCACCACGCTGCTGTAGTCGATCTGTCCGGCTCGCGGGATGCCATATAACGCCTGCGCCTTGAAGTAGGACTGGAAGGCATCTACATCCTCATCCGTGCGACCGGTGTAGCGCAGATAGTCCACGGTCACATCGTCTACCGGGAAAAAGCCCATGGTCGCGCCGTATTCCGGCGCCATGTTGGCGATGGTGGCGCGGTCCGGCAGCGTGAGCGCGGCAGTGCCCTCGCCGAAGAACTCGACGAATTTGCCCACAACTTTCTGCTTGCGCAGCAATTCAGTGACGGTCAAAACCAGATCCGTGGCCGTCACGCCTTCGCGCAACTTGCCCTTGAGATGCACGCCTACGACATCGGGGGTGAGGAAATACACCGGCTGGCCAAGCATCCCGGCTTCAGCCTCGATGCCGCCCACGCCCCAGCCGACCACGCCGATGCCGTTGATCATGGTGGTGTGACTGTCGGTGCCGACCAGTGTATCCGGGTAATACACACGCCCTTCCGGGCCATCCTTGTGCCGCACGCCGCGCGCGAGATATTCAAGGTTGACCTGGTGCACGATGCCGACGCCGGGGGGCACAACCTTGAATGTATCAAATGCCTGCATGCCCCATTTCATGAAGCGGTAGCGCTCGGTATTGCGCTCGAATTCCATTTCCATGTTGCGCTTCAGGGCGTCCGGGCTGTTGTAATAGTCCACCTGCACCGAGTGATCCACCACCAGGTTCACCGGCACCAGCGGTTCGACAATCTTCGGGTCTTTGCCCATCGAAGCTGCGGCGTCGCGCATCGCGGCGAGATCGACCAGCAGTGGGACGCCGGTGAAGTCCTGCAATACGATACGCGCGACGATGAATGGAATCTCCCCGGTGCGCGCCGCGTTCGGTTGCCAGTTCGCCAGTTCTCGCACGTGCTGCTCGGTCACCTTTTTGCCGTCGCAGTTACGCAGCACGGATTCCAGCACGATGCGGATCGATACGGGCAGGCGCAATATTTTCCCGATTCCGGCTTTTTCCAGGGCAGGCAGCGAATACAGCATGCCTTGCTTGCCGTCGGCAACGCGGAAGGAGAGGCGAGTGTTAAACAAATTATGCGACATCGTGAATGGTTCCGGGAATCCAGTAATGAGTTCGCTGATTATACTCGAAGGAGTCATAAGCTAATGAGAGCGATGTATCTGGAACTGGCTCTGGTGGTGTACTATAGGCCGTAATCTCCCTCCGAAATTTTCAGGAAAATGCTCGAGCTAATTCGTTTGATGCGCCCGCATCAGTGGGTCAAGAATGCGTTTGTGTTCACTGGATTGCTGTTCGGCCATGCATGGCATGATGAGCATCTGGTCGTGGTCGTAATGGAGGTTTTTGCCGCCTTCTGTTTTGTCTCCAGTACGGTCTACGTCATCAATGACATCGTTGACCTGGATCAGGACCGACAGCATCCGAAAAAACGCCTGCGTCCCCTGGCCGCAGGAACTGTTTCGGTTTCATCCGCAGCCATGCTTGCTGCGTTGCTGGCAACTGGAGGACTGGTACTGGGCTGGCTGGCATCACCGGCGGTGCTTGCCATCCTGCTTGGCTATATGGTGATGAACATCGCCTATTCCCTGTATTTGAAGCACGTGGTCATTCTTGATGTTTTCATCATTGCCACCGGCTTCATGCTGCGCATACTGGCCGGCACGCTGGGAGTCGGGATCCCGCCTTCGCAGTGGCTGCTCCTGTGCGGGCTGATGGTGACATTGTTTCTCGGTTTCACCAAGCGGCGCGCGGAACTCATTGCGCTAAACGAAAAAAAGAGTGACCACCGCAGGGTGCTGGAACATTACAGTCCGGTGCTGCTGGACAAGATGATCGGCATCACCGCTTCCGGGCTGATCATGAGCTACAGCCTGTATACCGTGAATCCGGACACTGTGCGCATCCATGGCACGGCCAACCTGATCTACACCGTGCCGTTCGTGATGTACGGTGTGTTCCGCTACATCTACCTGCTGCATCACCAAAGCCGCGGCAGCGATACGGCGCATGACCTGGTGCGCGACCCGCATCTGCTGGCCGTGATCGGTGCGTGGGTTGTCACGACCATCTGGCTGATTGCATGACGCATACCGTCCTGAGTGGCTGGCGCTTTCGCGCGCTGCTGGTGATCGTGCTGCTGAGCGCGCTCGGCTATCTGGGATTCTCGCTGTGGGGCGGCTGGCGCGAAGTGCTTGCCGCCGTCGCGCGGGTCGGACTGGGCGGCATGGCCGTCGCGCTGGCGCTATCGCTGGTCAATTACGGGCTGCGCTTCGTGCGCTGGCAAAGGTTTCTCGCGCTGCTTGGCCACCGCATCTACTGGTTGGAAAGCCTGCGCATCTACATTTCCGGCTTCGGCCTGACCATCCTGCCCGGCAAGGTGGGCGAGACCATCCGCAGCGTCGTGCTCAAGCATCACGGCGTTTCCTATCCGGAAAGCCTGGCCGCATTCCTGTCTGACCAGTTTTCCAACATCATGAGCATGCTGCTGCTGGTGGTGCTTGGCATGTGGGCCTATCCCCAGGCCAAACCGATGGTGATGGTATTGGCCGTGCTGATAGTGCTAGTGCTGGTCGTGCTGCAGCAGACGAAATGGCTGCAGGCGCTGAAGCATTCCGCACAAAACCGCCTGCCCGCCCGCATCGGCGGTCTGCTTTCCCACGGCATCGAAATCGTGCTGCATTCCGGCCGTTGCTTCAGTCTGTCCATGTTGCTCTACAGCATGCTGTTGGGCGTGGTGGCGTGGGGCGCGGAGGGCGTGGCGTTCTATTACGTGGTGAACCTGCTCGACGGCGGTATTTCCCTGCAAGTCGCGCTGTTCATTTATGCCTTCTCCATGCTGGTCGGCGCTTTCAGCTTCCTGCCCGGCGGACTTGGCGGTGCGGAAGCCAGCATGGTCGCGCTGCTGATGTTCAATCACGTCGCGCAACCCCAGGCTGTGGCCGCGACCGTGCTGGTGCGGCTGGCGACGCTGTGGTTCGCGGTGGCGCTGGGAATAGTTGCGCTGACCCTGCCGGAACGGAAAAAGATTCGTGGTTTGTAGGGTGGGTTAGGCCAAAGGCCGTAACCCACCATGGGTAACTCGATTGGTGGGTTACACCCGCAAGGGGTAGGCCGTGGTTGCCTCGCAGAGGTTCTTGCCCCCATGGGGGTATAGCCGATAAATCGGCAACAACCACGCACCGCTTCGCTAACCCACACTACAACAGCCGTTCCAGCTTCTGCATCACATTCTGCAAAATGCGTGGCTGCGCCTGTGCCACTGGATGCAGGTTGTCGGCCTGGAACTGATCCGGTGCAACACCTTCCAGGAAGAATGGAACCAGTGCCGCGTGGTATTGTCTTTCCAGTTTCGGGTACAGTGCCTTGAAGGAGGCGGTGTAATCGATGCCGTAATTGGGCGGCAGTTGCATGCCCAGCAGCAGAACCCTTGCGCGTGCCGTGCGCGATTGCCGGATGATTGCAGCGAGGTTCGCCTCGATGTCCTTGATCGGGGCGCCGCGCAGGCCGTCATTGGCGCCAAGTTCAAGGATGATAATGTTGGGCTTATGTTGGCGCAAAGTGGCGGCGATGCGCTGGCGTCCGCCGGCGGCGGTCTCGCCGCTGATACTGGCATTGATGATCTGGTATTGCGGATGGGTGCGCTGCAGTTCCTGCTGCAACAGATTCACCCACCCCGCTTCGCGCGGGATACCATAGGCCGCCGACAGGCTGTCGCCAAACACGAGGATGGATTGCTGCGCGGCGGCTATTCCCGGCAGCAGGCAGCAGACAAACAGAACGAATCGAAAGAAAGCAAAAAATCTCATGGCATCCATTGTGCAGGCAGCAAGTCTTACCAAGCAAGTGGAAAGCGGCGGACAGCCGCTGATTATTTTGCACGAGGTCAATTTCACCGTCGAAGCGGGCGACAGCCTGGCCATCCTCGGCGCATCCGGCTCCGGCAAGTCCACGCTGCTCGGCCTCTTGGCCGGGCTGGATGCGCCCAGCAGCGGCACGGTGTACCTCGACGGCACGGATATTTTCTCATTCGACGAAGATGGCCGCGCGCGCCTGCGCGGACGCTTGGCCGGCTTTGTGTTCCAGTCGTTCCAGCTGCTGCCCGCGTTGACTGCGCTGGAGAACGTGATGCTGCCGCTGGAACTGCACGCCGCGCCCGATGCGCGCGAGCGCGCCACGGAAGCCCTGCGGCGCGTCGGGTTGACGCAGCGCATGGATCACCTGCCCAAACACCTTTCCGGCGGCGAGCAACAGCGCGTGGCAATCGCCCGCGCGTTCGTCGTGCAGCCGAAGATATTGTTCGCGGATGAGCCTACCGGCAACCTCGACGCCGCTACCGGCAGCCAGATCATCGAACTGATGCTGGAACTGAACCGCGCACAGGGCACCACGCTGATCCTCGTCACGCACGACGAGGCGCTGGCTGGGCGCTGCAACAGGCAGTTGCATTTGGCGGCGGGGCGGGTGATGTAATGTCACAAATTGGTCTTCTCAACGTTCGTCGAATTCAGGAAAGAAGTGCAATTTTGAGTAACACTGGCCAGGTGGGCGGATGGGATTTTTGTCATTGCGATGCAGCTTGGTAGCCTGGTAGCGTGGGCACACCGTGCCCACGCGGATAGAGAGCTTCGCAAAATAAACGTGGGCAAAGAGTTGCCCACCCTACGCCATAATTCAGAGGCAGACCACAGTTACATGGGGAATAAAAAATGAACCTCCTCCGCCTCTCGCTCAATCTGCTCCGCCGCGACTGGCGCGCCGGGGAGTGGCGCGTGCTCCTGATCGCGCTGGTGCTGGCCGTGGGCAGCATCGCCACCGTTGGATTGTTCGCGGATCGCGTGCGGCTCGCGCTGCAACAGGAGGCGACCAGTCTGCTGGGCGCGGACTTGCGCATTTCCTCGACGCGGCCGTTGCCGCCTGCTTATCGTGATGCCGCGCGGCAGCGCGGGCTGCGCGTGGTGGAGACGGCGAGTTTTCCCAGCATGGCGGCGGGCAAGCAGCAGAATGTGCTGGCGGAGATACAGGCGGTGGAAGAGGGTTATCCGTTGCGGGGGAAGGTCATCATTAATCCGGATTGTTCATTCGCTCCATACGCGCTCCTTCCCCCTTGCAGGGGGAAGGTTGGGATGCGGGTAGAACAGCGGGATAACAACGTTTCTACCCCCTCCCTAACCCTCCCCCTGCAAGGGGGAGGGGATAACTTCATCCCCGCGCGCGGCACGCTGTGGGCGGATGCGCGGCTGATGCAGCGACTGGGTTTGCAATTGGGCGACGAGGTGGGCATCGGTGCGCTGCATTTGCGCTTGGCCGCAGAGGTGGTGCGCGACGTGGATCAGTCGGTCAGCTTTGCGAGTTTTGCGCCGCGCGTGTTGTTGAATGCGGCGGACTTGCCTGCCAGCGGGCTGGTGCAGGAGGGGAGCCGCATCAATTACCGATTGCTGGTGGCGGGGGAGGCGAAGCAGGTGGCAAATCTGCGCGCCTGGCTGCAGGGGCGACTGGGGGTGGGGGAGAAGATTGAGGATGTGCGCGACGCGCGTCCGGAGATACGCACCGCGCTGGATCGCGCCGAGCATTTCCTCGGGCTGGCCGCGCTCACCGCCGTGGTGCTAGCGGGCGTGGCCCTTGCGTTGGCATCGCGGCATTTCATCTCGCGTCATCTGGATAGCTGCGCGATGATGCGCTGCCTGGGTGCTGCTCAGGCGCAGGTGCTGCTTATCTTCCTGTACCAGTTCCTGCTGCTCGGCGCGTGCGCCGTGCTGCTTGGCGGTATTCTCGGTTATGCAGCGCAGGCCGCACTGGTGGAATCCATCGCCTCGATGCGCGAAGCCGGTTTGCCGCCGCCCGGCTGGACGCCGTTGTGGCAGGCTGCAGCCAGCGGTATGGCATTGTTGCTGGGCTTCGCCTTCCTGCCGCTGTGGCAACTGAAAAGTGTTTCGCCGTTGCGCGTGATCCGCCGCGAACTGGGGGCGCCGGAAGCGGGCACCGGGCTGTTGTACGCATCCGGCGGGGCGGTATTGTGCGGCCTGTTCCTGTGGCAGGCCGGTTCGCTCAAGCTGGGCCTGACCGTGCTGGCGGGCTTAATGGCGGGCTTGCTGCTGTTCGGTTTGCTGGCGTGGTTGATGGTGCGCACCTTGGCCAAATTGGGGAGCCATGCGTTTTCCAATCTGGCGCGGCATGGGCGCAGCAATGCGGTGCAGATCGTCGCGCTTAGCCTGGGTGGCATGGCCTTGCTGCTGCTCACTTTCGTGCGCGCCGACCTGATGGACAGCTGGCGTTCGCGCCTGCCACCGGATGCGCCCAACCATTTCATCGTCAACATCCAGCCGGACCAGCGCGCAGCGGTGCGGGATTTTTTCTCGCAACATAAATTATCGCCGCCGGAATTGTTCCCGATGGTGCGCGGACGTCTGGTGGCGATCAACCAGCGTCCAATCAGCGGCAAGGACTATCCCGACCCGCGCGCGCGCGGACTGGTGGAACGCGAGTTCAATCTGTCCTGGTCGGCCAAGCTGCCGAAGAATAATGAGCTGGTGCAGGGAGCATGGTGGGCTGATGCTGAGTCATCGGCCTTGTCGGTGGAGGAGGGCATCGCCAACACGCTGGGCATCCATATCGGCGACACGCTGACCTACGACGTGGCGGGCAGCCAGTTCAGCGCGCGGGTGGTGAACCTGCGCAAGGTGCAGTGGGATTCCATGCAGGTGAATTTTTTCGTGATCGCGGCACCTGGCATGCTGGAAGATTTTCCGGCCAGCTACATCACCAGCTTCCATCTGCCGCCGGACCAGGCGCAGTCGGCGAATGCGCTGATCAAGGCGTTTCCCAACCTGCTGCTGATCGATACCGAGGCGATGATCGAGCAGGTGCGCCACATCATGGACCAGATCGCACAGACCATGAGCGCGGTGTTTCTGTTCACCCTGCTGAGCGGCATGGCCGTACTGTATGCAGCGCTGCTCGCCACGCTGGATGAGCGTATCCATCAGGCCGCCATTCTGCGCACACTGGGGGCGGACAGCCATTATCTGTGGCGTTTGCACCTGATAGAATTCGCTACGCTGGGCGCATTGAGTGGCCTGTTAGCGGCTGGGGGTGCATCTTTACTGGGCTGGGTGCTGGCGTTGCGCGTGCTGGACATCCCTTACCATCCCGGCGCGATGATCTGGCTGGTGGGAATCGGCGGCGGCGCCGTGACGGTGGCACTGGCGGGCTGGCTTGCCACAAGGCAAGTAGTGCAGTCGCCACCGTTGCGGGTGCTGCAATCGATGTAAGCAGCATTACAGATCATTTGGCTGTGAGTTGTGCCGCATGGTTCCATTGCGCACGAAATAGTCATTGGTTAGCAGTTTGTTGAAATTCTCGATGTTTGCAAATGTGGAAAATTTTTGACCTCTCAGAAAGCCCTACAGTCGATTTTCAGATCACCGGGAGGGGTAAAGTGACCACGGAAATTCACTCTTTTCTCT
>JBAUUR010000182.1:0-10758 GCA_049582805.1 Gallionellaceae bacterium | reverse complement strand
AGGATCATGCGCGAAGCGCTGCAAGTCCATTTGGAAGAACCGCCAAAGAAAAAAATAACGGCAAAAACAAGGCGAAAAGCAGTACGCAAGAAAAGCAACACTAAATAGCAGAGTTCGAACTATTCAGCCAGATAATTTGCGTTTATCGCGTGGTGTAAATGGCGCCAAAAGGGAAACCAAATGGCGGAGCAAAAGGGAACCAGTCGGTTGGTTACAATGGGCTCACGGGAGTCCGTTTTTTTGCTGCTTGGTTCTTTCTTGCCTTGGGCAGCGAGGGCAGCGGTTATCTTTGCAGCATGGCAACAACCACAGAGCGCATGCAGCAGTTCATGCATCTATATCAAGAAGGCTGAGAGCACCCGTTATGGCATTGGGGTAAGGCGGCAGTACCTATTCTGCGCGACCTGTGCTCTTGAACTCCCGCTGATTTACCTATACCCTACATTAGCAAAGGGTATTTTATGCGGCTTGCTTCCTCTGAAATATGGAGATGTCAAGTGCAAAAAGGTTCGGACGAACAATTCAGCAAATGGATTCCCCGGTTCACGAACCTGCGGGCGGGGTTGTTACTGCTCCTATTTCTCGCCCTCCTGGCCGTCTACAGTTTCATCCTTTCATTCCGTCTTCGAAACGCGCCAACAACCTGCGGACAACGCTCGGGGAGATGCCCTCTCGCTAACGCGCCTGATGGCACTGGAACAAAAAAACCTCATCGAGAGTATCCGGCAACAAATGTTCAACCTCGCGCAGCTTCCAATCGTGCGCTGTCCGGAGTTGGCGCGCAATGAAGAAGCCGTTCACCCCCCACGCAATTACCCGCTATGCGCCCACGATAGGGCTTGTCCTGGCGTTCGCGCTGATACTGGCCATCGCCGTGCTGTCCGACCGCAGCATGGCCAACGCCATCGAACGCACTTCCTGGGTGGCGCACACCGAGGAAGTGATAGCTGTTGCCGAGGACATTCAATCCGCCATCGTGGATTCGGAAACAGCGGCGCGCGGCTTTGTTATCACCGGCGAGACTTATTTCATCGAACCGCACATGGCCGCCCGCGACACAGTCCAAACGAAAATCAAGCACCTGTTCGAACTCACGTCCGACAATCCGCGCCAACAGGCGCGCCTGCGGGAAGTGCAGGCGCTTGCCGAAGAACGGCTCGGCATCAGCGAACAGATGATACGCCTGCAAAAAATCGGCCGGCATGAGGATGCCGTGGGTGTGGTTCGCTCCGGGAGTGGCAAGGCGTTGATGGACCGGATTCGAGAGCGAATCGCCGCCATCAAGACCGAGGAAAGAGCTCTGCTCACCGGGCGCGTCAGCAAAGCCGAGAATGCGTTCACCTTCACACGCAGGATCATTGCACTGGGAGATGGGCTGGCCATCCTGCTGCTGGTCTTCGCCTTTGTTCTGCTCGTCCGGAACGAAGCGCGCTTGCGACAACACAACGCCATCGTCGAACAGCTCAATGACGAGATCACCCGCAACGCCACCCAGGTCGAAGCCGCCAACAAGGAACTCGAGGCATTCAGCTATTCGGTGTCACACGATTTGCGCACGCCGCTGCGCGCCATAGACGGCTTCAGCCAGGCATTGCTTGAGGATTACGCCGACCGGCTGGACGATCAGGCCAAGGATTATCTCAACCGCGTGCGCGGTGCCACCCAGCGTATGGGACATCTCATTGATGATATGCTCACCCTGTCGCGCGTGACGCGTGCCGAGATGCGGCGCGGGACCGTCGACCTCAGCGCGCTCGCCACCGACGTGCTTGCGGAACTTCAGAAAAGCGAGCCACGGCGCAAGGTGGACTGGCGCATCGAATCCGGACTGGTCGCAGAGGGCGATGCCCAACTGCTGCGCGTGGCGCTGGTCAACCTGCTCGGCAACGCCTGGAAGTTTACCGGCAAAACGGCAAACGCAAAGATCGAGTTCGGCGCGATGCGTAACACCGATGGCACAACAGGCTTCTTCGTGCGCGACAACGGCGCTGGCTTCGACATGGCCTACGCCGACAAGCTGTTTGGCGCCTTCCAGCGCCTGCATCTGGCCAGCGAGTTCCCCGGCACCGGCATCGGGCTGGCTACGGTGCAGCGCATCATCCACCGCCACGGCGGCCGGGTATGGGCCGAAGGCGCAGTGGGAAAGGGAGCAACGTTTTATTTTTCCCTTTAACTGAACCAACCTTGTCTTAGCTATCCTTTAAAAGGAGAAGATAATGAATGACAAAACGATACTGCTGGTTGAAGACAACCCCGACGACGAGGCGCTGACACTGCGAGCGCTCACAAAGAACAACATCACGAATAAAGTGACGGTGGCGCGTGACGGCCAGGAGGCGCTCGACTATTTCTTCGGCGAGGGCGCGTCCGCAAACCCCTTACCGGCCATGGTGCTGCTGGACCTGAAACTGCCCAAGATCGACGGGCTGGAGGTGCTGCGGCGCATCCGCGCCGACCAGCGAACGCGCTTGCAGCCGATAGTGATCCTCACCTCCTCCAAGGAGGAACAGGACATAGTCAGCGGCTACCGCCTCGGCGCCAACAGCTACATCCGCAAGCCGGTGGACTTCGACCAGTTCGTGGAGGCGATCCGCCAGCTCGGACTGTACTGGCTGGTGCTGAACGAACCCGCCCCCGTCCAACAGGAGCAACTGAAATGATTCCGTTGCGTGTCCTGGTCGTCGAAGATTCGGAAGACGACACCGAATTGCTGCTGCACGAGTTGCGGGGCGGCGGCTACGATCTGACACATACTCGGGTTGACATTGCCGAAATGATGAACTCCGAATTGTCCGCGCATAAATGGGACATTGTGATATCCGATTTCAGTATGCCGCAGTTTGACGCCTTCGCCGCCCTTAAGTTGCTGCACAGCACCCAACAGGACATACCTTTTATCATCGTCTCCGGCACTATCGGTGAAGATCGTGCAGTGACTGCCATGAAGCTGGGTGCGCACGACTACATCCTGAAGGGCAACCTGAAACGGCTGGTGCCTGCGGTCGAGCGCGAGCTGCGCGAGGCGCGCAGCCGACAGGAACGGCGGCAGGCGGACGAAACCATCCATCGCCTCGCCTACACCGACCCGCTCACCGGGTTGCCGAACCGCATCCGTTTCCGCGAACTGGTGCAGGAAGCAATAGTAACCGGGCAACGCGAACAGCGCGTCATCGCCCTGTTGCTCATGGACCTTGACAACTTCAAGGACGTCAACGATACGCTCGGCCACAACCGCGGCGACAGCCTGCTGCAGCAAGTCGGCCTGCGCCTGCGCAGCGCGTTGTTCGCTCACGACGTGGTCGCGCGGCTCGGCGGCGACGAGTTCGGCATACTGCTGCAACGGCTGGCGGCAACCGGCGACGTGAAACATGTCGTCAAGAAGATTCAGGACTGCCTGGCGGTGCCACTCATGATCGACGGGATTCCGATTGTGGTCGAGGCCAGCATCGGCGTGGCGACCATGCCCGATCACGCCAACGATGCGGATACACTGCTGCAGCAGGCGGATATTGCCATGTATCGGGCCAAGCGGATGGCGAGCGACTACGCCGTCTACACGCCGGAATTCAATCCTTACAGTCCCGAACGGCTCGGACTCATGGCGGAGTTGCGCGATGCAATCGAGCAAAACCAACTCCTGCTGCATTTCCAGCCGAAGCTGGAGCTCGAAACCGGCCGCATCGTCGGAAACGAAGCGCTGGTGCGCTGGCAACACCCGCACCTCGGGCTGGTTCCGCCTGACAAATTTATCCTGGCTGCAGAACAAACCGGGCTGATCGGCCCGCTAACCCGCTGGGTGCTGATCGACGCGTTGACCCACTGCCAGGGCGCGCGCCGCGAGGGTATTCGACTGCGAGTAAGCGTGAACCTCTCGGCACGCTCGCTGCACGACCCGCAGCTGCCGAAAATGATCGCGGATGCGCTCGAGGCAACCGGGGCCGAACCGGGCCAGTTGATGCTGGAAGTCACCGAGAGTGCCATCGTGCTCGACCCGAAACACGCCGAGGAGAACCTGGTGGCGCTGAGTCGCATGGGCACAGGGCTCTCCATTGACGACTTCGGTACCGGCTATACCTCGCTCGCCAGCATCAAGCACCTTCCCGTCAACGAGATCAAGATCGACAAATCGTTCGTCACCAACATGCTGACGGATAAAAAAGACGCAATGCTCGTGCGCACGGTGATCGAGCTCGGTCATAACTTCGGTCTCACCGTTGTCGCGGAAGGCGTGGAAAAGAAGGAGGTGTTAGACACGCTTGCCACCCTCGGTTGCGACGAGGTCCAGGGGTATTACATCAGCAAGCCGCAGGATTACAAATCATTGAAAAACTGGTTCTCAACAACTCCTTATAAGATCGGAGCGGACGACTCAGCTAGTTGAAAGAGTTCGTCCAGTCGTTGAGTGTCCTTTTGAGAAACGCGAAAGGCCGGAGTAGCTCTGGACTGGACCCCTTTCATTGCACGCCATCCTTGTTAACTGAATTGTATGCATCAGCGGTCTGAAGCGCAAACTGCATAGGCGACATTTTTAATACTGAGTGGATTCTGGTGTGATTGTACTGCCAGATCATCTGATAGACGGCCAGCAAAATTACCTAATCAATTTTCGACGCGCATAACCTCTTTTATGGCATTGTCAACTTAACCGTATCCATCCGAAAATCTCCCAATCCCGAGCGCATTTTCATGCAGCAGTCAGATTTTGGAGTCAGATTTTGGAGTACGCTTTGCCAAAACTCGAAATTACGATTGAGCAAAATTCGATAAACACTGGCCGATGTCCTGTGCCTCGCAATTTGAAAGGGTACTGTCAACTTAATTGTGGCTCCAAAATCTCACCCCACTTTGACCTCAATTCTTGGCCAAGGTTAGGAAACGTTCCCACTCGAAAGCTTGGCTATACCGTTGCCACAGGTCACATCTCCCACTTTGGGTGAAGCATTAGACCGCCCCCTCACGTTAAGTTGACAATAGCTGTTAAGTTGACAATGCCGTAGAAGAGGACCCACTTTGCCATGCTGTGCAATTTCAGGATACCGGATGCACCTCAAAACTCGCAGGCTGCTCTCCGTGCTGGTAGGCACCCCCATGAATGTGTTGCAGGAGTTAGGCGGATGGGAGTCTCAGGATATGGTGAGGCGGTATGCTCATCTATCCAAACCGCAACTCATGCAACATGCAGAGCTGATCTCGAATGTCCTTGAGGGCACAATTTTGGCACATCAGGGAAACAAGAAGGCTAGAGTAATTCGCTAACCTATTGAAATTTGGTGGGCCGTGAGTGATTCGAACACTCGACCAATGGATTAAGAGTCAGTTATCCTGCCGCTTTATCTAGTTTTACCTTCCCTGAATAAGCAACATATAACTTGATATATCAAGCCTTTCATGTATCATTTAGTCCATTGAGGCTGTATCTAGTTTTATTTCTACTGCTTATTTATTGCTTATTCGTGAGGAGAATCCATTGTGCCAGTTCATACTAAGAGATTGACCAAGACGGAAGTCGAATCCTTACCCATCCCGGCAGAGGGTGAGGAGTTAACCTGGTGTCCCGATTTGCCCGACTTCGGGGTGCGTGTCACAGCAAGTGGCACTCGTAGTTATATTGCTCAAGGCCGAATCAAGGGCGAGGGTGTCTCTCGCAGAAAAACAATCGGGCAGCATGGCAAAGTGACTGCGGACAAGGCTCGCAAGGAGGCCATGGCGCTGATTGCTGGCTTCGCCAAGGGAGTTGATCCGGTCGCCGAGAAGAAGCGTACAGAGGCGCTTGCCACTACCCTGCGCGAGGTGGCAACAGACTACATTGCCAATCGCCGCACACCAAAAGGCGGATCACTTACTGCAAGCCACATAGTCAATATCGAGTGGCATATCAAATCAAATTTTGCAGACTGGGCAGACAAGCCCATTGCGAACATCAATAGCGATATGTGCAGCGCCCGGTTCCAGGAAATATCCAGACGATCCGAGTCTCAGGCAAATCAGGCATTCCGTGTTCTTCGCGCACTCATCAATTATTCGATGGATGAAGAAAACCCGCGACCAAACCCGGTGCGAACACTGAGCAGGAAGAAGTTGTGGAACCCGAACAAGACCAAATCTGGCTACATACCGCTTGAGAAAATCGGCGCCGTGTGGAACATGCTGCAGGAGCGACGCATATCCCCTGCCCTGCTACCAAGCTCGCAGACCGGCGCGGACATAATCATCTTCATCATGCTGACTGGATGCAGGTGGAGTGAAGCTGCTGAATTGACCTGGCAGAATGTCGATCTGGGAAAAGGGACGTGGTACATCGCCGACCCTAAGAACCACAATCCAGTTTTATTTCCGTTATCTGCACCGGCACGCGCCCTGCTCGCCGCCAGGCCGAGAAGCAAAGGCAATGACTACATCTTCCCGGCACGCATTAACGGAGGGCACATCAAGGATGCTCGCCCCACGATGGAGGAAGTGATAAAGCTGGCAGGGCTGCACCTGACGCCGCACGACCTGCGCCGGACATTTATCGCCATCGGTCACGAACTGAAGATAGAGCTGTGGCGATTGAAGCTGTTGACCAATCACATCGCAAAGGGTGATGTGACAATTGACAGTTACACCGATACAAACAAGCTGGAATATCTGTCCGGGGAGATTGAGCAAATTGCTGCATACATCATTAAACAGGGCGCAATCGCCGCTGGTCAGAATGTGGTGCAGCTTAGGGGCGTAGCATGAACACTTTGACTATGCCCGCCAGTCACGAGTTCAGCGTCACGATTGAGGTACAGCTATCTGATGGCGAAGCCGAGGCGATTCACAAAGACGTATTTTTCGCCAGAGAATACAGGGGGCAGCTATCACAAATAATTGCCCGTAAAGTCGCGGAGGCGAATGCTGGGTTTGTCGAGGAAATTGTTGACAAGATCATAGATACTATTCAGACGCGCTCGCCAGAGAACAACAACACATCGAAGGGCAGCGCGTGAGCACGCCGAAGCATAACGCGTACAAGCCGGTCGCGGTAAGCAATGGGATTGTGGAAGGTACGCATCACACATTTGATACCACTGTCCCAATGACCGCAGACGATCAGGCCGCACTAGAACAGTTCGGGCATGTAAGTTTGCCGCTGTCGCGCATCTTGAGAATGCAGGAACAGATTGCAGCACTTGATCCGGTAACGAACCCTTACATCCGGGCGCATGTGGACAATATCCGCGAAATTCACAAAAGGCTTTTGAGATTCAGCGATCCGCGTCCTCAATTTACCATGGAACAATGGGAGAACCTGCCCGAAGAAGAACGCATCAAGCATAGGGCATATTACGTGGTAACGGAGGCCGAGAAGGCCCTGCTTGAGCGTGCCGATTATCTTTGGGCGATGATCGTTGCCATCCCGCTGGCGGACACTGGCAAGAGAGTACATGATGGTCACAAGAACCGCGATGACCACGCCGACAAGCAGGAGTTTATCCGCCTCGTGCAGCAATTGAATAAGCAGCTCAAATGTCCGCCGCGCACGGTCAAAGGCTGGAAAGCTCTTAAAGAAATTGCCCCCTATTCGGCCAAATATGCTGGCAAAAACACCATTCGGAACTGGATCAAAGAAGCATTGCCAGGCGTTGTCCTCAAAACAGGCAGACCGGAGAAACGTACCGTTATCAGATAACGGTAATTTTATTAGATAAAACATGGTGTTAGAGTGCGTTACCTATTCATAGGAGGTAACGCAAAATGAAACAAAAACTGGTAACAACGCCCCAAGCCGCCGAATATCTAGGCGGACTCAAACCAAACACCCTTGAAGGCTGGCGCATTCGTGGCGAAGGCCCTTGCTATCGCAAGGTAGGCCGACTGGTGCGTTATTCCCTCGATGACCTCGACCGATACCTAGAATCCCAGACGCGCACCTCGACATCGCAAGTGGAGGCGTGAACATGGAGACAATAAATAAGCCGGTCGGGGGGCAACCCGTTCCGGCTAGGCAAAACAATCCGCACGCAAATTATAGACGATACCCCGCGTTTGGCAAGCAAATGATGCAGCTACGCGAGGCCGGGCAAGTGCCACCCAATTCTGTTTGCGTCTGCTTTGACTGGGATCTCGCGCAGCAATTTCCGCGCATCGTAATCGCCGATCCAGTGGCGCCTGATGACCTTGAGTTGAGATACCTCGCCGGGTTAGATGTGTGGATTGCCTACCGCGACAAGGACGCCGCCAAGGTGTCGGAACTTGCGCAAGCGATACTGCAAACCAACCCTCACAGTCTGCTAGCTTTCAATATCGAAGCTCGGAAGAACACGATCCTTAAGACGATGACGGGCGAGGCGCGACTATGAGCACAGACGCAATCAACATTGACCAAGCTCAGGCCGCTTTCGCTGAAGCAATGAAGGGGGACGCTTATCAGCCCTTCGCCGCTAAGGAAAAACGGCAAAAGGAACGTGTCGAGAAAATCTCATCACAACTTGATGCGATGGCGAGCGATCAACCGCGAACCGTTGAGATCATACGCGGCAGCGACGTGATACCCGAAGCCGTTTTATGGTTTTGGATTGGTTATCTGGCAGCAGGCAAGGTGCATATTCTAGGTGGCGCACCTGGCACCGGAAAAACAACAATATCAATGCTTCTTGCTGCGATATTAACTCGCGGCGGCTACTGGCCTGATGGCACGCGATCCCCAATCGGCAACGTGGTGATATGGAGCGGCGAAGATGATCCAGCGGATACGCTGGTTCCGCGTCTTTTACTTTCCGGCGCCGACCTTTCCCGCGTGTTTTTCATCTCAGATGTGAGAGATGGCGACGAGCGGCGATCATTCGACCCAGCACGAGATATGGAACCGTTACGGCGGAAGCTGGCGGAAATTGGCGACGTTCGCTTGCTGATAGTTGATCCCATCGTTTCCGCAATCGCTGGTGATTCCCACAAGAATGCGGAAGTCCGGCGCGGGCTTCAACCACTGGCAGACTTGGCAGCTTCCATGCGGTGCGCGCTGCTGGGCATAACTCATTTTTCGAAGGGAACGGGCGGGCGCGATCCGGTAGAACGCTTGACTGGGAGCCTAGCCTTCGGCGCATTGGCCCGCGTGGTACTGGTGGCAGCCAAGCATCAGGAAGAAGGCGAGGACGGGCGAACGGTGCGGCTGTTCCTGCGCGCCAAGTCAAACACCGGGCCGGATGATGGTGGGTTTGAATACGACCTCATCCAAAGCGAGCTAAAAACCCATCCTGGCATATTCGCTTCGTCAGTACAGTGGGGTGAAGCCGTGAAAGGGTCGGCGCGTGAATTGCTCGCCACGGCGGACGCTACAAGCGACGATGGCGAAGGTGGCACCCAGGCTGATGCCAAACAGTTTTTGTCTGACCTGCTGGCTGATGGCCCATTGCCGACCAAGATAATCAAGGCAGATGCAGATGGTGCAGGTCATTCCTGGCGGACGATCCAGCGAGCGCAAAAAGCACTTGGTATTAAAGCAGTCAAGGAAGGGATGCGGGGCGGCTGGGTTTGGAAGTTACCACCTCAAGTTTGCGAAGAACGCCACGAAGAACGCGAAGAATGCCTAACAAATTGTGTGGCAGCCTTCGGGGAAATTGGCGCTCTTCAGGAAAAAAACACCGACGATGAGGTGAAATTGTGAAGGCCACTACGGATGTAATTATGGAGGCAGCCGGGCAATTCCACAGTCCGGCGCTGGCGATCCTGGCTAGGGTGGAACTGTCCGGTGTGCATCTCAGGCTTGATGATGGAAACCTGATAGCCAAGGGCAACCGGCAAACTATCACGGCATGGCAGCCAATGATCCAGCGGCACAAGCCGGAAATTATCGCGGCTCTGACCGGGCAAACATGCCATGCAGACGGTGATGGTGTGCTGGCGGCTGATTATGCCGAACTGACCGACTGCATCGGTGAGCTTTGCCAGCTTGTCGGGTATGCAGATGATATTCGAGATCGAATGCTGGCAGCGTTGCGGAATCTCTACCCGGTGCAAGTCGCTTCGGAATGCGCATATTTCAGGCTACAGGTGATCCGTGCAGGGGCCGGGACTTATTGGCAAGACCATGGAGGTACTACGACCCCAGCGACCACGGATAAATCCAACCTGGCGCATCCTGGAAGGCGCGCAGCATGAGCGCGCCGGAAAAATTCAGCGATGCTGCGCTTGCCGCGAATCTTGTTCAGTGGGCGGGTGCGGCATTCACCAGAGAGAAGCGCATCAAGCTGCTGGGAGAGCTGGCGCAGGCATTACTGGCCGGTGAGGTGCCGAGCCGGGAAGCTGCTTTATTCATCGGTGGCGCCATCGCTTCATGGCTACAGGATGGCGATAGCCTGGAGAAAACGTATCTCAAGGTGACGAAGCGGCATAGTCACCATACGCCGCAAGTCATTTGGCAAATGCTCATCGAGGATGAACGACAAAAGAATTAAAGACGCACACACTCAACACTCAATTTATTTTTTGGAGAAGAAGATGGAACCAAGAACATTTGATTCAAGGACGGGGAAAACAGCGGCCAGGGCGATGAAATCGATGCTGGTCGCTAAAGGTGATCCGCTCGATGCCGCCGCTTATGCCGCTGGGCAGCGCTGGCAGGATACTCCCGACGTTGAGAGAATCATCAAGGCGCCAATAGCAGGGCTGGGCGTCAGCACTTCGAATTCATCGGCGCTCGCGCCCATGATGGGCATTGATGTTTCCGACATGCTGCCCGTTTTGCGCCCCAAGGAAATCATCGGGCAGCTATCCACATACCGCGTCCCGTTC
>JBAUUR010000181.1:0-8503 GCA_049582805.1 Gallionellaceae bacterium | reverse complement strand
TGAACTAAAGACACGCATCCTGAAGGGAATCGACGAGATCAACGCCTCACCCGTCGTGTTCCGTTGGAACAAATTCGACCTCGGGGTGGTTTGATATGTAATCGTTTTATTGGAACGATCTACTAGTGCGAGGCAAGGATTAACTTACTCCCAGGAAACCGGGTGTTCTCCATGCGGGGGTATTAGCCCCTCTTTACATTGCGTATCCCAGTACGATCCCGACAAATATGCTGGCGCCGAACCAGTTATTGTGAAGAAATGCCTTGAAGCATTCCTCGCGTTGACGATAACGGATCAGGCTGTAGTGATAAGCAGCGATACCCGATGCAGCCACCAGGCCGAAGTAGTATGCGATTCCCAGATGTTGCGTATATCCGACAATGGCAAGAATGGCGAGGGCGCAGATATAGCAGACCATAATCGCCAGTACATCATGCCGCCCGAAGAGCAAGGCCGAGGAATGAATTCCAAGATGGATATCATCGTCGCGGTCCACCATCGCATATTCAGTGTCGTATGCGATACACCAGAAAATGTTCGCCAGCAACAGCCACCATGCAATAGCGGGGATTGCATTCAATTGCGCAGCAAAGGCCATCGGGATGCCGAAGCCGAACGCGACACCAAGGTAGGCCTGGGGGATAGCCAGGAAACGCTTGGTGAATGGGTAGCTGGCGGCGAGGAAGACAGCGGGGATCGAAAGCAGCACAGTGAGCGCATTAAGAGGCAGGATCAGTAACAGTGCAATGATGGAAAGTCCTGCCGCCAGCCACAATGCTTCGCTTGGCGCCAGCTGGCCGCTGGTGATGGGGCGATCCTGAGTGCGCTTCACCTGCTTGTCAAAATCGCGGTCTGCATAGTCATTGACGGCGCAACCGGCTGAACGCATCAATACTGTGCCAAGCACGAAAATCGCCACGATGCGCCTATCCGGATGTCCGTTTCCCCCAATCCAGACACCCCAAAGCGTGGGCCATAACAGCAGCAGAATTCCAATCGGGCGGTGCAACCGCATCAATTGGAAATAAAGTCCGATACGTGTGGCGAAATTCATTTGGCCAATTTCAGGATATCAGGCAGAAACACCTCCGTTACCAGCAGCGGGGCATCGTGCAGGGTGAACAGCGAACGCCGCGCCCATAGCTTGGGCGGTCGCGTATCAAGCTTAACGACTGCACGGCAGTACAGCGGGTGGCGCGGTTTGAGTGCCCGGTAGTGCAGGGGCGCGCGCCGCACCAGCGCGTGCGCGAACAACAGTGCGCCCAGCGGGTGATTGCCCAGGTGCTGCAAGGTGTGCCAGGCGCCTCGCAGCTGTTGCGGCGCGGTGACGCTGTGCGCAAAAACCACCGGGAGTCCGTCGGCGTAGAGGAATACTTCGCGCGTGTAGATTTTCTGTTGCGGCGGCAGGCCGAGCAGCGCGGTTTCGTCATGCGCCGCTGGCGCCAGGCCACTGCGCACATTGCGCACGCCGAATTGCGTGCAGCGCTGCTGGATGCGTTGCGTCAGCGAGCCGTGGTCGCGCAGCCAGGGTGCGTAGCCGGTTTGGTCAAGCGGCAGGGTTTGCCAGTAGTTGTCAGACATGCAGGTAATCATGCCGGTTAGCCATCCAGCGCTGCAAATGCGCCTGTGCCGCTTCGGGAAAATCGCGCAGCAATTCGTCGGCGAGGACGCGCGCTTGGTCGAGCAATTTTGCATCCGCGCCGATGTCGGCGAAGCGCAGCATCGGTACGCCGCTCTGGCGTGCGCCCAGCAGTTCGCCAGGACCGCGCAGGCGCAGGTCGTGTTGCGCAATCTCGAATCCATCGGTGTTTTCGTAAATGATTTTCAGCCGTGCCCGTGCCATCTCCGACAGCGGCTGCTGATAGAGCAGGATGCACAGGCTTTGCGCTGCGCCGCGCCCGACGCGTCCGCGCAGCTGGTGCAACTGCGCCAGCCCCATGCGCTCGGCGTGGTCGATCACCATCAGGCTGGCATTGGGCACGTCCACGCCGACCTCGATCACCGTGGTGGCGACCAGCAGTTGTACCTCGCCCGATTTGAATGCTGCCATCATCGCCGCCTTTTCCGCGGGCGGCAGTTTGCCATGCACCAGGCCGACGCTTAGTTCCGGGAACGCGGCACACAGTGCCTGATGAGTTTCGATGGCAGTCTGCAATTCAACTTCCAGCGCTTCCGATTCGTCTATCAGCGGGCATACCCAATAAGCCTGTTTGCCTTCGAGGCAGGCATGGCGCACGCGTTCGAACACCTCTTCGCGCCGCGCATCGCTGACCAACTTGGTGACCACCGGCCTGCGTCCCGGCGGCAGTTCGTCGATCACCGATACGTCGAGGTCGGCGTAATAGCTCATCGCCAATGTTCTGGGGATCGGGGTCGCGCTCATCATCAACTGGTGCGGTTCGACGCCCTTGCCCAGCAGCGCGAGGCGCTGCTGCACGCCAAACTTGTGCTGTTCGTCCACGATCACCAGGCCGAGTTTGTAAAATTCCACCTGCTGCTGGAACAACGCGTGGGTGCCGATGGCGAATTGTGTTTCGCCCGCCGCGATGCGTTCGGCGGCAGCCAGCTTGTCCTTCTTTTTCAGGCTGCCATACAGCCACGCCGGCTTGATACCCAGTGGGGCCAGCCAGCTGGAGAGCTTGAGGTAATGCTGCTCGGCAAGGATTTCGGTGGGCGACATAAGTGCTGCCTGATAGCCGTTTTCGATGGCCTGCAGCGCGGCGAGCGCGGCGACGACAGTCTTGCCGCTGCCGACATCGCCTTGCAGCAGGCGCCGCATCGGATGCGATTGTTCCAGGTCGTGGCTGATCTCGCGTAGCACCTTTTGCTGCGCGCCGGTGAGTGCGAACGGCAATGCCTGCAGCAGTTGCCGGGTGTGCCGGTTGTGTGCGATCAACTGCGGAGCATTGCGGCTGCAGCGCTTGCGCTGATGCACGCGCATCGACAATTGCTGGGCCAGCAGCTCATCGAATTTGATGCGCAGCCAGGCGGGATGGGCGCGCTTGGCCAGCGCCTGTTCATCTATGCCGGGCGGCGGGTTGTGCAGCAGGCGCACGCTGTCGCCAAACGCAGGCAACTTGAGGCGTTTGAGTATTTCAGGCGGCAGCGTATCGGACAGTTCCAGTTCGTTGAGAGCGGCCCGAATCTGTTTGTTCAGCATTGCCTGCGGCAGTCCTGCGGTGGTCGGATAAACCGGCGTCAGCGTCTGCCTGAGCGGTGTGTCATCGCCGGTCGCGCGGCACTTGGGGTGCACCATCTCCATGCCGAAATACCCCATGCGCGCTTCACCCAGTACACGGATTTTCTTGCCCACGGCAAGCTGCTTTTTCTGGCCGGGATAGAAATTCAGAAATCGCAGGTGCAACACGCCGCTGTCGTCCCGCAACTGGCACACCAGAGTCCGGCGCGGGCGGTAAGTCACTTCACAGTGGACGATTTCACCTTCCACCTGTGCGGTCACGCCGGGTGCGAGGGCTGCGATGCTGTGCAATCGTGTTTCGTCCTCATAACGTAGCGGCAGGTGCAGCACCAGATCAAAGCAACTGTGGATGTCCAGCCTGGCGAGCTTGGTTAGCGCAGTTTTGGGCAGGCTGGCTGGAAAAGAAGACGACACGGTGTGCGTATGGTTAATCCTGGATTGACATGATGCCGTCTGCCTCAATCATCGCTCCACGCGGCAAAGAGGCTGCGCCAACCACAGCGCGTGCTGGAAAAGGTTGGCGAAAATAGGTTGCCATAATCTCATTGACCTTGGCGTAATGGGACAAATCAGTGAGATATAAATTTAACTTTACTACGTCATCCAGACTGCCGCCTGCGGCGGCGGCCACTGCACGCAAGTTTTGGAATACACGGTGAATTTGTGCTTCGGTGCTTTCTGCCATCTGCATAGTGATGGGATCAAGGCCGATCTGTCCGGAAAGATATACCGTATTGTCCACACGCACGGCCTGAGAATAGGTGCCGAGTGCGGCTGGTGCATCGGGGGTTTGAATGGTTTTCTTGCCATGCATGGCTGGCTCCTGATAATGAAATCAATTGCGGATTCTAGTTAAGAATGGCCCGGGTTGAAAGAACAGTTTTAATAGGTGAAAGGGAACCGAAGTGATTCCGGATTTACAAAGGCACGAATTAAGGCTATTTAAAGTTGTTGGTTGTCCCTTGCCGATTTGAGTTCTGGTACAATAAAAAATTATGACAAATATACCTTTTAACCATGGAACAGATATGGTTTAGGCGCGGGTAAACAGTCCAGGAGAGGTGAAGTTGGATCAAAACTTATTGGGGCGAATTTCCTTGAGAAGGGCAAAGTTTGTGATTTATGGGAGCTTGTCATGATTCCCGAGATTGGGCATTTCGCTCTGATTCTCGCGCTTGCGTTGGCTTTGCTGCAAGGGTTGTTGCCAATAGCCGGAGCAGTCCGCAGCAATTCAATGTTGATGGGAATGGCTCGTCCCCTGGCATTGGGGCATTTCCTTTTTGTGGCAATCGCTTTTGGGTGTTTGGCGCAGGCTTTCCTGACTAATGACTTTTCCGTGCTGTATGTGGCCGAACATTCCAATTCGCAGCTTCCTCTGCATTATCGATTCGCCGCTATTTGGGGCGGGCACGAAGGTTCTTTGCTGCTATGGACGCTTATCCTGACGGTCTGGACGGTGGCGGTAGCTCAGTTCAGCAGGCATCTTCCCGATGAAATGGTGTCTCGTGTGATTGGTGTGATGGGCCTGGTTTCCGTCGGTTTCCTGTTGTTTATGTTGTTTACTTCCAATCCGTTCGAGCGGCTGATTCCTGCTGCAGCCGATGGGCGCGATTTGACACCGCTGTTGCAGGATCCGGGGTTGGTCATTCATCCACCTATGCTGTATATGGGTTACGTGGGAACCTCCGTTGCTTTTGCTTTTGCCATTTCAGCCCTGCTTGGAGGAAAGCTGGATGCGACGTGGGCACGCTGGTCCCGCCCATGGACGACGGTTGCTTGGATTTTCCTGACTATAGGCATCATGCTGGGAAGCTGGTGGTCATATTACGAATTGGGCTGGGGCGGTTGGTGGTTCTGGGATCCGGTAGAAAACGCGTCATTCATGCCTTGGCTGGTCACTACCGCGCTGATTCATTCTTTGGCCGTGACGGAAAAACGTGATGCATTCAAGAACTGGACTGTTTTGTTGGCGATAGTCGCGTTTTCATTAAGTTTGCTGGGGACATTCCTGGTACGCTCGGGAGTGCTGACATCCGTTCATGCATTTGCAACCGACCCCAGGCGTGGCGTGTTTATTCTGGCATTTCTCGGAGTGGTGATCGGGAGTTCGCTCACATTGTTTGCCTGGCGTGCACCCAAGGTTGGTTTGGGTGGGGGGTTTGCGCTGATATCCCGCGAGTCATTACTGCTGGTGAATAATGTTCTTTTAGTCGTGTCGGCAGCATCCGTGTTTTTGGGAACATTGTACCCCTTGTTCATGGATGCCCTGGGATTCGGCAAAATATCTGTGGGCCCCCCCTACTTTGACTCGGTGTTTGCCCCGATCATGGCAGGAGCGGCTTTTCTCATGGGGGCAGGCCCGTTTGCTCGCTGGAAGCAGGCTGATGTTTCTGTGATGGCCAGGCAACTGGCTATTTGGCTGGTCGCCAGCATTGTCATGGCAATAATCGTTATGTTTGCCATGGATCATTGGTCTGCTCCGATATTAGGGGGATGTGCGCTGGGTTTCTGGGCGTTGCTTGCAACTTTCGCTTACCTGATCGAGCGGATACGGGAGAAGGGAACGGCTGGAACCAGGTTTAATTTCAAAGGCGTGTCCCGCTCCACCTACGGCATGTTGCTGGCCCATGCGGGGATCGGGATATTTATCCTTGGGGTGACATTTGCCAAAGGGTACGAGGCGACCAGTGAAGTTCGCATGAGGTTGGATGACACGGCTTCAGTCGGCGGATATGTGTTCCGCCTCGTGGGCACCGAGGAAGTGAAGGGGCCGAACTACAAGGCCATGCGCTCCACGCTGGAAGTTACAAAAGATGGCAAAAGAGTGACAACTCTTTACCCGGAAAAAAGGGTCTATAACGTGCAATCAATGCCGATGACTGAGGCGGCAATTGACACAGGATTGTTGCGCGACCTCTATGTTGCGATGGGCGAAGTGATGGGGAAGGATGATCTGATAGTGCGCATCCAGATCAAGCCGATGGTCGATTGGATATGGTTCGGTTGCCTGATGATGGCATTGGGTGGGGTGCTGGCCGTGAGTGACCGGCGCTATCGGCTTCCGGTACAAAAGCGGCAAAGCGTCCCTATTATCGTGACATCCGCCGCGGTCTCGAACTAACGGGCTTGTTTTCTATCCAATTGTTTTTTTAGGATCGCCAGTGTTTGTAAAACTGCTCTCTTTATTCCTGCTTGTCCTTATACTAATCCCGGCTTATGGCGGTGAAGCAAAACCAGTAGCGGAGGACGTTGCCCTTGAAAATCGCGTCATGGATGTCTCCAGCGAATTGCGCTGTCTGGTCTGCCAGAACCAGACAATTGCCGACTCGCATGCCGATTTGGCGCAAGATTTGAGAAATCAGGTTCGCGAAATGTTAAGGCAGGGAAAGTCAAAAGACGAAATAGTTGATTACATGGTTAGGCGTTATGGAGATTTTGTGCTTTACCGCCCCTTGGTCAAGTCGAGCACATGGGTGCTTTGGTTTGGGCCATTTATTCTGCTGGTCCTGGCTTTAGTCGTTCTCATATTCAAGCTCCGCCAGCGACACCTGGCAATGCAGCAGGAAGCATCGCTGAGCTCCACTGAGCACGAACAGGTAGCGTCGCTGCTTTCAGAAACTGACAAGGGGATTTAACGTGAAGTTTTTTTGGCTCATTGCCGGATTGCTGACTGCCGGAGCGCTGATGTTCCTGGCGATACCCCTGTTGCGGGCAAACAAGAAGCATGCTTCAACCAAGCGCTCTGAAATCAATCTGGACGTCTATCGCGACCAGATGCGTGAACTGGAAGCCGATTTGGCAGCAAACACGCTGAGTGAGGCGCAGTACGAGAAAGCCAGAAATGAATTGGAAAAGCGGGTATTGGAAAATACACCCTCGGCTGAAGAGGCTGTTGTCGCGACTTCCAGCGGCCGCTGGGTAATCGTTGCGGCAGTCGTTGCGGTGCCTTTGCTGGCGGTATCAATCTATCTTTTGCTGGGAAAACCGGATGGGACGAATCCGGACAAACCAGCCCCGGATATAACGCAGGCACAAATCGAGGATATGGTGGTCAAGCTGGCGCAAAAGCTGAAAGATAAACCGGATGATGCTCAGGGATGGGAAATGCTCGGGCGTTCATACGCCACCTTGCGCCGCTTTGGGGATTCCAAAGATGCGTATGCGCGCGCTGCGGCGCTTGAACCCAATAATGCCCGGTTGTTGATTGACTATGCCGATATCCTGGCCATGACCAATGGTCGAATCGTGGCAGGAGAGCCGGAAAAAATTGTTCAGCAGGCACTGCAAATTGAGCCCGATAATATAAAGGCGCTGGCATTGGCTGGCACTGCGGCATTCCAGCGCAAGGATTACAAGCAGGCCATCGAATTGTGGCAAAGGATACTTAAGCTGGTTCCCCCGGATTCCCAGGTGGCACAGGCCATAAACGCCAATGTAAGCCAGGCGCAGGGATTATCCGGGCAGCCGTTGACCGCATCGCAGATCCCTGCGGGACAGGCGGCGCCAGCAAGCGGCGGAAAAGCAGTAAGCGGAAGGGTAAGTATTGACGCTGCCCTTAAGCCACGGATTGCAGCAACTGATACGGTATTTATTTTTGCCAGGGATGCTGATGTGCAGCGTCCACCCCTGGCAATGGTTCGAAAGACGGCCGGCGATTTGCCTTATAACTTTGAGCTGGATGACACCATGTCGGTTATGCCCAATTTTAAATTGTCCTCTGCTTCCAGCGTCATAATTGGCGCGCGCATATCGAAATCCGGGAATGCGGCACCCCAAAGTGGAGACTTGCAGGGAACTTCCCAACCGGTAAGAGTGGGTGAAAAGAACGTTAAAATTGTCATCAATACAGAAGTCAGATAGCCTGGTTGAGCGCAGTGAATGGCAGTTTGATTTTCGATTGCTTTTCCGTAAAGGACAATGACAGCCAGTATAAAGAGACGTACGCTGCTTAAGCTGTTGGGGCTTGGAGCAATAACTGGTTTTATGACTGCCTGCAACGGTGAATCGTCAGCAAAGTGGAAGCAAGGAGCGCGATTTCCGGATGTTGAGTTATCCAGTCTGGAAGGAACAACCGTATCACTAGCAGCCTTTTCCGGAACCTCGCTGATTTTGAATTTTTGGGCCAGCTGGTGTGATCCATGCCGCCGTGAGATGCCCAGTCTCCAAAAATTGAGTACCCTTTTTAGTCCTGGGGATCTGCTGGTTGTGGGGATTGATGTTGACAGCGATATCAACCTGGCTCGTGAATTCATTTTGAATAACAGGCTGACTTTTCCGATGCTATCGGATAAAGATATGAAATTG
>JBAUUR010000180.1:0-4123 GCA_049582805.1 Gallionellaceae bacterium | reverse complement strand
TGGAAGTTCACTCGTGCTGACCTGAACGCCCTGATCGCACGCATGCGTTCACGCTATGCCGAAACTCAGCATCTGAAGCTCGCGGCTTGAAAAATACGTGTGTGAACTTCTGAAGTGGAGTACTTAGTGAAATGAATCACCTTGCCACTCATATCGGGACGAATAGCCATTTCGCTTATGATGCCCAATGTATTAGGTAAGTGGGGCGCATCCGGCTTGCCGACGGAGCGTCACTCGTTACCGAGTTGATAGCCATACCGTATGTGTAAAATCTTGTCCGGTACAGTTTCCAATTTCAGCTCGGCTCGCAGGTCACGGCGCAAATCCTGCAACAGCGCATCCATCTGAGCGCCGCCCCCAGCAACAAACTCGGTAACAATTGACTGCACCAAGCTAACCTGATGAGGTGTGCCGAAAAGTTGAATATCAGCAACAGCAGACTCTAGCTTCGGGAACTCTAATTGATTGCCGCGATGAGCGCATGACTCCAAGCGACGATATGCCTCAATGAGATAGTCAATACGCTGCTCTCTACGCTTATTCGTTCGGTCACGCTGAGTGGTAAGTGCGTGTGCAGCGAACCAGCCAACAATCGCAACGACCGTTGTAACAAGAAGCGGAATAAGTAACTGCCAATTCATGGTAAGTGCGTGATGTTGGCTAACTATAAATTATGCGGCACTTCTGCCGCATATCCCGGTAGCAAGTGCCGCATAACCTGGATAGGTTTCACCATCTTCTTGTTTCGCATAGAGTTCAAATATACAAACACGGCGACAAATAAATTGGGGTCAAGATAATGCCGGAAGATGGAAAAAGCAAATTCCTGGATGCAGTCAGGGACAGGCTGCGCTTCAAACATTACAGCTTGCGCACCGAACAGGCCTATGTCGGCTGGATCAGGCGTTTCATCCTGTTCTACCGCAAGCGCCACCCGCAGGAAATGGGGGCGGAAGAGGTGACGGCATTTCTGAGCCATCTGGCGGTGCACGGCGGCGTGGCCTCGGCCACGCAGAACCAGGCGCTGTCGTCGGCCCTGCTGTTTCTATACAAGGAGGTGCTCAGGCAGGACTTGCCCTGGCTTTCCAATGTCGAGCACGCCAGGAAGCCAAGGCGCTTGCCCACGGTGTTGACGGTTGACGAAACCGGGCGGTTGCTGGATCGGTTGAAGGGCACACTGGCATTGATGGCGCGCCTGCAGTACGGGAGCGGCATGCGGCTGATGGAGTGTGTGCGCCTGCGGGTGTTCGCGGTTGAACGTCGCGGTCAGTTCCTCCAGGGTGGAAACCTCTCTACCGAACGTCGATAGAACAGAATCCCCGTCCCCAAGTGTGTCATCCAGCCAGCGCTCCATCTCACTCTTACTCTGGTGGATCATTTCGCGCTTGGATTCCGTCATCGGCGCATTCCCCTTTGGCAGAAACCCGGTCAGGTCCAGATTTTGCAAGTGATGCATTAATGCGCCCAGGCCGCCGCGGTTATCACGCCAGTCGACAAAGTTCTTGTAGAACTCGTCAGACAAACGGCCGCTGGTCACTTCGTGGACAAAGTAACGCCTGTCAGCCTCATCCAGGTGGAAGGCGTCCGCATGGTTGGACGTGAAGAAAAAATTTATGCGGTTTGGCAACTCGATCATGGGCTGGTTCTTCTCGTTGATAACAATCGTCTCGCCCGTGATCATGGCCTTCAGCTTGTTCGCGTCAGCGCGCTGGTCAGAGCTTGAGTTTTCCTCGCCGAGTATGAACTGGTTGTCTCGCATCACGCCGTTGAACGGGGCGTGAAGCACTGCGGCTGAGATCGTTTTGAAGTGGTCTCCGTAAAGTTTACCTATGGTTTCGCCCAGCATCGACTTGCCGACTCCCTGATTCGCACTCCAGATCACAGCCGCAGTCGTGAGCTTGGCCCCTGGGTTTTGAAACGGAAAGGCAGCCCACTGTTCAAACCACTTGCAGGCATCAGGATCTCCGGCGAACAAATAGTCCAGGAATTCAATCCACGGAGTAATATCGCCGGCGACAGGAGTTGCGCCCCAGCCCGTCCATAGGTTGACCTTGTTGTCGACGATCGATCCTGCGCCTGGCACGAAATCAACATTGTCATGGTCGCGGCGCCTGTGTGAGCGAAACCAGACCTCTGCGTACGTTTTCTTCTTTTCTTTGCCACCTTCCAGCACCAGGATGCTCGAATTCGCGCAGTCCTGGCGAAGTTGCTCGATTGTCACGAAATCCTTAAATTGCTCCCGGTAGATGCGGTTCAACTTCTTGATCCAGGCATATTTTTCGTTCATGTCGGCGACAACCTCATCCTCACCTTTGCTTGCAGCTACTGTTTTTCGTGCGATCGTCTTCTGCGCGCTTTTTGCAATCTGGTTGACCTCTGCTGCATCCATGGGAGGATCGTTCTTTTCATTCCATGCGATCAGGGCATTGATCACCGCGTCGATATCAAGACCGTCATTAAAAAGGCGAGCTGCAATTTTGAAGCCGGCACCGTTGCGGCCACCCTGGGCGACACCCTCATCAAGGCTGACCGGCACAGGTGCAGGCAATGCCGATTTGGCTGGCTCAGCGGGTGACACTGACTTGCTTGCCATCAGGATCGCTTGACCATCAAGAAATTCGCCTTCGATATGTTCGTAGTGAAAGAGATGTGCAGCGTCGGAAGGGCATGAGGGCAAGTAGTACAGCCGTGCAGGGTCGTGGCCGCACGATGCATCGAGGAGATTATCGAAGCGAGCTTGGAAGTGATCAAATAACTTGCCAATATCCCTCGCCGGAATTCGTTCGGCAAGCGGGAATATGACACGCCACTTCGGATGCTCTGGCGTATGGCTGAAGCTGCTGTGAATAAGGACTTCATGCCCTTTGATACGCTTCTTCACATCATCTAACTGCATTCCAGAATCAATATCTAGAACAAGTAAAGATGCTTTGTCCATGTTTTCCTGCTTGCGCTTTCCCGTTTGATCGAGCGCGGAACATGGAATCCATGCCATTCCATCCTTGAATTCCTTTTTCTTCTTGTCCGGCGCATTCTGATATTCATGCATAGTCATTTCACTCTTGCAATTAAGCTCTTTGAATGCCATTTTCATTTCTTCCCAGGTTGTTTTTGTGTGAAACAATTCAGTTGCCTGGCAACCTTGTACTACATTAATAATCAGTTCCATTTCAAACTCCTAATTCAGGTTGCCTCGCCACTCTGGGCGAGGCGTTTGTTAATTAACGAGCGCATAGAGTTTCGCAACGTTGCTATGTGCTCGCTCAGCTTGGGCGCTGGCGACAACGGAAAATGCGCTCGCGTCGTTGCTAGAAATATGCCCTTCATATTGGACAGCTCTGAAGGCGTGCGCCAAAGCCGCCAGAGTCGCGCCTGTTTCAGCCTGAACGCTGGCGATGTTCGAGATGGCATTCCGCAGGATCATTATTTCTATTGGGCCGAGATTTATATGCCCTCTCTTATTTGGACGTACTTTCAGAATGGTCGGGATTGACTCGCCAGCCAGTTCCCCGAGCAAATCATCTAACTCATCGTCTTCAGTGCGTTGGGCAAGTTGCTTGGGGTTCATTGCACACCTCCGTCTGTCCCGCGACAATCGGCGATGCGCGATGCAATCCATTCATGAATTTCTGCCAGGACCCAAGCGACTGACATTGCACCTAGGCGTATAGGTTTTGGAAACTTGCCTTCAGCCATTAATACATATATGCGCGAGCGTGATAAGGAAGTCAGTCGCTCGACTTCCTTGCGGCGTATCAGTACTGTTCTGGTTTGCTGGCCGTGCGCAGGAACTGTTGCCAGTGTCGGCGCAGTGCAGCTTTGATTTATGGGAACTACCATTTGGGGACCACCTTTCTGCCTTCCGGCGCGTTAAAGATGGCGTACGATCCTACGATTTTTCCAGTGGATAAATTAAGGCGGACTAATGGCGGAATTATGGCGGAATAATGGCGAAAACTAGCCAGTAGGTATGGGTCATTGCGGTGGAATTATGGCGATTAGCAGTTTGTTGAAATTATCATACATGCAGAGAAAAGAGTGAGTTTCCGTGGTCACTTTACCCCTCCCGGTGATCTGAAAATCGACTGTAGGGCTTTCTGAGAGGTCAAAAATTTTCCACATT
>JBAUUR010000179.1:0-4966 GCA_049582805.1 Gallionellaceae bacterium | reverse complement strand
AGAGAAAAGAGTGAATTTCCGTGGTCACTTTACCCCTCCCGGTGATCTGAAAATCGACTGTAGGGCTTTCTGAGAGGTCAAAAATTTTCCACATTTGCAAACATCGAGAATTTCAACAAACTGCTAGTGTTTAATTGCGTAAGTTAACGATGGTATTTCGCAGCTGCGCGCCCTTGACCTTAGGCCTGCGCCTAACGAAACGGGCTGCGTTTCGATTGTGGGCGGCAATGCAGGCGGCATCCCAGATCCAGGATTCGAGGGATTTGTTGCTGTCTGGCTGGGCCATGCACTGTCCTTAACAATTTACTGCTGCTGAATCACGCCTTCCACAAGGTTCACAGGCCGATGCTGAAGAAGATGAAAACAGTAGCGAGGATTTTCCAGTCCATCCTTACAACACTCCATGTCTGTCATTCCCGCGCAGGCGGGAATCCAGCAAAATCGAAAACTCGCGAAGCGACAGACCAAGATGTTGTCCCGCTACGCGGGAAGTGTTCCAGCAACTGGATTCCCGCCTGCGCGGGAATGACGAACTATTTCAGCCCCAGCACATCCTGCATGTCGTACATGCCAGCCGGATGGGTGTGCAGGAAACGCGCGGCGCGCAAGGCGCCGAGCGCAAAGGTGGCGCGGCTGCTGGCTTTGTGGGTAATCTCGATGCGCTCGCCGGTGCCGGCGAACAGCACGGTATGGTCGCCGACGATGTCGCCGCCGCGCACGGTGGCGAAGCCGATGGTGGATGGATCGCGCTCGCCGGTGACGCCCTGGCGCCCATACACCGCGCATTGCGCCAGGTCGCGGCCCAGCGTCCGCGCGACCACTTCACCCATGCCGAGCGCGGTGCCGGAAGGCGCGTCCACCTTGTGGCGATGATGCGCCTCGATGATCTCGATGTCGTAGCCCTGCGCCAGCACGCGCGAGGCGGTTTCCAGCAATTTGAAGATAAGGTTCACGCCCACGCTCATGTTGGGCGCGAACACGATGCCGACATTCTGCGCCGCGGCACCCAGTTGCGCCTTTTGCTGCGCTGACAATCCGGTGGTGCCGACCACCATATTCACGCCGAGGCGCCGGCAAATCTCCAGATGGCGCATCGTGCCGTCGGGCTGGGTGAAGTCGATCAATACATCCGCGCCTTGCAGCGCGACGCCCGCATCGGATCGAATCGGAACTCCGCGCTCGCCGCCGAACTCGGCGACATCTTTCCCGTGGTGCGGACTGGATTCATGCTCCAGCGCCGCGTGCAGCGCCAGATCATCCGATCCGGCCATCGCTTCGAGCAACGCCTTGCCCATGCGGCCGGTGCTTCCGGCTATCGCCACTTTTATTTTGCTCATGCCTATTTTTCCTTCTCGCGGGCATCGTGCCCGGTCTCCGGTGCTTGCCTGGGCATGTTGCTGTCATCGATGCGGGCCAACTTGTCGTTCTCGAAAAACAGCGTCAGCCGTTGCTTATCCAGCACCTTGTCGCCCTGCTTCAAGTAATACACATAGTCCCAGCGGCCGGCATGAAAAGGATCCTGGATCAGCGGCGTGCCAAGTATGGCGTGCACTTGTGAGCCCGGCATGCCGATCCTGACCTTCTCCAGCATTGCCGGCGTGATCAGGTTGCCTTGCCGCACCGGTATCTGGTATGAACTCAGCACAAACAGCTTGGGCATGCCCATCTCGCTGCAGGAAGCGAGCATGACGGAAATAATGACGAATTTGAACCGCATTGAAGGTTAGCCTGTTACAAAACGCGCACATGATACATCAAGCGTCCGCACCTAACAGGGTGTTGAAAAACGTAGCGAGAGGCGATCAGGCAAGGCGGAAATCGGCGAAAAAGCGGAGTTTACACAAAGTAAATGAGCATTTTTCGATGGTTTCCAACACGGCATCATCGCCTCGCAGTAGTTTTTCAACACCCTGATAACATTTCCGCCGCATGCTTGCGCGTGGTCGCGGTGATTTTCGTCCCGCCCAGCATGCGGGCGATTTCCTCGACACGCTCGTCCGGCGTGAGCACAAGGATGCGGCTCAAGGTGGAACCATCCCGCTCCGATTTGCTCACCCGCCATTGCACATCCGCCGACGCCGCAACCTGCGGCAAATGCGTCACGCACATCACCTGGTGGCGCCGTCCCAGACGTTTGAGCAATTGCCCGACGATCTCTGCCACCCTCCCGCCTATGCCGCTGTCCACCTCGTCGAAAATCAGCGTTGGCACCGCGGCCGCCTGCATCGCGGCGACCTGGATTGCCAGGCTGATACGCGACAGTTCTCCGCCGGAAGCGACTTTCGCCAGACTGCGCAAGGGTGAACCGGGATTGGCCGCAACCTGAAATTCAATCGTCTCCAGCCCGTGAGCATTGCCCTCGGACAACGGCGTCAGGGCTACGGCAAAACTGCCGCCCTGCATCGCCAGATTCTGCATCGCGGCGCTGATTTCCCGCGACAGCTTCTGCGCAGCCTGGTGGCGCGCGGCACTCAGCTTTTGCGCTGCGCCGCGGTAGCTTTCCAGCGCCGCCGCTTCCTGCTGCGCCAGTGCATCCGGGTCGGCGTCGCCGCCCAGCTCCGAGAGGCGCGCGGCGATGCGCTGCACGGCTTCCGGCAACTGTTCCGGCGCCACGCGATATTTGCGCGCCATGTCCACGATGTCGGCGATGCGCCGTTCCTGCTCGCGCAGCAGCTCGGGATTGATATCCAGTTTTTCCTGGTAATGGCGCAACGCATAGACCGCTTCCTGCAATTCATTCTGCGCGCTTTCCAGCATGGTCAGCGTGTCGCGCAAGCCGGCGTCGAATTCCACACCGGCACGCAGGCGCGCCAGCAGCGCGTTCAGTTGCGTCAGGCATGCGGTATCGGATTCGCCCAGCACCTCCATCCCGAACTGCGCGGTTTCCAGCAGGCCGGCTGCGTGCGACAGGCGCGCATAGTCGGCCTGCAATTCACTCCATTCGGCTGCGGAGAAATTCAGGTTGGTCAACTCGCGCTTCTGGAATGACAACAAATCGCGCTCGGCGGCGACCGCTGCGGCGTTCTGTTCCAACTGCAGGCGGCGGCGATGCAGCGCCTGCCAGTCAGCAAACAATTGCGCCACGGTCAGCGCTGCGCTGACCTGGCCGCCATAGCCGTCGAGCAGATCGCGCTGGGCATCCGGGCGCAGCAGGGATTGGTGCGCATGCTGGCCGTGGATATCGAGCAGCAGCTCACCCGCCTCGCGCAATTGCTGCATGGTCGCGCTGCGCCCGTTGATGAAGCCGCGCGAACGTCCATTGGTATCCAGCACCCGCCGCAGCAGACATGCGCTTTCATCGTCGTCCAGTTCCTGCGTGCGCAGCCAATCCCGGACATGCGGCAAGCCGCCGATGTCGAATTCCGCACTGATCTCGGTGCGCTCGCAGCCGTTGCGCACCGTGCCCGCATCGCCGCGTTCGCCCAGGGCCAGCGACAGCGCATCAATCAGGATGGACTTGCCCGCGCCGGTTTCGCCGGTCAAGGCGGTGAAGCCGGGGGAGAAATCGAGCTCGAGGGAATCGACAATGACAAAATCGCGAATGCTGAGATACTTCAACATTTGGGCGCCTCTAAAAATTCAGAGTTCGCCCAAATGCAAGGCGCGAAAAAAATTTTAGTTTCGGCTAACCTAAAGGTTACCCTACACTGAAACTTCGTTTTGCAGCACCGCATATTGAGTGATATGTAAGCAAGAAATTTTTCACGCAACGCAGCATAACCAGCCACTTGGTCGCCGTATTTTGGCGACTTAGTGGAATGGCTAGTAGTTCTATCAGTTGGGATGAAGCGAGGTAAGCAGGCAATCCGTGCAGCGGATGCTCGCAAATATGGATTTTTGGAGGCACCCATCAGAATGATTTGTTCCAGAGCAGCTTTTCGCGCAAGGTATGGTAATAACTATGCCCGACCGGATGCAGCAGACATGCCGTATTCGGGTAGCGGCCCACTTCTATCCGGTCATCGTCATGCAAATCAAAACGGGAATGGCCGTCAAAGCGCACGCGCACATAGCTGGCGCGGTGTATCAGGATCGTAATCAACGCGTCGCTCTTCACCACAATGGGACGATTGCTCAGGGTATGCGGGCAGACCGGAACCAGTTCAATGACGTCCAGGCTGGGATGCAGGATGGGGCCGCCCGCGGAAAGCGCGTAGGCAGTTGAGCCGGTCGGACTCGCCACTATCAGGCCATCGGCGCGTTGATAATACAAATAATCGTCGTCGATGCGCACCTCAAATTCGATCATGCTGCTGACATTGTCGCGGTGAACCACAATCTCATTGAATGCCAGCGAGCTGAACACTTCCTTATCGCTGCGCAGAATGCGCGTTGCCAGCAGCATGCGCTGCTCGGTGACGAATTCGCCATCCAGCATGGCGGTTATGGTCTGCAGCATGGTTTCCAGCGAAATATCGGTCAAAAAACCCAACCGGCCCTGATTCACTCCAACCAGCGGGATGCCGAAGGGCGCCAGCGTGCGCACGATGTTCAACATGGTGCCGTCGCCGCCCAGTACAATGGCCAAGTCGACCACATTTTCCATTTCCGCCAGCCCCAGTTCACGGTACTCATGCGGGCCGAGATTCTCCGCGGTAAGCGTATCCACCACCACCGTCACGCCCCTTGCGGTCAGAAAGGCGGCCAGATGCTGCAATGGCTCGGTGATTTCCGGCGTCCTGAACTTGCCGATCAGCGCAATAATTTTGAAGGGGAATTTCATGCCGGTGATTAAACCATATCGCCCGTTTGTTGACAAAGCAGCAATGGTAGAATGTCTATCCCGGATAAGCCCATTGAACTAAATGTCCCTTCCCCCTGCAAGGGGGAAGAATTCGGCTCTAACAGTTTGTTGAAATTATCATACATGCAGAGAAAAGAGTGAGTTTCCGTGGTCACTTTACCCCTCCCGGTGATCTGAAAATCGACTGTAGGGCTTTCTGAGAGGTCAAAAATTTTCCACATT
>JBAUUR010000178.1:0-1763 GCA_049582805.1 Gallionellaceae bacterium | reverse complement strand
AGGATCGAGGAGAGGAACATCAGCGGCATTCCGACGAAGTTCGCGGCGGCGATCATCGACGACTCGCGGCGCATCAGCAGTGCGATCCCGTGCGAGAAGCCGGCGAAGACCGCGGAGAGGAGGGCGGCTCCGGCGAAGACGACGAGCCAGCCGAGGAAGCCTCCGTAGATGTGCACGCCGATCGCGAGCGCGACGAGCAGGAGGATCAGAGCCTGGATCATCGCCGTGATCGCCGCGCGGACGACCTGCGAGAGAACGATCGCCACTCGCACCGTTGGCGCCGCGAGGAAGCGGTCGATCACGTGGCGATCAAGGTCGCTGATCATCGCCATCCCCGACCACATGCCCCCGAAGAACGCGTTCATCGCGATCACGCCGGGCGTGAGGAACTCCTTGTACGGGAAGTGGCTGCTGTGCCCCTGGGCGCCGACGTGCTTGAACAACTGCCCGTAGAGCAGCAGCCAGAGCATCGGCTGAATGAGCATCATCGCGATCCAGATCGGCTCCCGCATGAGGTTGCGCACCTGACGGACGACCATCCAACCGGTCTGGCGGAAGAGCTGGACGTTCACGCCCGTCCCTCGTCTTCGCTCGTGAAGTCACGGCCCGTGTAGTGGAGATAGACGTCGTCGAGCGACGGCCGTGCGGTCGTGACCGACGCGACGCCGATTCCGGCGGTGTCGAGAGCGCCGAGGATGACGGGGATCGCCTGCGCGCCGTTCGGCACGCGGGTGCGCAGCAGTTGGCCGTCGAGCTTTACGTCGCTGCCGATGCCGGCGACGATCCGCTCGGCGTCCGCCATCCGCCCGTTCTGTTCCGAGAGCTCCACGCTCACCGACTCGCCGCGGAGATTCCGTTTGAGCTCCTCCGGCGTCCCCTCGACGACGATGCGGCCGCGGCTGACGATGGCCACGCGCTCGGCGAGGCGGTCGGCCTCCTCGAGGTAGTGCGTCGTGAGGAGGATGGTCAGGGTCTCGGCCTGCGCGAGCCGCTCGACCTCGACCCACATCGCGGCGCGTGCCTCGGGATCGAGGCCCGTTGTCGGCTCGTCGAGGAAGAGCACCTTCGGCTTGTGGACCATGCCTATCGCGATGTCGAGGCGGCGCTTCATCCCGCCGGAATAGCCGCGCGCTACGCGGTCTGCCGCGTCGCGCAGGCCTACGAGCTCGAGCAGTTCGTCGACCCGGGCGTGAAGCGGCTTGCCGGCCATCCCGTGGATCCGCCCCTGCAGCAGGAGGTTCTCGCGGCCGGTCGCCTCCCAGTCGACCCCGGAGTCCTGTGCGACGTAGCCGAACATGCGGCGCACGCGCGCCGGGTGAGCGACGACGTCCTCCCCGCCGACGAAGGCACGCCCAGCGTCGGGGCGCGTGAGCGTCGTAAGCACGCGGACGGTCGTCGACTTTCCGGCGCCGTTCGGTCCGAGCAGTCCGAAGACCTCGCCCTCGCGTACCGCGAACGAGACGCTGTCGAGAGCCTGAACGGCCTTGTACCGCTTGTGGAGGTCCTCCGCGACAATCGCGTCCATCGCTTCGAGTCTAGACAGCGACAAACCAAAGCTCGCTCGTCTGCGTAGATGTCCCCGAACCCCACGCAGGAGGAGTTGCATGCTGAAGAGAATCGTTACCGCCTCGATCGTCCTGACGCTCGTCGCGTCCGGCGCCGCGTTCGCGGCCTCGGTGAGCACGGGCACGACGGTCGACCTTCATTCGACGAGCCTCGGCAAGGTGCTCGCGACGAGCAAGGGCCGGACGCTCTACCTCTAC
>JBAUUR010000177.1:0-1891 GCA_049582805.1 Gallionellaceae bacterium | reverse complement strand
CCAGCTCACCCTCGCCCTCGGTGATGCGAACGAGGATGTCGTGCATCTGCCGGGTGCCGATCCGGCATGGCGCGCACTTGCCGCAGGACTCGTTCATGACGAACTCGGTGAAGAACCGTGCGATGTCTACCATGCAGGTGGACTCGTCCATCACGACCATGCCGCCGGAGCCCATGATCGCGCCCGCTTCCTTGACGGTGTCGTAGTCGATCGGCAGATCGAGGTACCGGGCCGGGACGCATCCGCCCGACGGTCCTCCCATCTGCGCGGCCTTGAAACGCCGCCCGTTCGGGATCCCGCCGCCGACTCCGAACACGATCTCGCGCAGGGTGGTTCCCATCGGAACCTCGCCGAGGCCGGTGTTGTTCACCTGGCCGGCCAGCGCGAAGATCTTCGTTCCCTTGGAGCCTTCGGTGCCGATACCGCGATACCAGTCGCTGCCCTTCAGGATGACGAGCGGGACGTTCGCCAGGGTTTCGACATTGTTGATGTTGGTCGGCTTGCCCCAGTAGCCCTTCACTGCGGGGTAGGGCGGGCGTGGGCGCGGCATCCCTCGCCGGCCTTCGAGCGAGGCGATCAGGGCCGTTTCCTCACCGCAGACGAACGCGCCGCTTCCCTTGTGGATGGAGATGTCGAAATCGAAACCGGTCCCGAGGATGTCGTCGCCGAGGAGTCCCGCTTCGCGCGCCTGCTCGACTGCGATCTGGGAGTGGCGCACAGCCGTCGGGTACTCGGCGCGGACGTAGATGATCCCGTGCGAGGCGCCGATCGCGTACGCCGCGATCATCATCCCTTCGATGATGGCGTGCGGCGTACCTTCCAGAAGGCTCCTGTCCATGAAGGCCCCGGGGTCGCCTTCGTCGGCGTTGCAGATGAGGTATTTCGGTGAGCCCTCGGCCTCGCGGCAGAAACCCCACTTGACCCCGGTCAGGAAGCCCGCGCCGCCGCGCCCGCGCAAGCCGGCCTTGCGCACCTCGTCTATGACCTGTTCCGGCGTCATCTGCGACAGCGCCTTGGCCGCCGCCCCGTAGCCGTTGCGCGCGACGTAGTCCTCGAGGTCGAGGGGGGCGACGATCCCGTTGAGGCGGAGTACGTGACGCTGCTGCTGGCGGTAGAAAGGCAGGTCGCGGTCGTGAACGATCCTGGAGCCGGTAACGGGGTCCTCGTAGATCAACCGCTGCACGGGCTCGCCGTTCAGGACGGTCTGCTCGAGGATCTCCGGCACGTCCTCGGATCGCACGCCGGCGCAGAACACCCGCTCGGGCAGCGTGACGACGACGGGCCCCTGCTCACAGAAGCCGGGACAGCCGGTGGTCTTCACCGACACCTGGTCATGCAGGCCGCGCCGGTCGATCTCCTTCTGGAAGCACTCGCGCACCCCCTCGGAACCGAAGGCACGGCAGTTGGTGTCGCCGCAGACGGTCACGACTTTCGCCTCGGGATCCAACCGGGAGGCGAGCTTCTCCTGCCACTGACGGAAAGACTCGACGGACGCGCTCTGCATCGGTCAGGACTCCGCAGCCTCGATCGCGCGGAGCATTTGCTCGACCCGCTCGGGTGTCGCCTTCCCCGCGTACACGCCGTCGGCGACGACCACGGGCGACAACGCGCACGCGCCCAGACAGGCCACGGTCTCGAAGGAGAACATCAGGTCCTCGCGGGTCTCGCCGTCAGCGAGGCCGAGGTAGTTCTGCGCGGCCTGGATCACGCGCTTGCCGCCGCGAACGTGGCAGGCCGTGCCCCGGCAGGCGAGAACCGTGTGCCGTCCGCGCTTCTCCGGGTGGAAGTGGGAGTAGAAGGTGATCACGCCGTACATCCGACTCGTCGGGATGCCGGTGCGCTCGCTGACGTGATGCAGCACGTCGGCGGGCAGGTATCCGAACTCCTCCTG
>JBAUUR010000176.1:0-12999 GCA_049582805.1 Gallionellaceae bacterium | reverse complement strand
CCCACAAATAGCCCCGTGCTGTTCAGGTTGGTATAACCAAAATCCACATAACCGGTTGCCGTGATACCGGAAGCGTCAAGGATTTGGCTCAAGGTTGCGACTGGCGCCTTGGCAGCATCAGCGGGGGCGTCGGCCATGGCTATCGCGGGAACGGAGCCAAGGCTGGCCAGAGCCAACATCAATTTATTTTTAAACATAAGCATTTTCTCCATTTGTCAGATTGAGGGTGTGATAAAAAGATCCACAGTTCATCCTGAGCATGTTTCATGCCAATACCATGCTTTAGAAAAAAACGGCAATTTGTACTTCTAAATGGGGGGCACGCGTTAATGCCGCACCACTTTCGTGCAGACATTGCACGTATTTGCACATATCGGGTGCGATGATGGGCACAGCGAAAACACGGTCAAGGCGAAATGCCAGGGGTGCTACAGTAAGGTCTGATTCGCACGTTGAATATGCCGGGTATGCATATTGATGACGGTTCTTTGCCTGCGCAAGTTTATACCCGCAGGTATTTCGTGCGAATTCCCTATTGAAAAGTCCCGGATGATACGAAACCGGCTGATCAGTTATTTGGGTTCAAATGAAGCTAATTTTCAGGAGACTGCAAATAGCCAAGACAACTTCGCGTCTGCATGTGCAATTCAACTCCTATCAAAAATGTGTGGAATTCAGTCACAAATGTTCCGAGAATTAGCAAGAATCCGCCCTGATTAATCTACCAGCGGCTGATTATCCCTGTTGCGCGTCTCATCCGAAAATATCGGAAACAGCAGCGGCAACAGCAACAGCGTAAACAGCGTGGCGGATATGATTCCGCCCACGATCACCACGGCAAACGGACGTTGCGTTTCCGAGCCGATGCCGTGCGACAAAGCCGCAGGCAACAGGCCGATGCCAGCCATCAGCGCTGTCATCAGGATCGGGCGCAGGCGCGCCACCGCGCCTTCCATCACGCTCTCACGCAAGCCCTTGCCGTTGCGCATGATTTCCATGAATTGTTCGACCATGATTACTCCGTTCTGCACTGATATGCCGGCCACGGCGATAAAGCCAACTGCGGCGGATACCGAAAGGTGCAACCCTGCCAACCCAAGCCCCACGATACCGCCGATCAGTGTAAACGGCACCATAAGAATGACCAGCAAAGCCTTGCGCATGGAGCGGAAAGCCCAGAACAGCAGCACAAAAATCAATAACGCAGAAAGCGGGACGATGACCTTGAGGCGCTTGTTGGCGCGCTGCTGATTCTCGAACTGCCCGCCCCAGGTCATGCTGTAGCCCGGCGGCAATTTCACCTGCTCATTGACTTTGGCCATGGCTTCGGCGACAAAGCTGCCCTGGTCGCGTCCAAGCAGATTGGCTTTCACTGCCACCATACGGCCTCCCGCCTCGCGTCCGACCCGTGCCGCGCCCTGACGTACTTCGATATTTGCAATCGCACTGAGAGGCAATGTTCCCCCGCCCGGTAATGGCACGGACAGATTGGCGACATCATCCACGGCATCACGGTAAGGTTCGGCCAGGCGCAGCGTGACATCGAACAGGCGCTCGCCCTCGTAGAACGAGTTTACGGCGCTGCCTCCCATGGCGGTCTGGATGGTCGAATTCACATCGTTGATGTTGAGGCCATAACGCGCCATGCGGCTGCGATCGAGGGTGATGTTCAATTCGGTCTGACCGCCCACCTTGATCGCTTCCACGTCCGCCGCCCCGCGAATGCTGCCGATCACGCTGGCGACCTGTACCGACTTGTTTTCCAGAATTTCCAGGTCCGCACCGAATATCTTGATTGCAATTGCACCCTTGACCCCGGATAAAGCTTCTTCCACATTATCCTGGATGACCTGCGAAAAGTTGGTCGGCACACCGGGAATAGCGCGAATCTTACGTGTCATGTCGGCAATCAGCGCTTCTTTGTCAGCAAAGCGCCAGGTGTCACGCGGATTGAGGTCCGCCATGATTTCCATGTTGTTCGGACCTTTCGGATCGGTGCCGTCATCGGGACGCCCAACCTGCGAGATGACAGTTTTCACTTCGGGGTAAGACCTGAGAATGGCGCGAACCTGGCCCTCGATTTCCTTGGTCTTGTCCAGCACGGTGGCGGGCGGCAGTGTGATGGTCAGCCAGATGTTGCCTTCGTCCAGCATGGGCAGGAATTCACTGCCCAAAAATGGAGCGCCGATCAGTGCCACACCCAGCAATCCGACAGATGCCGCTACGATGCGCTTTCGTCGCGTCTCCGCCCATAGCAGCAGGTTATGGTAATGCACCTGCAATTTGTGCATCCAGTCGCTGTGCTTTTCCGCCATGTCCTTGTTCTTCACTACGTAACTCAGCAATGCCGGTACCAACGTCAGGGTCAGCAGAATCGCACCGAGCAGGGCGAAACTCAGGGTAAAGGCCATGGGCGAAAAAATCTTTCCTTCCACACGCTGAAAAGTGAAGATGGGCAAGAATGCCAGGATGATGATGGCCTTGGAAAACAGGATCGGATGTCCCAGCTCGATGCTGGTCTGCTTGATCAGATGAATGCGCCACCCAAAGGTCTGATGATTCGGAGACCCATCCATTTTAGCCAGGGCAAGCCTGACCATCAGTGCTTCAACCAGTACCACGGCGCTGTCAATGATGATGCCGAAGTCCACTGTCCCCAAAGAAATCAGATTGGCTGATACCCCGCGTGCATCCATCAGTATGAAGGCGAACAACAGTGACAATGGAATGATGACTGCAACCGCCAATGCCGCATACCAGTTGCGCAAAAAGATAATCAGGATGGATAGCACCAGCAGTGCGCCGACGATCAGGTTTTCGGAAACCGTGTGTACGGTATGCCGCACCAGATCGGTTCGGTCGTAGTACGGAACGATGTGCACCCCCGGCGGGAGCTTGAGGCTGGTCTGTTGTAACTTTTCCTTCAGTGCCTCCACGACTTGAGTGGCGTTTTGCCCCTTGATCATGTCCACAATGCCCTCGACCACATTGTCGCGGTCGTTAAACGCCACGATGCCCGAACGCGGACGGTCGCCAATCGCGACCTCACCAATGTCGCCCACCAATACGGTCTTCCCCCCCTGGGCCGTCACCACCACACGCGCAATGTCTTGAACGCTCTGGAAGATCCCGATGCTGCGCACCACCAGCGCTTCATCACCCCGTTTCAGGATGCCGCCGCCGGTGTTGCTGCTATTCGCACCCAGCGCCTGTGCAACCTGGCTCAGGGTCACATTGAATTTGTGCAGCAGCGCAGGATCGACGCGCACCTGATATTCCTTGATAGTACCGCCAAAGCTCACCACGTCTGCCACACCGGGCACCTGACGCAGTGCGGGGCGCAATATCCAGTCCTGCAGTGCACGCACTTCATTGAGCGGCATGCTGGCCGGGGCATCCAGCACATAGCGATACACCTCGCCGACAGCATTGGTAAGCGGCGCAAGACTGGGCTGTATGCCCGGCGGGAAGTTGACGTTCTGCAAATTTTCCATTACCTGCTGGCGCGCAAAATAGTCATCCGTATTATCCGCAAAGGTGAGAATGACTTCGGACAGCCCGGTAAGGGATACCGAGCGCAACTGGGTCATGTGCGGTATTCCGCTCATCTCGCGTTCTATCGGCAGGGTAACGCTGCGCTCCACTTCTTCGGGCGCCTGTCCGGGAACCAGCGTGTCTATCTGCACCTGAACGTCCTGCACATCCGGGAAAGCTTCCACCGGCAAATTTTCGATGGCTCGCCAGCCTGCGATCAGAATCACGAATGCCCCTGCCACCACGAACACGCGTTGCTGCAGGGCAAAGGTAATGAGCTTTTCAAGCATCAGTCGTTACCGCTCAATTCCGAGTTCAACAAGATTGCCCCACTGGTTACTATGCGTTCACCGGCGCGCAAGCCAGCCTTGATGTAAGTAACATCGGCATCCTGCATGCCGAGGGTTACGCGACGGCGCTGCAAGACGCCGGGCGCCTGCTCGACAAAAAGGAAGCTGTATAGCCCTTCTGTGAACAACGCGGAATTGGGCACGCGCGGCAATTTTGATTTGGCATTTACGAGGGGACTGATGCGCGCGTACATTTCCGGCCTGAGTTTGTGCCGACCATTGTCCACATCGCAACGAACCTGCAAGCGTCGCATGACCGGGTCCAGCGATTCGCTGATCATCGTGACCTTGCCCGGGAAAAGCTCATTCGGATAAGCGTCCACTTCAACAGCAATGGGCTGTCCCACCTTGACTTTGTCGATTTGCTGTTCGGGCAGATCCGCCATTACCCACACATGCTTCGGGTCGGTGATGACGAACAGCGGGCTGGTCGCATCGGGTCTGACTTCGCTGCCGGCATTGACCTGGCGCTCACTGATAACGCCCCCAATCGGCGCTCGCAGAATATATTTGCCTTCTACAGTTGATAATCCGTTGCCGCTGAGATTTTCCATGCGCGCTTTTGTGCGCTGCGCCTCGGCCTCTGCCTGGCGCCAATCCGCCTCGGCAGATTCGAGATCCCTGCGTGCCAGCCCTTGGACTTCAAACAGTTGCTTGGCACGCTCATAGACTTCCTTCTTGTTTGAAAGGTCGGCCTCTGCCTTCAGGCTATCCGAAGCCGCCTGGGCATAATCCGGCGAATCAATCCAAAGCAACGGATCACCCGCCTTGACCTGTTGGCCCGCATCAGCAGCAATCTTGACCACCCGACCGGCGATGGATGAGAAAACCCGCGCAGTATAATTGTCGTCATAAACAATGCGAGCATTTAGCGCTTCCGTCACGGGTTCAGGAAAAACCTCTGCCGGCTTTATACTCATAAATGCCAACTGAGGCGCGTCCGCAGGAAAGCTCAGCGTGTCGGACGCAACGTGGGCGGCAGGTTTTTCCATGGCCGTTTCTATTTGGGGAACATGAAATTTTCGCCAACCCCAATATCCCGCCCCAACTGCCAGCAGCAATGCGACAAGAATCAAAATAATGATTTTTCTTATATTGATCATCGGGCAGGTTCTCCTTGTACCGAGCTATGTGGCTGTACGGCAGGGGATTCGGAATCCCGCGTTGCCATTACATCGCGGCGATTCCACCAGCCGCCTCCCAGGGTTTGGTAAAGCGCTGCCGTATCCCCGAGGCGGTTGGTTTGTGCCTGCGTCAGGTTGATGGCAGCCTGCAGATAGCTTTGCTCGGCGGCGAGCTGTGTCTGGTAATTGACATAACCCAAGTCGTACTGCTTGCGGGTAAGGTCGCGCGCAGTCCGCGCGGCCTGTGCGGCCGAGGCAGCTGCCTTAAGGGCATTGGCGTCAGACTGGATGGTGTACAGCGTATCAGCGACATTTTGCAGGGCAGCCATCACTGTGCTGCGATATTGCGCCCCGGCCTGGATCAGCGCCTGCTCCGCGGCACGTGATTTGGCGCGCAACGTACCCCCATCAAAAATAGTCTGGCTCACACTGGCAGCCAGGTTGAAAAACCCGCCGCCCGCGCGGAACATCCAGCCTGGGGTTGAGGCCATGCCTCCCAGGTCGGCGGTAACAGCAAATTGCGGCAACCTGTTGGCGACAGCTACGCCTGCCTGGGCGCTGGCGAAATGCAGTTGTTCTTCGGCGGCGCGGACATCCGGGCGCTGCTCGACAATTTTGGACGGCAGACTGAGCGGGAGCTCCTGTGGCAAATGAAAAGACGCCAATTCAAATTTTTCCTCAACATCTTCATTGGGATAATTCCCCGCCAGGACACGGATCAGGTCGCGCGTTTGTTCGAGTTGTTTTTGTAAAGGAATGAGTGTTTGTTCTGCCGAAGCCAGCGCGGCTTCCTGTGTCGCGACCTCCATGCCGGACACGTATCCGAGTTTCGACTGATTGCGCAGAATGACCAGCGTTTCTTTGTTGATATCGACAATTCTGGCCATTGCCGCAAGCTGGGCACGGACGGAGGCTTCCTGCAATGCGGCGGCAACCACATTGGAAGCCAGCGTGATATAGGTTGCCTCAAGTTGCAGTTTTTGTGCAGCTGCCTGCGCTTCGGCCGACTCCACTTGCCTGCGGTTTAGACCGAATACATCCGGTACGTAACCAACGGTCAATTGTGCGATGTGGAAGTTGTAATAGACCGGACTCGCAGACCCGGGGGGCGCCTGAATTATTTCGCCATTACCCTGAATGCCGGGAGCGTTGCTGCTCATGTTGCCAGCCAATTTGTTTCTTGATGGCGTATAGCTGGCGCCGACTGATGGGTAGAAAAAACCTTCTTGCGCCACCACAAATTCCTGCGCCTGACGCAAGGCGGCCCGGGCTGATTCAATATTGGGATTGGCGCTGAACGCGCGCTTGATCAAGGAATTGAGTTGTGGCGACTGAAATACTGTCCACCAGTCAAATGGAATATCCAGTGCCGGGTCGAATCGTTGCGATTCACCGGCTGGCACCGGAGCAGATGCGGTTGCCCCCGGAATATGGCCATCAGGCGCATAACCATTAGCGACTGGCGCAGGGGGTTGCTTGAAATCCGGGCCTGCAGCACAACCTGTCAAGGCTGCCAAAATCAGCAGTGGGACCAAGTTAACTCTGTTGCTACGATCAGAACTTTTTCGGGCGTTGGGTACTAAGAAAATCACAATTAAAGAATGCCGTTGCCTGGTCCAGAGTTAGTATCGTTTCATAATTCATGCTGGTATCATGAAGCCTCTTGCTGACCATTTCCTGACCACACATGCGCCTGTTGCTGGTTGAAGACAACCGTCCCCTGGCCGACGTAATTTGCCGTGCTCTCCAGCAGAAGGGGTACGTAGTCGATTGGGCTAACAATGGCAGTGAAGCGGATAGTTGGCTTCTTGGCCAAGACTATGATGTTGTGCTGTTGGATCTCGGCTTGCCGGATACGGATGGAGCCGACGTGCTGCGCCGTTTGCGTGCATCCGGCAAATTCGTGCCTGTTCTTATAATGTCCGCACGTGAGGCAGTGGATGAACGTATCCGCCTTCTTGACCTGGGGGCGGACGACTATGTGGTCAAACCCATTGTCCTGGACGAACTGGAAGCCCGGATTCGGTCCCTAATCCGCCGTAGCCATGGCATTGCCGACCCGGAAATAAGCATAGGCGCTTTGCGTATCGATACTGTTGGTCGCCGCGCCCTGCTGAGTGATCGACCGCTTGAGTTAAGCTCCAAGGAAATGGGGGCACTGGAGTACATCGCTATCCGCGCTCGGCGCATTGTCACCAAGGAGCAGCTATTGCAGGCACTTTATGGCTGGGAAGACGACATAAATTCAGTAAACGCCGTAGAAAAGGTAATTTCCAGGCTACGCGCCAAACTGGAAGGGTCCGGGGTGATTATTCGAACCATACGTGGCCTGGGTTATAGCCTTGAAAGTGATGAGAATTAAAAAGCCCAGCCTTGCGCATAGGCTGCTGCGGGAGCTGCTGCCGCTAACGGCGGCAGTCCTTCTTCTGGGAGGTGGTGTGGCATATTTTGTCGCACACCAAGCAGCGACATTGGCTTATGACCGGGCGCTCATGGACTCCGCCCTGGCTATTGCCGCTCATGTGGAAGTCGTTGATGGCCGCCTGCATCTGCAATTACCCAAAGTCGCCAAGGAAATCCTGCTTACCGATACTTACGACGAAGAATTTTACGAGGTGGTAGATTCCAATGGAGCGTGGGTAGCAGGCGATACTGGTTTGCCGCGTCCCGTCCAGCCATTTAACAATGATGACCCCTATTACAACGGTTGGTTCAAAGGCAAACCGTTGCGTATCGCAGCGTTGTCGGAGGAAACCCGGGGCACTTCCTTTACCGTTCTTTCAGCCGAAACAAAATTGAAGCGCGACATGCTGGTAAATGAAATTTTGCTGGTCATGCTGTTGCCCGAAGGTATGCTGATTGTCACGGCTATTCTCATGATACGCAGAAGCGTCCGCCATGGATTGGCGTCCATTCAGCCCCTGCGGGATGAACTGGTGCGGCGAACTCATTCTGATCTTGCCCAGCTGCCCCTGGAAGGTATCCCGGAAGAGATATATCCCATATTTAAAGAGGTAAATGAATTGTTGGCCCGTCTGTCAACCTCGCTTGACGCTAACCGTCGTTTTGTCGCCGATGCGTCGCACCAGTTGCGCACACCGATTGCAGCACTGCAGGCCGAAGCCGAGATAGCGTTAGGCTGTTCTGATCCGAGCGCATCCATCAAACGAATTATCACTGGAACTCGCAGGATTACTCACCTGGCGCACCAGCTTTTGACATTGAGCCGTCTTGAACCACAACAAATACGTTCACCGAAGATTGTGGACCTCGCTCAACTGACTCGAGATGCGGCAGAACGCTGGATGCCTCTGGCCTATGCGCGCAATATTGATCTCGGATTTGAGTTAAGCGCGGCCAAGGTAATGGGAGACCCCATTTGGCTGGAAGAATTAGCCAACAATCTGATTGATAATGCCCTTCGCTATACGCCCTCTGGCGGCGTCGTTACGGTGCGTTGCGGCAGCAGCGCGGACCAGACAAGCTGGGAGGTTGAAGATTGCGGACCGGGAATCCCGAAAGAAAAACGTGAAAGAGTATTTGAACGGTTTTACCGGCTCGACGCATCTGGTGTTGATGGATGTGGACTTGGCTTGGCCATCGTGCGCGAAATCGCCAGTAACCATAACGCATCCATCGAAATTGCAGAAGGGCCAACCCTGGGCGGGGCATTATTTCGCGTAATCTTTCCTGCCATTACCGGTTGAGTTCAACACGCGCAGAAGTCACCTCTGGTATGCCAGCGCATGTCCCTGCAATAAGGTGCGGCCGCGCTGATCAGTTGCTGTTTGCACCCGCAATTCGCGCTCGACCACTCTGCCGCGCAGGAAGGCATTCGGCCAATGGCGTATCTGGGAACAGTTTGCCCAACCGGGGCAATTTGAATCAGGAAGAATTACTGCTGATCATCAGGAGCGAACAGCCGGGTGAGTTCCGTTCCGGGATCGGCTGCACGCATGAAGGCTTCGCCAACCAGAAAGGTGTGCACAGCGCAAGAGCGCATCAGCGCGACGTCTTCCGGTTTGAGAATGCCGCTCTCGGTCACCACAATACGTTCAGGCGGGATGCGCGGCAACAAATCCAGCGTGGTTGCAAGACTGGTCTCGAAAGTGCGCAGGTTGCGGTTGTTGATGCCGATGAGCGGGGTGGTGAGACGAAGCGCCACATCCAGCTCATTACCGTCATGCACCTCCACCAGCACAGCCATGCCCAGACTTTGCGCCAATGCTTCGAATTCTTTCATCTGTTCCAGGCTCAGCGCTGCAGCGATCAGCAGGATGGCGTCCGCACTCATCACCCGAGCCTGGTAAACCTGATAGGCATCCACCATAAAGTCCTTGCGCAGCACCGGAAGCGAACATGCCGCCCGTGCCTGCTTGAGATATTCCGCAGAGCCCTGGAAGAACTGCCCGTCAGTCAGCACCGACAAACAGGCAGCGCCGTGCCGGGCGTAGCTCACAGCGATCTCCGCCGGGCGAAAATCTGCGCGCAAAATCCCCTTGCTCGGGCTGGCTTTCTTGATTTCAGCGATAACCGCAGGGAGCCCGGCCGAAATTTTGTTTCGGATTGCACCCACAAAATCCCGCGCCGGCAAGGATTGTTCTGCTTCGTTGCGCAACAGCGCAAGCGACCGGAAGGCTTTAGCCGCAATGACTTCCTGTGCCTTGGCCGCAAGAATTCTTTTCAGGATGTCGGACATGCAATTGCTCTTTCAAATAAGGGGCGCATTTTACCACCCCGCTTGCGGTAAAATGCACGACCGGTTTCCCCTATACGACAAACATCATGGAAGACATCAAGGCACATATGCAGCAAGTCGGACGGCAAGCACGCGCTGCCTCGCGCCGGATGGCGCTGGCCGACACCGCCGCGAAGAACCGGGCACTGGAGGCCATCGCCAAATCCATTCTGGACAGCAGCGCCCAGCTTATCTCCGAAAATGCCAAGGACCTGTCTGCCGCGCAAGCCCAGGGTCTGGATGCCGCCTCGATAGACCGCCTGACGCTTACCGGGAAGACGCTAGCGGATATGGCGGAAGGACTGCGCCAGATTGCGCAACTGCCCGATCTTATCGGCGAAATCAGCGATTTGAAGTACCGGCCATCCGGCATCCAGGTTGGCAGGATGCGTGTGCCGTTAGGCGTCATCGGCATCATTTATGAGTCGCGCCCCAACGTCACCGCTGACGCGGCTGGCCTGTGCCTGAAATCGGGCAATGCGGCCATTCTGCGCGGAGGCTCGGAAGCGATACATTCCAATCAGGCCATTGCGGCTTGCGTGCATCAGGGACTGAAAATCGCCGGCCTTCCGGAAACGGCCGTGCAGGTTATCGCCACCACCGACCGTGCCGCCGTCGGCGAACTGATCACCATGCAGGAGTTTGTCGACGTAATCGTGCCGCGCGGCGGCAAGGGGCTGATTGCGCGCATCTCCGCAGAAGCGCGCGTTCCGGTGATCAAGCATCTGGACGGCATTTGCCACGTTTATATTGACGATGAGGCCGACCTGGAGAAAGCCATCCGCATTGCCGACAACGCCAAGACGCATCGCTATGGCGTGTGCAATGCGATGGAAACCTTATTGGTTGCCGGGAAGATCGCCGCAAGAGTATTGCCCGACCTGTGCAGAATCTACCTGGATAAGGGGGTCGAGCTGCGCGGCGACGAGGCGGCGCGCGCGCTGGTTGCGCGGATGAAGGTCGCCACGGAAGAAGACTGGCACACCGAATACCTTGCGCCAATATTGAGCGTACGCGTGGTAAACGGGCTGGACGAAGCCATCGATCACATCAATACTTACAGTTCGCAACACACCGACAGTATCGTGACGGAGAATTACACCAGGGCAATGCGCTTTTTGCGCGAAGTCGACTCGAGCAGCGTCATGGTGAACGCTTCGACTCGTTTTGCCGATGGTTTTGAATATGGACTGGGCGCGGAAATCGGGATATCCACTGACAAAATTCACGCACGTGGTCCGGTGGGGCTGGAGGGCCTGACCTCGCAGAAATTCATCGTGCTCGGCAGCGGGCAAGTCAGAACCTGAGTCACCGGCCCGGCCAGGTCTATATGAATCACCAGGAAAGAATGAACATGAACCAGTCCATCGCAATCACAGTGCCGGATATCGGCGATTTCAAGGATGTCGCCATCATTGAAGTGATGGTAAAGGCGGGTGACACGGTTGAACCAGAGCAATCTCTGATTACGCTGGAGACCGACAAGGCAACCATGGACGTCCCTGCGCCTGCCGCCGGCGTGGTGAAAGCGTTAAAAGTCAAGGTGGGCGACAAGGTCAGCGCGGGCAGTGTGATCCTGATGCTGGAAAGCATTTCAGCAACAAACGCTCCTGCGCCCGACACCGGCGCACCCGTAGCCAGCGCAACCGCGCCACAAGCGCCCGCTCCCGCCGCCCCACAGGTTGCACCGGCGGCCGCCTCCAAGGTTGCGAAAGGCGATATACACGCCGAAGTCGCCGTGCTCGGCGCAGGCCCGGGCGGCTACACTGCCGCATTCCGTGCGGCGGATTTGGGCAAGCAGGTGGTGCTGATCGAGAAGCACGCTACTCTGGGCGGCGTATGTCTCAACGTCGGCTGCATTCCCTCGAAGGCGCTGCTGCATGTCGCGAAGGTCATCACCGAAGCAGAAGATGTGTCGCATCACGGCGTGACGTTCGGCAAACCGAAGATAGACATCGACCAGATTCGTTCCTGGAAGGAAAGCGTCGTTGGCAGGCTCACCGGCGGACTCGCCGGACTCGCCAAACAACGCAAGGTTCAGGTGGTACGCGGAATTGCCAGGTTCACCTCGCCCAATTCGTTCGCGGTGCAGACCGCCGAAGGCGAGAAGATCGTTACCTTTGACCACGCCATCGTCGCCGCAGGCTCCAGCGTCGCACGCATCCCCGGCTTCCCCTACGACGATCCGCGCATCATCGACTCCACTGCTGCGCTGGCGCTGCAGGATGTGCCCGGGCGCATGCTGATCATCGGCGGCGGTATCATCGGTCTGGAAATGGCGACGGTGTACGAAGCGCTCGGCTCGAAGATCTCCGTAGTCGAATTGATGGATCAGCTCATGCCTGGCGCGGACAAGGATATGGTCAAGCCGCTGCATGCCCGTATCGCGAAACGCTATGAAGCGATTTACCTGAAGACCAGGGTCACCAGGATCGCGGCGCAGAAGAAGGGTCTGCAAGTCACCTTCGAAGGCGAGCAGGCGCCCGAACCGCAACTCTACGACCGGGTGCTGATGGCCGTGGGCCGTCGTCCGAACGGGCGCGAGATCAACGCCGAAGCGGCGGGCCTGATCGTCAACGAGCGTGGCTTCATCCCGGTGGACAAACAAATGCGTACCAATGTGCCGCACATTTATGCCATCGGCGACATCGTCGGCGATCCGATGCTGGCGCACAAGGCGGTGCATGAAGGCAAGGTCGCAGCGGAAGCCATCGCCGGACACAAGGTGTTCTTTGAGCCGATGACGATTCCTTCTGTAGCCTATACCGATCCGGAAATTGCCTGGATGGGATTGACCGAGACTCAGGCCAAGGCACAGGGCGCCGCCTATGAGAAAGCCAGCTTTCCGTGGGCGGCATCCGGTCGCGCACTTTCCATTGGGCGCGAAGACGGCGCGACAAAAATATTGCTCGATCCGACAACACGCCGCATCATCGGCATGTCCATCGTTGGTGTCAATGCGGGGGAACTGATCGCCGAAGCAGTGCTGGCACTGGAAATGGGTGCGGATATGGCAGATATCGGGCTTTCCATCCACCCGCATCCAACGCTGTCGGAAACCCTGTGCTTCGCCGCTGAGATGGCGGAAGGGACGATCACCGACCTCCTTGTGCCGAAGAAACGGCATTAGCAGTTTGTTGAAATTCTCGATGTTTGCAAATGTGGAAAATTTTTGACCTCTCAGAAAGCCCTACAGTCGATTTTCAGATCACCGGGAGGGGTAAAGTGACCACGGAAATTCACTCTTTTCTCT
>JBAUUR010000175.1:0-4412 GCA_049582805.1 Gallionellaceae bacterium | reverse complement strand
CCACAACTGTCCGGTCATTGAGTTGCGGTTTTCGCGTAACTACGGTTCATAAATGAACTTATCAGTGAGTAGGAGCGTTTTCGATTTGAATTTCTCTGGCGCTTACAGCCATGCTTTCCCCGCATCCGGGGAGGGCGTGGCCCATGAATCTCGGTCAGACCGTGTTCGCGCAGTTGATGGATTTCATTCCCGCGCACGAGTTTCGCCGTTGCGTAGAGCGCTATCAGGGCAACTACAAGGTCACCAGTTTTTCCTGCTGGGACCAATTCCTGTGCATGGCATTTGCCCAGCTTACCTATCGCGAGAGCCTGCGCGATATCGAGACCTGCCTGCGTGCCTTGGGGCCGCGGCTCTACCATGCGGGGGTGCGAGGCGCGGTCGCACGCAGCACCTTGGCCGATGCCAACGAGCTGCGCGACTGGCGCATTTATGCCGACCTGGCGCAAGTTCTGATCGCCACCGCACGTCAGCTGTACGCCCACGAAAGTTTCGGGGTGGAGTTGCAGCAGACCGCCTACGCGCTGGATTGCACCACCATCGATCTCTGCCTGGCGCTGTTCCCGTGGGCGCGTTATCGCCCCCAGAACGCGGCCGTGAAGATGCACACCTTGCTCGATTTGCATGGCAATATTCCGGCCTTTATCCGCGTGGCGCCCGCGAAAATCCACGAGATTCACATGCTCGACCAGTTGCTGATCGAACCCGGTTCCATCTACATCATGGACCGAGCCTACCTGGATTTCCAGCGGCTGCATGTTCTGCACCAGGCCCTGGCCTTCTTCATCATCCGCGCCCGCAAAGACTTCTGCTTCCATCGGCTGGGTTCGCATCCCATCGACAAGAGCACCGGCTTGCGTTGCGATCAAACCATTCGCCTGCAAAGTTTTTATCCGGCCAAGTGCTATCCCGATCCGCTGCGCCGCATTCGCTACCACGATGTGCAGTGCGAGAAGAACCTGGTTTTCTTAACCAACAATTTTCTGCTGCCCAGCCTGACCATCGCGCAACTTTACAAGTGCCGCTGGCAGGTCGAGCTGTTTTTCAAATGGATCAAACAACATCTGCGTATCAAGAAGTTTTACGGCCTCTCGCCCAACGCGGTGAAGACGCAAATCTGGATCGCCATTTCCGTGTACGTGCTGGTGGCGATTGTTCGCAAGCGCCTGGGACTGGAACTCAGCCTCTATCCCATGGCACAAATTCTGAGCCTCAGTTTGTTCGAAAAAATGCCACTTTTACAGGCTTTTTCGCGAATTCACTCAACAACCGAAATCGAGCGCTCTTGCAACCAAATGGATCTGTTCAACTTATGACCGGACAGTTGTGGTTAGTGGTTAGTGGTTAGTGCCGCAAGATTGCCAGTGACGCCAGCCACTATCCACTATTCCACTCGCCACTATCCACTAGCTCTTGCGGCTCGCGATTCCGAGCGACGTGAGCAAGCCATTCAGGATGCGTGCCACTTCGGTTATCCGCGTCGTTACTTGCTCCTCTACCTCCAGAGCAATGTAGCCCAGCGCTTTTGCAATGACGATCTGAGTTTCCAACTCAAAAAGTGATCCCCGAGCATGGCACAGAAACTGAATAAACTCGCCCTTGGTCGCCCGACCTTGTCCCTCGGCGACATTGCTCGGAATGGATACGGCCGACCTCCGCAGTTGGCTTGTCAGACCGTAGATCTCATCGCGTGGAAACCCCTTGGTGATTGAATACACGTCGATTACCAAGGCGACTGCTTTTTGCCAAACCACAAGTTCCCGATAGCTGCGTAGCGGCGTCTTTCTCACGTCAATCTTTGGAGGCGCATTGGGTTCCATCTATCCACTATCCACTGTTGACTATCCACCGTTTGTGTCTTGCCTCACAATCCGGTGTGACCTTCGCACTTTTCCGTGAGCCGGAACAGGCCCATGCTTAAGTTGCAGAGAGCCTCTTCCGGCTCTTGAGAATTTGTGTGGGTCCACTTCAAAGGCGCATCGTTACCGCCAATTTACTAATGCCTGCCGCTCCGTTGCTAAGCTTTGCGGGCCGTAATGGCGCCGGAGCTGTGGTTCCCACACGCGCAATCTTACGTTCATTCATTCGGAGGCCGTCATGGCAATTACTAAGCAGGATGCTCTCGACTACCACTTTGGATCACGGCCGGGAAAAATAGAGGTCGTTTCCACCAAGCCTTGTCTTACGCAACGCGATCTCAGTCTCGCCTACACACCCGGCGTGGCTGATCCCTGCCTGGAGATCGAGAAGAACCCGCAGGATGTATTCAAGTACACCGCCAAGGGCAATCTGGTCGCGGTGGTAACCAACGGGACCGCGGTGCTGGGACTGGGCGACATCGGGGCCCTGGCCGGCAAACCGGTCATGGAAGGCAAAGGTGTCCTGTTCAAGCGGTTTGCCGACATCGACGTCTTCGACATCGAACTGAATACTCATAATCCCGACGAGATCATCAAGACCTGCCAGTTGCTGGAGCCCACCTTCGGCGGCATCAACCTGGAAGACATCAAAGCGCCGGAGTGCTTTTACATCGAGGAGACGCTCAAGAAGACGATGAAGATCCCCGTCTTCCATGACGACCAGCACGGTACGGCCATTATCTCCGGCGCGGCGCTGGCGAACGCGGTGGAACTGACGGGCAAGCGCATGGACCAGATCAAGATAGTTGTCAACGGCGCCGGTGCTGCCGGCATCGCCTGCGCCGAGCACTATGTGTGCATGGGCGTGAAGCGCGAGAACATTACCCTGGCTGACACCAAAGGCGTCATCTACAAGGGCCGCAAGGAGGGAATGAATCCTTACAAGGAGCGCTTCGCGAAAGACACGCCGATGCGGACTCTTGCCGAGGCCGCCCAAGGTGCCGATGTGCTGCTCGGACTTTCCGTTAAGGGCGCATTCACGCCGGAGATGATCGCCTCCCTGGCCCCGCGCCCGGTGGTGTTCGCCATGGCAAATCCCGATCCGGAGATCACGTACGAGGAAGCCCGTGCGGTCCGTGACGACATCATCATGGCGACCGGGCGCTCCGATTATCCCAACCAGGTCAACAACGTTCTGGGATTCCCATTCATCTTCCGCGGCGCTCTGGATGTGCACGCCACCACCATCAATGAAGAAATGAAGCTGGCGGCAACGCACGCGCTGGCTGCGCTCGCGAAAGAAGATGTTCCCGACTCGGTATGTCGCGCCTATGGCGTGGAAACCCTGAAGTTCGGCGTTGACTACATCATTCCCAAGCCGTTTGATCCGCGCGTACTGGTTTGGGAGGCATCAGCGGTTGCGAAGGCCGCCATGGACACCGGCGTGGCGCAAATTCCGGTGGATATGGCTGAATACCGCGAGCAACTGGAGAAGCGGTTGGGCAAGGCGCACGAGGTGATGCGCTTTATGATTCACAAGGCACAGGCGCATCCGAAGCGCGTCGTTTTCCCGGAGGGCGCGCACCAGAAGATCCTGCGCGCCTGCCACGTCCTGATCGAGGAGAACATTGCCGTTCCGATTCTGCTGGGCCGCGCCGATGAGATCCGGCGCACGGCGGCGGAGTTGGGGCTGCCGCTCGACGGGATCACGATCATGGAACCGGAGACGGCTCCGCGGCGGCAGGAGTATGTCCGCGAGTTGTATCGCCTGCGGCAGCGTCGCGGTGTCTCACTGGGCTCCGCAGATAAGCTGATAAACGATCACAACATCTTCGGCTCGATGATGGTCCGCATGGGTGACGCCGACGCGCTCGTCTCCGGCGTGACCCAGAACTATCCCGATACGATTCGGCCGGCGCTCCAGGTGATTGGGGTGCGTGAAGGCATCCACAAAGTATCGGGCGTATTTCTCATCATCACCCGCAAGGGCGATCTGTACTTCCTGGCCGATGCCACGGTTAACATCGAGCCCACCCCCGAGGACCTGGCCGAGATCGCTCTCTGCGCAGCCCAGGAGGCACGGCGCTTCGATGTGGAGCCACGCGTGGCCATGTTGTCCTTCTCCAGTTTCGGCAGCACCAAGCATCCGCTGTGCGACAAGATACGGCGGGCGACGGAATTGGCCCGCTATGCCGATCCGACGCTCATCATCGATGGCGAATTGCAAGCTGATATCGCGGTCAGTGCCAAGAAACTGGAAGCCGCCTTCCCGTTCTCGCCGCTGCAGGGCGGCGCCAATGTCCTGATCTTCCCCGACTTGGAAGCGTGCAACATCGCCTGCAAACTGCTGATGAGTGTGGGCGGAGCCCAGGCGGTGGGGCCAATCCTCATGGGCATGGCCAAGCCGGTTCACCTGCTACAGCCGGGCGTGGAAGTGGAAGAAATCGTGAACATGACCACCATCGCGGTGGTGGACGCTCAAGACTCCACCACGCCCATTACCCGCGACCTCGAAGCGGCAGCCACCTGTTAACCGCAGCCAGCCTCTTGGTTACC
>JBAUUR010000174.1:0-108596 GCA_049582805.1 Gallionellaceae bacterium | reverse complement strand
CAAGTCTATCCCCGCGTATAGTTCCATTTCGGTCTCCTCGTTATGGGTTGTTGTTTGAATCGCAATCCAAACGATACAACTCTTTCGGGGAGGCCGGCCTATCGGGCTATATGTTTATCAGGTCTTGCATTACAACATTGTCATCAGGCTTCAGCCCACCAGCGCAATTTCACGGTGCTTGCCTGAGGTTTCGAGGATAAGGCTGCCATGGTCTTCGGTGAGTTGTTCGTTGGCGTTGAGCAGTTCGATGCCATAGACGGTGCCATCCGGCGCAACATCAACATTCATTTCATCGCTGATCTTGATGGTCGTGACCGTGCCGCGCTTTTCGTGGAAACGCAGGTATGCGATGTTGTATTTCGGGTCGTAGCTCAGTTTCATGTTCGTCTCCCGTCAGAAAAATCTGACGATTACGGTGATGACCAGCCAGCCGCTTTCTTCCACGGCGTAAGCCTCGATTTGCTTGACGGCATAGTGCTTGCCGTTCCATTCCCCGTCAAAGGAAAAATTCCGGCGAAATCCGGTGCGGCCATACTTGGCGGGAAACCGCTCGCCACCCTCCAGCGTCGCCCGAACTTATTGTTCATTCGCACCCCTTTCGGCAAGGCGTTCCAAGGCATGAGGGTGGAGTCTGATTTCCATTGGCCTTTATGTCAAAAGCGGGGCGGCAACGATAGCATCCAGCAGCTATAAGTTCAACTTTTGCCCACCGCAGGGGCTACCCCCAATACTATTTTCGTCCTGCCCAATCCCTGGCAAACTGCCACGCCACCCGCCCGCTGCGCGAGCCGCGCTGGATGCTCCATTGCAGCGCCGCATGCCGCGTGGCTGCATCCAGTTCGCCTGACAATCCAAAGTGGCGCAACCAGTGCGCTGCAATCGCCAGATAGTCATCCTGCGTGAACGGATAGAACGATACCCACAGGCCGAAGCGCTCCGACAGAGAGATTTTTTCTTCGACACTTTCGGCCGGGTGGATCTCGTCGCCGACATATTTCGTGGCGAGATTATCCTGCATGGATTCCGGCATCAGGTGGCGGCGGTTGGAGGTGGCGTAGATCAGCAGGTTGTCGGACAGCGCGGTGAGCGAGCCGTCGAGCGCAGCCTTGAGCGCGGGGTAGCCCGGTTCGTCGGCGTTGAAGGAAAGGTCGTCGCAATACAGGATAAAGCGTTCGGGGCGGCCCGCGACGAGTTCCACGATGTCCGGGATATCCGCCAGGCCGTCCTTGCCCACTTCGATCACGCGCAGTCCTTCAGCAGCGTATTCGTTGAGCAACGCCTTGACCAGTGAGGATTTGCCGGTGCCGCGCGCGCCGGTGAGCAGCACGTTATTGGCAGGGCGGCCCTGCACAAACTGGCGCGTGTTCTGTAGAACGCGCGCTTTCTGTTCGTCTATGCCGCAAAGGTCGGCGAGGGTGATCTGATGCAGGTGATGCAGCACGCGCAATTCGCCGCGCCCGTTGCGCCGCTGCCAGCGAAAGGCGCGGGCGGAATCCCACTCGGGTGCTGCCTGTGACGGCTGTGCCAATGAGGCATCCAGTCGTTCAAGCAGTTCGCAGGCGCGCGCCAGCAGAATTTCCAGTTTATCCATTCGATGATTAATGAAGCGTTCTCACCGCCGAGACGACCATCATCGCCAAATCATTTTTTCTGGTGATTCGCCAGCCATTCCTGAGCCTGCGACTTCGCTTGCTCAATTTGCGCAGGCTCCATATGCATCGAAACGGTGTTCAGGTTTTGCACGGCAGCCGGATTGCCCTTGCTCGCAGCGATACTGAACCACTTGTAGGCTTGTGTCTTGTCCTGCGCGGTTCCCGCCCCTTGTGCATACATGATACCTACGTACAATTGGGCTTGAATATGCCCCTGCTCGGCAGCCTTGGCCCAATATGATACGGCCCGCTTGTCGTCCGCAGGGACACCTTTTCCCTGCCGGTACAGCACACCCAGGTTGAATTGCGCATTTGCGTTATTCCCCTGATCGGCTGCCTTGGTCCACAATTCCAGAGCCTGCTTGGTATCCTGGGATACACCAATACCACGCATATACATCATGCCAAGATTGTATTGGGCTTCTGCATTGCCTTGCTCGGCAAGCGATTTGAATTTTTCCAGCGCGACCGGATAGTCGCCTTTGCCAAAGGCAGCAACACCTTCCTTAAAGGCGTCCGCTTCCTGTTTCTTGTGATCGGAGCAGCCAACGGAAAACAGCAGCAAAGCCGAAACCGCGATCAGCCTGCACAACGATTTTATTGATATGTTGCTCATGTTGTCCCCGGATGAAATTAAGGGCTTTTCAACCCTCGGAAATTTGCGGTGCGCATTCTACCCCAAATATTGCGCCAAGCCAGATGGAATTGGTACGGTAGTGCATTGGCGGGTCACCGCCTAGCTACGGTAGCTGGCGTTGATTTTGACGTAGTCGTAGGAAAAATCGCAGGTCCACACCGTAGCCGATGATGCGCCGCGATTCAGTACCACCCGGATGGTGATATCGCTTTGTTTCATCACCCGCTGGCCTTCTTCTTCGACATAACTGGCGGCGCGCCCGCCATCCTCGGCAACCAGTACGTCATCGAGATAGAGCTTGAGGCGTTGTACGTCGAGATCGGCGATTCCGGCATAGCCAATGGCCGCGAGAATGCGGCCAAGGTTGGGATCGGAGGCAAAGAATGCGGTCTTTACCAGAGGCGAATGCGCTACAGCGTAAGCGATCTGTTTGCATTCTGCCGTATCGCGCCCGCCTTCCACCTTGATGGTGATGAATTTGGTCGCACCCTCGCCGTCGCGAACGATGGCTTGTGCCAGCAGGGTGGCGACTTCGGTCACGGCGTCCTGCAACTGCGCGCGGTTCGCACCGGTCACGGCGACGCCGCTCTTGCCGGTGGCGATCAGCATCAGCGCGTCGTTGGTCGAGGTGTCGCCGTCCACGGTGATGCAGTTGAACGAGGCATCCGCGGCCTGCTTCACCATCTGCTGCAACAGTGGCCGCGGCACAGCGGCGTCGGTGGCGATGAATCCCAGCATGGTGGCCATATTGGGATGGATCATGCCGGAACCCTTGGCAATGCCGGTTATGGTCACGGTACTGCCGGCAAGGCGGATTTGCCGTGACACCGCCTTGGCGACGATGTCGGTGGTCATGATGGCATGGGCCGCATCGAACCAATTGTCCGCTTTCAGGCTGGCCACCGCTTGCGGCAAGCCGGCCACGATTTTCTGGACCGGCAGCGGCTCCATGATGACGCCGGTGGAGTAAGGCAGCACCTGCTCCGGCGCGCAGCCCAGCAGTTTTGCCGCTGCCGCGCAAGTGGCGCGCGCCGCTGCCATGCCCTGCGCGCCGGTGCCGGCGTTGGCATTGCCGGTATTGACCACCAGGGCGCGAATGTTCCTGCCGGATGCGAGGTGTTCGCGCACCACGGTCACCGGCGCGGCGCAGAAGCGATTGGTGGTGAACACGCCTGCAACGCTGGCGCCATCTTCAAGTTTGATGACCAGCAGATCCTTGCGGTCGGCGCGCTTGATGTTCGCTTCCGCGACACCCAATAAAACACCATCGACCGGAAACAGTTCGCTCGCGGAGGGAGCTTGTAAATTGACTGGCATGGATGTTTCTAGAAATTCACAGTTCGCCCAAATGCAAGGCGCGGGAAAAATTTCGCCGCGCAGCATACAGGTGATATGTAAGCAAGAAATTTTTCCCGCAACGCAGCAGTTGGGATGAAATCTGGGTTTCTAGAAACATCCATCAGTAGCGGCCGCCCTGCTTGAATACATAATTGCTCATTTCCATGGACTGCATGTTCATGCGCCGCACGATGCCATGCACATTGCGCACGATGCCGCGCATCACGTAATAGACGATAGCCGGTTGCACGTTAAGCAATGATTCAAAACGGACGCGATCCAGCAGCAGCACCTTGCTGTCGGTCTTGGCGACTACCGTTGCGCTGATCTGCATCATGTTTCCGCCGACAAAGCCGATGATGCCCGCCAGGTCCCCCGGTTTGAGCAAGTGCAGCGTCATCTGCTCGCCGCCCGTGGTGGCGGTGGCTTCCACATCTCCGCTGCCCAGGATCAACAGGGTGTCTTTCAGTTCCGAGTCGCCGGGCTTGAGTATGGTTTCCCCCGCCTTGTATTCGCGCACGGTAATGTAGCTTGCCAGAAGCTCGATTTCCGAATCGCGCAATTCCTCGGTAAGGCTGGAATTGCGCAAGGCCTGCAAAATCAATTCATCAGTTGTCATGATTTAATCTCCGAAAACCCAATGCCATCACGCCAGTTTGCCGTGGCACTGCTTGTATTTCTTTCCGGAACCGCAAGGACAAGGGTCATTGCGTCCGATTTTTTCCCCGCTTCTGACAAATGGCTGATGTTCCGGTTCACTGTTCGCGGTTTGTCCCAGAGCCTCATCATAATCGGCATGGTGATATTGTACATTTTCCGGCGCTTGGGGGGTTTCCACCGCTTCGATGTCCTGTTCGCTGCGGATATGAACATTCATCAGCATCTGTATCACATCGCGCTTGATCGCATCCAGCATGGCGGCGAACAATTCGAACGCCTCGCGCTTGTATTCCTGCTTGGGATTTTTCTGGGCGTAGCCGCGCAGATGGATACCCTGGCGCAAATGGTCCAGGGCTGCCAGATGTTCACGCCAGTGCTGGTCAAGACTGCTCAACATGACGATGCGCTCGTATTGGTGCATGATTTCCGCGCCGACCATCTCAACCTTGGACTGATAAATTTGCTGGGCTGACTGAACAATGCGCGCGCGCAAACCATTCTCATCCAGTTTCTTGTCCTGTTCCAGCCATTGCGCCAGTGGCAGGTCTAATTGAAGTTCGGCAGCCAGCGCCTTTTCCAATCCCGGGACATCCCATTGCTCTTCCATGCTTTGTGGCGCGATATGTTCGGTGGTCATGTCCAGCAAGACACCCTCGCGCATGGCTGAAATGGTTTCGGAAATATCCTGGCTTTCCAGCAGTTCGTTGCGCTGCTGGTAAATTACCTTGCGCTGGTCATTGGCGACATCGTCGTATTCCAGAATCTGCTTGCGCATGTCAAAGTTGCGCGCCTCGACCTTGCGCTGTGCGTTCTCGATCGCGCGCGTCACCCACGGATGCTCAATGGCTTCACCCTCGGGCAGCTTGAATTTGTTCATGATCGCCGCGACACGGTCGGAGGCGAAGATGCGCAGCAGCGGGTCTTCCAGCGACAGGTAAAAACGGCTGGAGCCGGGATCGCCCTGGCGTCCGGAACGTCCACGCAACTGGTTGTCGACGCGCCGCGATTCGTGGCGCTCGGTGCCGATGATATGCAGGCCGCCCGCGGCCAGCACCTGGTCATGCAATGATTGCCATTCGCTGCGCAATTTCTCGATGCGCTGGTTACGTGCCATCTCATCCAGGCTTTCGTCGGCGAGCAGATGGTCGACCTGCTTCTCGACATTGCCGCCCAGCACGATGTCGGTGCCGCGCCCGGCCATGTTGGTGGCGATGGTGACCATCCGCGGGCGCCCGGCCTGCGCCACAATTTCCGCTTCGCGCGCATGCTGTTTGGCGTTCAGCACCTGGTGCGGCAGCTTATCCTTTTCCAGCAGATTGGACAGCACTTCGGAATTCTCGATGGAAGTCGTGCCGACCAGCACCGGCTGGCCGCGCTGATAGCAATCCTTTATGTCCGCGATCACCGCCATGTATTTTTCGTTCGTGGTCAGGTATACCTTGTCCATCATGTCCTTGCGTATGGTCGGACGGTGCGGCGGAATGATCACGGTCTCCAGATTGTAAATCTGCTGGAACTCGTACGCCTCGGTGTCCGCCGTGCCGGTCATGCCGGACAGCTTGTGGTACATGCGGAAATAATTCTGGAAGGTGATCGAGGCCAGTGTCTGGTTCTCCTTCTGGATCGCCACGCCTTCCTTAGCTTCCACCGCCTGGTGCAAGCCCTCCGACCAGCGCCGCCCGGCCATCAGGCGGCCGGTGAATTCATCCACGATTATCACTTCGCCATCCTGCACCACGTAGTTCTGGTCGCGGTGGTACAGCACATGCGCGCGCAGCGCGGCGTACAGGTGATGGATCAGGGTGATATTGGCCGGGTCGTACAGGCTGCCGCCCGCAGGGAGCAGGCCGGCATCGGATAACAGCTGTTCGGCATGTTCGTGCCCGACTTCAGTCAGCAATATCTGCTGGTTCTTTTCGTCCACGCTGTAGTCGCCGGGGCCGTCCTCTTCCTGCTGGCGGGCCAGCTTGAGCGCCAGCTTGTCCATGCGCAGATAGACGTCCACATTATCCTCGGCCTGGCCAGAGATGATCAGCGGCGTGCGCGCCTCGTCTATCAGGATGGAGTCCACCTCATCCACGATGGCAAAATTGAGGCCGCGCTGGAAGCGTTCGGCGGCCTGGTTCGCCATGTTGTCGCGCAGGTAGTCGAAACCGAATTCGTTGTTGGTGCCGTAGGTGATGTCGGCCGCATAAGCAGACTGCTTGTTTACCTGGTCCATTTGCGACAGGATCACGCCTACTGACAGGCCGAGGAAGCGATACAGCTTGCCCATCCACTCGGCATCACGGCTCGCCAGGTAGTCGTTGACTGTCACCACATGTACGCCCCTGCCTGACAAGGAGTTGAGATAGGCAGGCAGCGTTGCCATCAAGGTCTTGCCTTCGCCGGTGCGCATTTCGGATATCTTGCCCTGGTGCAGTGCCAAACCGCCGATCAATTGGACATCGAAGTGGCGCATTTGCAATGTGCGGCGGCTGGCTTCGCGCACCACGGCGAAGGCTTCCGGCAGCAATGTGTCCAGTGGTTCTCCCTGCGCCACGCGCTGCCTGAAGAGTTCGGTCTTGCCGCGCAGTTCACCATCGGACAATTTCGTCGTTTCAGGTTCAAGCGCATTGATCCTTTCAACGGTCTGGCGGTATTGTTTGAGCAGGCGATCATTGCGGCTACCGAAAACGCTTTTCAGCAAAGTTGAAATCATTGTTTTAGTTTCTTCAAATCAATATATGGACCAAAACCCCTTGGGGTCACAAAAAAGAAAAAGGTGAGGTATCACACCTCACCCTTGTACAAGGCCAGTCCACCTCAACCCGCAGCGCTCTCCAGAAAGCGGCGAGGATTTTGGGCGATACCCTTGTATCTTGCTTCGAAGTGCATATGGCCACCGGTAGAGCGTCCGCTGCTGCCCACCTCGGCAATTTCCTGTCCGGCCCGGATCATTTGCCCGACCTTGACCAGCAGTTTGGAAGCAGGGCCGTAACGCGTGACAATCTCATTGCCGTGATCAATTTCGAGCATGTTACCATACTGCGGCTGCGTTCCCGTATATAGCATTGGAAACCAGAATAAGATTCATGCCCCACCCATTAATTTATGTTTGCTGATATGGCGTCGCAACGCTTGAATTCATTTTTTGCAGCCAGCCCGGAACTGCGACTGCTTGCACGCCAGGTCGGGATACTTCAGGCATTGCAGCGCCATTATGAGCAGATTGCCCCATCTTCGCTGAAACAGGCCAGTCGGGTACAGCAATTGGAGGGGAAGATACTGACACTTGCCGCGGACAATGGCGCAGTGGCGGCAAAGTTGCGTCAGCTCGTCCCGGAACTGACCCGCCTGTTTCAAAACAAGGGTTGCGAGGTTACTGGAATTCGGGTGCGGGTGCAAGTTTCCGCCCCGCCCGGCAAACGTGCCGCCGCTCCTGCACGGCTGAATGAGGCAGCTCGACAACGCCTGATCGACTCGGTCCGGCAAATGCCCGATTCGCACCTGAAATGCGCACTGCAGAGGCTATCCAGACGCAGCAAGAATTCATCCTAGAGAGCGTACTCCGGCTTGCATCGGACTCGCACAATTGGCATATCGGACAACAGGAAAGTCATCGTCATGATTATCGCCATCAATTCCCGGACTATCCCTAAACCGAAATGGGTCATCTGCCTTTGGCTGATGCGTCATTTGTTGCCTGTGCTTATGGCTGGAATGGCTGCTACAATTTCCGCCAATTAAATCCGTCCCGGGGAAGGGGGCCTGCATGTTGCTCTGGTTCGTCATCATCTATTGGATTATTTCCGTCGGCATCGGCCTCTATGCGGCTACTCGAGTCCATAACACCAAGGACTTCGCCATTGCCGGGCGGCACCTGCCGTTTTACATGGTGACGGCGACGGTATTTGCCACCTGGTTTGGGTCGGAGACGGTGCTGGGCATTCCCGCCACGTTCCTGCAGGAAGGGCTGCATGGGGTGGTGGCTGATCCCTTCGGGGCTTCAATGTGTTTGATTCTGGTCGGCCTGTTTTTTGCCGCGCCGCTGTACCGGATGAATCTGCTGACCATAGGGGATTTCTATAAAAAGAAATATGGGCGCAGTGTCGAGGTGTTGACCACGATAGCCATCGTCATCTCCTACCTTGGCTGGGTGGGGGCGCAAATTACCGCGCTGGGGCTGGTGTTCAATGTGGTATCCGGCGGCGAAATCAGCAAACTGGCCGGGATGTGGATAGGCTCGGGCACCATCCTGATCTACACCCTGTTCGGCGGCATGTGGGCGGTGGCGATTACCGACTTCCTGCAGATGATCATCATCTGCCTCGGCATGCTGTATATCGGCGGCTCGGTGAGCGGCATGGTGGGAGGCGTGGGTGCGGTAGTGAGCCATGCGGCGCAGGAGGGAAAATTCTCGTTCTGGCCGGCATTTGACGCAAAGGAGATCATCGGCTTCGTGGCCGCATGGGTCACCATGATGTTCGGCTCGATTCCACAACAGGATGTGTTCCAGCGCGTGCAGTCATCGAAGACCGAGAAAATCGCTGTCTGGGGTTCGGTGCTTGGTGGCTGCCTGTATTTCGTGTTCGCCTTCGTGCCGATGTTTCTGGCCTATTCGGCAACAATGATCGACCCGAAGATGGTGGGCGCATTCATCAAGGATGATCCGCAGATGATTTTGCCCAATCTGGTCATGCAGCACGCTCCGCTGTTCGCCCAGGTGATGTTTTTTGGCGCCCTGCTGTCCGCCATCAAGAGCTGCGCATCGGCCACTCTGCTGGCGCCATCGGTCACGTTCACCGAGAATATCCTCAAGCCGATGCTGGGCAGGATGTCGGATCGCAAGATGCTCCTGTCCATGCGCATCGTCACGTTGTCGTTCACCGTGCTGGTTACGCTCTATGCGATGGATTCGGATGCCAGCATTTTCAAGATGGTCGAGAATGCCTACCAGGTGACCCTGGTCATGGCGTTCATTCCGCTGGCGGCGGGTGTGTATTGGAAACGCGCCACCAATCAGGGCGCACTGGTTTCCATCTTCTGCGGATTGTCGGTGTGGCTGGGCATGTCGGCATTCGGCCCCGAAGATCCCTTTGTTCCGGCGCAATTCGCCGGCCTGTTTGCCAGCGCCCTTGGCATGGTGGCTGGCTCACTGGCGCCCAGCGTGCTGGGGAAACCGCTGCCGCATGAAATCGAACATGCCGCGATCCATCATCATGCGGCCAGTCATACCGGGCATGTTGCGGAACATGCGCACCATCATCCATCGCGCCATAGCGAACATTAGTCCTGAGCCAAACAAAGCACGGCGAACCTGACAATACCTTGCCATCAGCTCGGTGAGTTCCGGGATCTCCGGCCTCTGCTTTGCTTGCCGTGTCTTCTTTGTGGCGAATTGTTTTTTGAGGTTTACGGGATTTGTCATATTTATGTCACAATTCTTTCATACCATCGCAAACCAAATGCAACCGCTACGATGGAGAGGAACATGACCGCGAACATACTGTTGGTGGAAGACGAGCCGGCGATACAGGAGTTGCTGGCGTTTAACGTGAGCCAGTGCGGTTACCATGCGATCCAGGCATACGATGCCGCCAATGCCATGGCGCACATCAGCCGTGTATTGCCTGACCTGGTACTGCTGGACTGGATGCTGCCTGGCGGCAGTGGTGTGGAGCTGGCTCGGCGCTTGCGAGCTGACGCGCGCACGCGTGACGTACCCATTATCATGCTGACAGCGCGCACCGATGAGCGTGACAAGATTCTGGGGTTGGAAGCCGGGGCGGACGACTATATCACCAAGCCGTTCTCGCCCCGCGAATTGATGGCGCGTATTCGTGCCGTGCTGCGGCGCCGGGCTCCGCAGATGAGCGATGAGACGGTGACTGCCGCTGGGGTGGAATTGTCGCCGACGACACACCGCGTCAGCGCCAAAGGCTCAATGGTCGATTTGGGGCCGACCGAGTTTCGCCTGCTGCATTTCTTCATGACGCACCCCGAACGGGTTTACAGTCGCTCCCAGTTGCTGGACCAGGTTTGGGGCGATCATGTATTCGTCGAAGAGCGCACAGTGGATGTGCACATACGCCGGCTGCGCCAGGCTTTGGAGCCGTCCGGCCAGGACGGGTTGATCCAGACCGTGCGGGGCAGCGGCTACCGTTTCTCCTGTAATTGACGCTTTATCGAGTCGCCTGCGCCGTATAATGTCGCTGCGTAATTGCATGGGCCATCAACTTGTTTGAATTCTGGCGTCGTTCATTGGTTTTTCCGTTTGGGCTGTTATTTTTCTGCCTGCTGGTATGGCCGGTTGCAGGAGCTTTGACCGCCTTGTTGCTGTTTGCGCTGTCGCTGTTGTTGTGGGTGATGTTCCAATTGCTCCAGCTCGCCGCTCTCGAGAACTGGCTGGAAGATCCCGAAGGGCGCGAGACGCCGGACGGCAGCGGTTTGTGGGAAGAAGTATTTGCCCGCCTGAAAAAAATGGCGCGTTTGCAACGCAAGGAGCGGGAGCAACATACTGCCGCATTGCGGCATATGGAACAGGCGACCTCGGCCTTGCCCGAAGGCGTTGCCATTCTGGATGACGCGGATCGCGTGGAATGGTGCAATCCCCTGGCCGAACAGCATTTCGGCCTGGACAGTGTGCGCGACGTCGGGCAGCAAATAACTTATCTGGTGCGGCAACCAGAGTTTGTGCAGTATCTGGCTGCGCGTGATTTCACGGAACCGCTGGTGCTGCATGGGGTGAGTCAGGAAGACCTGGTGCTTTCCATTAAGCTTATTCCCTACGGAGACGACAAAAAGCTGCTGATCAGCCGCGATATCACCCGTTTTGAACGTATTGAAACCGTTCGGCGTGATTTTGTTGCTAATGTGTCGCATGAATTGCGTACGCCGCTGACTGTGGTGGACGGTTTTGTGGAAACGTTGCGTGATATGCCAAGCCTGGAAAACGACATGGCGCGCCGCGCACTGATTCTGATGGGAGAGCAGACGCAACGCATGACGCGCCTGGTGGATGATTTGCTCACTTTGTCCAAGCTGGACAATGCGCTCAACATGTTGCAGGAGGAGTCGGTGGAGATACCTGTCCTGTTGCAAACCTTATATCAGGAGGGGCTGTCGTTAAGCGCGGGGCGACATAACTTGCGGCTTGAACTGGAAAGCGAGTGCGGCTTGCTGGCCAATGCCGGGGAACTGCGCAGCGCTTTCGGAAATCTGCTTTCCAACGCGATTCGTTATACCCAGCAAGGCGGGGAGATCGTCCTGCGCTGGCGGGAACGGAAGGGACAGCCGTTGTTCAGCGTTCAGGACAGCGGTATTGGCATTGCTCCGCAGCATATTCCCCGCTTGACCGAGCGGTTCTACCGCGTTGATAACAGCCGTTCGCGGGAGACGGGCGGAACCGGGCTCGGCCTGGCCATTGTCAAGCATGTGGTTAACCGCCATCAGGCGCAGCTGGAGGTCGTCAGTGAAGAAGGGAAAGGCAGCACTTTCAGCATCGTGTTCCCGGGCAAACGTCGTTTGCCGAGATTGCCGGCTGAAACTGGAGCCATGGACGCCCAAGCACCCTGAGAGACCACCGGTACGCTAGAGGTGCCCTAAAGTGCCAAGGGGCCAGCGCTTGAACTGTTCAGTTCCGACAGGCAGGTGCGCCTGGCATTTCAACGGGGCTTCATTCTTCGCTGAAACTGACGCGCTCGTAATCCAGGCCATTCTCAACGCAGAGCTTCATTTTCGCGTTCGTTTTGCTCTGGTCGGGAAGAACGATTTCGACCATGCGCTCGGGCAGGAACAGGTTGCGGGGAATGACCAGGCTGGCGGGTGATTTCATCTCGGCTACCGCAGGCAGCAATAGCGCGGCGAAGGATCTGTCCGACAGCGAGAGATTGATGCCTTTGACATTTATCACAATGGCTTGTGGCACACCGGGCAGGTAATGTATTCCAACTTGAAGCTGGCCGGTGCGGGTGACAAGAGACCATTTTATCTTGCCAAGTGTAAAAGCGACATTGTTGCCGGGGCGTACCGCCACCAGTTGCTGCAGGCCCAAGCGCTCCCCTTTTGTTCCCTCACGCAGGAGCCGGGCGCCGAGAATACTGAAGTTTTCGACATGCCAATTTTCCAGCACATAACCCAGGGCGGCAAGGCTATTGCGACTGGTGTCCGGCAATACCCGGCCGAAAGTTTCGATTTGCCTGCGAGATACGATGTCCATGCCGGCTTTCCTGTTGGAGCGCTTGAATGGCTTGTTTGAAATTTGCGCATAGATGGATTCGATCCCATAGCCCGCCTGGGCTTGCAGCAGGGCCTTGCGGCGTTCAGCCTGGCGATCGTTACGATCTTCACACCAGCATTGATGCAAAAATTTGAGCAACTCGACACAGTCGGTGTTATTACAACCCTCACCCAGTTCGAGTTGACTTGGGGACTGGCCCTGCTGCAGCAGGATTTCCGAGACGCGCAACAGCTTGCTTATCGGCATTAAGGACAAATAACGAACTCTGCTTGACCGGGCAGTCTGATTCAACGATTGCAATCCTTGTGAACCGTCGAGATTCACCGTCAGCGGCGCCGCCTCCCCCATGTGTACATTGCACTGGTCAGACAGGGTGACTGAAGAGCTCCACTTCGTCAGCCAGTTGTCCAGTAATTGCAACTGGCGGCGGGTCAATTCAGCCGGGTGGGCATAGCAGGCAAGCAGGGTTTTGATATATGCCGCCTGGCAGGTGAAGGCGAGTGAGCCGTGCAACTCATCCTTGCATTCAATCAGGTGTAAATTATTTTCCTCGCTGAAGGAATATAGGGCGTGCAATTCCTTCCACAACTTGCTGTTGAATTCATAACCGGTCCGCAGGTGCTCAAGGATTTGCAGCCCGCTATAGGTCATGGATCGCTGGCACAACAACGCTCCGCTCGACGCGAGCTGATTATCGCCGGCCATGTAGGCCTGCAGGCAGCGCAGGTATCCATTAATCATCTCCTGCCACAGGTTGACAATGGAAACGAAAATGGTTAGCTCATCCTCGCTTAACGGCAGTCTTTTTGCGATCAGTTTCTTGCCGTAATCAGCCTGAACGAATGATACCGTTTCACGCAGCAACTCCATTATTTGCAGGCGTTCCAGTCCGGGTAACCGGAAACGATTCAGTTCATCCAATTGTGCACGCAAAACGCCATGCACCTGATGCAGGTTGGTAAGCTGCAGTTGCCGCAGCCACTTCGAACAGCTTGCGGCATCCTTGAAAGCCGGGCTGGCAAGGTCATCCCTGATTTCTGGCGGTAGGGTCAGCATATAAGATTTGGGTTCTTACTTTCTGCAACCGGTCAAGGCACAGACGGAGAGCTTATAGCAACACTCGTTCAATGCCACCGTGCTTTACCTTGGTTACATAATCCGTCAGCCATTCATCACCCAGCAGGCGCCTGGCCAATTCAACCACAATATAGTCTGCCGTGGTATCCGAATCGCTATTGTAACGCGAAAGCCCCTGTAAACAAGACGGGCAGGCTGTCAGTATTTTTACTTCCCCATTGAAGCCGGCACGCAAGGCATCCGCACCCTTGCGCATCTCCTCTTCCTTGCGGAACCGCACCTGGGTGGCGATGTCCGGACGGGTGGCGGCGAAGGTGCCGGCTTCACCGCAGCAGCGGTCGTTCAGCGGCACGTTCATTCCCGTCAATTGGTTGACCACTTGCTGCGGCTGGTAGGTTTTCATCGGGCTGTGGCAGGGGTCGTGGTACATGAATCGCACACCTTCGACGCCGGAAAGCTTTACTCCCTTCTCAAGCAGGTACTCATGAATGTCGAGCAAGCGGCAGCCCGGGAAAATCTTGTCAAACTGGTATTGCAGCAACTGATCCATGCAGGTGCCGCACGATACCACCACGGTCTTGATGTCGAGGTAGTTGAGGGTGTTCGCGACACGGTGAAACAGCACGCGGTTGTCCATGGTGATCTGGTTACCGCGGTCTTCCTGGCCGGCGGATGTCTGTGGGTAGCCGCAGCACAAATAGCCCGGCGGCAACACGGTGATCGCGCCGGTTTCATACAGCATCGCCTGTGTTGCCAGGCCGACTTGCGAGAACAGCCGTTCCGAGCCGCAGCCGGGAAAATAGAATACCGCCTCGGAATCCTCGTTCACCTTGAGCGGATTGCGGATGACGGGCACGATGGTGTTGTCCTCGATGTCGAGCAGCGCGCGCGAAGTCTTCTTCGGCAAGTTTCCAGGCATCGGCTTGTTGATGAAATGGATCACTTGCGCCTTGAGCGGTGGACGCCCCAGCGTGGCAGGAGGACGCGTGGTTTGATCGCGTATCAATCCGAAATGCTTGCCCAGCAGATGGCCAAGGCGTTGCGCCTTGTAGCCCCACTCAATCATTGTCTTGCGCACCAGCTTGATGGTGACCGGGTCGGTGGCGTTCAGGAACAGCATGCCTGCCGCCGTGCCCGCATTGAATTTCTTCTTGCCCTGCTTGCGCAGAAAATTGCGCATGGCGATGGACACGTCGCCGAAATCGATGTCCACCGGGCAGGGGTTCTTGCATTTATGGCACACCGTGCAGTGGTCGGCCACATCGCCGAACTCGTCGAAATGCGCGGTGGAGATGCCGCGCCGCGTCTGCTCCTCGTACAGAAACGCCTCTATCAGCAGCGATGCGCCGAGTATCTTGTTGCGCGGCGAATACAATAGGTTGGCGCGCGGCACGTGCGTGTTGCACACCGGTTTGCACTTGCCGCAGCGCAGGCAATTCTTGATCGAGTCGGAAATCTGGCCCAGTTCGCTCTTCTCCAGGATCAGGCTCTCCAGTTCCATCAGGTTGAAGCTGGGCGTGTAGGCGCGTTCCAGGTTGCCGCCGCTCAGCAGCTTGCCCTTGTTGAAGCGGCCTTCCGCATCGATGCGGTTCTTGTAGGCAGCAAACTCGGCAATCTCCTGCGGCTCGAGGAAGTCGAACTTGGTAATGCCGATGCCGTGCTCGCCGGAGATCACCCCGCCCAGTTGCTTGGCCAGGCGCATGATGCGCTCCACCGCGCCGTTGGCCTGTTGCAGCATGGCATAGTCGTCGGAGTTGACCGGGATATTGGTGTGCACGTTGCCATCGCCCGCATGCATGTGCAGTGCGATAAATACGCGACTTTTCAGCACGCGCGCATGGATCGCCTCGCATTGCTCGAGTATGGTCTGGTAAGTGCGCCCGCCGAATATCTGCTGCAATGGTTCGCGCACTTCCAGCTTCCACGAGGCGCGGATGGTGTGGTCCTGCAGGGCGTGGAAGACGGTTGAGTCGTTAGACGTAAGACGTAAGTTGTTAGTTGGGTTTAACTCAGGGCTTACGTCTTCCAGCTCGGAACTGGGTTTGTCCAGGTTGTCCAGCAGCCATTGCCAGCGCAGGCATACATCGGCCAGCAGGTCGCGCGCCTGTTGGGCGCGGTTGCCGAGCAGTTCGGCGGAGCCGACTTGCGCATCGTCCTGGTAGTACAGCGGCAGTTCGCCGGCAAAAAATTCAGCCAGCGTTTCCAGCAGTTTCAGTTTGTTGCTGAGCGACAACTCGATGTTGATGCGTTCCACGCCGTCGCAGTAATCGCCCATGCGCGGCAGCGGGATCACCACGTCCTCGTTGATCTTGAAGGCGTTGGTATGTTTGGCGATGGCGGCAGTGCGAGCGCGATCCAGCCAGAAGTTCTTGCGCGCCTCGGCGGATACCGCGATAAAGCCCTCGCCGTGGCGCAGATTGGCCAGGCGCACGATTGCCGACGCTGCGGCACCTGCCGCATCGGCATCGTCGCTTACCACATCGGCGAGCAATACCATCTTGGGCCGCGCGCCGCGCTTGGATTTGGTGGCATAGCCCACGGCTTTCAGGTAACGCTCGTCCAGGTGTTCCAGTCCGGCAAGTTCCGCCTGCGCATGCGCATCGAGATAATCCTTGATCTCGACGATGGCGGGCACCGCCTCGCGCACCTGGCCGAAGAATTCCAGGCACACCGTGCGCGTATGCGCATGGGCGTGGTGCAGGATGAAGCGCGCCGAGGTGATGATGCCATCGCAGCCTTCCTTCTGGATCCCGGGCAGCCCGGACAGGAACTTGTCGGTCACATCCTTGCCCAATCCGGCCTTGCGGAACTTGCCGCCGGGTATTTCGAGTATCTCCGGCGGACAGTGCGGCGTCTTGCCGTCCAGTTCAAAGCGGCTGATGCGGAAGCGCGTCATGTCCACAGCGTGGATCTTGCCAAGGTTGTGTTCCAGCCGTTCCACCGTCATCCACAAGCCGTCCGGCGTCACCATTTTCCACGACGCCAGGTTGTCCAGCGCGGTGCCCCACAGCACGGCTTTCTTGCCGCCCGCGTTCATCGCCACATTGCCGCCGATGCACGAGGCATCGGCCGAAGTCGGGTCCACGGCAAACACCAGGTTGGCCGCTTCCGCCGCTTCCATTACGCGCCGCGTTACCACGCCTGCGCCGCAGTGGATGGTGGCGGTCAATTGATCCAGGCCGGGCAATTGCCGCATCTCCACGGCGGACAGCGCGTCGAGTTTTTCGGTATTGATCACGGCGGAAAACTTGTCCAGTGGCACCGCGCCGCCGGTGTAGCCGGTGCCGCCGCCGCGCGGGATCAGGGTGAGCTTGAGTGCTATGCAGGCGCGCACCAGCGGCGCGACTTCTTCTTCCGTATCCGGCGACAGCACCACAAAGGGATACTCCACGCGCCAGTCGGTGGCGTCGGTCACGTGCGCTACGCGCGCCAGGCCGTCGAACTGGATATTGTCGCGGCGGGTATGTTTGGCCAGCGCGCGCAGCACGCGCCGCCGTTGTTGCAGTGTGTGTTCGAAGTCGGCAGAAAACTGGTTGACGGCATGATGTGCCAATTGCAGCAGGCGTTTCACCTCCTCGTTGTTCTGGCGGCGTTCCTCGATGGCATGCAGGCGATGGCGCAGTGCGTTGACCAGCGCGCCGCGCCGCCCGGGATTGTTCAGCAGATCGTCCTGCAAATAGGGATTGCGCTGCACCACCCAGATGTCGCCCAGCACTTCGTACAGCATGCGCGCGGAACGCCCGGTGCGGCGCTCGTCGCGCAGGCCGTTGACGATGTCCCACGCCTCGTGGCCGAGGATGCGGATGGTTATCTCGCGATCCGAGAACGAGGTGTAGTTGTAGGGGATTTCTCTTAAACGGACGGTCATTGTGCATGCAAGCGAAACCAAGGTGCGCATTCTACCGTAATGCGCGGTGCCGCTCGACATGCATTGGAGCAGGGTTATTGGGAACCGCCAATAAATGTTTTACCATCGCAACGATGGACAACCCTGCAAAACAGAACGCCCGCGTTTTTTTTGCGTTATGGCCGAATGATGCCGAGCGCGCCGCGCTGGCTGCGTGGCAGCCGCCGCTGCATCAATTGTGCGGCGGCCGCATCATGCGCGCCGAAACCCTGCATGCCTCGCTGGTGTTTGTCGGCGACGTGGCACTGCATCGCTTGGAGGCTCTGCAGCTGGCGGCGCAGGAAATTTCGGGAAAGCCCTTCCGGCTGGTTTTTGATGTGGCTCGCTATTGGGGGCATAATCACATCGTGTTTGCCGCACCGCATGCCATACCGCCGCCAATGTCAGGCCTGGTGCAAGTACTGGAAAAAAAGCTGGCCAGACACTGCTTTCATTTCGATAAACGCCCCTACCAGCCGCACGTTACCTTGCTGCGCAATGCGCACTGGAATGATGCACCCTTGCCGCAGATGCAGAAAGTGGAATGGCTGGCGCAAGACTTTGCGCTGGTGCAGTCGGCGAGCGGGGAGCAGGGTGTCCGCTACGAAGTATTGGCGCGTTTCGGATTGCGTTGAGACAGTTCTGTCAGGGGGCTTTCCTGGCCCACATGGTTTCTTCCTGTTCTGCCGCACGATTCAGCACACGGCACAGGATGAACAGCAAGTCAGAAAGACGGTTAAGGTAGGGCAGCCCGGCTTGTGGCACGGTTTCGCTGTGTGCAAGTGCAACAAGATCGCGTTCCGCGCGACGCGCCATACTGCGCGCGACATGGCACAGCGCGGCGCTGCGCGTTCCGCCGGGCAGGACGAATTCCTTCAGCGGCGGCAGGCCGGTGTTGTAATGGGCAATCGCGGTATCCATCTGGGTAACGTGCGTTTCTGGAAATATGTGGCGTTCCGGCAGCGCCAGCGCGCCGCCGAGGTCGAACAACTGGTTCTGCACTTGCAGCAGCAATTCGCGCAGATCCGGCGGCAATTGTTCGGCGAGCAGCATGCCGAGATGGCTGTTGAGTTCGTCCACGCTGCCAATCGCGGCGATGCGTGGGCTGTCTTTCGCCACGCGGCTGCCATCGGCCAGGCCGGTAGTGCCGTCATCGCCGGTGCGGGTTGTGATCTTGCTCAGGCGGTTGGCCATTACTGTTGTTCCAGACAGGATAAATAAATCGCCGCATCCGGCGCGCTGCGGTTGCGCTGCGCCTGCCACAGCATCTCGCCCAGGCATTCCATCATCGCGTGTTGCGCTTCATGCTCCGATGCATATTTGCGCGTCAGTCGCTCGAAATGCGCGCGGATGCCGGGCGGCTGGTCGATGGAAATCTGCTCCTCGATGGTCAGGTGCATCATCAGGTGCAGGAAGGGATTGGTCGCGCCGTGCTCCGGCAGGTAATCCTTGTCCTGGAAACTTTCCGGCGTGGACATCAATTCGTGATGTTCCGGGTGCTTCTCGATCAGTTGTGCGGCGAGGTCTTCCAGCGGCGTCAGCAGCGAGCCTTCGCGCCACTTGCGCCAGGTTTCGAACAGGAAATTTCGCGCTTCGTCGCGCGACGGATTGAACATCAGGCCGTCTTCTCCTTGTACTCGCACAAGTCCATTATCAAACACTGCGCGCATTTCGGCTTGCGTGCCTGGCAGATGTAGCGCCCGTGCAGGAGCAGCCAGTGATGCGCATCGTGCCGGAATTCGTCGGGCACGAGCTTGAGCAGCTTTTTTTCCACTTCCAGCACGTCCTTGCCCGGTGCGATGCCGGTGCGGTTGGCAACGCGGAAGATGTGCGTGTCCACCGCGATGGTCGGCTGGCCGAAGGCGGTGTTGAGCACCACGTTGGCGGTCTTGCGTCCCACGCCGGGCAAGGCTTCGAGCTCCTCGCGCGTCTGCGGCACCTTCCCGCCGTGCTGTTCCAGCAGCATGCGGCACATCCGGATGATGTGCCTGGATTTGGTCTGGTACAGACCGATGCGCTGCACATATTCGTGCAGCTTGTCTTCACCGAGATCGAGCAGCGCCTGCGGCGTGTTCGCCACCGGGAACAGCTTGCGTGTCGCCGCGTTCACGCTCACATCGGTGGCCTGCGCCGACAGGATCACCGCGACCAGCAGCTCGAACGGCGTGGAATACTCCAGCTCGGTGGTCGGGTGCGGATTGGCGGCGCGGAAGCGCGTGAAGATTTGCAGACGTTTGGCGGGGTTCATGAAATGTTTGTATGGGCTTTATTTGCAGGTGCGAATGAATTTGCACCTACAAACAGTCGTAGGCTGGGGTTCGTGCCTCACCCCAGCCTATTTGCTGAAAAATTCGTTCCAAGATAACGTTCCTTGTGCCTGCTCAGTGTGTCGCAGGCACACACCCGCCATCCACCGGCGTGATGCTGGCGCTGCTGCCTTTCAGTTTGCGCTCGGCCCTCAGGTTGAGCCAGTTCTTGCCGGCGATTAATAGTCCCAGCCCGATGAAGGCGCCGGGCGGCAGGATGGCGAGCAGGAAGCCGTGGTAGTCGGGGATGACATGGATTACCCAGGCCTTGGCCGGTTCGCCCAGCGCCAGATCTATGCCGGAAAGCAGGGTGCCTTTGCCGATGATTTCGCGCATTGCGCCGAGCACGGCGAGCACAGCAGTCAATCCCAGGCCCATGGCGAAGCCATCCAGCGCGGCGGCCAGCGGGGGATTCTTCGAGGCGAATGACTCCACACGCGCCAGCACGATGCAGTTGGTGACAATCAGCGGAATGAAAATGCCCAGCACCAGATACAGGCCGTACATGTAGGCGTTCATGCTGAGTTGCACCACGGTGACCAGCACCGCGATCACCAGAATATAGACCGGGATGCGTATTTCATTCGGGATGATATTACGGATCGGCGCGACGGTGACGTTGCTCAGCGCCATCACCAGCGTGGTGGCGAGTCCGAGACTGACGCCATTGACCACCGTGCTGCTCACCGCCAGCAGAGGGCACATGCCGAGCAGTTGCACCACGCCGGTATTCTGCTTCCAGACGCCGTTATGCAGGATGTCTTTATACTGTTCAACGTTCATTTGTTACCTCCTATAACTCCCTCCCCCTTGCAGGGGGAGGGCTGGGGAGGGGGTAGAAATTCTGTTTTCCCACTGTTCTACCCCCATCCTACCCGTCCCCCTGCAAGGGGGAAGGAACTGTTGTGGCTACTCAGGGTTTAGCATCGCCTATTGCAACTGGCGCGAACAATTTGCCGCGGTTCGCTGCAAAATACAGCAAGGCCTTGTGCACAGCCTTGACCACCGCGCGCGGCGTGATGGTGGCGCCCGCCATGTAATCGAACTGGCCGCCATCCTTCTTTACCTTCCAGTCGGCCTCTTTGTACATGGCGAGCGACTTGCCGTCAAATCCCTTGATCCACGGGCTCTTTGTCAAGTCGATGTAATCGCCCAGCCCCGGCGTTTCCTTGTGCGACACTACGCGCACGCCGGCTATTTCGCCGTTGGCGCGGATCGACAGGATCAGGCTGATCTTGCCGCTGTAACCGTCGGGCGCCACGGCTTCCAGCACCACAGCGGAAGGCTCGCCGTGGAGGCGGGCGCGATAGGCGACGGTATTGTCGTCGGTGCCGAGCAACGGGTCGGGCGGGATGGTCAGCGTGTCATGGATGATGTCGTTGTCGGCCAGCTCCGGAGGCACGATCTGCAAGATCAGCTTCAGCCGTTCCTGCTCCTCGCTGTGCGCGATGGTGATCCTGGTCTGGCTGAAAGTGAAGGCCAGCACGGCAGTGCCGATTACGGTGAAGAACAGAAGATTAAGGCCGGTCAGCAAAGAAGCCTTGGCGGGAGACTCCATCATTTTTCGCCGCCTCTGTGGCCGAATACTTTCGGCTGGGTGTAGGCGTCAATAATCGGTACGCTGATGTTCATCAGCAGCGTGGCGAACGCCACACCATCGGGAAAGCCGCCGAACACACGGATGAGATAGGTGAGAATGCCGGCGCCCGCAGCAAAGATAAATTTGCCTTTCGGCGTGGTCGGGCCGGTCACCGGGTCCGTGAGAATGAAGAACGCGCCGAGCATCGCCGCGCCCGCAGTCAGGTGGAACAGCGGTTCGGTGTAGTGCGCAGGATCGACCAGATGGAAAAGGCTCGCCACGGCGAACAGCGTGCCGAGGAAGACGACCGGAATGTGCCAGGTTATGATGCGGCGGAACAGCAGATAGACGCCGCCCGCGAGGAAGCCCAGCGCCACCATTTCGCTGCCCTTGCCTGCCAGATAGCCATAGATCGGCATGCTGAAAATATCCGCAATCGGACGGTTGAGATGAAGTTGCGTTTTCAGCGTGTCCAAAGGAGTGGACATGGTAACTGCATCCAGCGTTACCGCCGGCGGCAATCGTCCACCGAAGATGTAAGCCAGCTGGTCGGCGAAGCTGAGTTCGGTTTGGCTAAGTCCCAACGGGGATATCCAGTGCGTCATCTGCGCCGGGAAGGAAATGATCAGCACCGCGTAGCCGACCATCGCGGGATTGAACGGGTTGTTGCCGAGCCCGCCATATAGTTGTTTGGCGACGGAAATGGCGAACGCCGTGCCGACCACGATCAGCCACCACGGCGCCAGCGGCGGGATGGACAGTGCCAGCAGCCAGGCGGTGAGCAGCGCGCTGTTGTCCGACAGAAACGGTTTGACCGGTCGGCCGCGCAGCTTGAGCATCGCGGCTTCGGTCGCCAGCGCGGTGAGGCTCGCCAGAGCGATCGAAACCAGTATCGCCGCGCCGTAATACCAGACGTAGAGCGCGATGCCGGGTGCCAACGCGAGCAGCACCATGAGCATGATGCGCGCTACGCTGTCTGATTTGCTGATGAAGGGGGATGACAGCATGGGCCTATTCCTTGGGCAACTCGATGTTGGGGCGCGCGAGTTCACGGATGTGGACGCGGCGCGCCTCGATGGCGGCGATCTCGGCCTTTTGTTGCGGCGTCAGGTTCTCGGTGTTCTTCGGTTTGACGGCGGCGGCCTGTTGCCTGGCACGTTCGATGGCGGCCTGGATCAGTGCTTGTGCCGGATCAGTTGCCGCCGCCGGTAATGCCTCCGCAGCCTGAGTTGGGGTTAGGGCGGGGCCGGTTGCCTGGATTCCGGCCGCGGCAACGGGCTTGGCGGCTGTGGCGGCTCTTTCCTTCTGCGCCAGCTTTTCGGCCTTCTCGCGCTTGTCGCGCTCGATACGCTCCAGGCGCAATTCGTGCCGTTCGCGCGCGGCATCGGCGGCGGCTTTTTCCTTCTCGCGCGTCCAGATCTCGCTCTTGGCAAAACGATAATATTGCACCAGCGGGATATGGCTGGGGCAGACATAGCTGCAGGCGCCGCACTCGATGCAGTCAAACAGGTGATATTCCTGCGCCTTGCCGAAATTTTTCGCCCTGGCGAACCAGTAAAGCTCCTGCGGCTGCAAATCCGCCGGGCATACCTCGGCGCAGCGCGTACAGCGTATGCAGGGCAGCGCCGGCGGCGGCGGAGGGAACAGTTGCGGCGATTTGACGATGATGCAGTTGGTGCCCTTGACCACCGGCAACTGACCGTTATCAACATGCAATCCCATCATCGGGCCACCAATGATAAAGCCGTCGGAGCCGGGCAAAGAGCCGTCCGCGAGCTGCACCAGTTGATCAATCGGCGTGCCGAGCAGCACCTCGAAATTCTGTGGTGTCTTGACACTGCCGGTGACAGTGACCAGGCGCGAGATCAGCGGCTCGCCGTGGCTGACCATGCGGTTTACCGCATAAGCCGTCGCCACATTGCAGCAGGCCACGCCGATGTTGAGCGGTCGGCCACCGGAAGGCACTTCCTTGCCGGTCAGGATCCTGATCAATTGTTTTTCGCCGCCGCTTGGATAGAGCGTGGGCACCGTGACGACTTCGATATCAGTGCCGGTACAGGCCTGTTGCATGGCGGCAATGGCCTGCGGCTTATTGTCCTCGATACCGATCACCGTCTCGGCCGGGTTCACCAGATGGCGCAGGATGGCTATGCCCTGCACGATTTCGGCGGCGCGTTCGCGCATCAGGCGGTCGTCGGTGGTAATCCACGGCTCGCATTCGGCGCCGTTCAGTAACAGCGTCTGTACCGCCTGCGCGGTGAATTTTACGTGGGTAGGAAAAGTGGCTCCGCCCAGGCCGACGATGCCGCCGTCGCGCAATCTGGCCAGCAGTTCTTCTTTCCGCAAGGCCCGGTAATCAAAATGCGCTTTCTCGATCCAGCGCTCAGCACCGTCCGGTTCGAGCGTGATGCACAGGTCCGGCAGGCCGGAAGGGTGCGGCACCGCGTGGTAATCCACGGACAGCACCGTGCCCGAGGTCGGCGCGTGGATGGCGGCGCTCAAGGTGCCGTCGGCGCATGCCAGCATCTGGCCTTTCAGCACCTCGGCACCGGCCTGCACCAGGGCTTTGGCCTTGGCGCCGATGTGCTGCTGCAACGGCAGGATCAAGCGCGGTGGCAACGGCGCGCGCGCGCTGGGCAGTTCGGACGATTCCCGCTTGTGTTCCGGCGGATGCACGCCGCCGTGAAAATGATGGAGCGGCCTCATTTGACGGTCGCCAGGGTGTAAACCGGATATTGCCATTTCCAGCTCTGGATGCCCTGCGGCAGCGGCTCCATGCTGATGCAATCCACCGGGCAGGGCGCAATGCACAATTCGCAGCCGGTGCATTCCGAGATGACAATGGTATGCATCTGCTTGGCAGCGCCGACGATGGCGTCCACCGGACAGGCTTGCATGCACAGCGTGCAGCCGATGCAAATGTTTTCGTCGATGAAGGCCACCGCCTTGGGCTTGGGGGCGACTCCGTCGCCAAACGGCTTGACTTCGACGCCGAGCAGGTCGGCCAGCTTGCGAATACCCTCCTCGCCGCCGGGAGGGCACTTGTTGATGTCCGCTTCACCCGCCGCGATGGCGGTGGCATAGGGCTTGCAGCCCGGATAGCCGCACTGGCCGCATTGCGTTTGCGGCAGGATGGCATCTATTTTCTCCACCAGCGGGTTGCCTTCCACCTTGAACTTGATGGCGGAAAAACCCAGTACCGCGCCGAGCACGATCGCGATGCCGGCCATGACGACAAGAGCGCTGAGCATTACTTGATCAACCCGGAGAATCCCATGAACGACAAGCTCATTAATCCGGCGGTGACCATGGCTATGGCCGAACCCTGGAAGATTGCCGGTACATCGGCTCCTTCCAGCCGTTCGCGGATGCCGGCGAACAATATCATCACCAGCGTGAATCCCAGCGCGCCGCCCAGGCCGAAGAACAACGATTCCATGAAATTGTGTTTTGCCTGCACATTAAGCAACGGAATGCCGAGCACCGCGCAGTTGGTGGTGATCAGCGGCAGGTAGATGCCCAGCACCTGATACAGCGTCGGGCTGGTTTTTTGCACGATTATTTCGGTGAACTGCACGATGCCGGCGATGACCACGATGAAAGACAGCGTGGTCAGGTAGGCAAGATCGGGGCCGAGGAGATAATGGCTGATCAGGTAGCTGGCTCCGGAACCCAATGTCAACACAAACGTGGTGGCTGCACCCATGCCGATGGCCGTTTCCAGTTTTTTGGAAACCCCCATGAACGGGCACAGCCCGAGTATCTTCACCATCACAATGTTGTTGACGAACACCGTGCTGACCAGAATGAGCAAATATTCGGCCATTTTCGCCTCAGGAATTAGTTGTTGAATTATCCCCCGATTCGCATACCGCTTCAATAACGGTCTGGTTATATTGATATAACGATAAGCCAGACCCTGCCTTCAGCAAGGGATTTGATGGATGGTCAGCGGCGCAAGCGCCGCGCGATGTCAGAAATGACCGCCTGCTTGTTCATGTAGGGAATTGTCCTGTTCAGATCAGTATTGAAAAAAATGATATCCACGCCATCGTAGTAGCCAACTTCCCATTGCGGGTTGCCGAGCAGGGCGGCAACCAGGCGCGAGGCCCCATTCGTTGATCCATCATACACGGGGTAGAAAACGACTCCTATCTGATATTTCCGGAACACATCGGTATACTCGCCGCGCCAGACCCTTGAATATTCCTCATACACATCCCACGACAGATTTCTCTGGTCGATAAAAATCTTTTTTGGATAAATACGCCAGCTCAGGTAGCCACCGTACTCGAAAGGATTGAAAATATTTCCGGATAAACCGGTTTGCGTCAGATAGTCAACGGCGGCAGACGGGATGACGCCGTTTTCCAATGGGGACGATGAAAGTGAGGTACGACCGAGTGCCGCGTTCGCCAGTAATCCGGTCGAGATGCACCAGATGAGAATAATCGGAATGCCTCTGGCCAGCGACAGCCGCCGGCTGATAGCGGGCGCGAAGTAAACGCTGGCGATAATCAGCACGACTGCCACCATCATCAGGCTGAAGCGAAACGACAGTATGCCGGCGATCAGGAATGCAGCAAGGATCAGGACGTGGGCACCATGCAACTGGCGCCACTTTGATAATAGTGCCATGGCAGGAATGATTGCCAGCGCGATGACCAGATAACCGGTCTGTTTCATGCCGTGGAATTCGAAATACCTCAGCGTCCCGAAAAACTCATCGATCACTTTGGAAAACGGCCCGGCGACTTCCGTGAAGCTGGCCCACATCGCTGTCACGCCGACCGGGTTGAAGAATGAGATGGCCGCTGATACAAGCACCGTGACCAGGAAACGCCGGAAAGCGTCGTCCGGCAAGGGATCGCTGCCGCGCCAGCGTTTGACCGCTTCGGCCAGCAGATATACGAACAGCATGCCAACACCGATGATGAAGCCGCGGTGCAGGTTGGCCCACAGCAGCAGGATGAGCGGGAGGGATGCAAGCGCAGACCACTTCAATTGCGCTCCCTGCCTGCCAATGGCAAGGAAATGTTCGGTCAGCTGCATGACCAGCAGCGTGCCGATAAAGGAAAATATCTGAGGACGCAATTCATCGAAGCGGAAAAACAGCAAGGGCAACAGGCCGACCACGGCCAATCCCAATATCGGATGCAAGCCGTTGCGTCGCAGGATGTTCCACAGCAGGCCATAGAACACGGTCATCAGCAAACCCTTCAATATCACCAGGCCAAGGATGCCGCCAGCGCTATAGACGCCCAGCATCAGCAACTGCGACAGCGGATAGCCGCGCAGAATCAGTGTGGCCCTGCCATCCAGCGGCGTTGGCGAGCTGAACAGGAACGGGTCGGCTGTCGGCAACACGCCGTTGTTCCAGATCCACCGACCGGTGTTCAGATGCCACCAGAAATCACTCAGGCCAAGCGGGAACGTGTGGTAAGCAAAGATGCCGCCAAATGTGATGCAACACAGAAGCGAAATCAGCCATGGATTGCCGAGAAGATTATTGTTGTTCCCCGATGCAGTCGAAACCTGGATTTCCATGTTTGATATCTGTGAACTTGTTCCCGCAACGCCGCTAGACAGCGGATAGCGACTATTCGATATGCCATTGTTGCCGGCTCGCCGGGGCGTCAGCCATGAATGATGGGAATAGTCATGAATGCGGTTGATGGTTTTGCCGTGGCCTTGACGATATCGGCAAGCGTGTATTGGTCAAGTGTTCCCAGAAAAGTGTTGCGGGCATCAAGCAGCACCGACTTCAGGCCGCACGAGCGAGTGATCACGCAATGGTCTTCTGCAGGATTAAAACATTCCAGCAGGTCGAAATCCGGCTCGGTTTCCCTGACGACTTCGCCGATAACGATATCATCCGGCGAACGCGCAAGCCGGATGCCGCCATGTTTACCCCGGGTAGTCAGGATGAAGCCGCTGAGTCCCAGGTTGTGCACTACCTTGACCAGATGGTTTCTGGAAATCTTGTAGAAGTCAGCCAATTCGCTGATGGTGACTACTTTATCTTTCTCGAGGGCAAGATAAATCAGAACTCTGAGTGAATAATCGGTATACAGGGTCAAGCGCATTTTATGCCTTTTCTGATCGATAAAACCTTGACACGAATAAGGGCTAATTATAAGATGTATTCAGGATGAATATTAATAGCCTTCTCACTTCAAGGCGGACAAATATACATTCTAAGGAAGCCGCACACAATTTCCGGATTGCTTGATGGCTGCGAAAAGTCCGGTCAGTTTGAACAAATCACTCGAAAGGAAGAGACAATGAGCTTGTATGATGAAATCGGTGGCGATGCCGCTGTTAACGCAGCTGTGGATATCTTTTATCGCAAGGTATTGAAGGACGATCGCATCAAACGTTTTTTTGACGGTGTCGATATGGCCAAGCAAGCGGCCAAACAAAAGGCATTCCTGACCATGGCTTTTGGAGGCCCGCACCATTATACCGGCGAGGATATGCGCAAGGGGCATGCGCATCTGGTGGCCAGGGGGCTCAACGATTCCCATTTTGACGCAGTGATGGAAAATCTGGGGGCGACTCTTAAAGAGCTTAATGTGCCGGCCAACCTGATTGCCCAGGCCGCAGCCATTGCTGAAAGCACCAGAAACGACGTTCTCGGCAAATAAAGCCTGACACCTAATGCCGAAAGTTACCTTTGGCGGGCAGTCATACGAATGCGGAGACCAATCCGTCCTCGATTGTTTGACTGCCCACGGTGTTTCCATCCCATCCTCCTGCCATTCCGGCGTTTGCCAAACCTGCATGATGCGGGCAGTTTCGGGTGAAGTGCCCGAGCAGGCCAGGTCCGGGCTGAAGTTGACCCTTGCCGCGCAACATTATTTCCTGGCCTGCTCATGCTTTCCACCGGAGGACATGGAAGTCATGCTTCCGGAACATGGGCTGACGACGCTTGCTGCCACGGTCAAGGGCGTCGAAAAGCTCAGCGCGGATATTCTGGAGATAAAGATCCAGCCGTCGCGGCCCCTTGAATACCGGGCAGGGCAATTTATCAGTTTCTTCAGGGATGAAACAACTTCACGCTGCTATTCGCTGGCCAGTGTCCCCGCGCTTGACGATGAATTATTTCTGCACGTAAGGAAAATCCCCGGCGGATTGGTGAGTGGCTGGCTGTTTGCTAACCTCAAAGCAGGGGACGCCATCACCATTTCAGAAGCGCACGGCGATTGCTTCTATGTTCCGGGCAAACCGCTGCAGAACATCCTGCTGATCGGCACCGGCTCCGGCCTGGCTCCATTATATGGAATCATCCGCGATGCCTTGCTGAATGGGCATCAGGGAAGGATTTGCCTGTATCACGGCAGCTACAACATTGAGGGGCTGTATCTGGTGCAGGAGTTGCGCAAGCTTGCACAGGCGCATCCCAATTTCAGCTATACGCCCTGCGTATCCGAAGGTGCGGCTGCGGACGGATACACGCCGGGCATGGTTCTCGACGTTGCGTTGGCAGCCAACCCGGCCCTTTCCGGCTGGCGCGTATTCCTGTGCGGCAACCCGGATATGGTGAAGGCTGCGCAACAGGAAACCTATCTCGCCGGGGCATCCCTGCAGGAAATCTTCGCCGATCCGTTCGATTGAAATTTGATGATTCATGACGGATAGCGGAGAGGGTTCGCAATTTGCACCAAGCCCTTCTGTCATCGATTATTTAAACCTCAACAGGCGGACATGAAAAAAGAATTTTGGCTGGAGCGCTGGGAGCGGCAGGAGATCGGCTTTCACCAGGATGAAGTCAATCCTTATCTGCGCAAGTACTGGCAAGAACTGCATCCGGTCCGCAACAGCCTGGTGTTCGTGCCGCTGTGCGGCAAAAGCCGCGACATGCTGTGGCTGCACGAGCAGGGACACCCGGTGCTGGGCGTGGAATTGAGTCCCATTGCCGTGCATGCGTTCTTCGAGGAAAACGGCCACATCCCGCATCATGCTGCCGACGGAAAATTCGACAGATGCGAAGCCGCTGGCATCCGCATCCTGTGCGGTGACTTTTTTGACCTGGGCAAGGATGAGCTGGCGCAGGTCGGCGTCGTGTACGACCGCGCCTCGCTGGTCGCCCTGCCGCCGGAAATGCGCAAACGCTATGCACGCCACCTGGCGAGCATTCTGCCGCCCGCAACGCAAATCCTGCTGATCACCTTCGACTACCCGCAGGCGGAAATGCCGGGTCCGCCGTTTGCAGTTTCTGCGAACGAAGTGGCGGCGCTCTATCGCGAATACGCCGAAGTCCGCCTGCTGGCGCATGCGGACGTGCTGGCGCAAAACCCCCGTTTCCAGCAACGCGGCTTGAGCCGCCTGCATGAAAACATCTTCCTGCTGACACTGCGCCAAGCCGGATAACCTGAAATCAGGCGGTCGGTGCAATATGCCAGCCGCGCCAGTTCTCTCGCGCAGTATTGATGCGTCCGTCCTGGTTTTTTCGAAAACATCGTTGTGAACTTTATTGCCAAATAAGTTATAACTTTTATGTATTGCGCCTGCCAAAAGCGTAAAATTCGAAAAAATGAAATAGCTACAGAACCATGAAGAACAATCCTCTCTATCCGTTGTTATCTGAACACGAACTGCAAAGGCTGATTGAAAAATGCCGGCGCGTGATGTTCGGGGGAGCGGAGGGCGCGTGACCCAGCGGGATGAGAATGCAAGTCGACAAAGTATGGCAGGTACGCTGCTGGACATTGCGGTGCGCAAGACCATGCAGGAGGAGATTTTGCATTCACGCCAGGTGCTGAATGATGAGCACGGGTTGTTCGAGACCATATTGGACAACGCGCCATTGGGAATATGGATGGTGGATGTGAGGGGCAAGATGCAATTCGTCAACCGGAATTTTTGCAATGCTACCGGTATTTCCGAGGCGCGCTTTCTTTCCGCCAAGCATTACGCCGACGTTCTGCCTCAATCCGCCGCGGCAAGGTGCATGCAATCAGACAAGGAATGTTTTGAGCAGGACATGCCACACCGCTCGCTGCAATGGCTGCGCTTTGTCGATGGCCGAGAACATCTGCTGGAAATCACCAAGGTCAGGGTGCTCGACAAGGGTGGCGGCACCAGCGGCCTGATCGGCCTGGCAGCGGATGTGACCGAGCGCAGTGAGCACGAGAAGCAACTGGAGCACATCGCGCACTATGACGCGCTGACAGGCGTCCCGAACCGGGTGCTGCTGGCGGACCGGTTGGCGCAGGCTTTGGCGCGCACCAAGCGCGAGCAGGATATGATGGCGGTGTGCTATCTCGATCTGGATGGCTTCAAACCGGTCAACGATACCTTCGGCCACGAAATCGGCGACAGGGTGCTGGTGGAGGTCACCCGGCGCATCAAGGAAGCGATCCGTGAAGATGATACCGTGGCGCGGCTGGGCGGCGATGAGTTCGTCGTGTTGCTGGTCGGCATGAAGGCGCCGGAGGAATGTCCGGGCAGCCTGAACCGCCTGCTTGAAACGATCAACCGTCCTATCGATGTTCAGGGTAAATCGCTGCGCATCAGCGCCAGTATCGGCGTCGCGCTTTACCCGGAGAACGACCAGAATACGGACTCGTTGTTGCGCAATGCAGATCGGGCCATGTATGTCGCCAAGCAAACGGGCAGGAACCGCTATCACCTGTTCGATGCGGCGAATGACCTGCGTGCCCGTTCCCATCATGAGCTGTTGCAGCAGATCCGGTTCGGCCTGGCGCATGGAGAGTTCGAGTTGTACTACCAGCCCAAGGTGGAAATGCGTTCGCACCGCATGGTCGGCGCGGAAGCCCTGATCCGTTGGCATCATCCGCAACGCGGTTTTTTGTTGCCCATTGATTTCCTGCGCGCCATCGGGAACACCGAGCTGGAGATCGAATTGGGTGAGTGGGTCATCGATATTGCGCTTGCGCAACTTCGCCAGTGGCGACTGGCGGGAATCGAAGTGGACCTGAGCGTCAACATCTCTGCCTACCATCTGCAATCGGCAGACTTTGTGCGCAAGCTGGAAAGCCGGATACAAACGCATAATCTGCAAAAGGGCGAACATCGCCTGGAGATTGAAGTGCTGGAGACTGCTGCATTGGAGGATTTCGCCAGGGTCAGCGAGATCATCAAGTCGTGCCGGGAGTTCGGCGTGGGCTTTGCGCTGGACGATTTCGGAACCGGCTACTCGTCGTTCACCTACCTGAGCAATCTGGATGTCGATACGTTGAAGATAGACCAGTCCTTTGTGCGCGACATGCTGGAGGACAGCGGGGATCACGCAATCGTGCAAGGCATGATTGCGCTCGCCAAGGCGTTCACCCGGCACATCGTGGCGGAAGGCGTGGAGACCGATGCGCACTACCAGGCTTTGTTGCAGATGGGCTGCGAGGTTGGTCAGGGCTTCGGCATCGCCCGCCCGATGTCCGCCAATGAATTGATCAAGTGGGATGCAACCTCGTTATCCGGGCGCACCGCAGATTGAGGTGCATCGGCTTTTCCCCCGGGTAATTCCGCATCAAGCTATTCCATAGGTCGGGCGGTAGCTTGAATTGCGATTTTTAGGTTACCCTGATCGCATGGACAACCAACACGAGCAGGAAAAGCTGCGCCTGGACAAATGGCTGTGGGCCGCGCGCTTCTTCAAAACGCGCTCCCTTGCCGCCGCCGCGGTGGAAACCGGCAAGGTGCAGGTCAATGGTGCGCGCGTCAAACCGGCCAAAGCGCTGGCCGCAGGCGACACTCTCGCCATCCGCCTCGGGCCGTACCAGCACGTGGTGGAGGTGCTGGCCCTGTCCAACAGGCGCGGCCCCGCTGCCGAGGCGCAGAAGCTCTACCGGGAGACAGAAGAAAGCCGCTTGCGGCGTGCAGCGCTCGCCCTGGAGCTGAAGGCGCAACCCCCGCCGGCGGATCAGAAAGGAAGACCGACCAAAAGGGACAGGCGCGAGATCGAGCAGTTCAAGAGGGGGGTTTGGTGATTATGGATTTGCAGGTTCGATTGCCAGGGACAAAAGTATTGACTTGAATGTGAAGCAACCTGGTTCCTGCCCGAGTGCCGCAAAAAACATCTGTATTGGGCGTATTCCATGGCGGAACGACAACGGCGTAACCACGGAGACATAGTTCGCCGGCCACAAAAAACTGGCTGTGCCCCTCGCGCCGTTATCTTGCTCCTTGGTTTTGAATAGCCCGGTAGGGCGCAATAACCAACGGGCATTGCACCAGTGGTAGGCAATTTTCTAAGCTCTTCGAGCTTGAAAAGTTGACACCGCCGTATGTGTAGCGACGAACCATCCGGTGCAATGCGCTACGCTTATTGCCCCCTACGACTGCCATGCATCATGACATCGTATTCAATACTGCGCCAGCGCCTGTTCCGGCGCAAGCACCGGGTAACCCAGGTCATCCGCGAGGCTGCCCAGGGTGACGCGTCCGGCGCAGAGGTTGAGGCCGTTCATGAGTCCCCCGTCATCCAGCATCGCGCGCGCCACGCCCTTGTTGGCGAGGGCCAGCGCGTAGGGCAGGGTGGCGTGGGTGAGCGCTTCGGTCGCGGTGAGCGACGTGGCGGCGGGCAGGTTGGTGACGCAGTAGTGCACCACGCCTTCTTCGACATAGATCGGTTGGCTGTGGGTGGTGGGGCGCGAGGTCTCGGCGCAGCCGCCCTGGTCTATCGAGACATCCACGATCACCGAACCGGGGCGCATGGCCTTGACCAAAGTGCGGCTGATCAGCCGGGGCGCGTGCTTGCCCGGCACCAGCACCGCGCCGATGACCAGGTCGGCCTCGCGCACGCATTGTTCGATCGCACCGGGATCGGAATAGCGCGTCTTCAAGCCTGCGCCGAACTCTTCATCGAGAGTGCGCAGCCGTGCCGCATTCGGTTCCAGCAGCGTGACATCCGCGCCCATGCCGACGGCGATGCGCGCGGCATTGGTGCCAACTACGCCGCCGCCGAGGATGGTCACCTTGCCAGGCGCCACACCCGGCACGCCGGAGAGCAGCACGCCGCGTCCGCCGTTGATCATGGTTAGCGCCCACGCGCCCATCTGCACCGCCAGGCGCCCCGCCACCGCCGACATCGGCATGAGCAGCGGAAGATTACCTTGCGCGTCGAGCACAGTTTCGTAAGCGATGGCGATGACCTTGCTGCGCATGAGCTGTTCGGTGAGCTCGCGGGCGGCGGCCAGGTGCAGGTAACAGAACAACACCAGCCCTGCATGCATGAGCGGGATTTCCGAAGGCTGCGGCTCCTTGACCTTGACCACGATATCGCAGGCATAGACCTCCTGCGGCGAGGCGGCAATGGCCGCGCCCGCTTCTGCATACAGCGCATCGGAAAAACCGATGGTGGCGCCGGCATGGGTCTCGACGATGACTTCGTGGCCTGCGGCGCGCAACGCCCGCACGCCCTGCGGCGTGACGCCGACGCGGAATTCGTGGTCTTTGATTTCCCTGGGGATGCCGATACGCATGGTTACTCCTAAAACAAGTGTTGGGTGCGCTTATCGCACCCTACGCTAATGCGTTGATGGCCTCGCCGACCAACTCCGGGCCGCGGTAGATCATGCCGCTGTAGATCTGCACCAGCGATGCGCCGGCCTGGATTTTTTCCACGGCATGCGCGCCGCTGAGGATGCCGCCGACGCCGATGATGGGCAGCGCGCTTTCTCGACCTTGCTCGGGACAGGCTTTGAGTTCGGCGGCGAGCTGGCGGATGACGGCGGTGGATTTTTCGCGCAGGGGTGTGCCACTCAGGCCGCCTGCTTCGTTGCCGTGTGGCAGGTTCTGCACGCCGTCGCGCGACAGCGTGGTGTTGGTGGCGATCACGCCGTCGATGCGGTGCCTGATCAGCAGCGCGGCGATCTGCCTGATCTGCTCGCCATCAAGGTCGGGTGCGATTTTTACCGCCAGCGGCACGTATTTGCCGTGCAGCTCGGCCAGCGTCTCCTGTTCGGCCTTCAGTTGTTCAAGCAGCGCATCCAGTTCGTCGCTGCCCTGCAGCTGGCGCAGGTTCAGGGTGTTGGGCGAAGAAATGTTGACGGTGATATAGCTGGCGTGGGTATAGGCCTTGCGCAAACAGGTCAGGTAATCGTTGGCGGCGTGTTCGATCGGCGTGTTGGCGTTCTTGCCGATGTTGATGCCGAGAATGCCGCGGTACTTCGCGCGCTTCACGTTTTCGACGAGCGCGTCCACGCCGAAGTTGTTGAAGCCGAGGCGGTTGATGATGCCCTGCGCCGCGGGCAGGCGGAACATGCGCGGCCTGGGATTGCCCGGCTGCGGGCGCGGCGTGACGGTGCCGATCTCGATGAAGCCGAAACCGAGAGCCGCCAGCGCGTCGATGTAGGCGCCGTTCTTGTCCATCCCGGCGGCCAGCCCGACCGGGTTGGGGAAAGTCAGGCCCATCACCGTGCGGGGTGTGCCGGCCGGGTGTTTGGCGCATAGCAGGCCGAGATCGTGCGCGGTCTTCAACGCATCCAGCGCGGCGTGGTGGGCGGTTTCCGGGTCGAGGGTGAACAGCAGGGGGCGGAGCAGCGGATACATCAATTATTGCTTTCCTGAAGCGCTTTCCATTCGCCTTCGATGAGGCCTTGCAGAGGGCGGAAATTGGCCTTGTAAGCCATCTTGCCGCTTTCCCTGATCCAATAGCCGAGGTAAAGATATTCCAGTTTCAGCTTGCGGCACTGCTCGATCTGCCACAGCACGTTATAGGTGCCGTAACTGGCATGCGCCACATCGGGATCGTAGAAGGTGTACACCGAGGACAGCCCGTCGTCGAGAATGTCGATCAGGCTGACCATGCGCAATACGCCGCCTTCACGGAATTCCGCCAGCATGGAATCCACGTGGCTTTGCAGCAGGAAGTTGCGGTATTGCTCCGGGCTGTCGCTTTCCATGTTGTCGTCGAAATGACGCGCAGCCTGGTAGCGCTGGTACAGATCAAAATGTTCCTCGCCGTCTTTCAGTGTGTGCAGCGATATTTCCAGGTTGCGGTGGTGCTGAGCGGCACGGCGTTGCGAACGGTTTGCGACAAAGGCATCCACTGGAACCCGCACCGGCACGCAGGCGCGGCAGGCATCGCAGCGCGGACGGTAGGTGAATGTCCCGCTACGACGGAAGCCGCGCCGCACCAGTTCCGAATAAACCTGGGTATTGATCAGGAAGCTGGGCGTGGCGACCTGTGAGCGGGCCATGTGATCCGGCAGATAGCTGCACGGATAAGGGGCCGTCAGGTAGAACTGGAGCGACGATAACGGGATGTCATGCAACAAATTCATGATGATCAAAATGCCAGGGCGATGCAATGTCCGGGTAGTGTATCAATTCCTGCAGGCGCTGGATGAATTCCGTGCGTGGAATTTCGCGGGCGCCGAGTGAAGCCAGATGCATTGTGTTCATCTGACAATCAATCATGCCGAAGTTCCAATGGATCAGCTGCGCGGTGAGATGGGCAAGCGCGACCTTGGAGGCATCGCTGCGGCGGCTGAACATGGATTCACCGTAGAACACGCGCCCGATGGCTATGCCATACAGGCCGCCGGCCAGTGCCCCATCCGTCCATGCTTCTACCGAATGCGCGTAGCCCATGCGGTGCAGCGCAGTATAGGCGCTGATCATTTCTTCATGTATCCAGGTACCGTTCTGCCCCGCCCGGGGCGCGGCGCATTGCCGCATTACCGGTTCGAAGGCAGTATCGGTGCGGATTTCGTAGACCCCGCTGCGCAAGGTCTTGCGCAGCGAATGCGAAATCCTGAACTCAGCTGGAAACAAGACCATGCGCGGATCGGGACTCCACCAAAGGATGGGGTCGTCCGCACTGAACCATGGGAAAATGCCGTGGCGATAGGCATCCAGCAGGCGCGCGGGAGTCAGGTCGCCGCCTGCTGCAAGCAGGCCATTGGGCTTGTGCAGCGCACTCTCCACCGGCGGGAACGGGCTATCATACTGCAAGAAGGTAATCATGAAAGCAAGTTTACAGGGGTTTTTTCTTGTATAGCCAAGATGATGAATTTGTGTTTATATGAAATTCATCAATGAATAATGGTGGGTTTATGTTGGGGCTGTTTGGCAATAACGTGGATCACCCGATGGCGGACATCAGGTCCACGCAAAAGCTGCTGGATGAGGTACCAAAAAACGATCCATTGAAGGCGCTGCTGGAACTGACTTCCTGGATTGAATCTGTAACTGTCGAGCCAGATTTTCGCTCCGATTACCAACTTTCACTGTTGCGGCTGCTGCACGAAACCGCGCGTCCGCATGAACGCTGGCTGACGCAAGAATACTTTGCGGTAACGGCCCCGCAGAAACCCCTCGAAAGCCGTTTGTGTATGGCGTTGAGTCAGTATTACTTGCAGGATTCTCTGGCCTGCATCAACGTATTGAGGCGATACCGCAACCGGGACAGGGGCGCTGCGGCGATGAAGGCGGATTTGCCGCTGGTTACCACGCGCGGCATCGGCGCAGTAATGGGCAGGCTGAAATATGCGGCAGCCTGCTATGTGCCGGTCGAGCATACGGTATGGGAGCAACTGGCAGAATTCTACTCGGCGGCCGAGTCGCTGCGATATCTGGATGATCCGGTTTCCATGTATGCAGGCGAGAATGTGAATTCCTCGGTGCGTCACGAGTTTGCCACCGTACTGATGTGGTATGCCTTCTGCGCTGGCACAGCCAGCCGTCTGGACTTTCATCTTGCGCAACTGCTGGCGGCTCATCTGCGCGCTTGCTTTACGGTGGACGCGGATTGCGGCCCTGATAGCGTGCTCGATTTTGATTTGCTGCATCCCGCGCCTCCCATACGCATCAGTTCGGCCAGACCACGGCAATCCGGCCTGTTGTTCATCGGCGTGGAAGGCCTGCAGGAGAGTATCGACGCATGCATCAAGTCACTGGAGAATAACCTCGTTCCGGAAGAAGTCAATCGTGAAGGGAACTATGATGCGGGTCTGGTGCGCAATGTGCTGCGCCGGCTGTCTGTCTGCTGGACTCTTCCGCAGCAGGCCCGGCGCAATGCGCGACACAAGGTAAAGGTCAACATCAGGGTGGTAAAAGGATTTTCCAGCCTGATGAAAAATGCCGGATCCGGCGTTGATCTTGTCAATGACGAAGAAGCTGTATGGAAAACTGACGACATCAGCAACAATGGCTTCCACACAGTGCTGCCCCCGCAAGGTGCCGAAGGGTTGCAGATCGGGTCGATAATAGGAACACAGCCGGAAAACATCCGACACTGGGGGGTGGGCATCGTACGCCGCCTGATGCGCGACCGGCAAAATAAGCTACATGTCGGAGTGGAGTTGCTCTCCAACAGGGTTCATATTGTCAGATTGCGCGAATTGAACAGTGACATTTGGGTTGAGGGGCAAACTGTCTTGTGGCTGGACCCGGAAAATCCGGATGAGGCCAGTCTCCTGATGCAACCGCACACTTTTTTCAGCGGTCGCTCCTTGCAGCTGCGGATGGATAAAAGACACTTCCAGTTGATTCCCCTGGTGTTGCTGGAAATGGGAAAGGATTACGATTTCGCCCGCTATCGGAAGATTGAGCAGGAAACTGCCTAGCCAGAAGGCGGCGGCCATCAGTTGCTGGTCTGTTCAATCTGGCTCAGGTGCCGCGTCAGCCAGGCCTCGATATCACGCACTTCTTCGATGCACAGCGTATGCGGCATCTCGTACTCGTGCCACTCAAGCTGATAGCCCAATCCAGCCAGTCGGTCCGCCGATTTTTTCCCCAGAATGTAAGGCACTACCGGATCGCTGTAACCATGCGCCATGAAGATCGGGGTGCCTTGCGCCGCAAGGTTTGTCACGTCCGCAAGGGTGTCAGCCAGAGGCAGATAGGTGGACAACGCTATTATCCCGCCGAGTTTCTCTGCATAGCGCAAGCCGGTGTGCAGCGCGATGGCGCCGCCCTGCGAAAAGCCGGCGATAAATATGTTTTCCGCCTTGCTGCCGCGCTGCCTTTCCTGCGCTATCAGCTTCTCGATTTCAAGTTGTGATTTGCGGATGCCCGCTGCGTCCTGTTGCGCCCCAATCCCGGTCCTGAGTCCGGTCGAAAGATCGTTCGCCACGATGTCGTACCAGGCGCGCATCACGTAGCCGCCGTTGAGGGTGACCGGTTGCATCGGTGCGTGCGGGAAAATATAGCGCACGGCCAGCGGCAGATCCATCTCCTCCGCGATGGAAACGAAATCCCCGCCGTCCGCGCCCAGGCCGTGCAGCCAGATGATGCTGTGCCGCGGTGACTTGCCGGTTTCGAGAGTGATGTGGGGAAGCAGGTTGTTCATTTTGAAAAAGCAGTTAGCCACATAACCGGCGACTTGGCTGATGTCTTTTTGGCAGCCTGGTCGAATGGCTGGCAGTTATATCAGAAAACACCGAGTTCACAGAGGGGGCATCGGATTGTTTCGTTTGGAGTCCTTGCTCTGAAGGTGAAGTGAATCTTTCATAAATCGAACACTCTCAGTGTTCTCTGTGGCTTGAATCAAGGGTTTGGAGTTTCTAACTCTCCGGCAATATGTCGCGCAGCACCTGAAAAATCTCGCGGTAACTCCTGGGCGGCTTGTTGAGTTCCTTTTCCTTGTGCGCATTGCGGATCAGCGCGCGCAGACGTTGCGCATCGGCATCAGGATGGGCGGCGAGCAGTTCGGTCAGTGCGGCGTCGCTTTCCAGCAGGCGCTCGCGCCAGCGTTCCAGTTGATGCAGATGGGCAGTGTGCTGGAGCGAGGTGCCATTCCAGATTTCCAGTTTGGCGATGATCGGGGCGGTATCCGCGTCGCGCATCAGCTTGCCGATGAATTGCATCTGCCGCCGTTGTGCACCGAACTTGTGGATGCGCTTCATTTCGCGGACGGCATCGAGCAGCCGCTCCGGCAGATTCAGTTCACGCAATTGCTCTGCATTGAGCGCCACCAGCTGCTCGCCGATATCCTGCAAATCGTGCATCTGCTGCTTGACTTTGGTCTTGCTCGGCGGTGCGAGATCTTCATCGTGCCCGTCGTGATGTTCGTGATGGTGTTGCATAGTGACGAAATAGTAACCGGATATTGATATGATAGCGCCTTCCGTCGAATCCGTTTGTTGATATTTTTCATATGAATGCCATTGTCCAGTCTGAACAACGCTTTTCCCACTCCGCCGCTACCCTGCGCCAGATCGCGAGCGACATGTTGCAGTATGCCAAACAGCAAGGCGCCACCGCCAGTGCGGCGGAAGTGTCGGACGGTTTCGGGCAGTCCGTCACCGTGCGCCGCGGCGCAGTGGAAACCATCGAGTACAACCGCGACAAGGGCATCTCCGTCAGCGTGTATATCGGCCAGCGGCGGGGCAATGCCAATACCTCCGATTTTTCGACGCAGGCGGTGCGCGATACCGTGGACGCGGCGCTGGCCATCGCGCGCCACACCGCCAGTGACGATTGCGCAGGACTGCCGGATGCAGACATGCTTGCCAGCGAATTTCCCGATCTCGACCTGTATCATCCCTGGCTGTTGAACGTGGAGCAGGCCATCGACCTGGCGCGCGAATGCGAGCAGGCCGCGTTCGCACGTGACAAGCGCATCAGCAATTCGGAAGGCGCCACCGTCAATGTGCACGAGGCGCACTTCATCTATGCCAACAGCCTGGGATTCATCGGCGGTTTTCCCTCCTCGCGCCACAGTATCAGTTGCGCCGTGATCGCCGGCAGAAATGACACCATGCAGCGCGATTACTGGTACAGCGAGGCGCGCAACGCGGCCGGGATACTCAGGGTGGAAGAGATCGGACGCATCGCCGCGGAGCGCGCGCTGCGCCGCCTCAAGTCGCGCAAGCTCGGCACCATGCAAGTGCCGGTCTTGTATGAAGCCCCGGTCGCCGCCAGCCTGCTCGGCCATTTCGTGAGCGCGGTGAGCGGCGGCAGTCTGTACCGCAAATCTTCCTTCCTGCCTGACCAGCTAGGCAAGCAGGTGTTTTCGGAAGGCATTCGCATCGACGACATCCCGGATATTCCGCGAGGGCTGGCCAGCAGCGCGTTCGACAACGAAGGCGTCAAGACCCAGCGCCGCGCCATCGTCGACAATGGCGTGCTGCAAGGCTATTTCCTCGGCACTTACTCCGCGCGCAAGCTCGGCATGAAAACCACCGGCAATGCCGGCGGCAACCATAATCTGATTTTGCGTCCCGGCGAACTTGATTTTGACGGCCTGCTGAAAAGAATGGGGCGCGGCCTGGTCGTCACCGAACTGCTCGGACAAGGCGTCAACCACGTCACCGGCGATTACTCGCGCGGCGCGGCGGGCTTCTGGGTGGAGAACGGCGAGATTCAATATCCTGTCGAAGAAATCACCATCGCGGGAAATTTGAAGGACATGTATCGCCACATTGCGGCGGTCGGCAACGACGTGCTGGTGCAGGGTTCCAGACAGTGCGGTTCAATATTGGTCGAGAGCATGATGGTAGCGGGGGAGTAGGGTGTGCCGACGGCCGAGGCCGTTCGTGCCGGGCGTAGCGCAGTGAAGTCGAGGCATGAACGGGGGAATTCAATGTTGCCGGGCTATCCCCGGCGAAGTTGCTTTGGTGGTTACATAACCTTGGCGCCAGGCGCAAAGGTTACTTCCCACCCCACCGCTGCATCAACTCAGGTGACCCCGACTCGCGAATACGGAGCCTTTCGCAGGGGCGAATGGCATTCGCCCTGATGTTGGTTTTTGTCATAAAAGGGTGTATTGCCATACGCCCCTACGTATTCTCTCCCCACCGTTTAATCAACGTATGAGCCACCCGCAAATGATCGAGAATGCGCGCCACGACGAAATCTACAATGTCCTGCACGCTCTGCGGGTGGTGATAAAAACCCGGATTGGGCGGCAGGATTACGGCGCCGGCATGAGACAGCCGCAGCATGTTTTCCAGATGAATCGCGGAGAACGGGGTCTCGCGCGGCACTAATATCAGCGGGCGTTTTTCCTTGAGCATGACGTCCGCCGCGCGGGTGATCAGGTCGTCGCTGATGCCCCCCGCGATCTTGCCGAGCGTGCCCATGGTGCAGGGACAGATCACCATCGCATCGCCGGGGTTGGAGCCGGAGGCCATCGGCGCATACCAGTCGTCGCGGCCATAGACGCGCAACTCTCCGCTGAATGTGCCGATGCGTTCTGCCAGGAATTTTTCCGCGTCCTGCGGGCGGTTGGGCAACGTGAAATCCAGTTCCTGTTTGGCGACGATCTGCGCGGCCTGCGAATACACCAGATGCACACGCTGCCCGCTTTGCAGCAGACATTCGAGCAGGCGCATGGAGTAGGGCAGGCCGGATGCACCGGTGAGGGCGAGAGTGATGGTTTTCATCGTTTGATTGGCCATGTAGACAATATTTGTCCGTCACTCCCGCGAAGGCGGGAGTCCAGCATTTGAAAGAACTGGATACCCGCTTTCGCGGGTATGACGGTGGGCTTCCATTGCAGTCCCGGAGTCATTCAGAAAGTGTGCTGCAATCAATCCGTTCACCGTGCCGAATACCAATGCGGCGGCCGCGAAGATGGGGAAAAGGTAAGCAATGCCGGCGTTGGGGATGAGCCAGAAATACACGATCAGCAGTTGCCCGGCGATATGGGCGTAGGCGGCAAAGATGCTGTGCGTGACCGCGCCGAACCAGCGCTGCGGCAAGTGCCGGCTCACGGCCAGTACGGTAAGGCTGCACAACGCGCCGCTGAGGCTCAGGAAAAATCCCGGCGCGAGGAAGTTGCCGAACAGCAAGCTGCCCGCCACCACGCGTAGCAGCGACACCCAGGCTGCCGTGCGCCAGCCATAGCGCGCCAGCACGATGAGGGTGACGATGTTCGCCAGCCCCGGTTTCACGCCAGGCAGCGGCGAGGGAATGGCGGCTTCCAGCACCGACAGGCCGAGCGCGAGCGCGGCCATGCGCGCGATGTGGTGGTCTGCCGCAGTGGTGGCGAGCTTAATAGTTGAGGCTGTCATAATCTTTCTTCCTGCCGCTCAACTCAAGGCTCACCTGGTTCGGCAGGCACACCGCGATCTCGCCCGCCTGTTTCAGCCAGCCCTGGCGCACGCAATATTGGCGCGGGCTGGGATCGGCGGCGATGCGCGCCTGGCGACCATGGATGGCGATGCGGCTGAATCCAAGCGGGCCGGGCACTTCGATGATCTGGTCGCGCGACAGCGGGACTTCGCGGAATATTTTCCCGCCGCTGCGGATGACCGCCTTGTCCGCCGCCCCGCCCTGCCAGAATGTGAAGATGAGGGACGCGGTGAACAACGCGCCGCACACCATGGTGAGCCAGTCGCCGGGCTTGATGTGTTCAATGGGCAGGCGCGGATTCATCAGGTAATCAGCTCGCGGTGGCGCAGCAGCACTTGCTGTTGCGAGCCAAAATAGCGCGCCAGTTTTTCCGAGAAATAGACCGAACGGTGCTGCCCGCCGGTGCAGCCAATGGCGACGGTGAGGTAGCTGCGGTTGTCGGCGATGAAGCAGGGTAGCCAGTTTTCGACGAAGGTGCGGATGTCTTCATACATTTTCTGCGCGGGGGGTGTGTTCTCAAGAAATTCAATCACGGCCGCATCGCGTCCGTTCAGGGGGCGCAGCACGGGATCGTAATGCGGGTTCGGCAGGCAACGTACGTCGAACACGAAATCAGCGTCGAGCGGGACGCCGTTCTTGTAGCCGAATGACTGGAATAACAGAGTGAGGCGTGCGCGGTCAACCTGGATGAAATCCTTTACCCAGGCGCGCAAAGCATTGGCGCCGAGTTCGCTGGTGTCGATGTGATGCCCGATGCTGCTGATTTCGGCGAGCAGTTCACGCTCGCGCTGCACGCATTCCGGCAGGGTCAGCTTGTCATCGCTCAAGGGATGGCGGCGGCGCGTTTCGGAATAGCGCTTTACCAGCGTGTCAGTCTGTGCGTCGAGAAACAGCAGGTGCACGTCCATGCCGCGCTGCTTGAGCTGCTCGATGAGGCTAGGCAGTTGCCGCACGCTGCCGCCGCTGCGCACGTCAATGCTGACGGCGACGTGTTCATTGCCGGCCTGGCGCAGGTTGTCGATCAGCGCGGACAACAATTCGGCGGGCAGGTTGTCCACGCAGTAGTAGCCGCTGTCTTCCAGCATCCGCAGTGCGACGCTTTTGCCGGAACCGGAGAGACCACTGATCAGGAATAACTGCATGGCTATTGCTCGCGCAGATGCTGTTCCTGGCGGTTGATGAATTCCTGCATGGTGTCGATGCCGCGCTGCTGCAGCACGAAGTTGCGGGCGGCGGCTTCCACCAGCACGGCGAGGTTGCGCCCGGCCACCACCGGGATGCTGACGGTGCTGATTTTCACGCCGAGGATTTCCTGATGGCTGGCGTTGAGCGGCAGGCGTTCCAGTTGTGACACATCTCCGCCGGGCGGGCGTTGCAGGTGGACGATGAGTTTCAGGCCTTTCTTGCGGCGCACCGCCGTCTCGCCGAACATGGTGCGGATGTTGAGTACGCCCAGTCCGCGCACTTCGAGAAAGTTGCGCAATAATTCCGGGCAGCGCCCTTCCAGCGTTTCCGGCGAGACGCGGAATACCTCGGTGATATCGTCCGCCACCAGGCCATTGCCGCGCGTGATGAGTTCCAGCCCCAGTTCGCTCTTGCCCACGCCGCTATCGCCGGTAATCAGCACGCCGACGCCGAGCACGTCGAGGAATACACCGTGCAGTGTGGTGGATTCCGCCAGCGCCTTGACGATGTAATGGCGTATCAGCCACATCAGGTGCACGCTGGGTTGCGGCGAGCGAAACAGCGGTGTGTGCGTGCGGTCGGCGTAGGCGATCAATGCTGGGGGGATTTCCGCCGCACCCGCCACGACCAGGCACAGCGAACCACCGCGTTCGAGTTGCACCAGCGCATCGTCGAAAGCGGTGGATGACAGCGAACGCAGGTAGTCGAATTCGGTGTCGCTCAACACCTGCACCCAGTTCGGATGGATCAGGTTGAGGTGTCCGATCAGCCCCTTGTTCGATGCATTGACCGGTTCGCTGTCGAGTATCCTGGCCCCGCCACCCGTGCCGGCGACCCAGGTCAACGCCAGGCGTTCCTGCTTGTCCTCGAAAAGTTTCTGGATGTTGACCTGTGCCACTATAGATCACTTTCTAAATATGCAATGTTGTCGTGGATTCTTGTTGTCAGAGGCATCTGTACGACCTATGCTTTCCAGTCGGCGAACATCTGATGAATGACTGCGGGATCGTTGCCGGCCTGCAATTGTTCGCGAAAAGTCTTGTCACTGAACATTTGCGCGAGTTCGCCCAGCAATTGCAGGTGTACATCGGTGGCGCGCTCCGGTACCAGCAGCACGAAAATGAGATTGACCGGCTGCCCATCCGGGGCATCAAATGGAATCGGGGACTGCGTCTTGACGAAGGCGCCAACCGCTTCGCGCAGGTTCTTGATGCGCCCATGCGGAATGGCGACGCCTTGTCCCAGGCCGGTGGAGCCGAGTTTCTCGCGGGCAAACAGGCTGTCAAAAACCTGGCTGCGGGCAATTTGCCGATTGTTCTCGAACAATATTCCAACCCGTTCGAATACTCGCTTCTTGCTGGTGGACTCGGTGTCCAGAATGACATTCTCAATAGGCAGGATTTGACTAATCAGGTTCATCGTTAACCTTAATCCGGAAAGGGGAAGGCGGCAGAACCCCGTCCTGTGGTGTTTATTCTGCTATGGCAGGCTTGCCGGAATCATCGTGACGGCGCGCAGTGTGTTTCTCCTTGTGCTTGAGTATCTGGCGATCGAGTTTTTCGACCAGGCTGTCTATGGCGACATAAAGATTCGCGTCATCGGACTCCACGTAGATGGTCTTTCCGCTGATGTGCACGTTTGCCTCGGCCTTCTGCTTCAGCTTCTCCACGGAAAGAATCACGTTCACGTCTATCACATTGTCAAAGTGGCGTTTGACCTTGCTGAGTTTGCTTAGCACATGCTCGCGGATGGCAGGAGTGATTTCCAGGTGATGTCCGCTGAGATTGAGATTCATGGCTTGCTCCTTTTGGTTAGAGTGATTTACGAAGATTGACCGGAAGAATGTGCAGCAACTCCCGGTATTTGGCCACCGTCCGTCGTGCAACCAATATGCCCTGCTGGGCCAGGATTTCTGCCATGCGGCTGTCGGAAAGAGGATGCTTCGCATCCTCCTCGCTGACCAGCTGCTTGATGAGTGCGCGGATGGCCGTGGACGAACAGGTGCCTCCGGTTTCGGTGGGAACCCAGCTGCCGAAAAAGTACTTGAGCTCATAAATCCCGCGCGGGGTGAGCATGAATTTCTGCGTGGTGACGCGCGAGATCGTGGATTCGTGCAGTTCCAGTTGTTCGGCGATTTCACGCAGTACCAGGGGCTTCATGGCGATTTCGCCATGTTCGAAAAAGTGGCGCTGGCGCTCGACGATGGCCTGTGACACGCGCAGGATGGTGTCGAATCGTTGTTGCAGGTTCTTGATGAACCAGCGGGCTTCCTGCAATTGACCGGAAAGCTGCTGTGCATTCTTCTCGCCGCGCTGCTGCAAAATGCTGGCGTACATCTGGTTGACGCGCAGGCGCGGCATGGCCTCAACGTTGAGGCGCGCGCGCCAGACCCCCTGGTGGCGCTCGACCACTACATCCGGAATCACGTAGTCGGCGGTGCGGTCTTCGAATTCCGCGCCGGGCTTTGGATTGAGATGGACTATCAAGGACTGGGCAATACGCAATCTGTCATCGTCGCAATTCAACACTTTCTTGAGCTTGTTGAAATCGCGCGCCGCCAGCTTGTCGAGATACAGGGTGACGATGAGCATAGCCTCTTCACGGCCGGGCGTATCCTGCGGCAACGCCTTGAGTTGCAGTGCCAGACATTCGCCGAGATTTCGCGCGCCTACGCCAGGCACACCCAGATTCTGCAATTGGACCAGCGCTGTTTCCAGGTCATCCAGGGAAATGTCCAATTCATCAGGCAGAAGCTCGGCGATTTCTTCAAGTGGCTGGGTCAGGTATCCATTCTCATCCAGTGCGTCGATCAGCAGGCCGATTATCCTCTTGTCGCGCACATCAAGCTGATTGAGGTTAAGCTGCCACAGCAGATGTTCACGCAGGCTGGGGCTGGAGGCGACGATTTCCGCGTGGGATTCGTCTTCATCATCCGGTGATCCAGCGGCGGAAAATGAGGGTTCACCCCATTCTTCATCGGTTCGTTCAGGCCTTTCGTCCTTTGCTTCCTCGCTCTCTTTGGTCGATGCGGCGGGCGCTGCCGCTGCATCGTAGGAATAGCCGGCGACATCGTCTTCCCGTTCCAGCAGGGGATTTTCCTCCAGCAAGCGCTCCACTTCCTGATTGATCTCGAGCGTGGAGAGCTGCAGCAGCTTGATCGACTGCTGCAACTGCGGAGTCAGCGTCAATTGCTGGGATTGTCTGAGTTGTAATGCTGGTTTCATTGCCGTTGATTTGCCGACAGATATAGCGCACCGCGCTTATAGTTTGAAATGCTCGCCGAGATAGACTTTCCTCACGCCTTCATTATAGATGATTTCGTCAGGTTTGCCTTCGGCCATTACCGAGCCGGCATTGATGATATAAGCGCGGTCGCAGATTCCCAGTGTTTCGCGTACGTTGTGATCGGTGATCAGCACGCCGATATCGCGCTCCTTGAGAAAGCGGATGATTTTCTGGATGTCCAGAACGGCAATCGGATCGACTCCCGCAAACGGCTCATCCAGCAGGATGAAGCGCGGGTTGGTTGCCAGGGCGCGGGCGATCTCGACGCGCCGCCGTTCGCCGCCGGACAAACTGATGGCCGGATTGTCGCGGATATGGGTTATATGCAAGTCTTCCAGCAATTCTTCCAGCCGCGCATTGATTTCATCTTCGGGATAGTCTTGCAGTTCCAGCACGGCAAGGATATTTTGCGACACGGTGAGGCGCCGGAAAATGGAAGCCTCCTGCGGCAAATATCCCAGGCCCAGCCGCGCACGGCGATGGATGGGAAGGTGGGTGATATTATTGTCGTCAATGAAAATATTTCCCCCGTCTGCAGCCACCAGTCCGACTATCATGTAAAAGCAGGTGGTCTTCCCCGCGCCATTGGGCCCGAGCAACCCGACAACTTCCCCGCTTTGCAAGGACAGGGAAACGTCATGCACCACGGTGCGGGAGCGGTAGGTCTTCTTCAGGGATACGGCACGCAGTTCACTCATCGATTTTCTTCGGGGCTTTCAGGGTATCGTCCGGCTTGATGGTCAGCGGGCCTGGTGCCGGAGCCGGTCCGGCGTGTCTGGGCTGGATAATGACATGTACGCGATTCCTGCCGGGCTCTCCCGACGGATTGCCCGGAGCACCGGTGGCCTTGTCCGGTGCGCTGTGCACCTCGAATATTTCTGTCTTGGAGTTGTACGTGATGTAGTCGCCGCGAACTTCATCCTGCTGGCGTTTGATGCGCGCCTGCCCGAAAAATTCAATGGTGCCGGTTCGTGTGTCATATTCTATGCGATTGCCATAGCCTTCGATGTACTCATCAGCCCCCTCGCGTTTCTGGCGAAAGCTGGCGGGGTTTCCGGTCACCGTCCCGTGCGTGTTTCCTTCCTTGTCCTGCACGACGACAAGCTTGTCGCCATGGACATTCATGGTTCCCTGGACAAGCCGGACGTCGCCCTCAAAGGTGGCGATCTGCCTGGCATCGTCTATGCTGACCCGATCCGCGTCCACATGCACGGGCTTGTCGCGGTCGGCGAGTTCGGCGTAACACGGGTTCCAGACCAATGCCAGAAAGAGCAAGGCGAAGCTTGGTTTATTTAACAATCTCATGTTGGCTTCTGACTTGTGAGAGTAATGTCACTACACGCGCGTTGTAGTCGAATTTCAACCCGACTGCATGAATTTCATTGTGTGCATTCACCAGGGTGACGGGCCGATCGGTGTCGGCCAGATCCTTGTCCGGGATGACATGCAAATAATCAGTCGTGAACGTCATCTCGCTTTGTGTATCGCTGGCGGCGCGAACCAGCTTCACATCGTCGCGCAGGTACACGTCTTCTCCCTTGCTGGATATTTCGCCCTTTTTGGCAAAGGCGATAATGGGCGGACGGCCTGCAAAAAAACTGTCCAGTTGCGGTGCGTCCAGATGCGTGCTGTCATCATCCGGGTAATGCACCATTTTTTGCGCAGACAACTGGAAGCGTGGCAAACCCTGTTGGTCAAGCGTGGTGGCGGAAAAGTTGTCCACGATAAAATCTGGGTCGTGACGCTTGCTGCCGTCGGGTTTGGGAGGAAGCGGCCTGACTTGCAGGTTCAGCCAATAGGCGCCGGCCAGCAATAGCAACAGTGGTAAAAGCGGGGACCATTGCCGCAGCCAATGCAGGCGTCCGGATGTCATTTCAGATAGTGTTCCAGTTGCGTATCCAGCGTGCCTTGCGCGGACATCAGCAATTCGCATGCTTCTCTTACGGCGCCATGTCCTCCATTAAGCAAGGTGACGTAATGCGCACGATCCCGCACCGTATGTGGCGCGTCGGGCACGGTAATCGCCAGTCCGACGAACAGCATGGCAGGCAGATCGACCACGTCATCACCCATGAAGGCAGCAGACTCCGGCCTGATCTCCAATTGCACCAGCAACGTCCGCAGGGTATCGCGTTTGTTCTCCACGCCCTGGAATACATGATCGATACCCAGGTTTTGCGCACGCAATTCGACACAACGAGAATTGCGCCCGGTGATGATCGCAGGAATCACCCCGGATGTCTTGAGCATTTTCAGGCCATGCCCGTCCAGCGAATTGAAGCGCTTGAACTCCTCTCCAGAATCGGACAGGAACAGTCCGCCATCGGTCATCACGCCATCCACATCGAAGGCGATCAGGCGGATGGATTTTGCGCGGGTCAATGACATGGGTGGAATTCGTTCCGTGGTGGTCTTTTGTTTATATTACTTTCGCGTGCAGCAAGTCATGCATGTTCAGTGCGCCAACCAGCTTATTGTCCTTATCCACTACCAGCATCTGGTTGATGTTGTACTGGTCCATGATCTGCACTGCTTCCACAGCCAGTGCATTCGCCATGATGGTGCGAGGATGGTTTGACATCACGGCGCTGACCGGTGTGGAGGTGAAGTCCAGCCGTTTTTCCAGCGTGCGCCGCAAGTCACCGTCGGTGAAGATACCCAGCACCTGCTCCTTCTCGTCCACGATAGCGGTCATGCCCAGCCCTTTGCGCGAGATCTCCAGCACGGCTTCGGAAAGCAGGGCGTGGCGTGAAACGGCGGGAATGCGCTCGCCGCTGTGCATGACATCACTCACGTGAGTGAGCAGGCGGCGGCCCAGGCTGCCGCCGGGATGTGAACGCGCAAAATCATTTTCGGCGAACCCCTTTGCATCCAGCAGCGCCACGGCAAGCGCGTCACCCATGGCCAGTGCTGCCGTGGTGCTGGCGGTAGGCGCCAGGCCCAGCGGGCAAGCTTCCTTTTCCACGGCGGTATCCAGATGCACGTCTGCCGCCTGCGCCAGACGGGACTGGGCATTGCCGGTCAGGCAGATCAGGTGCGCGCCCTGGCGCTTGATGGCGGGCACGATCGTGAGCAGCTCTTCGCTTTCCCCGGAATACGACAGCGCGATGAACACGTCTTCATTTGTGATCATGCCGAGGTCGCCATGACTGGCTTCTGCGGGATGCACAAAATAGGCAGGCGTGCCGGTGCTGGACAGCGTGGAAGCGATCTTGCGGGCGACATGGCCGGATTTGCCCATGCCGCTGACAATTACGCGCCCTTCACTGGACAAAATGATGTCGAGCGCGCGCAGAAAGTTCCCGTCCAGTCGTTGTGCCAGCGCCTGCAAGGCGGCGGCTTCGATGCTGATTACCTCGCGCGCCAGGTCAAGCGCGCGGGGAGAGGCGGAAATGGCTTTATTCATAGGCCGGATTATAACAGCGCAACATTCCGCTTGTGCCTCGATTGCTGCATATCCGGGCATGATGCTTTCACGTAAAATGCTTGCTGTTTCCAATAATCAATACCTATCGGACTGCCATGACATTGACCACGCTTACGGCCTTATCGCCCCTGGACGGACGTTACCACGCCAAACTCGAAGCATTGCGCAGATATTTCAGTGAATTCGGCCTGATCCGGTATCGCGTGCTGATAGAGATCGAATGGTTCAAGGCATTGGGCGCGGAACATGGCATCGCGGAAATCTCCCCGTTCTCCACAGCGACCATTGCGCAACTGGACCAGCTCGTTGCGCAATTCAGCGAGGCGGATGCAGAGCAGATCAAGACCATCGAGAAGCGCACCAACCATGACGTGAAGGCCATCGAATACTGGCTGCGCGAAAAACTGTCGGCCAACCCGGAAACGGCGGACAAGCTGGAATTCATCCACTTCGCCTGCACTTCGGAAGACATCAACAACCTCAGTCACGCGCTGATGCTGCAGGCCGGGCGCGATCATGTGCTGCTGCCCACGCTGGACGTGCTGATCGAACGCCTGCGCGATCTCGCCCACCAGTTCGCCGAGCTGCCGATGCTGTGCCGCACGCATGGCCAGACCGCGACGCCCAGCACCCTGGGCAAGGAACTGGCGAACGTGGTGTATCGTTTGCGGCGCGCACGCGAAGGGCTGGACAGCGTGGAGATGCTCGGCAAGATCAACGGTGCGGTGGGCAATTACAACGCGCACCTGGCTGCCTGCCCCGGGGTGGATTGGGAAACCTTCGCGAAGCAATTCGTCGAGGCGCTCGGCCTGGGATTCAATCCCTACACCATCCAGATCGAACCACACGACTACATGGCCGAGCTATTTGACGCCTATGCCCGAATCAACACCATCCTGATCGATCTCAACCGCGACATCTGGGGCTACATCTCGCTGGGTTATTTCAAGCAGAAAGTGGTGGCGGGAGAAGTCGGGTCGAGCACCATGCCGCACAAGGTGAATCCGATCGATTTCGAGAATTCCGAGGGAAATCTGGGCCTGGCGAATGCATTGCTGAAACATCTCTCCGAAAAGCTGCCGGTCTCGCGCTGGCAACGCGACCTCACCGACTCCACCGTGTTGCGCAACATGGGCGTGGCGCTGGGTTACACCCTGCTGGCCTATGAATCGTGCCTGAAGGGATTGCACAAGCTGGAAGCCAGTCCGCAGCGCCTGGCCGAAGACCTGGACAATAGCTGGGAAGTGCTGGCCGAGCCGATCCAGACGGTGATGCGGCGCTTCAACATAGCGAACGCCTACGACAAGCTGAAGGACCTGACGCGCGGCAAGGGCGGCATCAACCGCGACAGCCTGCGCGCCTTCATCCTGACGCTGGAAATACCGGAGGCGGAAAAACAGCGCCTGCTGCAATTGGCGCCGGATACCTATCTTGGCAAGGCAATAGAACTCGCCAAAAGAATTTAGGGCACCTCTATTCCCAAACGAAAGCCCGCTTTGCGCGGGATTTTTCACGTTACGGCGAGCCGGGAAGATATCAGGCAGCTTGTGCGGGAATATGGTCGCGCCGGGCGACGATGCGGTTGTGTTCGTCCACATACACAAGCTGGGGATGGAATTTCTGCAATTCCAGTTCCGAATATATCGCGTAGCTCGCGATGATGATGATGTCGCCGGGAGCGGCCTTGTGCGCCGCCGCTCCGTTCACCGAAATGACGCCGGAACCGCGTTGCGCGCGGATGGCGTAGGTGGTGAAGCGCTCGCTGTTGGTGACGTTGTAAATCTCGATTTGCTGATATTCGCGGATGTCGGCGGCATCCAGCAGATTTTCGTCTATCGCACACGACCCTTCATAATGCAGTTCCGAGCGCGTCACGCGCACGCGGTGCAATTTGGATTTGAGCATGAAGCGTTGCATGGAGTCATCCTCCGCTAAATCAGAACACACATTATATGGCGCTTAGTTATCAATACAAACCTCGATATTATCGATCAACCGGGTTTGTCCCAGGCGCGCGGCCGCCAGTACGACCAACTTGCGTTCGCCATTTGCCAGTTGGGCCAGCGTGGCCTGTGCGCGCACCGCGACATAATCGACCTGCCAGCCCCGTGCGGCAAGCGCCTCGGCGCCGCTGCGTTCCAATGTGGCATAGTCGCTTGTGCCATCCAGCAAAGCTTGTCGTATACCTGCCAGCGTTAGATACAGAAAGGACGCTTCGGTTCGCTCGGCTGCGCTCAGGTACTGGTTGCGCGAGGAAAGCGCCAGCCCGTCGGCTGCCCGCACAGTCTCCCCGCCGATTATCTCGATGGGCAGATTCAACTGTTCCACCATCTGGCGTACCACGTACCACTGCTGGTAATCCTTCTTGCCGAACACGGCGACCTGCGGCTGCACGATGTTGAACAGCTTCAGCACCACCGTCGCCACGCCGCGAAAATGGCCGGGACGAAAGGCGCCGCATAATTCATTGGCCAGCGGAGGCTCCACTGTCACCTGCTGCGGCACCGGATACAGCTCGCGCTCGGCGGGTGCGAACACCACATCGACACCGCACAACTCCAGCTTCTCGCAATCTGCCTGCAGGGTGCGCGGGTATTTGCCGAAATCCTCGTTCGCACCGAATTGCAGGGGATTCACGAAGATGCTCACCACGATGCATTTCCCGCGTTTCCGCGCGATGCGCAGCAGTTCGAGATGCCCTTCGTGCAGGTTGCCCATGGTCGGCAGAAAGGCGATGGAGATTTCTTCACGCAAGCGCTGGCGCAGTTCGGCGACGGTGGAAATGACTTGCATCAGAAACGGTGTTCCACATCCGGGAATGCGCCGGACTTCACTTCCATCACATAGCGGGCCACTGCATCGGCGATGCTTTGCGCACCCTGCATGAAGTTCTTCACGAAGCGCGCCTTCTTGCCCGGATAGATGTCCAGCATGTCGTGCAACACCAGCACCTGGCCGGAACATGCCGCGCCCGCACCGATCCCGATGGTGGGAATCGCAAGCTGCGCGGTGATTTCCGCCGCCAGCAGGGCGGGAATGGTTTCCAGCACCAGCATGCCGGCACCCGCCTGTTCCACGGTAATGGCATCGTTCAGCAGGCGCTGTGCATCGGCGTTACTCTTGCCCTGCACGCGGTATCCGCCCAGTTGATGCACCGACTGCGGCGTCAGCCCGATATGGGCGCACACCGGAATACCGCGACCGCTAAGGAAAGTGATGGTATCGGCCATCGCCGCGCCGCCTTCCAGCTTGACCATCTGCGCGCCCGCCGCCATCAGTCTTGCGGCGTGCTCGAAGGCCTTTTCGGGACTGGTTTGAAAGGTGCCGAACGGCATGTCCGCAACGATGAAGGCGCGTCGCGAACCACGCGCCACGCAGGACGTGTGGTAAACCATCTCGTCCAGCGTCACCGGCAGGGTGGTCTCGTGGCCCTGCAGCACCATGCCGAGCGAATCGCCGACCAGCAGTATGTCCACGCCGCCGGCCTCAAGCAGCGCCGCGAAACTGGCGTCATAACAGGTCAGCACGGCGATTTTTTCGCCCTTGTCGTGCAGCGCCTGCAGGTCCATCAATGTTGTCCGCATCATGGGTGCCTCTATATTTTGTTTATCCTAAGCCGGACGTGCAGGTAGGGTGGATAAAGCGCCGTCAGGCGCGTATCCGCCATTAGATCGGTGGATACGCCGCTACGCGTCTGCGTGGTTGTTGCCGACTTGTCGACTATACAACCACGGGGTCCCCCTTGCGGAGGCTTTATCCACCCTACGATAGTGGTGTGTGTTTTTCCAAAATTTGGTATTAACTCCATCATGCACCCATGCTGAAGAACTCGCGCTGACTGCGCACCTCGCCGATGCGCTGCAGCAGCAGCGCGAAGTCATCGTCGTTGTCAACGAAGTTCAGATGCTCGCTGTTCACGACGAGCACCGGCGCAGCATCATAATGATGGAAAAAATCGCTGTAGGCCTGGGCCAGGCGCAACAGGTAAAAATCCGAAATCATTCGCTCGTAAGCATGGGCGCGGCGGCGCACACGCTCGACCAGGGTTTCCAGCGGGGCCTGCAGGTAAATCACCAGATCCGGCGCGGGCGCTTGCGGCGCAAGGTTGTTGTATATGTTCTGGTACAGCGCGAACTCTTCATCGCTCAGGTTGATGCGGGCAAACAAAGTATCCTTGTCGAGCAGGTAATCCGCCACCGTGCGCGTGCGAAACAGGTCCATCTGAGCCAGTTCGCGCACTTCGTTGATGCGCTGAAACAGGAAGAACAGCTGGGTTGGCAGCGCATGGCGCACCGGATCCTGGTAAAACCGCGACAGGAAAGGATTTTCCTCCGGCTTTTCCAGCAGCGCGGACGCACCGGCATGTTCGGCCAGGCGGCGCGCAAGGCTGGTTTTGCCGACACCTATCGGGCCTTCAACGACGACGTAGCGGTACTTGTCAAGCAGCATCTTCGACCCGCTCCAATGTCTGGCTGCCGCATTGCAGCAATGCGTCCGCTGCCGGACCGATACCCGGAATCGCACAGTCAGGTGCAATTTCCAGCAGGGGTTGCAATACGAATGCGCGCTTGTGCATCTGCGGATGGGGGATGGTCAGGCCATGTTCATGATATTGCAAATTGTCATATAGCAGGATATCCAAATCGAGCGTGCGCGGCGCATTCAGGAATTCACGGGTGCGGCCGCAATTCCGTTCCAGTTCAAGCAAAACATCCAGCATGGCTTTGGGTGCCAATTCCGTATCCAGTCTCACGACGGCGTTGATGAAATCCGGTTGCTGCAGAAATCCGATCGGGGCGCTGCGATACAACGAGGAATGCGCCAAAATCGTGGTGTGCGGCAAACCGCCCAGGGCTTGCATCGCGCGCAGCACTTGTGCGCGAGGGTCGGACAGGTTGCTGCCCAATCCGACGAAAACGTTGTGCGCTGCCATTCGTCAACCATCCTTGCTGAAAAAAATTAGCCACGGATGAGCACGGAATGACATTGAGCGATGCAGGCAGCCGCAAGGCGTGCACCGTCACCGTATCGAGCTGCAGCACCTGCAACACAGACCGGGACTGCCCGATAAGCCATCTGTTGATTATCCGTGATCATTTGTGTTCATCCATCAAGTGTGGAGATTTTTATTCTGCCGGCGACTCTGCCTGTGCCGCATCAGCAGGTCGAGCGGCGTTCGCTGGTTTCTTGCGGCGACGGCGCTTCTTCGTGCCTCCGGCATCCGGCAGCAGCATCTCGGTGCGGCGCTCATCGCTTGCATCCTGGAATTCGTCCCACCACAGCCCAAGATCGGAATCCGCTTCCCCGCTTTCGCAACGCAATAGCAAAAAATCATAAGCCGCACGGAAGCGCGGCAGCGTAAGCAGCCGCAACGGGCGCTGTCCGCTGCGCTGCTCGAAGCGCGGCTGCAACAGCCACAGCTCCTTCATCACCGCGTCGTAGCGGTGCGGGATCGCCAGCTGCTCGCGCTGCCGGTCCAGTACTTCGGCCATCGCCTCATGCAGCGCCGCAACAGGGCGCTCGCCCGCTTCCTGGCGGGACTTCCAGGCCGCCAGCACCTCGTGCCACAGCAGCGCAGCGAACATGAAGGCGGGGGACACCGGCTTGTCCTCGCGAATGCGCCGATCGGTGTTCTCTAACGCCAGCATGACGAACTTTTCGCCCATCGGTTGTTCCAGGATCACGTCCAGCATTGGCAGCAAGCCATGATGCAAATCCATCGAGCGCAATTTCTTGATGCATTCCACCGCGTGTCCGGACAGCAACAACTTGAGCATCTCGTCCAGCAAACGTGATTGCGGCACGTGGCCGAGCAAATCCTTCATGCCCGCGATCGGCGCGGCGGTGGCGGCCTCCAGTTTCATGCCGAGCTTGGCGGACAGACGTACCGCTCGCAGCATGCGCACCGGGTCTTCGCGGTAGCGCACCGCCGGGTCGCCAATTATACGCAGGATGTTGGAGCGGACGTCGGCATAGCCGTTGTGGTAGTCGTAAATCTCCTGCGTGTTGGGGTCGTAGAACAAGGCGTTGGCAGTGAAGTCGCGCCGCGCCGCATCCTGCTCACGGTCGCCGAACTCGTTGTCGCGGAGCAACCTTCCATGCTCGTCGGTCTGTGCGTCTTCTTCCTCGATCATGCGGCGGAAAGTGGAGACTTCCACCGTTTCTTCTCCGAATATCACATGCACCAGGCGAAAGCGCCGCCCGATGATGCGTGAGCGGCGGAATACGCGGCGCACTTCCTCCGGTGTAGCGTTGGTAGCCACGTCGTAATCCTTGGGATGGCGATTGAACAGCAGGTCGCGCACCGCACCACCGACCACGAACGCCGAGTAACCCGCGGCCTGCAGGCCGTCGGTCACCTTGCACGCGCCATAGCTGATGCTCTCGCGGCTGATACCATGTTCTTCAAATGGAATGATGCGGCAGTTGCCTTCTACTCGGGGACGGCCGGACTTGCCGAATACTCGCTTGAACAGTTTTCTTATCATCGTCTACCGATTAATTAATATGCCGCACGCGAATAGCGGCATTTGGGAAGCTGGAATTATACACCGGGGATCAAACAACGTTCCCCGTCAACCGTCAGCTCGCGCAATGCACATTGGTACAATGCCTCCAGATTTTCGCGCGTCAGCATTTCCTGCGCCATGCCACCCTGTACAGTACCATCCGGAAACATCAGCAGCAGATGGTCGCAATAGCGTTGCACCCATAACATGTCATGCAGCACTGCGAATATCGCAGCCCCCTGTTGCTTGAGGCGGCTGAAGATCCGCATTACTTCCAGCTGGTGGCGTATATCCAGATGCTGCAAGGGTTCGTCCAGCAGACAATATGTCGGTTCTTGCGCCAGCAGTTGTGCGATGGCGGCACGCTGGCGCTCGCCACCGGACAGCGTGTTGAGCGGTCGTCGTACAAGCTCATCCAGTTCCATTTGCGCCAGAGATTGGTGCGCCAGCGCCTCGTCAGCGGCGCTGTAACCGAACAAAGAGGTACGATAAGGGAACCGGCCGAGCAGCACGTACTCCAGTACGCTGCCCCAGAATTCGCCGGCCTCGTTTTGCGGCAACACGGCAATCTGACGCGCAAGGGCGCGCCGCGCATGTTCGCTTAACGGCTGTTTGTTGAAACTGACCGTTCCCGAGTCTGGCGCATGCAGTCCCGCCATCGTTCGCAGCAGGGTGGTCTTGCCCGCGCCGTTCTGCCCCAGTACGCCCCAGCATTCGCCCGGGTTGATGGTAAAACCCAGTTCGCGGCAGATGATTTTTTCGCCGATCGAAACGGTGAGGTTTTGTGCCTGCAGGGTCATGATCGATGGCTCAATAGCCACAACAATACCGGTACGCCGAGCAGCGCCGTGAATATGCCCACCGGCAATTGCAACGGCGACCACAGAGTTCGCGACAGCGTGTCGGCCAGTACCAGGAAACTGCCTCCCAGCAGTATCGACAACGGCACCAGCCAGCGATGTGCGCTGATGCCAAGCAACCTTATTGCATGAGGCATCATCAGTCCGACGAAGCCTATGCTTCCCCCGAGTTGCAATGCGGCAACAGTGAGTAATGCGGTGGCAAAATACAATGCGGCCTGCCAGCGGTTTACCGCCAATCCGAGTGCGGCAGCCTTGTCCAGCCCCCCCGCCAGCACATCCAGTCCACCGGAAAAAAGCATGGCGCACAGCCCAAGCGCCAGCAATGCCAGCCACGCTGTCGGGATGCTTTCCGGATGCGACAAGTCACCCATCAGCCAGAACAGCATGCCCTTTACCTGCTCAAATTGCGCCAGCGTCAGCAGCAGGCTGACCAAGGCGCCACATCCGGCAGACAGCACCACGCCGGTCAACAGCAGCCGGTAAATGTTGCGCTCGCCACCGCGGAAGCCCAAACCGAACACGGTGACAATGGACAGTAGCGCGCCTCCCAATGAAGACACCTGGGTGGCAGCCAGTCCGGCGCCAAGCAGCATGGCTATCATGGCGCCCACCGCCGCTCCGCCCGACACGCCCAGGATGTAGGGATCGGCCAGGGGGTTGCGCAGCAAAGTTTGCAACAGTACGCCGGACAGGCTCAACAGACCGCCGCAAGCGAACGCTGCCAATACTCGCGGCAAGCGCAATTGCCAAATTACTTCAATGGTCGTCTGGTCGCCATGTCCCAGCAAGGCACGAATGATTTCAACCGGGGGGAAAGGCAGGGATCCGCTAGCCAAGCCCAGTCCGGAACTGAGTGCTGCAATCAGTGACAACAGTAGCAGAAGTTGGCGCGGGTTCATTTTGTGAACGATAAAAAGGCGCACATTGTAGTGCGCCTTGGCCTGATGCGTGGCAACAGATTAAATCACCGGGCGCAGACCCCGTCACATTGCCGACCCTCATTTGAATCAAGTCCGGATTCCATGGCAGGCCCCTTCATTTTTTGTGACCCTGTTTATTTTCATGGGTCACGTCAGGGGTTACTGAATTGCTCGGCAAGCCTGCCTTGCTGCTCAGGCAGTTCTTCATGAAAGCCTTGCGCTCATCACCCTTGAGCAGCTTTGATTTTGCTTCCTTATTGCAGGATTTCATCTTTTGCTGCTGTGGACCAGCATAGGCAGCGGAAGAAGCAATCAACATGATGTCCATGCAAACCAGTGTAATCAATTTGTTCATGATAGACCCCCGAAAATTGTAGGTGGATTATTCCAGCGCAATGTGCGAGACAGCAGTTTATCTGACAGCTGCGGGTGCGCTTTTCCAGGCGTACCACACATGGTTTACGTGCGGGAATTGAACTGTCAGACGTGCCCGAATTCTTCCAAACCGGAGGACTCTTGAATACCTGCCAGGGTGGATAGGATAGCCGGGCAACGGCTTCAGGGCACCTCTAAAGATCCACATTTCATCCCAACTGCTGAGTTGCGGGGAAAATTTCTTGCTTACATATCACACATATGCGGCGCGGCGAAATTTTTTCCGCGCCTTGCATTTGGGCGAACTGTGAATTTTTAGAGGTGCCCTGCAGGCTTCGCGCCAGCTACAATTGACCTGCCGAGTGCGCGGCCATGCGGGACTTACCCAAGGGGCGCCTAACGCAATGATATGATGCGCCAGCCATGTTGTTCGGCGTGGGCGCGCAAGGTGTCATCAGGGTCGACCGCAATCGGAATTTTTACTTTGCAAAGCAGCGGCAAATCGTTCAGGGAGTCACTGTAAAAAACGGTTTCGCCGAAGCTGTTCCAGCTCCAGCCGTGCCGTCCCATCCAGTCTTCCAAACGGGTCACCTTGCCGTCACGAAAGCAGGGAATGCCTGTCACTCTCCCGGTGAATTCACCGTCTTTCTGCTCGGGCTCGGTAGCGATCAGATGGTCAACCCCAAAGGCTTGCGCAATCGGTGCCGTGACGAAACTGTTGGTGGCGGTGATGATGACGCACACATCCCCTGCCGCGCGATGCCGCGCCACCAGTTCTTGAGCCGCCTGTCCCATCATGCCGCGCACCCGGTAATGCATGAATTCATCGTGCCAGCGGTCCAGCGTCTTGCGCGCATGGCGCGCCAACGGTTTTAACTGGAAGTCGAGAAACTCGTCAATGTCCAGCGTCCCCGCCTTGTACTGGTTGTAAAACGCCAGGTTCTTGGCTTCATGCAATTCGCGGTCTATGGCGCCTTTTTCGATAAGAAACTGTGCCCATTCGAAATCACTGTCGCCGCGCAACAGGGTATTGTCCAGGTCAAATAATGTCAGGTTCACTTGGTATTCCGCTCGGTTTTTTTCCAGGCTTGAAGCATATATATCTACACCTTATTTCTGCCAATAAAGCTATAATAACTTCAATGAAGTATATTTCAATTATGACCATAATAAGCGGGGTAATCTCAGATACCGTATTGCGATGGGCATGCTGCTGCGCCTGATTGCGTTCAAGGGCTGGAAAGGGCGGATAACGGTTTTATTACATGGGTTACCTTAAGGCATTCGGACGGGTTGGATTAAACAATGGATACTGAAAACAAAACCTATCCAAAGCTTTCCAAGGCGATGGCAAGTGCCGGAGCGGAATTTCCCCGGGAACTGGAGAGATCGTTTCAGCGCATCCTGGGCCGCATTGAATTTCTCTGGGGCGAAAAGGAAGCAATCAAATACCTGGATTCTCTCCTGCTTGAAGATCGCAAGGGACGCAAGGGATTTCCGATGGAGGTCATCAGCGAAATTGCCCAGGTCAAACAGGTCCACAATTTTCTTTATCCGACGCTTGACATCACTCCTTTTGATCCATTCAGCGCGAGCGGAATTCTGCCCCCGGTTAAACAGCAACGCGCTGACCAGGCCGAATTTGAAACGTCACCGGTTCAAGATATCCAAGCCGGCAATATCCGGGAGAAGATTGTTACGCCAACCGCACCCCCGGAAACTGAAGAAATGGCGGGGAAGCGCAATTCCAAAACGCACGATAAGCGCAGAAAGCCCGAGTGGCCTATAGTGTCCAATCTTCATGATTTGTATGCGACAGCAGATCTGCGTCATAAAGGCGCAAACCTATACGCGCTCCAAAGCAGGCAGATCGGCGAGATACTCATGCACTATGGCCTGATTGATGAACAATCGCTGCGAGTGGTGAGCCGAATGCAGAAAAGGGCTGAGCATGCGGACAAGCCGTTGGGGCAGATACTGGTCGAAATCGGCATCATAGGACAACAGGAACTGGATCGCGCGTTATGCGTCCAGACCGGGATAAATATGGTGGATGTATTGTCGCTTCCGATCCCGCCCGAGGTGCAAAATCTTATTCCGGTCGAGATTGCCCGCGAAAAGCAGGTTGTGCCGGCAGGGAATTACCAAGGAACGTTGTTTCTTGCTTGCACCGACCCATTTTGGTTCAGGGACGCGTCCTACTTTACGGTGTTGACCGGACTCAAGGTGGAGCCGGTATATGCGCCGCGCAATGAGATTGTAAACCGTCTGAACATGTACGGCGCCGCAAAGAATATGGATGATGCCAAAACTGAATTTCGCGATCTGGCCCAGAAGTCCCTTGATTCGGTGCCGGTCATGGCAGTTAACGCGGGTAAGGCGGCGCAGGCCAGGACGGATGTTTCCGAGAACGATGCCACGATTATCAATCTGGTCGACAAATTGATCCAGAATGCCATCGCTGAAGGCGCATCAGACATTCATATCGAGTTGTTCCAGCATAGTGAGGAAACCGAAATTCGCTTCCGCCGTGATGGACGGCTGGAGAATTTTTTTACCTTTCCACGCGCTTACCACCTGGCGGTAGTGTCACGCATCAAGATCATGGCGGGACTGGATATATCGGAACGCCGCAGGCCTCAGGACGGGAAAATATCCTTCGGTCTGGCGGATGGGGAAAGCCGTACTGACTTGCGTGTTTCCATCATTCCCACTATTCGGGGCAATGAGTTCGTCACTATGCGCATCCTGGGTTCCGGTGAACCATTGCCGCTTGGGGATCTGGGTCTGGCCGATCGTGACCTGAACATTTTTCGTGGACTGTTTCACCATTCGTTTGGATTGGTCCTGGTGTGTGGCCCGACCGGAAGCGGCAGGACCACAACGCTGCATTCGGTTTTGAGGGAATTGAATACCGGCGACAGCAAGATATGGACTGCGGAAGACCCGGTGGAGATTGTGCAGCCCCACTTGTGCCAGGTGCAGATCAACAACAAGGCGGGCGTCACCTTCGCCAATATATTGCGTTCCTTCCTGCGTGCCGATCCCGATATTGTCATGATAGGCGAAATGCGTGATCAGGAAACTGCCAGAATTGCGCTGCAAGCATCGATGACGCACCTGGTGCTTTCCACCCTGCATACCAACTCTGCCTCTGAAACCGTGGCGCGGCTGGTTGATCTGCAAGTCGATCCCTACAACCTGTCGGATGCCCTGTTAGCGATCCTGGCGCAGCGGCTTGTGCGCAAACTATGTCCGGAATGCGCAAAACGCGTGGAAGCGTCAACACAAGACCTCGAGGAACTGGCCAATGAGTATTACATGTCATCATATGACACGCTTCCGTCACTCTCGGAGCGTGAAGATATTATTGGTGGTTGGCACCGGGAATTGGGCAAGGATGGGAAACTTTATCTTTCGTACCCTGTTGGATGCAAATCCTGCAACGGGGGATACAAGGGACGCATAGGTTTGTACGAATTGTTGCAGGCGACGCCCCAGGTGCGGCATTTGATCCGTCACCGTTCTTCTGCCACCCAATACAGGGAAGCCAGTGTCACCGAAGGCATGAGAACGCTGAAACAGGACGGTATTGAGAAAGTCATTCGTGGCATTACGGACCTGGCGCAGGTGCATATTGCTTGCACATAGGCTCAACATCCAGTTTAATGACCGGTAAGCGCACTTTATAATAATCGGCAAAATCGAATCACCAATAATTCGAAATATTCTTTTCAACTTGAAAATTTTCAGACTAGCTCATGCATACAGACGGATCGAAGCGGCAGCTTTGGCCGTCATGTTATGCTGCCCGGGCATTGGTTTTGCCATCGGATTTGGTGCGGCTGAACTGCAGAGCAAGCTGGGGGAACCATTGCTCATGCGGGTAGGGCTTATCCTCGATGCTGGCGAGAAAGTGGATGAATCCTGTTTGAGCTTGACCGTTACCGATCCGTCAACGGGGAATTTGCGCGAATATTTCAGCCGTACCCAGATGACTATCAAGACGGAGGGGGGGCGGCAATATGTAAGCATCAGCTCACCGCGGCCGTTCGATGCACTTTTTGCGAACGTGCAGTTGCAGATCAAATGTCGCGGGATCGGCAACCTGAGCAAGACGTTGACCATATTGCCCGACCTGGATTTGTCCCCCGCGCCCGCCCCGGTTCACGTTGCCGTTGCCGCTTCAGTTCCGCTTGCCGCTCCCGTTGCGCCGACACCTGTGGCCAGGGAAGTGGTGCGCAATACGACCGAGATGCCGGCTGCCATAGCCGTCGCGCCCGGTGTCCAGAGGAAGACTCAAGGCAAGGCAAGGCCTTCGGGTGAGCGCAACATTGTCGTCAATCCTGTTGCCCATGCCAATTATGATCACCCATCGGCTGCTTCCGCGCCTTCAGGCGGGGGTGTGCGGCCGCAGAGCCCGGCAGTATCCGCGAAAAAACCGGGTGCCCCGATTAAGCTTCCAGCCGGGGCGCAGCAAGAAAATCAAAACACTCAACTTGGGTTGTTGGTTGGTGCAGGCCTTCTGTTTGCGGTGCTGGCGCTATGGCAGGGTTTGAAGTATTACAACCATCGCAAATCAAGGCAATCTGAACAGCCAGATCTGGAAAAATCGGGAGGCCAAGATGCAGCATCCGGCATAAACCCGCTGCCCGTTGCCGTTTTTCCGGGGGAGTCTCCCGGCAGACATGCCGAACAATTTCCTGGTGCGCCCGTTCCTGTGACAGAAACGTCGCAGCCGTCCTCGTCGATAAAGAGCAAGGAAGAATTGGCCAAAGACGATTCAATGCTTGAAGAAGCCGAACTTTATGCCACTCATGGCCATCCAGACAAGGCAATTGAGATATTGCGTGAAATTATTGCGCAGAACCCGACTTACACCGAGGCGTGGGTGCTGTTGATGTCCATTCTTTCGTCTCTTGGAAAGGCAAAAGACTTTGAACGGTCAGCACGTGATTTTTTCAAACTCAATCCTCAAAGTGACTCATGGAAGATGATACAGGCATTGGGACGAACCCTTGACCAGGGAAATCCACTGTATGCGGGGGACAAGAACCTGGATGTCACAGCCAGTGTCCTTAAGCAACTTACGCTAAGCAAGAAAAGGCTGGTCGGCAGCATCCTGGTGGAAATGGGAGCATTGTCAGAGCAGGATTTGTTGAATTGCATGGCAGGCTTCGATCCAAAGCGACATGGCCGTTTTGGCGAATACCTGATTTCGCAAAAGATGATCACCGATGCCCAACTCAATAAGGCATTGCTCCATCAGCAGGAAGTTGGCGTGGATTCGTTGTCAGGTATCCGGGTAACCTTGCAGGACATGGAAGACTTCCTGGCCGGCTTCGACCCGGGACGTGACGGGAGCATCGGGGAATATCTGGTATCGCAAGGAGTGATTACCCCCGACCAATTTAAAGGATTGCAGCAAAATTCGGAGGCGGAACCAGCCAGCCCCGTTTTTGAATTGGATAAGCCTGCGGTTGCATCCCGGGCGGACGACGCTGAGGACTCTCGGGATTTTCTCCCGGTCCCCGACAAGCTTACCCGCGCGCCGGCAACCGAAGCCGGTTCTGACACAGGGAAGATCAAGAAACAGGATCAACCGCTAATTGCGGAGATCCCGTCGTACGCGGCAATTGATTTTGACATCGGCTCGGTTATGCCAGACAAGCCTGACGCCTGAATAGCGCCTTTTCTGGTTTTTTTGGGCGACAAGGGCCATGTGGAGCGGGCGGCAACTGTCGGAAGAATCACGGCAACACAGTTTTCAATAACGATATGGATGCCGGGCGCTTCAGGCGCAGACAGAGTGCATCCAGTGCATCCAGTGTGGCCAGCAGCGAGGGCACGTCGCGGCGACCGTGACGCAGCAGATATTGTGTGACTTCCTGGGGCAGGCCGAAGCCGCGGGCTTGCGCGTGACCTTCCAGCGCCCGGGCCTTTTCCGTATCATTCAATGCCTGCACCTGATACACCAGACCCCAGCCTAAGCGAGTGCGCAAGTCATCGCGCAATTTCAATTGTGCCGGCGCTATCGCGCCACTGACCAGCAACATGCCGCCGCTTTCGCGCATTTGATTGTAGCGTTCAAACAACGCGATTTGTGCGCTGTCGTTCAACAATTCCACGTCGTCCACCGCGGCAACCTGCATCGCATCCGGCACAGCGCCGCACAAGCAAATCGCGGATTGACCCGCTGCGCGTGCCTGTCCCACGGTCGCCTGCAGCAGGTGGCTCCTGCCGCTGCCCGCCTCCCCCCACAGGTAGAAAAAACGTTCATCGCTTGTCCCCGCCAGCGCCTGGCGCAAGGCGGAGAGCAATTCAACATTGCGCCCGGCAACAAAATTGTCCAGTGTGGGTATCCACTCGGGTGCGATGTCGAGCAGCAATTGGGTCATGTTCATCCCCGGCAAAGTGAACTGGATTCATACCAATTTTTCCGATGGCGCAGCAGCACCGGCAGCACAGCGCCAGCGCCGGCCATGCAGGGCAGCAGCCTGGCGGCGACGCTTCGTGCGCTCTGCAAATGACCAGGCAACATGCGCAGCGAGGAGGTTATCCATTGCAGTACGGCAAGGCGTTCCATGGGCATTTGGGGTAAAATCCTGCGGATAAAGCTGCCTGCACTTTATCCCGAAGAAAGCGAGAACTCAACTTGAGTCAGAATAACCCCCTCTCCTACCGCGACGCCGGTGTGGACATCGATGCCGGTGATCGGCTGGTTGAAAACATCAAGCCGTTTGCCAAACGCACCATGCGTCCGGAAGTGCTGGGCGGCATCGGCGGCTTCGGGGCGCTGGTGGAAATTTCCAAAAAATACCGCGAACCGGTATTGGTTTCCGGCACCGACGGTGTGGGCACCAAACTGAAGCTGGCATTTGAATTGAACCGCCACGATAGCGTCGGTGTGGACCTGGTGGCGATGAGCGTGAACGATATCCTGGTGCAAGGTGCCGAACCGCTGTTCTTCCTCGACTATTTTGCCTGCGGCAAGCTCGACGTGGAAGCTGCGACCGAGGTAATCAAGGGCATCGCGCATGGCTGTGAACAGGCGGGCTGCGCGCTGATCGGCGGCGAGACTGCCGAGATGCCGGGCATGTATCCGGTCGGCGAATACGATCTGGCGGGATTCGCCGTGGGCGTGGTGGAAAAGTCGCAGATCATCACTGGCGTCGACATTCGGCCCGGCGATGTGGTACTGGGACTGGCCTCCAGCGGCGCCCATTCCAATGGCTATTCGCTGCTGCGCAAAATCATCGAACGCAGCAAGCCCGAGCTCAATGCGAAATTCGACGGCGAGCGCACGCTGGCCGATTGCATCATGGCGCCCACGCGCATCTACGTAAAACCGCTGCTGGCACTCATGCAGAAAGTCAGGGTCAAGGGGATGGCGCACATCACCGGAGGCGGGCTGCTGGAGAATGTGCCACGCGTGTTGCCGGAAAATGTGGTTGCCGTGCTCGACCGGGAGTCGTGGGACATGCCGAAGCTGTTCGGCTGGTTGCGCGATCAGGGCAACGTGGCGCAACAGCAAATGTACCGCACTTTCAATTGTGGCATTGGCATGGTCGTGATCGTGTCCGCGAGTGATACACCTGAAGCGCTCAGCCATCTCCATGCCGCTGGAGAAACGGCATGGGTCATCGGCACGATACAGGCACGACTAGGCGATGAAGCGCAAACCCGGGTTGAATAATACCCAGCAAAAATCCGTTGTGATCCTGATCTCGGGGCGCGGCAGCAACATGCAGGCGCTGCTCGAGGCTGACCTGCCATGCTGCCATATTGCTGCGGTCATCAGTAATCGTGCCGATGCATCCGGCCTTGAGACAGCCAGGCAACATGGCGTCGCAACTCGTGTCGTTTCGCACCGCGACTATCCGGATCGCCTGTCCTTTGATCTTGCGCTTGCCTCGGCCATGGAGCAGTACCAGCCGGATTTGATCGTACTGGCTGGATTCATGCGTATCCTTACCCCGAATTTCGTATCGCGTTTCCGGGGCAGGCTGATCAACATTCATCCTTCGCTGCTTCCCGCATATGGCGGACTGGATACGCACGCGCGCGCGTTGCAGGACGGCGTAAAGATTCATGGCTGTACCGTGCACTTTGTCACCGCTGACCTCGACCATGGCCCGATTATCATCCAGTCGGCCATACCGATTCTTGGCAACGATACGCCGCAAACCCTTGCGGCAAGAGTGCTGCATCAGGAGCACCGAATTTATCCGCAGGCGGTTCGCTGGTTCTGCAGCGGCCACCTGAGTCTGTCCGAAGACGGAAAAGTCGTGCTAAAGCGTCTTGAACAACCCGGCGCTGCGCTCGTTTCACCGGGGCTGGAATAGACCATGCGCACGCTGGTGCATCTGATTGCCTGCCTGCTGTTTTGCATTAATGCGCAACCATTGCAGGCGGCAACCGCACCTGCGCGGCTTGAGGTTGCCTATGATGTGTTCAAGGGCAGCATGAAGATTGCCACGATGGCCGAGACCTTCGTCGCAACGCATGACCATTACAGGATCGAGAGTGTGAGCGATGCGGTCGGGTTGCTTGCCGTGTTCAAACCGGAAACCATCCGGCTCAGCAGTGAAGGGACGCTGACTCAATCCGGATTGCGGCCATCAGTTTTTTCAAGCCAGCGCAAAATAGATGTCGAACGGAATACGCGCGCCGATTTTGATTGGGCAACCAGCCGCATTACTTTGACCGACCGTAACGGCAAGCGCACATTGCCGTTGCCGGCAGATACCCAGGACCGGCTGAGCGCGATGTACCAGTTCATGTTCCTGACCTTGAAAAGCTCCTCCCCGCTTGATTTCCACATGACCAATGGCAGCAAGGTGGACATCTACAACTACTTTGTCTCTACCACCCAAAGCGTGACCGTTCCGCTCGGCACGTTCAAGGCGCTGTATGTGGCCAGCCCGGTGAAGGCGGGTGAAAGCCGGACAGAAATCTGGCTGGCGACAGATCACGCCAACTTTCCTTTCAAGATGACGATTACCGATCCGGATGGGGGGGAGCTTACACAGGTGGTGACGCGTTTCGATTTCATGCAGTGACCCTGCCCGCAGTCATGAATATGTCATATAAAAATGCGAGCATTCAACGCGCTCTCAAAAAAATTCAACGATACGCAAAATGGAATCGCAGAAAAACTTTTTTTGACCGGGATGTTCCGGCAGTTGGCAGCAGCAATGTGGTAATTTTTGGCTTGACAACAGACAAGCACAGTTGAGCAAGTTACATTTCGCTGGTTGAATTGAACCTGAAGATTGATAGCGGGCAGTTCCGAGTTCGACTATCGATGGCAGCGGAAATGCATTGTGTCTGGCGCGAACCGATAAGCCAATCGCGTTTGTGATATTTTTTTTTGGGATTGAGGTGTTCCGCCCTATCAAACACAACCTCAACAAGCTGGAGAGATAATCGCTGGCAATGTTGCATAAATGATACGGTAAGACGATAGAATTTTAAGGCGCTTTCTTGACGAAAGACTGAATATCAAATAGCCTTCAACCATTAAAGGTTATGTAGCGTTTTTAAATCAGGATTGTGGATGACCCAAACATTGAAACGATACACGGCAGTGGCATTATTGATTGCAGTAGTGACAGGTTGCACCGGACTGAAGCATGACGAAAAGACAGATACATCGAGGCTTGATCCAAAAATTGAGGTTGCAAATTTGGCCTCAGCTCGGTGGGATGCATTGATACAAGGCGATCTGGCAAAAGCTTATGGATACTTGAGCCCCGGCACACGCAGCACCATGTCATTCGATGTGTATAAGGCAAGGATTCGTGCCGGCAGTTGGAAAAAAGCAACAGTGAATTCGGTCTCGTGTGAAAAAGATTTGTGTAAGGTTACTATGCTAATAGAACACAGCTTTAAAGACATGAAGTCAATGGAAACCATGCTGTTTGAAGATTGGTTGCAAGAAAGTGGGAAGTGGTGGTATGTTCCTCGCAAGTAAATCGTGTAGCTGATTAGAGGGAGGGGGTATGCACGTAAGAAATCACTTGTAAGAAGAAATGAGTATGTTATAAAATTATAACTGTGGTAACGATTGAAAATGTGGTACCGGTAACAACTTCTAGAAGAAGTATCTGATCTTAACAATTGTTAAAGAACTAAAAGGAGTAAGCAAAGCATGAATAAATTTAAAAAGAAATCACTGTACTTGGCTGTGGCGGCAGGTCTTGGTGCAGTTGGTCTGGCTGGCAGCGCTGCTGCGGTGAACGTGAATTCAAACGGACTTGGGCAGTATCTGATTTATCCGTACTACACCGTGCGCAACGGTACGGATACGTACATCTCCCTGACCAACACTAGCAGTTTCCCGAAGGCGGTCAAGGTGCGTTTCACCGAGGGGAAGAATAGCCGTGAAGTGTTGGACTTCAACCTCTACTTGTCTCCATATGACATGTGGACCGGTGCTCTTACGGCAACAGCGACCGGCGCGATGCTGATCACTAAAGACACCTCTTGCACCTATCCGGCCATTCCTGCGGCCGGCCAGGCTTTCGTGAATTACGCCTATAGCGGCGCCAATCCACCTGCTGGCGGAGGTTTTGAGACATCCGGCGGCGACGGTGGAGACCAATCGCTGGATCGCACTCGCGAAGGCTATTTCGAAATCATCGAAATGGGCACGATTACCGACTCCGCCGTGGCTGCCGCTGTCCTCCACAGTTCCGGCATACCGGCTAACTGCGCCTACGTCCAGCAGCCATCAGGGACGATGGACATGTCTCCGTCGGGGAATCATCCGCTTTCCGCTGCTAGTGGCGGCCTGGAAGGCAATGCCACACTGATCAATGTGGCGGAAGGCACGGATTATGGCTATGACCCGGTTGCGCTGGATAACTTCACTAGCGCCAGTTACCGTCCCCAAGGTATCTGGGCGCCTGCTTCGACCATTTACCCGAACGCGACAAACGCCGATCCGAATAGTACCGTGTTTTACAATAACGTCGTTGTACAAACCTATTGGCCTTCGACTGGTTACAGGTACGGAGGTGTTGATGCGGTCAGCGCAGTGCTGATGCATGACAACGTCATGAATGACTATGTGCTGGATGCTGCAACCCTGTCTGGTACCGACTGGGTAGTGACGATGCCGACCAAGCACTGGTATGTGCCGATACAAGAACCTAGTAGCAATATTTCTTATTCTGCACTCCAGCCCTTCACCACGAACTTCTGGAATGGCGCCTGTGAGAAGGTTGACGTGAGCTACTGGGATCGTGAAGAGCAGTTGATCCAGAACGTGAGCTTCTCGCCACCCCCGCCGACCCAATACAATTCGCTGTGCTGGGAGTCCACGGTTGTGACCTTCAACGACAGCAACGTGCTGGGTTCGACGAACAGCGTTAACATTCCGGTGAACTTCCAGGATGGCTGGGCGAAGCTCTCGTTCGACGGTGCCGCTAACATAATGCAAACCCCCTTCACGGATACCACGATAACACCCAATGGCGGTACTTCGTATACTGCGAATGCCACCTATTACGGTCTGCCGGTCGTTGGTTTCATGGTGCAGGACTTTGTTAACGGCGATGTGGGTGGAGTGTTGTCGAACTATGGCGGTAACTTCAACCACAAGATGACAACGAAGATCCAGTAACATGCAGCGCACCCGCATGCGGGTATGTTGATCGAAGCGGGGATGATTCTTATCCCCGCTTTTTTTACCGACGAAATTTAACCGTCAAGACACAGCGGGTACGATTAATCATCCGACGCAGCAGCATGTTCCCATGCCCCAAGTGCCGGATAAACCAGTCCCTTTCTAACCACCCGTCGCTGCGCCGTTCATCGCGGCCTCATTATCAGACGATCGGTGTGGACTCTCGCGGCAAATTTGCTAGTATTAGCATCATGACAAAATGAATGCGGAACTATCATTCATTTCCGGTGCCAAATGTTGAATAATAAAAATGTTTGATTTTTTAATGATGCTTCTGCCAATCGAAATCTGCGAGGAGAATGAGATGAAATTCAAGATAACGAAGTCGCTACTGAGCGCAATTGCATTCGGTACGTTCTGGGTGGCAAGCTGGGGTTCGGCTCAGGCCTTGCCGATATGCGCACCGACATATACGATTGGCGATGTGAGCGGAACTACTACTGTGACCTTGGTGGCAAATTGCACGCCAGACCCGAGCAAAGTCATTGACGCCAGTTCAGGTTACAATTGGACTGAAGATAGCGCACCTGCAAGTATCGGCATCGGAAGCCAGTATTCCGAACCCGTTCTGACGGCCAACACGCATACCTATAACGTGAGCGCCAAAAACACTGGTGATTCAACCCTTGGCGCTGTGGCATCGATTCTAGTTAATGCTGCTCCTCCCTACTACCCGACGTGTTCCCTGTCGGCGTCAACGACAACCGTCGCTGCGGGCGCTTCGGTTACCTTGTTGCCAAATTGCGAGAACGTGTATCCGAATGAGAGTTTGAGCTGGTATTCCGGCCCCGGTAACGGCACTTATTCTCAAATGATCAACCCGCCCGGCGGGATCGTCTTTCCTTCGGGACCTACCACAACATACTATGTGGTAGGCGCCAATGACTACGGCGACGCCGCAAGCAATTCCGTATCTGTGACCGTCACAGCAGCCGTGACGCCGCCGTCATGCGGTTCGATCAGCCCTTCGACTCCATCCCTGACGGTGGGCAGTTCTCAAGGCTTAAGCGTAAGCTGCAGTAACTCACCCACGGGCTATACCTGGAGGGTGGGCGGCACTACGCTGACGAGTTGTACTACAAATACCTGCACTGTCCCTGCCGCCAATCTGCCTTCGGCGAGTGCATACACAGCATCCGTAACGGCAAGCAATGCGGGCGGTCCAAGCAACACCGTCTCTACTACGATAACGGTGACAGCAAGCACCTCTGGAGGAGGAGGCGCCCCCGCCGGCTGCACGATCGTACCAGCCAGCTGGCCTGGCAATGGCGTGCAAATAGGGTACACGCCCATACAGACCATGAATAACGGACAACAGTTTGCATTCCAGTTTACTGTGGCGGCAAATGTTTCTCAGACTTCACAAATTGAGTATCCCAACCCGCCGAATGTAGGCAAGCTGTTGGTCGTATCAACAACCCCATGCGGTTTTGCCACTCCTGTAGGGGCTGCCTGTTCTGCTTCGGCTGCGGGCAATAACCCTGGGGTAACATGGAACACGACCGGAACCGCTCCACGCGGTCAATGTAAATTGACTGGCGGAACAACTTATTACTTCAACGTGCGGAATGCGACCACCCCTACTGGTGCCGACCAATGCACCGGAACCTGCCAATATTATTTCGGCAAGTAGCTTTCCGGGCAGCGCTGGTATAATGTTCTCCCCCTCAACCGAGGGGGAGATTTTTTTGTTTCAGGAGCAACTATAAATGGTACGTTTTCCACGGGATTTTCCCCAACGCTTTTTCTTATCGCTGGCCATGTTCATGGCGGTTTGCTGTGCTCCTGCGGCACGTGGAGGTGAAGAGCAGGTATTACTGGAAACCAGGGAAGCCAAGATCACCAGCCAGGATTTCGAGGCTGAAATAGCACGTATCCCGGAGCAGGACCGCCCGGAAGTATTGGCGAGCCGGGAGCGTATCCGCAAATTGCTCGAAAATTTATTGATCACCAAAACGATGGCTGCGCGGGCCCGCAGCGCCGGTCTTGACCATGATCCGGCCATCGTCAAACAAATGGAACAGGCGGCAGACAAGGTATTGGCGAAGGAGCAGATCAACCGCGCGATAAAGGGAATAGAATTTCCGGATTTCGATGCGCGTGCAAATGAACTGTATCGTCTCAATATCGAAAAATACACCTCGCCGGAAAGGGTGCATGCATCCCATATTCTGGTGGAAATCAAGGGGCGCACGCCGGAAGAAGCGCTCAAGCGCATTCAGGAAGCGCGCGCGCTGGCTGTCGGCAGCAAGGACTTCGGAGATCTCGCGCTGGAATATTCAGATGATCCGAGCGTGAAGCAAAACCGGGGGGATCTGGGATTGTTCGCGGCAGCAAGCATGGTCAAGCCCTTTTCAGATGTGGCCTTTGCCATGAGCAAGCCGGGCGAAATCAGCGAGCCGGTGCAAACAAAATTTGGCTACCACATCATACAGTTCCATGAAAAGCAGCCCAAAAAAACAGCTTCGTTCGACGAGGTAAAAGCAGAGATCGTCAAGGAACTGCGCGACAAATATATCGCCGAATACCGCCAAAATATGTTTGGGGCAATAGTGTCCGATCCATCAGCGAAATTCAACGAGGCAGCGGTCGAAAAATACCATACCGCCCTCGTTGTTCCTCCAAAACAGCCGACTCAAGGCCAGGAGAAGTAAACCGGATAGCTGGGCCAGCCCTGATTTGCGTCTATGGCAGGGCAGCAAACGACAGCGCGAATCCGGATTCACACCAGGTGCAACAACTCGATCAATGACCGCAGGTGATTTTTATGGCGGAGCGTGCTTTGGAAGTCAGGTTGATTTCCTGCATGGCTCGCCAGTTAGTCAAAGGTTCCTTGGGTTTTAGTGCAAGTCGGCAATAGACTTGAACACAAGTACCTTGCGGTAGCTGGCAACGCTTTCGCTGAGCTCGCCCTTGCCGAAGTGCGAGTCCCAAGTTATTGTATACTTCAGCAGAATTCGGATTGCATAAACCCGAAAAACGCAATTGATGAATTCGCACCTGCAAATGCAGCACAACGTCACGAAGCGATGAGAGATTCTCCGCCAACTGCTTTTTCCAGGATCAATAGCTCATTTGGGGAGACGGCACCGCCTTATTGAAATCATGGTCGCCTGATGCTGCTGATTGAATGACCTGGCTTTGTGCTGCCGCCAGCAAGGTTCCGCAACATTTTTTTATTTCTTCCCGTTGCCACAGAGGCAGAGGCCATTGCGGTTTGGCGCGCGCATGAGTCGGACCCCTATAGTACAGAGATGGATTATATAAATCTTAATAAGCTGTGGTCTTTCCGGAGTCTCGCTCTTACTTTCCTTCAGCGTGAAATCAAGAGCCGTTATGTCGGCAGCGTTAGCGGTTTATTCTGGATATTGATCCACCCGCTTGCCCTGCTGGGAATTTACAGCGTCGTTTTTGCCACGATCTTCAAGGTGACGCCCCTTGATCTGGGCGGATATGGCTTTGTTGCCTTTGTCGCGCTGGCTCTTTGGCCGTGGCTGGCCTTTCAGGAAGGCGGGCTGCGCGGTGCCCTGGCGATTCAGGCCAATGCCGGCCTGATAAAAAAAGTGGCATTCCCAAACGAATTGCTGGTGTACGGAGCCGTTTGCGCCACCTATGTGGTTCATGGCATCGGTTTCATGGCCGCGCTGGTGGTGCTGGTGATCTCGGGCAACGCATTGCACCTGGAGACCTTGCCCCTGGTGGGCACGCTCTTGCTGGTGCAATTGCTCTTTACGCTCGGATTCGCCATGGTCCTCGCCGCATTGCAGGTCATGCTCAAGGATGTGGAGCATTTCCTGTCTCCCTTCATGATGATCTGGTTCTACGCCACGCCGGTGCTTTATTCCGCCGCAATGATTCCAGTCAAATACCGGCTGTTGATGTCATTGAACCCGATGTCTTATTTTATCGGACGAATAAGAGAGTTATTGATGCACGGCGGAGGAATCGCCCTGACCGATGGCGCAGCGCTGCTTGGCAGCTTGTCCGTCTTCCTGCTGGGCAGGTGGTTTTTCAATCGCCTGGCTCCCCATTTCGAGGACTTCCTGTGACCGCGCCCCTGATACGCATGAGCGGCATCGGCAAGAACTATCCGGTAACAAATTCCGGTGCCGGCCGCCTGCGCACAGTCGCATCCTTGCTGCTGGGGCATGGCAATATGCCGCATCACACGGTATTGCAGGGTGTGGATCTGGAGCTTGCACGGGGAGAATCGCTGGGTTTGATCGGCGAGAACGGGGCCGGGAAATCCACGCTGCTGAAAATCATCGCAGGAGTCGTCAAACCCTCTTGCGGAAACCTTCAGGTAAACGGCAGCATCGGCGCCCTGCTGGAGTTGGGTAGCGGCTTCCACCCGGAATACACCGGACGCGAGAATATCTTTCTTGCAGCCGCTCTGATGGGGTTGCCGAAAAGCAAGATCGCGGAGAAACTCGATTCCATCATCGAGTTTGCCGATATCGGTGATTACATTGAGCAACCGATCAAGCATTATTCATCGGGAATGGTCGTTCGGCTGGGCTTCGCCGTGGCAACAGCGATGCGTCCGGACATTTTGATCACGGATGAAGTATTGGCAGTCGGCGATGAATCCTTCCAGAAAAAATGCATCCGCTGGATGGAGGACTATCTGGGCAGCGGCGGCACCTTGCTCCTTTGTTCCCACAGCATGTTCCACATCCAGACGCTCTGCCAGAACGCCTTGTGGATACACGAGGGTCACCCCAGAATGTACGGCAACAGTTTCGAAGTTACCCGCGAATACCTGACTTACCATGAAGAGAAAAACCGCCGAGCCGTGTACATCGAGCGTGCGACAGCATCCGGCGGGGTTTACCAGATGAAACAACTCTGGCTGGCAGACGACAATAGAACGGGCGTCACGGAAGTCGGGATGGGCGATGTGCTGCGCATCTGTGGTACGGCCTATTCTCCGGATGACCGTGCGCCGGTGATTCTGTTCGGGATCATCCGGGCAGACGGGACCCCGGTGTATGGCACGCACTCAAATGAATCGGCGTACTTCCCCAGCCGGCTCGCTACATCCCTCTATGGTTTTTGCGTGCGCCTGACCAATCTCCAGTTGTTGCCGGGAAAATATACCATTCGCGCGCACGCGATGGACCCGGAGGGATTGCGGCTGTTCGACACGCTCGAAACCTCGGTTCGAATTACCGGAAAGACGCGTGATTACGGGTTATGCCGCCTTGAGCACAAGTGGGTACCGGTGACGACGGAAGATATCGCTTCCATGGAGGGCAGTGAAATTGCGCACTGAACAAACAGGCGGTGAAACAGCAGCAAGACTTCCGGCCACGCTGGCCGTGGTTGGTTTGACCTCTGGATATCAAGCCGGACAGTTTCTGCAAATTGGGCTGGAATTGGATATCCATGATATCTGCCTGTTCAATGCGGTCATCCGCATCTTCATTCGCCATGCTGGTGCAGAACAGCACCTGATGGGTATGGATACCCATCAAGACGGGCTGTTTTATCCATGGCTTCCGCGAGGCAACTATCAGCTTGCATTTACGTGGCCGGTATCCCTGCCCGCAGGCGCATATGAGCTATGCGCAGCGTGGGGAACCGTAGAAGAGATCCGGCCTCCTGATGTCATTTGGCAATTCCACATTCACGGGGATGCGGGTGTGACGAACCTGCTAACCGGGACATGGGCGACAAGCGAAACAACCTCCGCACGCATCGCTGCACTATCATGGCAAAAAGGTATGACCAATTGGTTCCATCGCCATTTTTGCCATGCCGCCGTGGTGATCGGCGATTCCTTTCTGGCGCGCTCTTTCTTGCTCAATGGGCGCATACTGGACATCGGCGCTGGCGAAGGCATTACCGATCTGGGCCTGTTCCTGCGCTAACGCCCCAAGGAACTGGTGGCCATGGACATCGTGGATTATCTGAAGTACCTGCCCGCCGTCGCACAGGAAAATGATCTTCCACTGGAAGCATTGCCGGAAGGATTCACGTTCGTTCAGCACAGTTTGCGAAAGCATTCCCTATCCGGATTCCTGCTTTGATATCGTGATCTCCTGGGGTTCGCCGGAACATATCGCGGGCGGATACCGGCGCGCGCTGGACGAAGTGTGGCGGGTTTTGAGGCCGGGCGGATTGTTCTTCGTCAATCCGGGGTTATATTACTCCGCATATGGAAGTCACCTGGGGGAGTTCAGCGATGAACCTCATCGGCATCTGAAGATCACCGAAGACGAACTGCATGATATGGTAATGAATACTTCACCCCGTCTCATGGATCGTGCCGGTTTTGATGTGAGTAATGCGGATTATTGGCGTTTCTACAAGGAGCTGAACCGCATCCGGGTAGCGGAATTCGAAGCCGAGCTGAAGGCATTTGGTTATCGCATTGAGCGTGCCGCGATACGCGCTAGTGACATGGTGAATTACACGCCTGAATTGCAACCCTGCAGCATTCTCGATCTTGCCATCGAGGACGTGTTCTTTACCTTGCGCAAACCCTGAAACACCGCTCGATCAAACTTGGTCCAGCAATCCCAGCAAAGGCTCCAGATGTTTTTCATAATGCCGCCAGCGTGCCTTTGATGAGTGATATATTTTTTGCCTGACCTGCCAGTTGCTGTACGTACCCACGCTGCGTTCAGTTTTATGGAAATCCAGGCAGCGCTCGTCCCAATCCAGTCCGATGAACTCGATGATGCGCCTGCTCCATTCGGCTTGGTTGTCTATCAGGTCTTCATATGACACCTCGAGAAGCCGGTCGCTGGGCAACGCGCTGCGCCAGTGCTGCATCAGTCGTTCGTACTCCCGATAGTAAAAAGCCAGGTTTTCCAAGCTCGTCGCATAGGCATGGGAGGAATTCAGATAATGAAAATAGATGGAGAGACAAGTGTCAACCGGGTTGCGTCGGGTGTGGATGAATTTTGCCTGCGGAAAAACTTCATGGATCAAACCGATCAGGGTAAAGTTATGCGGCATCTTGTCGACTACCCGGGTTCCTTTGGACGAGTATCGCCGCAGGCGTTGCTCATATTCAGAGGCCAGGGTGGCGAGGAGCGCCGCCTCATGGTTCCCGGAAAGCAAGGGTTTCCGGTTTGCCTTGAACTGTTCACCCCAGAATCGAAGCTCGCCTGCACCGGCCGCCTCGGGATGGGAGGCAATAATTTGTTCAGTCAAGGAGGTGCCTGATCGGGGCATCCCGACGATCAGAACCGGCAACCGGGATTGGCTGCTTCCTCCATGCAGCCGCTTCATGCGATCGGCAGGCCAGGCCGCAGCGAGATCATCGAAGTTCCGGGTCAACTCGGCGCGGTCAAACCGCATTCCCTTCTGGCGCCACAGAGAATCCGCAAGCGCATTTGCGCGCTGATAAGCTGGGAACGCAAGGTCGTACTGTTTGGTGTCGTCGTAGTACTTTCCTATCGCAAACCACAAAGGGACCTGTTTCATTTGCGACAATTCCGGATCGGACGCCAGACGGAGTGCTTTATCCAGCCAGCCTGAATCAGCAGGGGTCATTTTCCTCAATTGGGCCAGTATGGGCCACGCGCCGGGATGTTCCGGGTGGATATCCAGTACATCAGATAATGTGGCTTGGGCATTATCGAACCGGCCTATGTCAAAGTAGACATTGGCCAAGCCTACATACGAGTCGGCGTGGCCCGGATTGAGCGATATGGCCTTGCGGTAGCAGGCGATGGCTTCTTCCTGCTCACCCTGTTCCTTGAGTGCCCTGCCCAAGTTGTTATACGCCTCGACAAAATCCGGATTGAGCGCAATCACCTTACGGTAACACTCAATCGCTTCCCTCAGCTTATCCTGATCCTGCAGCGCATTGCCCATGTTGATGTATGCGGCCACGCTGTCCGGCTGATACAGGAGAGCACAGCGATAGCTTTCAATCGCCGCATCTAGCTTGCCCTGCGCGCAGAGCACGACGCCAAGATTGTAATGCGCACCGACAAAATCCGGTTTGAGTAAGATTGCCTTCTGGTAGCAGGATACCGCTTCGCCTAGCTGGCCTTGCTCCTGCAGCACATTCCCAAGATTGCCATACGCTTCGACAAAATCCGGCTTGAGTGACAGCGCTTGGCGATAGCTTGCTACAGCTTCATTGAGTTTGCCCTGCATCTGGAGAGCAAGCCCCATGTTGTTGTATACCATGGCTGGTTCCGGACAAGACGGAACCACCTGCCGATATAGGACAATCGCCTCGGTCAGCATTCCAGCCTTGTGCAGACCAACGGCCTCTTGCAGCAGCTTCGATATGGAGAGTGCATTAGGCTCCTTTAAGGCATGGTCGCCGGATTCCATGCTCGGAACATGGCGTTGCGGCGCTGCCGCCAGGCGGCCGCAGCAATTCTTAAACTTTTTCCCGCTGCCGCATGGGCAAGGGTCGTTACGGCCTGTAATAGACATCTCATGGCATCCTTGTGAATTCATCAGGGTGGCATATTGTTGATGGACGGACAAAGTGCGTGTTCCGCACATATCCCACCGTGATACCGGCAGCACTCATACTGGCGAAATATTATTCCGGGTGGAGATGCGCTATTCCAATCCACCATTGGCTGTTGCACTTCGAACTTGAATCCAAGGTATAATATTAATTGACTGATGGTGATTTTGCCTAACCATGAATAATCTCCGCGCAATGGATCCCCTGCATCCCGGAAAATCGAACAACAGAGAATTTCTTGAATAGTACCCTCGGCAATGCCATTCAGACCGCCTTGGCGCACCATAAGGCTGGACACCTGCCACAAGCGGAAGCCATTTACCGAAAAATACTTCAGGTGGAGCCCCGCCATCCTGATGCACTGCATTTCCTCGGCCTTATTGCCCAGCAAGCGGGAAAACTGGATGTCGCCAGCGAACTTATCGGCAGGGCAATTGAAATCAGGCCTTCCAGTCAAATGTACTTCAACCGGGGCATTTTACTTCAGGCACAGGGCAACCTCGACCAAGCCATAGAGAGTTATCAGCAAGCGCTTTTGCTTAAGCCGGACTTCGCCGAGGCATATGATAATCTGGGGACTGCGCTCCAGGAACAAGGCAAACTGGATGAAGCGATAGCAGATCACCGGCAGGCACTAATATTCAAACCTGATCTCGCAGGAGCGCACTTTAATCTGGGAAATGCCCTCCAGAAACTGGGCAGGCTCGATCAAGCCATCGAGAGTTACCATCAGGCGCTTTTGCTAAACCCCAACCTAGCCTGGGCGCAGGGCAACATGGGGAATGCACTCAGGACTCAAGGCAGACTGGACGAAGCGATAATCAGTTTCCGTCAAGCCATTGCGCTGAAACCGGATTTTGCCGAGGCTCATTGCAATCTTGGAAATGTGCTCAGGACTCAAGGCAGGCTGGACGAAGCGATAATCAGTTTCCGTCAAGCCATTGCGCTGAAACCGGATATTGCCGAGGCACACTGCAATCTTGGAAATGTACTCAGGGATCAGGGCAGGCTGGACGAAGCGATGACCTGTTACCGTCAGGCCATTGCGCTGAAACCGGACTTTGCCGAGGTGCACTGCAACATTGCACGTCAGCTCATAGATCTGGGCCAATTCGAGGCCGCTCATTCTGAGATATCGAAGGTGCAGGAATTCGAGCCGCTATTCCCATTGACCTGGGCAATGTTGACCAGGGTACGCAAAATGACTCAGGAGGATGAGGATTGGCTGAACACCACACTCAGGCTCTTGTCCAGCCCAACATTGCAGGATATGGAAAGGGTCGCGCTACAGTTCGCGCTTGGTAAATACTACGACGACATAAAACAGTACGACCTCGCCTTCCCTGCCTATCAGCAGGCGAATATCCTGCAGCGGCAAATCGAGGGTAGCTTCGACCGTGCCGCGCATGCCCGGCTTTCCGACGCCGTGATCGCTGCCTATCCGTTCAATTTCAGGAGCAGGGGACGGGAAGCTGCCAGCCCGTCTCAACTTCCTGTTCTGGTTGTTGGCATGTGGCGTTCCGGTACTTCGCTGACCGAACAAATCATTGCTTCCCATCCTGATGCTTTCGGTGCCGGTGAGTTGAATTTCTGGCCGGGGCAATTTATGGAAAACCAGTCCGACCTTCTTTCCGGAAATTATGGGGCACCACTGATTTCCCGGCTTGCGACCCAGTATGAACAATACCTGCGGCGGTATTCGGCTGACGCCATCCGGATCGTTGACAAGATGCCGGATAACTTTATTCGGCTCGGTCTCATTCATGAGGTCTTTCCGCATGCGAAAATTGTCCATGTCCGGCGCAACCCGGTGGATACCTGCCTGTCAATCTACTTCCAATACTTGACTCACATCGATGCATTCGCCACAGACCTTCAGGATATCGCTTTTTATTATCGGGAATACGCCCGCCTGATGCAGCATTGGCGCAAGGTATTGCCTGCGGATTGTTTCATGGAAATCGCGTATGAGGACTTGATCGGCGATCAGCCAGAGTGGAGCAGGCGAATCATCGAATTCATCGGACTCGAGTGGGATGAGCGATGCCAGGATTTCCACCAGACAGAGCGCCGGGTGGGAACAGCGAGCAACTGGCAAGTCAGGCAACCCATCTACCAGACATCCAAGGCGCGCTGGCGCCACTATGAAAAATATCTGGGGCCATTGCTCGAGTTGCAGGACCTGCCCGACGCTTGATGATTACCAGAATCAGCAGATATATCTGGTGCCCCAAGAGTGCCTTCTGGCCTCGGTAGCGTGTATAATTTTGCAATTTAATCCCGTCCAAATCATGTGAGTGAGTCCCTTTCCTTTGACGGCGAGCGCTTCCTTCCCGAGTGCAGTGGCGAAATCTGGTATGAGCACTGGCACCGCTATGCCTTGGCGCGTCAGTTGAGCAGGCGCGCAACAGTTCTGGATGTGGCTTCCGGCGAGGGTTATGGTGCCGCAATGCTGGCCGAAAGCGCTGCGAGGGTCGTGGGGGTTGATATTTCGCCCGATGCAGTCCGTCACGCCAGGAACCGTTATGGCGAACGCGCCAATCTTGGGTTCGTGACAGCCTCCTGTGACAACCTGCCATTTGCAGATGCGAGTTTCGATCTGGCGGTTTCCTTTGAGACCATCGAGCATATCGAAACTCAGCAGGAGTTCATTGCCGAACTTGCGCGGGTCTTGCGCCCGGATGGGGTATTGATCCTTTCTTCTCCGAACAAGCGTACGTATTCCGATGCGCAAGATTATCACAACGAATTTCACGTGCGCGAGTTGTACCGGAATGAACTGGAAGATTTGTTGCGTGGCACTTTCCCGCATATTTCATGGTTCGACCAGAAGTTGTTGTTTCACTCCGCCATCTGGCCGGAAATATCCGCTGTTGTACAGACGGAATACCTGTCGAGTGATGGGCAGCACGTCACCATCGCCGGCCAGCCAACTGCCGAACCGATGTATTTCATTGTCGTTTGCTGCCGCAATCCAGCCATGATTCCTGTCACGTTCAACAAGATCTCACTATTTGGCGATGTCGCCGAGACGGTTTATCGGGATTATGTCAAGCAAACCCGGCGCGTCATGGAACTCGACAACCTGCTCAAGAATCGTGAACAACTGATAGCGGAACGTGATGAGTACCTTTCGCTACGTACACAGCAAATGGAAGAACGCGAACGCCTGATCGCTGAACGCGATGAACTACTGGCGCTTCGTACTGAGCAGCTTAATGCATGCACTGGGCAACTTGACGAATGCACTGGGCAACTTAACAAGTGCGATGCGCTCCTTGTGACGAGCAAACAACAAATTGCCGGATATGAGCATCAGGTGGAAATCCTCGATCAGCAACTCGCCGAGCGCGCCAGCTTCACCTGGTGGCTGAAGTTGCCGTTGTTTCTGATAAAGCGAGTATTCAAGGCCAATAATTGAAAATGTGTCATGCAGCACGTAATTGACGTCATCATTCCGGTATACAACGCCTACGAAGACCTGCGGCTCTGCCTTGACAGCATATTTCGCAAAACCGCCCCTGAGCATCGCCTGATCCTGATCGACGATTGTTCGCCGGACAGCCGCATTGCAGGTTATTTTGATGAATTGCGCAATATTGCCGACCCGCGCCTGATGCTGCTGCGCAACGATAGCAACCTCGGCTTTGTCGGCACCGTCAACCGCGGCATGGCGCAGAGCCGGAATGATGTGGTATTGCTCAATTCGGACACCATCGTTACCACCGGCTGGCTGGAGAAACTTTGCCGCTGCGCCGACTCCGATCTGCGCATCGGCACCATCACGCCGTTTTCCAACAACGCCGAGATTTGTTCGTTCCCGAATTTCTGCGCGGACAATCCATTGCCACAGGGCATGGATGCGGAGGATGTCAACCGCGCCATCGAAGCGGCGGCCGTCCCCATCTATCCCGATATTCCGACCGCAGTCGGATTCTGCATGTTCATCCGGCGCAGCCTGCTCAACAAGATCGGCCTGTTCGATGCCGATACATTCCGCCTGGGTTACGGCGAGGAGAACGATTTTTGCATGCGCGCCGCCGCCGCCGGATGGCGCAACGTCCTGTGCGACGATACATTTATTGAGCATACGGGGAGCCGCTCGTTCAACACGAAAAAGCAGGCATTGGCCGAACAAAATATGCAGCGTCTGCTGGCGAAACATCCGGACTACATGCAGCGTGTCATGGCATTTATTGCGGCTGACCCGATCAAGCCGATCCGCCAGTTGGCGCAGTCTTTCCTGGCGCTCACCGGCGCGGCAGAGATACACCCCGGAGTCCTGCACATCAAGCACGCGCGCGGTGGCGGCGTCGAGCAGCACATCCGAAGCCTGATGCGCGGCGGGGGCGGCTATCGCCATTACATGCTGGACACCAGCGATGATGTCTGGCAACTCAAGGATGCCAACGGCGGCGACCTGGTGACTTACCAGTTGAAGCGGCGCCCTGACCAGTTGTGGGTGGATTTTCTGGGTGGTATTTGCGCCAGCTTTCATATCCGGTTGTGCCATGTACATCACCTGGCCGGCTGCCGGTTGGGCTTGCTGGAAGCGTTGCGTACGCTGGATATTCCCTATGGTTTCAGTGTCCATGATTTTTATCTGGCTTGCCCGACCATCAACCTCCTGGATGCATCAGGAATTTACTGCGGCAGCGAGACTGATGCTTTGCGCTGCCAGGCATGCCTTAACAAGCAGGCGGATTTTCGCGGCATCGATATAGCAAGCTGGCGTGCAGCACATGCCGATTTCATCGAACGGGCAGTATTTATAACCGCCCCCAGCAACTGGGCTGCGGCAACATTCCGTCGCTATTTTCCGCAGCATGACGTTCACGTCATTCCGCATGGGGTGGATCTGGCGGCCAGTCCTGACGATGCCTTGCCCTCGGCCTTTCTGTTGCCCAAGGATGCCCGTCACAGTATTGGCGTACTGGGCGCCATCGGCCCGGTCAAAGGTGCAAGACAACTGGAACAACTGGCGGCACGCAGCCGCGAACGCAAGCTGGCGCTGCGCTGGGTCGTGGTCGGCTATCTGGATCGGCAGTTTCAACCCTATCAAAGTTCAGATGCGGTATTGACGGTGCACGGCGCATACTCACCGCAACATGTGGCGGCATTGCTCGATCATTATCGTATCGACATGGTGGTATTTCCGTCAGCCGGCCCGGAAACCTTTTGCTACACACTAACTGAAGCATGGGCAGCGGGTCGGCCCGCCCTGGTACCGCCGATTGGCGCACTGGATGAGCGGGTGAAAATGAGCGGCGCAGGGTGGGTCATGCATGACTGGAAGGATATGGACGCTATTCTGGATGACATCGTTTCAATTTTCCTGCCGGAAAATCAGGCTGATTTCGCCCGCAAGAAACAATTGGCACTGGCGGCCAGGGTGATTCCGGTGCAGGAAATGATCGACGCCACCGAGAAGGTTTATCACGAAGCAAGGAGTGGACAATCTCTCATGGTCCATGCGCCGTTATCAAGAAGAACCATGTATGGCGCATTGCTGACGGCGCTGGGAAATAAGTTCCAGCCTTTGTCCTTCGGCAAACGCTTGTTGATGAAAATGCTGCATCTTGGGCTGCGTCTGCGCTATACCATGCTTGGTCGTAAGCTATATCGCATTGTACCAGTGCGCTGGCAGCAAATATTGAAGCAAAGCCTGTTGGATTACGGCCAGTACCATTGAGATTTGCCCATGACCAAAAACAGCCCGGACAAATGGTTTCAGCAAGCATTGCAACATCATCAGGCGGGACGCATGGTCGATGCGGTTTTCGCCTATCGCCAGGTGCTGGAGCTGCAGCCGGATAATCCGCAATGCCATTACAACATGGCACTGGCATTGCAGAGCCTGAATCAGATTGATGCCGCAATCACCGGATATCGGCGCGCCATCGGGATCAACGGGGGATTTGCCGAAGCACATAATAATCTGGGTAACATCTTTCATCTGCAGGGACGGCTGGAGGAAGCGAGTCTGGCATACATCCGCGCACTGGAGATCAACCCCAGGCTGGCGCAGGCACAATTCAACCTGGGGCTGGTGCTGAAAAAGCAAAGCCGCTTCAGTATGGCGGCCGAGCGCTTTCAGGCAGCGCTGGCTATCGCGCCGGACTATGTCGAGGCTCTCGAGAATTTATTCCTGTTGCTCAAGCAACTCGGACGCATAGAGGAATGGCTGGATGTTTTCAGGAAATATGAGAACCTGGCAAACAAGCCCGAGTGGTTCTTTGTTTTCGGCCTTTCCGCCTGCCGTTTTCTGGGCGATTTCGAGAGCGAGAGAAAATATCTGCAGGCTTTGCAAGCCCATACGCTGAAAAATGGCGATATCGGCGTGCTCGATGATTTGATCGGAAAGATACAGTACTTTGACCTGCCGCAGGCCGAGATACTGCGCTTGTATCAGGCATATAACGAGACGGTGAAAAGGCAGCATTTCGCTGAATTCCCATTGGTGCCGCCGTATCGGTCGCAACGGCCGAAATTGCGTATCGGCTACCTGTCTGCGGATTTTCGCATTCATGTCATGGGCAAGTTGATGCTTGAGGTCTTGTCCCGGCATGACCGGAACCAGTTCGAGCTCAACCTGTATTCACTCGCATTACAGGAAGATGAACTTACCGCGCAATTCCGCAACATCAGCGACAAATTCGTAACGCTGTATGAATTGCCTGCGCGGCAGGCAGCCATGAAAATAGGCACCGACGATCTCGACATACTGATTGATCTGTGCAACCACACCATTGGCGCCAATCCGCCGATTCTGGCATACAAGCCTGCCCGAGTTCAGATCACCCATCTTGGGTTGCATGGCGCCATAGGCCTCGATGCAGTCGATTACAAAATGACCGACCATTATGCCGACTTGCCGGAAAATGGCGCTTATCTGCTGGAGAAGCTGCTGCCGATGGAAGGATGCATTTTTCCTTTCCGTCACGTAGAGCCTGATGACAATGCACAATTCAGTCGGGCAGAGCTGGGTATCTCCGACGATGCAGTTGTTCTCGGTGTGTTCGTCAACATCATGAAACTCAGTCCGCGCTGCCTGCAAACATGGGCGAATATCATGCAGCGGGTGCAACGCGCCGTGCTGGCGTTCTCGCTGCTCAGGGATAATGAAAAGCCCAGTGTACTGCGGCAAATCACTGCTGCCGGCATCGACCCGGCCCGTGTCATTTTCATTCCTGCTGCAAAAGATGAGAGGTTCAATCGCGCCCGCTATAAATTGCTGGACATTGCGCTGGACACCTTCCCCTATAGTGGCGGTGATACCACGCTGGCTGCGCTCGACATGGGCGTGCCCGTCGTCACATTGTGCGGACAACGCCATAGCGAACGCACTTCCTACAGCATCCTGATGAATCTTGGCGTAACCGAAACCATCGCCCATAGCGAAAATGAGTTCGCAGAGATCGCAGACCGATTGGCTAACGATGCGGACTGGCGAGGTTCGCTCGTGGATAAAATTCAAAATGCCATGACCAGTTCTTCGCTGGTCGATATGGATGGCTATGCGCGCCGTCTGGAAGATGCATATCGCACGGCTATCTCCCGGTTCCAGTTCAAGGAGGGCGGGTCCAACGACGAAACGCGAAGGCTGTTTCAGGAGGCGGTACGAAACCATCAGGCCAACCGTTTGACGGAGGCTGAGACACTCTACCAGCAGGTGCTGATGAATCAGGCGGATCATGCCGAAGCACTATATCTGTATGGCAGGTTACTGGCGCAGGCCGGCAGTCACAACGAGGCTGTCGAATATTTAAAACGGGCAATAGCAGTCAGCCCGGCATATTTTGATGCGCATCTGGCGCTGGGCAATATCTTTTTGAAGCTGGGGCGCATGGAAGATGCTTGCAATGGCTTTAATCTGGCACGCCAACTCAAACCTGAAAATTTTGATGTGTTGAACGGTCTGGGACAGGCCTTGAGCAGAGATGGACGATTGCGTGAAGCTATTGCTGTCCTGCAACAGGCGCTCGAGAGACATCCTGGCCAGTCCCTGGCGTATTTCAATCTCGGGGTGGCCTATCATAAACAAGGTGACTTGCATGCGGCTGAAGCCGCCTATCGCCATGCGCTGATGCTGGATCCGGACGATACGGATATCAGATCCAACCTCGAGCTGCTGATTCAGGATCGCAAGCAATCTGCATTATCTCGCACAACACTGAATAGCAAGCGAGGGCCGTAATGAGCGACGATATCAATTCACTGTATCAAGCCTTCAACTCGGCGCGGCAAGCCGGAGATTTGGCGCGGGCGCTGGATTACATTGAGCAGGTGATCGCAATTAGTCCGCGAGACCCGCATAATTACTTGCTGCGCAGTCTGGTTATGGAGGATATGCAGCGGCCGGCTGAGGCTATCGCCAGTTTGCAAGATGCGATTCGTCTCAAGCCGGATTATGCTGAAGCCTACAACAATATGGGCATCATCCTGCAGGTCCAGAAGCGCTACGATGAGGCCGTGGCAAGCTTTCGCGATGCGATTCGTCTCAAGCCGGATTATGCTCGCGCCTATAACAACCTGGGAACTTCGCTACGATCGATGGGGGACTTTCCGGCTGCGCAATCCCAGTTTGAACAGGCAGTCCGGCTGAATCCGGATTATGTGCTGGCATATTTCAATCTTGCCGCCAATTGCATGGATTTGGGGCAGCAAGGTGCTGCCGAGACCAATTTAAATCATGCAGTTCGCCTGAAGCCGGATTATGCAGAGGCATACAATAACCTCGGCGAAGTTCAACGACTGTTGGGCAAGCTTGACGACGCGCAAGCCAGCTTTACCCGTGCAGCGCAAATGAAACCGGGCAAGAACGGGACGGAACTTAACAATTTGGCCAAGGTGCTCTGGGAGCAGGGACGTTATGAGCAAACCATCGAAGCCTATCGGCAAGCGCAAGCATTATCCCCGCACGAATTGAAATCAGCTCTTGGCTTCCTGCTTTCGCTGCCGGCGGTGTATCGCAGCCGTGATGATGTGTTGGTGGTGCGTGAGCGGTTCGCCAGCGCGCTGCAAATCCTGCGTGAGAGGATACCGGCCTTCATTGCGCATAATCAACCGGAAAAATTATTGGGAGAATTGAGCTGGAACAATTTTTATCTGGCATATCAGGGCCTCGATGATAAGCCGCTGCAGATGGGCTATGGTCGGTTCGTTGCCGACATGCTGCAAAAGGTCGCCCCGCAGTTCATGCAGCCGCTTGCAAGGAAGGATGCGGGAGGAAGACGCTTGCGGATCGGCTATCTTTCCAGCTTTTTCAGGGAGAGTACCGTTGGCAGGTATTTTCGCAGCTGGATCACGCGCATTGATCGTGACCGGTTTGAAACTTTTGTTTACCACACCAGGCCGGAACAAGACTACCTGACAAGCGAAATTGCCAATGGCTGTGACCATTTTCGTCATCTGGTTGGCAGGAATTCGAATCCCCATAATGCGGCTACTGAAGTTCTGAGAAATGACCTGGATATTCTGGTCTATCCGGAACTTGGCATGGATACCAACAGTTTTTTGCTGGCTGCCATGCGGCTGGCGCCAGTACAATGTGCCAGCTGGGGGCATCCGGTCACCACTGGCCATGCCAATATTGATTATTATTTTTCCAGCGCGGCGATGGAACCGGATAACGCAGCGGCGCACTATTCGGAAAGGCTGGTATTGCTCGATGGCATCGGCACCTGTTACAGCAAGCCCGTCTTGCCCGCCGCAAAACGACGCGCTGACTTCGCCCTGCCTGAGGGGAAAACGTTATATCTTTGTCCGCAATCATTGTTCAAGATCCATCCGGATAACGATGCATTGCTGGCACGTGTTCTTGAGCGCGATCCCAATGGCGTGCTGGTGCTGTTTGCCGGTCGGCATCCCCATATCACAAAACTCCTGCTTAATCGTTTGACTCAGGTATTGCGGGAACGGGGAATCGTTCCGCAAAATCGCGGTGTCGTCCTTCCTTCGGTTGCGCATGATGACTACCTGTGCATCAACATGCTGTGTGACGTGATGCTGGATACCTTGCATTGGTCCGGCGGCAATACTTCGCTGGATGCGATCGCGTGCAACCTGCCGTTGGTAACCCTGCCAGGTGAATTCATGCGCGGTCGGCAAAGCTACGGCATGTTGAAACTCATGGGGCTGGATGAACTGATTGCAAAAGATCAGGATGACTACGTGGAGATTGCGGTCAGGCTGGGAACTGACAAGACTTGGAGAGAACAGGTTGCAACGCATATATCTGCAACAAATCACGTCCTTTTTGACAACCAATTGGCGCTGCGCCAGCTCGAGCAATTTTTTATTTCAGTGCCCGCATAGCCGATTTGCAGGCACGTGAAAATCGATATTTTGAAACGGCGTGCGACTTAAGGCATTATCCGGTATACGCTGAATCCCGGAATTTTTAAGTGCCATGCCCAACTCGCTAGAACTCCTGCTGATTCTGCTTGCTGTCGCCGTAGGCGTGGTGGTGGTGTGCCGTATCTTTCAACTTCCGGCCATGCTGGGTTACCTGATTGTGGGTATCCTGATTGGCCCGCATGCGCTGGGCTGGATTCCGGATGCGCCGCAGACGCGCTACCTGGCCGAATTTGGCGTGGTATTCCTGATGTTCAGTATCGGGCTGGAGTTCAGTCTGGCGCGGTTGCGCGCCATGCAGCGGCTGGTGTTCGGGCTGGGCACCGCGCAGGTGGTGGCCACCGTGCTGCTGGTCATGCTGGCCTCGTATTTCTTCGAGCTGGACTGGCGTGCCGGCCTGGCGCTGGGCGGCGTGCTGGCGATGTCTTCCACCGCCATCGTCAGCAAGCTGCTGGTCGAGCGCGCTGAACTGAATACGGCACATGGACAGAACATCATGGGCGTGCTGTTGTTTCAGGACCTGGCCGTGGTGCCGCTGCTCATCATTATTCCCGCGCTGGCCAGCAGCGGGCAGTCTCTCTCCGTTACGCTCGGATGGGCCCTGCTGAAGGCGGCAGTGGTGCTGGCGGCCCTGCTGGTCTTCGGGCAGCGTTTATTGCGCCCGTGGTTTCATCTGGTGGCGAGGCAGAAGTCGTCCGAGTTGTTCATGCTCAACGTGCTGCTATTCACGCTGGGTCTGGCCTGGATTACCGGGCTGGCCGGGTTGTCGCTGGCATTGGGCGCATTCGTGGCGGGCATGCTGATCTCCGAGACCGAATACCGCTACCAGGTGGAAGAGGACATCAAGCCATTTCGCGATGTGCTGCTCGGCCTGTTCTTCGTCACCATCGGCATGTTGCTGGACGTAGGCAGGGTGATTACGGGGTTCGGCTGGGTATTGCTTGTCCTGCTGATTCTGTTGCCGTTCAAGGCGGCGGTGGTGGCGGTTCTGGCGCGCTGGATCAGTGGTGACTGGGGGGCGGCGGTGCGCAGTGGCCTCGGGCTGGCGCAAGCCGGAGAATTCGGTTTTGTGCTGCTGACCTTGAGCGGCCAGAATAATCTGTTGCCGCAGGCAGTGATGCAGAATGTGCTCGCGGCGATGCTGATTTCCATGCTGGCTGCGCCTTTCATGATTCAGTACACGGAAGTCATAATTCGCCGGATTTTTCCTTCGGAATGGATGTACCGCTCCTTGCTGTTACATCAGATTGCGTTGCAGACCATGGCTGCGAGTGCTCACATTATCATCTGCGGTTACGGGCGCAGCGGGAAGGCGCTGGCAACTTTTCTGGCTCAGGAAAATATACATTTCATCGCGCTGGACCTGGATCCGCGCCGGGTCAAAGAGGCGGCCATGGAAGGCAAAAGAGTCGTGTATGGCGATGCCGCGAAACGGGAAGTATTGCTGGCCGCCGGGTTGATGCGGGCCAAGACCCTGGTGGTCACCTATGATGACAAACATTCTGCGCTGCGCATCCTTCAGCATGTGAACGAAATACGTCCTGACCTGCCAGTCGTCGTGCGCACTGCCGACGATACCGATATAGAAGCGTTGAAACAGGCGGGCGCGGCCGAGGTGGTGGCTGAGGTGCTGGAGGGCAGCGTAATGCTTGCGTCACAGGCGCTGCTGTTGTCCGGCGTGCCGCTTAACAGGGTTATTCGCCGCCTTCAGGAAAACCGTGCGCGGCGCTACAGCGTGTTCAGCGGATTTTTCCGGGTTCCCGTCGATGCCTCTGCGGAGGAGATGGAAAATACCCAGCCGCGCTTCCAGAATGTGTTGCTGGGTGAACGCGATGCAGCGGTGGGCAAGATCTTGGGCGAGATGAATCTGGCCGAACTGGATGTGGAGGTCAATGCGGTGCGTCGCCACAATGTACGTGGCAGCCAGCCGGCTGAGGACATGGTAATGCAGCCCGGTGATGTCCTGGTGCTGTTTGGCCGGCCAATTGCGCTAATGGCGGCAGAAAAGCGTTTGCGTGTGGGGCAATAGTCGCACACTGACACCCTGCCACCGACATCCCGGGCTGTCCTGAATCAGACACCCATGCAAACGGTGTAGGAGTCCCCATCCAGGATACTGTTTGTGGCGATGGACTTGCCTGCATTCGCCGGATCGGCAACCCGTACTGCGCCGGAATCCGCGTCGCCATTGTCAAGCGACGTGTCCAGTCGCTTGGCGAATTTTCCGAGTATGCCGGCAGAACAGATGACATAAGTACCGATCATCCCGCTCTGGGCTGTATTCGCCGAATCCGAAGTGATGGTGGTGAAACTGGCGTTATTGCTTTGTATCCCGATTCTTCCGCCGACTGCATTGGTTTGCTGGTAATTGCTATTGCCTACGTCGCTCGAACCCGCAGCAAAGCCGGCCAGGCGCACATGCTGCCAGAACAGATTGCTCTCGCTGGCCGCATCATTGACTGCGTCCCATGCACCGTCCAGCACCCCGTTTCCGCTGGCGCAAATATTTGCGGCGTTCGGAGTGCATGCCGTGGCGCCTGACAAATGCGCAGTGACATTGGCGTCGTCTCCGGGCAGCGCCTTGAATTTATCCTGGTAGCCATAAATGAATATCGGGATATTCTTGTAATCCGTGGCCAGGTTTTTAACCTTGGCGCTGTCTATCAGCTCCTGCCCCTTCAATACGCCACCGAGCAGCAGGCCGATAATCACCAGCACGATTGCGATTTCGATAAGGGTAAATCCTCTTTGCCTGGTTTCCATGATTTTCTCCATTGAAAATTAAGATGCCAAATTCAACTTGCCGGATTTCGTGCTGACTGGTTTGTGATGCAACCCATTTTTGCAAGCCGGTAAATTCGAGGCTAGCTGTCAAGTCTGATAGGGGTGTCTGGCCATTCGTGTGTCTTGTGCGGGCGTACGCTGTAACGGGTAAAATCGGCCGCCATGACTACTCCTTCCGATCCCGGGCCACCATCGGGCTCTGCCTGTGGCCTTCGGGCAGCGCGCATCCAACAACTGGCCTCGATTGAATATCCCGCCAACCTGCCGGTGGTGGCCAGACGCGAAGAATTGGCGCAGGCCATTGCCTGGCTTCAGGTGGTTATCGTGTGCGGCGAGACCGGTTCCGGCAAGACCACGCAGTTGCCGAAAATCTGTCTGGGCATCGGCCGCGGCGTGCAAGGCATGATCGCGCATACCCAGCCGCGGCGCGTGGCGGCGCGCACGGTCGCATCGCGCATCGCCTACGAGCTGAAAACGGAACTGGGCGGGGTGGTCGGCTACAAGATCCGATTCAACGACAAGGTGTCGGACTGCACCTGCATCAAGCTGATGACTGACGGTATCCTGCTGGCGGAAATCCAGGGCGATCCGCTGCTGAAGAAATACGACACCATCATCATCGACGAGGCGCACGAACGCTCGCTCAACATCGATTTTCTGCTCGGTTATTTCAAGCAACTGCTGCCGCGCCGTCCGGATCTGAAACTGATCATCACTTCCGCCACGCTCGATGCGGAGCGCTTTTCCAAACATTTCAGCGGAGCTCCTGTCATTCAGGTGTCCGGCCGCAGCTATCCGGTTGAATTGCGTTACCGCCCGCCGCAACAGAATGAGGAAGGCGAGTTGCAGGACGTATCGCAAGCCGTGTGCGCTGCAATCGATGAAATTTCCATTGGTGGCCTCAAGGGCGACGTGCTGGTGTTCCTGCCCGGCGAGCGCGAAATCCGCGACACGGCGGAAGCCTTGCGCAAGCACCATCCGCGCGGTGTGGAAATCCTGCCATTGTTCTCGCGCCTGTCCGCCGCCGAACAGGATCGCGTGTTCAAGCCATCCAGCCAGCGTCGCGTGGTGCTGGCGACGAACGTGGCGGAGACCTCGCTCACGGTGCCCAACATCGGTTATGTGATCGATTCCGGCCTGGCGCGTATCAATCGCTACAGCATCCGCCAGAAAGTGGAGCAGTTGCGCGTGGAAAAGATTTCCCGCGCCGCCGCCAACCAGCGCGCCGGGCGCTGCGGCCGGGTGATGAGCGGCGTCTGCGTGCGCCTGTATGACGAGGAGGATTTCCGGGGGCGCGCCGAATATACCGACGCGGAAATTTTTCGCGTGTCGCTGGCGACGGTCATTTTGCGCATGAGCTCGCTCAACCTTGGCGATGTGGTGGATTTTCCGTTCATCGAGCCGCCCGGTTCGCGTTCGATTGCAGATGGCTATCTCTTGCTGGCCGAGCTTGGCGCCATAAGTGAAAATGTTTCTCCTCCCGCGAAGGGGGAGGAGACGATTGCTCTTCCTCCCGCCGGAGGGGGAGAGCGGAGCGAGGGGGCTGTGGAAGGGGGAAGGTCGCAGCAACTGACGCCGCTGGGCCGCGAACTTGCCCGCTTGCCGCTGGACCCGAAGATCGCGCGCTTGCTGCTGGCCGGACGGCAATACCAGTGCCTGACGGAAATTCTGATCATCGCCAGCGCGCTGTCGCTGCAAGACCCGCGCGATCGGCCCGCGGAGCGGCGCGCGGCGGCGGATACAGCGCACCAGCGCTTTAACGACGAGCGTTCGGATTTCCTTGCTTATCTGAAAATCTGGGCTTGGTTCCGGCAGGCGGTACAGCACAAGAAATCGAACCGTCAGTTGGCGGATCAGTGCCGCGAGAATTTTCTTTCCCCGTTGCGGCTGCGCGAGTGGCATGAGCTGCATCAGCAATTGCATGGACTGGTGGCGGAAATGGGGATGCTTGCGCACACCCCCCCTGGCATTGAAGGGAAGCGTGTTGTCGAAGCGCCAGATCATTCCCTCTCCCGTCGGGGGATAACCAGCGACTTGGCTGCCGTTGTTGGGCAGCCTAGTCGAATGGCTAGTAGTTCCATCAGGGTTGGGGAGGGGGAGATTTTCCATTCAACACAGCCCGCGGGTTATGAACAGATCCACAAGGCGCTGCTCACCGGCCTGCTCGGCAATATCGGCAACCGCAGCGTGGAGGAGATGCATTACCTCGGCGCGCGCGGCATCAAGTTTTTTGTCGCGCCGAATTCGGTGCTGGCAAAGAAGGGCGCCAAGTGGGTGGTGGCGGCGGAGCTGACCGAGACGACCAAGCTCTACGCGCGCTGCGTCGGGCGCATCGAACCGCAGTGGCTGGAGGAAGTCGGCGCACACCTGATCAAACGCCACTACTACGATCCGCACTGGGAAAGGAAATCCGCGCAGGTAGCGGCATGGGAACGCAGCACCCTGTACGGTCTGATCATCAATCCAAAGAAGCGCGTGCATTACGGGCCGATGAATGTGGCCGAGTCACGCGAAGTGTTCATTCGCCAGGCGCTGGTGGCGGGTGAATTCGACACGCACGCGCCGTTCTTTGCGCACAACCGCAAACTGATCCGTGACATCGAGGCGCTCGAGCACAAGGCGCGCCGCCCGGATGTGCTGGTGGACGAGGAACTGATCTTCGCTTTCTATGACGCGCGCATTCCGGCGGCCATCCACAACGGGGCGGCGTTCGAGCATTGGCGCAAGGAAGCGGAGCGCGAGAACCCGAAACTGCTGTTCCTGCAACGCGACGACCTGATGCGCCACGAAGCCGCGGGCATCACCACCGACCAGTTTCCGCCGCAACTGCTGATGAACAACATCAGCTATGCGCTGAGCTACCACTTTGCGCCGGGACAGAAGGACGATGGCGTGACGCTGACGGTTCCGCAGGCCCTGATCAACCAGGTTTCGGCGGCGCATTGCGATTATCTGGTGCCCGGCCTGGTGGGGGAAAAGACCGCGCAACTGCTGAAGACCTTGCCGCAGAAACTGCGCCGCCATCTGGTGCCGCTGCCGGAATTTTCCGCCGCCTTCTGCCGCGAGGTGCCGCCATCGGATACGCCGCTGCTGCAGGCGCTGGCGCGTTACATCCGCGAACAGAAACAATTCGACACGCCGCTTGATGCGTTTCGCCTGGAGCAGTTGCCGCAGCATTTGCTGATGAATTTTCGCGTGATGGATGAGCACGGCAGGCAGTTGGGCATGTCGCGCAATTTCGCGCAGTTGCGCGGCGAGTGGGCGCCAAAACATTCCCCCTCCCCATCCCCTCCCCCGGAGGGAGAGGGGCTAAACCCTGCACTTCATCGAGCCGACTCCCTCTCCCCTCGGGGGAGGGCTGGGGTGGGGGAAAGCGCGCAGCAGTCGAGCCGCCACATGAGCTGGGATTTCGGCGATTTCGTTGAAACGGCGCAAGTGATCCGCGCCGGGCAAAAAGTGACCGTGTTCAACGCGCTGCACGACGAAGGCGACGCGGTGACGCTGCGCGCCTTTGACACGCGCGACGAGGCGCAAGCCCTGCATCGCAAGGGACTGGCGCGCCTGTTCATGCTGGCGCTGAACGAGCAGGTAAAGTTCCTGGAAAAGAATCTGCCGGATATGCAGAAGCTGGCGCTGCAGTTCCTGCCGTTCGGCAGCCGGCAGGATTTGCAGCGCCAGATTTTATCGGTGACCTTCGACCGCTGCTGCCTGATGGAGCCGTGGCCGGGTAGCGAAAGGGAATTCGCCGCGCGCAGCAAGGATGCCAAAAGCCGCCTGACCCTGGTGGCGCAGGAGATCGCGCGGCTGGTCGGCGCGGTGCTGAGCGAATACCACGCGTTGCAAAAATCTTTGCCCGGATTCAAGGCGCGGCCACGAGATGGTGCGGCGGAGCCGAAGCGTGCGGGAGTGGCCGCGTCGCGCCTTCTCCCGCAAACGGCTGGCTTCGCCAGTAACGCACCCGCAAGGGGTAGGCCGACGGGCACCCCGCTGCTGCGCAGCGACCCGTTCGCTCTGTCGAAGGCGCACGACCAGGCGGTGCAAGACATCCGCAGTCAATGCGAATGGCTGCTGGGCAAGGAGTGGATCGCGCGCACGCCCTACGAGCGCTTGCAGCATCTGCCGCGCTATCTGAAGGCGATCAGCGTGCGCCTGGAAAAACTGCGCGCCAATCCCGCACGCGATGCACAGCAACTGGCGCAACTGCTGCCGCTGCAACAGCAATGGCAGCGCAAGCTGTCCGCGCAGCAGGGCGAGCGCGATCCCAGGCTGGAAGACTTCGGCTGGCTGTTGCAGGAGCTGCGCGTGTCGCTGTTCGCGCAGGAATTGAAAACACCGGTGATCGTGTCGGTGAAGCGCTTGCACAAGATCATGGAGGCGCTGTGATTACAGCGCTACGACATTCATCCTGCGAAAAGTGGTTGATGGATTGGTAGGGTGGGCACGCCTTTTTTGTGCCCACGCGGATTCCGATAGCGTCGGGTGTTCTGCTCTGGTATGGATTACCAGTTTCGTAGCCCGGCCTGCGCAGTAAGTCACGCTGTTAGCGTCGCACGCACACTCTCCCGCTCGCTCATGCGCGCAAACCATGCGGCCAAATTGGGATGGGCGCCGCGCCAGTCGCGCTCGGTCTGGCGCAGGTCCATATAGATCAGGGCACACACCAGTGCCAGGTCGGCCAGTGTGATCGCTGTCCCTTCGCACCATTCGCGCTGTCCCAGTTGTCCGGATGCATAAGCAAGCGCGCGGCTGATGGCGTCATTGTGGCGCTGGATGATATCGGCGTCCTGCTTATCCGCCGGGCGCAGCGTTTCGATGCGCACCACCACCGCCGAATCGATGATGCCATCCGCCAGCGCTTCCCAGCGTTTGACCCGCATGCGCGCCAGCGCGTCATCGCGCGGGATGAGGATCGGCGTGTCGTTCAGGCTGTCCGCGTATTCGGCGATCACCGGCGAATCGAACACGCAGGTCTCGTCGTCGAGCAACAGCGCGGGAATGCGCCCCAGCGGATTGGCCCGCGCCACCTGGCTGCCCGGCTCGCGCGGCGGATCAATAAGGTAAGTGTGCGGGATATTTTTCTCCAGCAGAACCAGGCGCGCTTTGCGCACATAGGGGCTGGTGTTGGTGCCGAGCAGTTTCATGGAAGTCTCCGGTGTGGGTTGTCAGCGGATTATTGAACATCAGGGGCGGCATGACAAGTTTCGCATGTTTGCGGCGCCAGACGGCAAGTCAACACCCTGCCTACGGTATAATCCGCCGCGAATGATTTTTTGAGGGAAACATGGACAAGCAATTGCGCGAAGACGCGCTGCAGTACCACCGCCTGCCCAAGCCGGGCAAAATTTCAGTGACAGCGAGCAAACCGATGATGACCCAGCGCGATCTGGCGCTGGCCTATTCGCCCGGTGTGGCAGCGGCGTGCGAGGCCATCGTCGCCGATCCGAACGAGGCGCGCAACCTGACGGCGCGCGGCAATCTGGTGGCGGTGATCAGCAATGGCACGGCGGTGCTGGGGCTGGGCAATATCGGGCCGCTGGCCAGCAAGCCGGTGATGGAAGGCAAGGGCGTGCTGTTCAAGAAGTTCGCCGGCATAGACGTGTTCGATCTGGAGATCGCCGAGTACGACCCGGACCGCTTGGTGGATATCATCGCCGCGCTCGAGCCGACATTCGGCGGCATCAACCTGGAAGATATCAAGGCGCCGGAATGTTTTTACATCGAGCGCAAGCTGCGCGAGCGCATGAAGATCCCGGTGTTCCACGATGACCAGCACGGCACTGCGATCATTGTCGGCGCGGCGCTGCTGAACGGTCTGAAAGTGGTCGGCAAGAACATCGGAGACATCAGGCTGGTGGTGTCCGGCGCGGGTGCTGCGGCACTGGCCTGTCTCGACATGCTGGTCAGCCTCGGCGTACGCATGGAAAACATCATCGTCACCGACATCAAGGGCGTGGTGTACCGGGGACGCACCGAGCAGATGGACGACAACAAGGCACGCTATGCCGTGGATACTTCCGCGCGCACGCTGGGCGAGGTCATTGCTGGCGCGGACCTGTTTCTCGGTCTTTCCGCGGGCGGTGTGCTGAAGCCGGAGATGGTCAGGCTGATGGCGCAACGCCCGCTGATATTCGCGCTGGCCAATCCGCATCCCGAGATCCTGCCGCATATCGCCAAAGAGGCGCGTCCGGACGCCATCCTGGCGACGGGGCGCTCCGATTATCCGAACCAGGTCAACAACGCGCTGTGTTTCCCCTACCTGTTCCGCGGCGCGCTGGATGTAGGCGCGACCACGATTAATGAAGGGATGAAATTGGCGGCAGTGCATGCGATCGCCGAACTGGCCGAAGCCGAGCAGTCTGATGCGGTGGCGGCGGTTTATGCTGAAGAGACGCTGACTTTCGGACCCGACTACCTGATACCCAAGCCATTCGACCCGCGCCTGATCGCGCGCATCGCTCCGGCGGTGGCGCAGGCGGCGATGGACAGTGGTGTGGCGGAGCGGCCCATTACCGACATGGGTGCCTACCGCGAGCAGTTATCCCACTTCATCCATGAGTCCGCCTGGCTGATGAAGCCGGTGCTGGACTTCGCGAAGAACCATCCGAAGCGGCTGGTGTACGCCGAGGGTGAAGACGAGCGCGTGCTGCACGCGGTGCAGATGGTGCTGGATGAAGGGCTGGCATATCCGATCCTGATCGCGCGACCGTCATTGGTGGAGCAGCGCATCCGCAAGCTGGGCTTGCGCATCCGTGCGGGCAAACACTTCATGCTGATCGACCCGGAAAATGATCCGCGCCACAACACGTTGATCGGCGCTGCGATGATATGCGCGGGACAGGCCGACGCCATGCTGTGCGGCATGGTTTCCAGGCCGCAGGAGCACTTGCGTTACATCAGAGAGGAGATCGGGCTGCAATCAGCAGCGAGCGTGTTCGCCACGCTGAACATCCTGCTGCTGCCTAATCATACTTTGTTTATTTGCGATACCCATATCAACCTTGATCCCAGCGCGGAACAGGTGGCCGAGATAACCCTTCTGGCAGCGGCGGAAGTGCGCCGCTTCGGCATCACGCCGAAGGTTGCGCTGCTGTCCCATTCCAATTTCGGCGGTTTCGACGACGCTTCCGCACGCAAGATGAGCCGGGCGCGCGAGCTGCTGGAGCAGCGCGCGCCTGATCTGGAAGTGGAAGGCGAGATGCATGCCGACGCCGCCGTTTCTGAAAAATTGCGCATGCAGCTATTTCCGGATTCGCGCTTGAAAGGTGAAGCCAACCTGCTCATCATGCCGAACCTGGATGCGGCGAACATTTCGTTTAATCTGCTCAAGGCGGTGGCGGGGGATGGCATCAGCATAGGCCCGGTATTGCTGGGCGCGGCAAAATCCGTCCATATCATGACGCCCTCCTCAACGGTGCGCCGCATCGTGGACATGAGCGCGCTGGCGGTGGCGGGTGTCAAGACACACTAACAATAGAGAGAACTGGAGGAAATGAATGCCCGAGCAAATGAACAAGCAGGAACTTGCCATGCTGCGCGAAGAGATGGAAATGCTGATGACTGAGCGCTCAAATTTGCTCAAGATAGCAGGCGCCGCCGCAGTGCTGGTGGCGAATACGGACGGACGCGATCTGCCGGTCGAAGCGGCGGAACCGGCCAGGATGTTGTCCGAACTGGTGAGCAAACTGTCCGAGGAAACCTTGCACGATGCGCTGGAAAGCGTGCATGCCGAGCCGGGAACAGGTGATCTGTAAGCGTGTCCTGATTGCTGCCCGTCATCAGAGGCCTGGCCGTTCCCGGACTGGGGGCGCCCAAGAAATGGACAAGGCATGGAACGCAAGATAGGCCTGATCTTGACCGGGGGCGGTGCGCGTGCCGCCTACCAGGTTGGTGTGCTGAAAGCGATGGCCGAACTTCTGCCACGCCGGGCGCAGAATCCTTTTTCGGTAATCTGCGGCACTTCGGCGGGGGCGCTTAATGCCGTTACGCTGGCGGTGAATGCCGGGCATTTACGTTCCGGAGTGCGGCACCTGCTGGGCATCTGGAGGAATTCCCGGGTCGAGGATATTTATCGTACTGACCCGCTGGGAGTGATCAACAACAGCGGGCGCTGGTTTGCCGGCCTATTGCTGGGCAGTCTGGGAGTGCATAAATTGAATCCGGTGTCGTTGCTTGATAACTCGCCGTTGACTGCGTTTCTGGAAAAAAATCTGCCGTGCGACAAAATCCAGGAAAGCATAGATGATGGAAAGTTGCATGCGCTGGGCATTACCGCTTCCGGTTACGGTTCAGGCGATTCGGTGACTTTTTATCAGGGCGCGGATAGCTTGCAGCCCTGGAAACGGGTGCGTCGGCTGGGGATCCCGGTCAGGCTGGAGATCAAGCATCTGCTTGCATCATCCGCGTTGCCTTTTCTTTTCCCCGCAGTGCACATCAACCGCGAATATTTTGGCGATGGCTCCATGCGCCAGATTGCACCCATCAGTTCCGCCCTGCATCTGGGAGCCAACTGCGTGATGGTGATCGGGGTGGGGCAGAGCGGCATCGAGCATCCACGTGAAAGCATCGGCGAGTACCCATCGCTGGCGCAAATAGCCGGCCACGCGCTGAACAGTATTTTCCTGGACAGCATGGAAGTGGATCTGGAGCGGGTGCAGCGCATCAACCGCACTACAAGTCTGATTACGGAGGAGCTAAGGCAAAGAATCGGACTGCACCATGTAGACGTGCTGGTGATGGAGCCGACCAAGTCAATAGAAAAAATCGCCGAGCGATATGTAAGGAATCTGCCATGGACCATACGCCTGCTGTTGCGTTTTATAGGGGCCATTCAGAGCAGAGGGGCAAACCTGGTGAGCTACCTGTTGTTCGAAAGGAATTTCTGTCGTGCATTGATTGATCTGGGCTATCAGGACGCGATGCAACGCAAGGAAGAGATTCTGATCTTTTTCGGACAGAAGCCCGCTCCGGCCACAGACGCTTTCCCGCAATGATGCGCCCGCCCAAACCGCTCACCTTTGCCCTGTTGCGGCTGTTGGCGGATGGCGAGTTTCATTCCGGCCAGGTGTTGGCGCAGCAATTGGGCATGTCGCGCGCCAGCGTGAACAATGCCCTGCGCGATGTCGATGTTTATGGACTTGAGTTATACAGCGTGCGCGGTCGGGGTTATCGCCTGGCCAAACCGGTCGAGTGGCTGGATGCCGGACGCATCACTGAGGGTCTGGGTGACTTGTGCAAGTATTTTTTCATCGAAATTCTCGACAGTGCCCCGTCCAGCAATACCCTGCTATTGCAGCAGGCTGACCACGGAGTGGTTAGCGGCAGCGTATTGGCGGTGGAATGGCAAAGCGGCGGCCGGGGACGGTTGGGGCGAATGTGGCATTCCGGACTGGGCAACGCACTGACTTTTTCATTGTTGTGGCGCTTCGACTGCGGCTTGTCGGGGCTGTCCGGCTTGAGTCTTGCGGTTGGCGTGGCGATCATGCGCGTGCTGCATGAACTGGGCGTGGAAAACGCCAAATTAAAGTGGCCGAACGATGTTCTGGGGGAAGAAGGTAAATTGGCCGGTATCTTGATCGAGGCACAGGGTGACATGCTGGGGCCTTCTGCAGTGGTGATCGGCATCGGCCTCAATCTTTCATTGCCGCGGTCGGTGTCGAGCCAGATTGACCAGCCGGTGGCTTGTCTGGCGGATATGCTGGATGATCCGCCGGAACGAAACCTGCTGCTTGCGGTATTATTGAAAGAATTGCACGCCGTGCTGCGCGAATTTGGTGCGCACGGTTTCGCCGGGTTGCGTGCCGAATGGACGCATTATCATGCCTTGCAGAACCACCCGGTGCAATTGCTGTTACCTGACGGCAGCAGAGTGAACGGCATCGTGCGCGGCGCGGCGGAGGACGGGGCGCTGGAACTGGATACAGGAGAGGGATTGCGAAGATTCAATGCGGGTGAGATCAGCTTGCGGAGCGTGGTGTGAACATGCTGCTGATTGATGCAGGCAACAGCCGCATCAAGTGGGGAGCCTGGGATGCCGGCGCATGGTTGCGCTACGGCGCAGTGGAACATACCGCTGGCGCATTGCAGCAGGCGTTTTGCGGCCTGCCAGCCCCGCGTAAAATCCTGGTATCCAATGTTGCCGGTGATGATGCGGCGCAGCAGATACGCTCGGCTTGCGCCGCGTGGCATGGCCCGATTGAATTCGTCATCGCACAGGCCGAACAGTGCGGGGTGCGCAACGCCTATGAGCAGCCCGCACAACTCGGCAGCGACCGCTGGGCTGCGTTGATAGCGGCATGGCATCACGAACACGCCGCCTGCCTGGTAGTGAACTGCGGCACTGCGACGACCGTGGACGCGCTATCGGCAACGGGCGAGTTTATCGGCGGACTGATCCTGCCGGGGGGCGACATGATGCGGCGCAGCCTGGCATCCGGCACAGTACACCTGAACGCGTACGAGGGTAGCTGGCGCCAGTTTCCACGCAACACGGCAGACGCCATATATAGCGGCACGGTGCAAGCTACTGCAGGCGCCATTTGCCGTCAATATGACCTGCTGGGTGTGCATGGCGCGCACTGCTTGCTGGCGGGAGGCGCTGCGGATGAAGTATGGCCGCATCTCGATTTACCGCTGTTGCGGATGGATGATTTGGTGTTGCGGGGCTTGCAGATAATTGGACAGGAAACGGGATCATGCTGAAGTGGTTATTTGCGCTGTTGCTGGCGGTCAACCTGGCGCTCTTTGCTTATCTGCAATGGGGCGGGGCGCCGATGCAAGAAGGCGCCGCTTCGCAATCCCAACCGCCGCTCAATGCGGAGAAGATCAAACTACTGAAGGCGCCGGCTTCGTCGCCTGGCGCCACCCAGGTCATCGCACAGCCTGTTGCGGCCATGTCAGCCGTACAGGCCGCATCTACTCCGGCAGGTTCGCAGCAGACAGCCTGCATGGAATGGGGTGAGTTCTCCGGCAACGAGCTGGCCCGGGCGACGCAAGCACTGGCCGCGTTGAAACTGGGTGACAGGCTTGCGCAACACCAGTCCGAGCACAAGGATGGATATTGGGTCTATTTGCCACCGCAGAGCAACCATGCTGATGTGGACAGGAAAATCGCCGAACTCAAGGCGCTTGGAATAACCGATTACTTCGTCGTGCAGGATTCCAAGGAATGGCTGAACGCGATTTCCCTCGGGATATTCAAGACCGAGGATGCGGCACGAAAATTTCTGAACAACATAAAGGCGAAGGGTGCGCATAGCGCGGTAATGGGCGCACGATCCAGCAATCTGAAATTTACGGTGTTCGATCTGAAGAACCTGGATCCGGGACTGGCCGAAAAAATTTCTGCTTTGCAGAAACAATTTGCCGATAGTGAACTAAAAGTTGTTCCCTGTCCCAGGTAAACGCCAATTGACAAGCGACGGCTAATTCCGGAAAATGCCGCCCTCTTCAATAGGACTGGTGATATAGCTCAGCTGGTTAGAGCACAGCACTCATAACGCTGGGGTCGGTGGTTCAAGTCCACCTATCACCACCAAAATCCCTCCGAAGCAGACCGAGGAAGTTCACAAAACCCGCATGAATTAAAGCATTGCGGGTTTTTTGTTGTTCAATGTACTTTAATTCCATCGCTGTCTGACAGTAAACTGAGGGTGAGCTCATGTAAAGCTTGCCATGCGGACACCGGTCAATAAGGTGTGCGAATTGTTCAAGCAATTGCGTAGGCAAGGGGATAGTCACGACGAAATTGCCCCGATGATTTTGCGTGTTGACCGTTGGACAGTAGAGGCGTAGCGTACGCGCTCTCGAGTAAAAGCAGGTGAGGCGACATGAAGCTTAATGCGGCTTTATTCTTTCTGGCAGTTGCATTATCCGGCAACGCTTTGGCGGGTGATCCATCTGGGGAGTGTCTGGAACAACTCAAATCGGATAATGAGTTACAGATTCTTAAAGGAAAGATTGAACTGGGAAGTATTGATGACCAAACCCTGGAAATATTATCCAACGATGACGTGCCCACCAAAAACGAAAAAGAAGCGATTTCCAAGTGGGTAATGAAACGCCAAGGCTGCAAAAAGCTGGGTGCGGAGTGGCGCAGCAAAAATTATGCGCCGACGCTGATCCCAATTGTAGATGGATACTATTCGGACTTTACCTCTTTAGCAGCGGATCTTTACGCGAAAAAAATCAGTTACGGTGATTTTGCAAAAGAGCGTGCAAAAATCGAGCAGGAATTCGAGAACAATATGGCAGATGAGGAGCAGCAGATACAAGATCAAAAGCAGGCTGAAAAGCAGCAACAGGAATCTGACGTTGAGTCTCTTGATGCCGCCACGATCCGGCAAAAAAGGTAGTTTTATGATCATGCTTATCCGGATAATTTCCTGCTGCGGTGTCAGGGGCCATGTTATACACGGAAACAATAGCCAATGACATGTTGGTTTGGCTACCTGGTTTCCTTGTGCTTTTTCCCTCCGTCAGCAAGCAACATGCCGAACAGATTCAGGTGCGGCTGGAAGTTTGGTAGAATCACCCGCCCAAGCCATGGGCGGCGTCTTGTCTGTATTTGTGTTGTTATGCCGAAAAGTTGAAAAGTGTAGAGCAACCTATGCGCAGTCTTCATGGCTTGATGTGATTCCATCTATTCAACCGGATTGTTATAAGCTGCGTGCCAAAAAAATTCCACATTAAAACTTTCGGCTGCCAGATGAACGAGTATGACTCGGCCAAGATGGCAGATGTGTTGCGCGCCTGCGAGCACATGGAGCAGACCGACAGTCCGGAAGAGGCGGACGTGATCCTGTTCAATACTTGTTCGGTGCGCGAGAAGGCTCAGGAAAAAGTGTTCTCCGACCTGGGGCGGGTGCGTCCCCTGAAGGAGGCCAGGCCCGACCTCATTATCGGTGTGGGTGGCTGCGTCGCAAGCCAGGAGGGCGACGTGATTGTGCGCCGCGCGCCCTATGTGGACCTGGTGTTCGGTCCGCAGACGCTGCATCGCCTGCCGCAACTGATCGCCGCGCGCCGCGCCAGCGGGCGTTCGCAGGTGGACATCAGCTTTCCCGAGATCGAAAAGTTCGATCATCTTCCGCAAGCGCAGACTACAGCCGGTTCTGCTTTCGTTTCGATCATGGAAGGATGCAGCAAATACTGCACCTTCTGTGTGGTGCCCTACACGCGTGGCGAGGAGGTGTCGCGTCCGTTCGCCGACGTGATGCGCGAGGTAAAATCGCTGGTGGCTCAGGGCGTCGGCGAGATCACCCTGCTGGGGCAGAACGTCAACGCCTGGTGCGGCGAGATGGACGATGGCGACACTGCGGACTTCGCCTTTTTGCTGCGAGCTGTCGCGGCGCTGGAGGGTGTGCGGCGCTTGCGCTACACCACATCGCACCCCAGGGAAATGACCCAGCGCATGATTGATTTATACGCTACTACGCCCAAACTGGTAAGCCATCTGCACCTGCCGGTGCAAGCCGGATCTGACCGCATCCTTGCGGCGATGAAGCGCGGCTATACCGTTCTGGAGTACAAGTCACTCATTCGCAAGCTGCGCGCGGCGCGTCCCGGGATTTCGATTTCCTCCGACTTCATCGTCGGCTTTCCCGGCGAGACCGAGCAGGATTTCGAGGCCACCATGAAACTGATAGACGACATCGGTTTCGATGCCAGCTTCAGCTTCGTCTATAGCCCGCGCCCCGGCACGCCTGCCGCCGAAATGCCAGACGCAGTGCCATATGAGGTCAAACTGGCGCGCCTGCAGCGCCTGCAAGCGAGGATAGAACTGCAGGAGCAGGCGATCAGCGAAGCAATGGTCGGCAGCGTGCAGCGCGTGATGGTCGAGGGCGTTTCGAAAAAGCACGCGCAGGAACTGGCCGGGCGCACCGACAACAACCGTATCGTGAATTTTGCCGGGCCGCCCGGCCTGCTGGGACGCTTCGTGGACGTGGACATCAGCGCCGTGTCCATGCACACGCTGCGCGGCTATCTGGTTCTGCAAGGGTGACAATTGCCACATTGCAATTTTCGCTGGAGCCGTTGGACAATGCGCGCCTCGCCAATTTGTGCGGCGCGTTCGACGAGAATCTGCGCCAGATCGAAACCGCGCTGGAGGTCGCCATCTCGCGCCGCAGCGAACATTTCAGTGTGCAGGGCGAGGCGCACAGGACCGAACTGGCGCGCCAGGTGTTGCAGGATTTCTATCACGACGCGAAGCACGACATCAGTCTTGAAAAGCTGCAACTCGGCCTGATCGAGACAATGCGCAACGATGGCGGGCCGGAGGCGCAGACTGAGTTCGTGCCGCTGCTGATGACGCGCAAGGCCGAAGTGCGCGGCCGCACCCCGCGCCAGAACGATTACCTGCAAGCCATCCAGCAGCACGACATCACCTTCAGTGTCGGCCCCGCCGGAACCGGCAAGACCTATCTCGCCGTGGCTTGTGCGGTGGATGCACTGCAACGCGAAACGGTGAAGCGGCTGGTGCTGGTGCGTCCTGCGGTGGAGGCGGGCGAGCGCCTGGGTTTCCTGCCCGGCGACCTGGCGCAGAAAGTCGATCCCTACCTGCGCCCGCTGTATGACGCGCTGTACGACCTGATGGGGCTGGACAAGGTGAGCAAGGCATTCGAACGCGGCGTGATCGAGATCGCGCCGCTTGCCTATATGCGCGGGCGCACGCTCAACCATTCGTTCATCATCCTCGACGAGGCGCAGAACACCACGCCGGAGCAGATGAAAATGTTCCTCACCCGCATCGGTTTCGGCAGCAAGGCGGTCATCACCGGCGACGTGACGCAGATTGATCTGGCGCGCGGGCAGAAGAGTGGTCTGATCGAGGCGCGCACCGTGCTCAAGGATGTGCGCGGCCTCGCCTTCCAGGACTTCCTCGCCGAGGATGTGGTGCGCCACCCGCTGGTGCAGAAGATTGTCTCGGCCTATGAACAGCATGAACAGCGGAACAAGACGCAGCCATGAGCGCCGCGCACAAGCTTTCCCTGGCTGTGCAGTACGCAAGCAGCGCGCAAGGTCTGCCCACCCGTCCGCAGTTCCGTCGCTGGATAATGGCTGCGCTGGAACGTGACGCGCAAATTACGCTGCGCATCGTGGATGAAACCGAGGGGCATGCCCTGAACAGGGATTATCGCGGCAAGGACTACGCCACCAATGTGCTGACTTTTGTTTACGATGACATCGGTCATTTGTCCGGTGATATAGTCATCTGCGCCTGCGTGGTGGAACGCGAGGCACGCGAACAACACAAGGACTTGCGGGCGCATTTCGCGCACCTCACCGTTCATGCGGTGCTGCATCTGCAAGGTTATGAGCATGATAACGAAACAGATGCCGTCGCCATGGAAGCGCGCGAGACTGCAATCTTGATGAAATTAGGGTATGCTGACCCCTATAGGGAGATAACAAGCAAGTAACCGATGGACCAATACGAAAGTAACAAGCCCGGGAACCACAAGCCCGGGCTGCTGGAACGGCTTTCCACATTGCTGTTGCGTGAGCCGGAAGATCGCGAGCAACTGATCACCTTGTTGCATTCCGCCTATCAGCGCAACCTGCTGGATGCTGACGCGCTGTCCATGATGGAGGGCGTGATCCAGGTTTCGGAAAGGCAGGTGCGCGAAATCATGATCCCGCGCGCGCAAATGGATGTCATAGACATCAGTCAGCCACCGGATCAATTCATCCCCTTTATCATCGAAACCGCGCACTCGCGCTTTCCCGTGATAGATGGCGACAAGGACAACATTGTCGGCATTCTGCTGGCAAAAGACCTGCTGCACTATTATGCGGGCGAGCAATTCGACGTACGTGACATGCTGCGCCCGGCCGTATTCGTGCCGGAAGCCAAGCGCCTTAACGTGCTGTTGCGTGAATTCCGCAGAAACCGAAATCACATCGCGCTGGTGGTCGACGAGTATGGTGGTGTATGCGGCATGGTCACCATCGAGGACGTGCTCGAACAGATAGTCGGCGAGATCGAGGATGAATACGATTTCAACGAGGATGAGGATAATCTCATCCCGGTCGGCAAGGGCAACTGGCGCGTCAAGGCCGCGACCGAGATCGCGGATTTCAACGAGGCGCTCGGCACGAGCTTCAGCGACGAAGAATGTGACACCATCGGCGGCCTGGTGCTGAAAGCGGCCGGCCGGCTACCCAAACGCGGAGACCGCGTTGCCATTGGCGACTACATCATCACCGTGCTGCGCGCCGACAGCCGCAGGCTGTATTCCTTGCTGGTGGAACACAAGCCGGTGGAACAAAATGAAGAAGCCGGTTAACAGTTTGTTGAAATTATCGCTCAAGCCGGTCCACCGAAATGAAGGTGAATCGTTAATAGGGGAGGCGAATTGAAACGAAAGCGGTGGCTGCGATGCGCGGAGCGGATGTGACGCAGGAAGGTTTGTT
>JBAUUR010000173.1:0-1592 GCA_049582805.1 Gallionellaceae bacterium | reverse complement strand
GAATACGCCAGTCAGTTCTTTGACGGCTTTGCGCACGGCTTCTTCGAGCTTTCCTGACAAAGCCGGGCGATGGCCGTTGCCCGAGTTGAAATAATACTTTTCGATCAGGTGCGCGATGATTTCGGTGTCGGTTTCAGTGGTGAATTTATGGCCTTCGCTGATGAGCTTCTTCTTGAGCGAGAGATAATTTTCGACGATGCCGTTATGGACGACTACGATTTTGCCGGTGCAGTCGCGGTGCGGATGGGCGTTTTCTTCGGTGGGGCGGCCATGGGTGGCCCAGCGGGTGTGGCCGATGCCGTAAGTTCCGTCGAGAGGCTTGAGGCGGATGACGTCTTCAAGATTGCGGAGCTTGCCTTCGGCCCGGCGCACCTGAAGGCCCTCACCGTTGCCGGCGACCGCGATGCCAGCCGAATCGTAGCCGCGGTATTCGAGCTTGCGCAGGCCTTCAATAATGACGTCGACAACCGGCTTTTTCCCTACGTATCCGACGATGCCGCACATGGTGAGTTTTCTCCTTAAGTCTTAACGAGGGGAGACGCTCATTTTGGCGGCCACATCGTCCGTACAAAATCAGCGGGAGAGTCGTTCAAAAATCCAGCGAGGCCGCGAATCGGAGCTCTGGAGCTGAAGCCCCGAATCACTGTTATGTTTCAGCGGTACGGCTTACAGCCATGCCTTACCCCACCCAGAACCGCTTCGATGAAAGCAACGCTGCGGCCATTATTCTTCGAGGGAGTAATGAAATTCCTCTATTACCGGGTTCGTTAGAACTTCACGCGCGATCTTTTCTACTTCCGCTTCGGCCTCGGTTTTTGGAATGCCGGAGTTCAGCGTGATCTCAAAATACTTGCCCTGGCGAACCTCTTGCAGACCTTTATAGCCAATTTTGCGGAGGGCGCCGTGAATGGTTTTGCCTTGGGGATCGAGGACGCTTTTCTTGAGGGAAACGTAGACTTGAGCTTTCATCGGCAGATCAGATTATACGTCATGGGAGGCTGGGGGCGACTGCTGTTTTCCTTATGGAAGGTATTCAAACGGACTATTCACTTCGGTGCAGGAGGGCGCGTAACGTTTTCAAAAGAGGACAGTTGTTTGTCAAGTTCGGCGAGGGATTGTTCGAGCATTTGGCGATGCTCCGGCCGGGTGGCGGTTTCCAACTGGGCGGAGAGGCGTTTGCGGGCGAGCCAAAGGCCCTCGCGCTGGCGGTTGAGTTTCTGTTCGGTGGGCGACAAGGGCGGACGCGATGACGTGCGCTGATCGAGAGCGTCGGCTTGCTGCTGTTCGATGGACTTACTTTCCCAACCGCGTGCCATAGGGAGTTATTCCGACTTTGGTAATTTACCAAATAAAACACTTGTCTAGTTATAGAAGAGGACTAAGATGTATTCTACCGGGCAGGAGAATCGACCCGGGAAACGACGACGCGGTCTGAGGGGGCTCCTCTTCTGGGAGGAACAGATCGGTTCCCACGGATGGAATCGACGGCCGTGATCGCCTTGAGTGAACCGCACGACGCGGCCTGGCATGCCGCATTCACTTGCCCAGAACTGTACAAAAACCTAAAGAGAGGGACCCGCGACGGGGAGGGG
>JBAUUR010000172.1:0-27914 GCA_049582805.1 Gallionellaceae bacterium | reverse complement strand
GTATGACACTGCATCCCTGTGCTGGAAGGATCATCGTAAGGAGGCATTCAGCGACGAGGCCGCCGTGCGAGCGTATCAAGATTCGATTCCAAATCGCATCAAGACAAGGATCATGAAGTGGGATGAGACCGGCAGCCACCCATTGGAATAGAAGCTGACATGCCGCAGAATACGACATCTACCAAGATTTCAACCGATGTCACGGCTGTGACCCTCATAGCCGCGATCACTGCAGCTTTGGGCGCCTTCGCGATCTTTCAGCCGAAGCTCGCTATTGGCGTGGCAATGAAGCGTGAGACCGGTTCAGTGGAACCAGCGTTTAGGTGGCTTTACGTTGTTCCACAGTATATCAACATTGCAGTCATTATCGGACTGTGCATGATCCTCATAGCGGCATTTGTTCAATCGATTAGTCCAAATATATTACCCCAATGCCCATTTTTAACCCTTTTTGGTGGATTCTTTGTTCTTGACAACATACTATGGATTTTGTTTTGGGCGGCCGTCATAGTTGCCGTAGTAAAGGGCAATTGGTTGTCTTGGACATTGCTCATACTGTGCAGAGCCGTGTCGCTTTTGCCGATCCATCGGATACAGGGTGTGTTCGGCCCGAACGGTCGAAGCGCCGGGTGGCTGCAAGCTTGGAATATCTGTCGAGCATGGGATAAGGGACAACCCTTGTTGATCTGTCATGATAAGATAGTGCCAGTTGCCGACACAATTCTCTACCGACTCTCGCAACCAGACACTGGTGCAAGCAACTTTGCGGCGACACCGGCAGCTACAAGTGTCGATGCGCGAGCCAACATCGCATTGTTTGGGTGCATTCTGGAGGCGACTCACTATGTCCATAACTGGACCCCGCCGGCATGGTCCGAGTTTTATGCTTCCCTTGCAACGATCCACAGTCGGTCTGGGCTGTTTGATCCGAAGAAGCTTCAAGAATTCGAATCCGGCAGTAGTTTTGCCAGTCAATTGCGCAATGAATTGGTAGCAGAGATCACCTTACGCTCACAGCCAATCCCTCAAGATCAGTACTTGGCCGCTGCAGACTCGCTTGCATCGACGTGGGAACAGCTCTCAAAATACTCAGGTAGCGTGCTGAACCTGATTCCGTCCTGGGCGAGATGGGTCGGAGGACGCCTATATTGGCTCGACCGGCGCTTATCTCGTCTGCCGATGCTTCATAACAAAGAAGGGATGCGCCCACAGCTGATTAAGCTACTTCTGCGCTGGCAGACGATTCCTTGGGATAAGACCTCGGTATTCATCCAACCGTTTGCGAAAAAACAAAGCTGGCTCTTGCTGCAGGAAGCCGTCCTTCGAGTGTTACCAGAGCAGAAGGACGTCACTTATTGGACTATTGGCGATGTTCAACTGACACGAATTGCTTGTATGGAACTATTCGAGATCGTCAGTGCGAAAGTGCGTCTACGCCAATCCGAGGAAGCAAGGGAAGTGGACAAGAAGTATCCCACGAAGTGGGACTTGTATGCGGCAGCTGACTTTAGTCTTTGGAACTTAGCCTCCGAAAATGTGCTCAAGGGGCAATCGGAAAATTGGGAAGCAAAAAAAGGATGGCGCTGGAAGCTTGAAGATGGCCGTGCATACAAGATTTCATGAGGGCCCAGCGATTGTCAGTTATGAGTCCTTGCGCGACGATTGGGTCAAGGGAGCAGACCTTGTCACGCGACTCATATACCAATCTGCGGGTGACGGACGAATATTAAGCGGATTTCCGCGCCAATGGATACCACTGTTCGTTCACTTTGGCGCAAGATGGCAAGCATCGACACCACCTCTTACCTATGTCTGCCTCGCGTCGGATCTCAACGATAGCCAGCTTATCGACATCTGCTCCCGGGCACATCAAGAAGGACTGTTGCGAACACTTGTAGAGGCGTTCGCCTCTCTCGACCCTCTGATCGCTGACGTTCTCTACAAACTTGATCGTCGCTATGGTGCAAATGATAGCAGTCCAGGACAGCTTCTTCCCCTTACTGGTTGGCAGTCTTACGGACGTCCGGAAGTGTTGGCCTTGAATAGACACATTGCTGCGTCTGCACGCGCTAGGGCCAATGTCGCAGTACTCCTGCCTTGTGCGCGCAAACGACCCTATGAACATAGCAAGACTCATAGGAGGATTTGGAGACGCCTAAATAGCGAGGGCATCAACGAATCCGCCGTGGACAAGATTGTTGTTAGCTCTATTGGGATTGTTCCACAAGACTATTGGCGGCATCCGGTTGTTCAATCTTACGACTCCGGCGTTCCGGACATTTACCGCATTCTGCGCCTGATGCGCATTTTTTTCGCCCGTGCGCAGTATGAGATGGTGATCGATTGTCTCGAATTTGCACCCTACTCCGATTGTCTAGAGATTGTGTCAAGAGAGGGGTTGGTGGGCAATGTCCAAGTGGTTCAATCGGGGCGCCGGAAGACCTTGCCACAACCGTGAATATGCAAAACCTTCACTCGTGCAAACTGAAACTTGCTCGGCGCAAATCAAAAACGCCGCCAATTGTGTGGCTCGGGCAAAGTGTGCGAACCACTATTGTCACGAAACGTTACCCTTCGTTGGCGACGGAGTGTTGGATGGCCAGTCTCGGAGACGCGATACACCGGCCGCGATTGGTAGAACGAGTATTTAGCGCAGATTTGAGAGGCCACTTGGCTGTTCAAGGACCAATCATGTTGGACTCAGGGGGCTTCACAACGATGATCAAGAACGAAGGCCTTCGTGTTTCAGAGGTTGCACGAATCTATGAGAAGGCGCACGCTGACTTCTTCATATCCCTTGACGTGCCTGCGACAAGCAACGATCGAAAGCGCACCCGCAGCCGAAAGTATGAAGAGACACGCACAAATCTTGTACAACTACTTCAATTCATTGATGCCCGGAAGCTTGTGCCGGTGATTCATGGAACGTCTGTCGAAGAGGTCATAAGCAATTGCCAAGGAATACTCGAAATTCATCCCAGCCCAACATTGGTTTGCGTCGGTGGACTAGTTCCGCTGCTTCGTCGCAGCGGCAGAGACGTCGGAGATCCAAACGGCGCGTTCGCTTGGGTCGCCTCCGTCGTTTCAACTGTCCGCGATCATTTCCCGATGGCTTTGATACATGTCCTGGGTGCGGGCTCTCCGCGTACTGTGGCTGCCACAATTCGTTGTGGTGCGGATTCAACAGACTCTATTGCCTGGCGCCGCGCCGCTGGTTTTGGAACAATCTTTTTACCAGGAACGAGTGAGCGCTTCATCGAGCCAAGAGATAGACAGCGCCCTAATTCGCGCCCTACCCTGAGTGCGAAAGAAAGAGACCTACTTGCGGAGTGCACCTGTCCGGCTTGCGTCGAAATGATCAACTTTGATGCACGCATCGCCGAGCTTGCAGGATCCTATTTGGCGCGCGCCGCACACAATGCGTTTGTCATTCTTGGGGAGGCGAAGACAGCATCCATTACATAAGGGGCGATGTTCTGATGGAATTTGTAGTTATCCCAGACGGCTGATATGCGATATTAAGAACCTTTTTAGAGCGAATCGACTGCTCGTTCTAGACATGCTACTGCAGTAACGAGAACACCGCAGCCGTTTTTCGGTTTGTTTTCCAGCCTACGTCCGGTGATGTATCTATTGCGGTTAGACGTTGGGGACGTTGAGACATTGAAACGGGGGTACAGAGAACCTGTATCCCCGTACTTCCTTACCCAAGTACCTCTTGGATTGTATACCTATCACACCACCGGAATAACGTCTCAACGTCTCCAATGTCCCCCGAGTTGTTCAATGAGGCACTACGATTTGCAGTGACGTAGCCACTGTTTTCATAGTGGCGAAATTTGACACCGTGGCACATTTTCACCCCTACGATTGAGGGAAGTCTCGCGCGACACTAGAGACAGTTCTCACTGCTGCGTAATGGCGTGAGGACAATCATCATATGTCATCACCCGTTCATAGTTATCTCCGCACACACCGGCGGAAATGGGCGCTTACTCAAAAGGAACTTGCATTTCTGCTCGGACAAAAAAGCTCTGCGCACGTCTCTCGTTTGGAGCAAGGCAAGCGCATACCAAGTTCAGAAGTTGTGCTTGCATGTGAGGTGCTTTTTGGCACAACGCCGCGTAATTTCTTCCCAAAGCTTTACGTAGACATTGAGAAAGCCGTTCTTGCCCGCGCCGCGACATTGTACGAGCGCCTCGATAAGGAAATGAGTAAGACCGCCTTGCGGAAAAAGGAATTTCTTTCCAGCATTCTAAAGCGTGCCGTTACTCATCTTAATCAAACCGAAGGAGTATGACTCATGCAAATTCACAACGCTTTGTGCTTTCCATCTATCCCACGAGCCGTGGCTATGCCTTTGTGCTCTTTGAAGGTCCACAAAATGTCTACGATTGGGGTATGAAGGAAATCCGCAAGAATAGGAAGAACGAAGCAACTCTTAAAAGCATTCGTGGCCTAATCGAACGCTACCGTCCAGAATACATTCTGATGGAAGATTATAACGAACCTGCCTCGCGCCGATCATCACGCATCAAGAAGCTTTATCGTATGATTACCAATCTTGCCGAGAGTGAGTGCATCGATATGAGCTATATTCCGCACAGCGCAATCCTTACGTGTTTTGCATCAGCGAAGACGAAGCACGAAATCGCGCACGCTATAGCCCAACAAATACCAGCATTAGCACATAGATTGCCACGTCTACGACAAATCTGGATGAGTGAAGACCCGAGACAAAGCTTGTTTGATGCGGCGGCCTTGGGGGCGGCGTTCTATGCTATCCAATCTGGTTAAATTTTCCCCCGAAAGAACCTTCCATTTCCTTTGGAGTGGCCGATCAATGTTCAGGTGGCTCGTCCCCGCAAGATTCATTGCACTGGCGAACCGCAAGCGATATGATTCCAAACATGACCGCAACCACCCTTCGAAAAGATCGCCCAATCCAGAGTTTTCTGCCAGGTCTATCTCCGATCGCAATGGCGGTTCAAAAGCTTTCTGAAGCTGGGATTGAAGAGCGCGGAGCGATTTTTACTCGCCGTGAGGTTGTTGATTTTATCCTTGATCTCGTTGGGTATGTCCCAACGCGTGCACTCTACAACACCCGCCTCCTTGAACCTTCTTTCGGCCACGGTGACTTCCTCATTCCGGCCGTGGAGCGGCTAATTGCCGCGTGCCACATGCATAACACCACCTCCGTGCCTGATCCCGAAATCCTTAGAAATGCCATTTGTGCGGTAGAGCTTCATCGAAGTTCATTTGAGCAGACAAGAGAAAAGCTACGCGAAGTCCTTCTCGGTGCCAGTCTTACCCCCGCACAATCAGAAATGCTGCTCGGGGCGTGGCTTGTTCAGGGCGACTTTCTGCTTACCGACTTCAATAATACGTTCACCCATATCATCGGAAATCCACCATACGTCAGGCAAGAGCTTATCCCGGATGCTCTCATCACTGAATACCGAAGCCGATACGAGACGATCTTTGATCGTGCTGATATTTATGTGCCATTTATCGAATGCTCTCTAAAACTTCTCGATCACAAAGGGGTGCTCGGGTTCATTTGTGCGGATCGTTGGATGAAGAATCGCTACGGTGGTCCCCTCCGCAAGTTCATTACGGAGAAATATCACCTTCGGACATTTATCGACATGGTCAATACGCCCGCATTTCTCTCGGACGTAATTGCATATCCAGCGATCACAATCATTGCAAATGAGCCCGCCGGTCCAACATCTATCGCGCACCGACCAGAAATTGAGGCCAAGGCGCTTTGTCGTCTGGCGAAATGCCTGAATGCCCCCCCCTCCAAAAAGGGCGTGGGAGTGACGCGAATTGCAGCACTCGGTCGCGGTGATGAACCATGGGTGCTTGATAGCTCTGATTCGCTAACGCTGGTGCGACGCTTGGAGCAAAGCCTTCCCACCCTGGAGGACGCTGGCTGTAAGGTAGGCATAGGCGTTGCCACTGGGGCCGATGATGTTTTTATTGCCCCCTTTGAGTCGCTTGACGTTGAAGTCGACCGGAAGCTGCCGCTAGTGATGACCTGCGATATTCAAAGCGGGGAAGTAGTATGGCGCGGGCACGGAATTGTGAATCCGTTTGCCGATGATGGAAAACTTGTCGCGCTCTCCCAATATCCAAAACTTCGTGCTCACTTTGATCTACACCGGACGGCGGTCAAGAGGCGGCACGTCTCACAGAAAAATCCCACCAACTGGTATCGTACAATCGATCGCATATACCCGGAGCTTACGGAAAAGCCGAAGCTTCTCATTCCCGACATAAAAGGTGACGCGCAGATAGTCTATGAGGACGGCCATCTCTATCCTCATCACAATCTGTATTACATTCTTTCGGATGAGTGGGACTTGCGGGCACTTCAAGCAGTCCTGCTTTCCGGAATTGCACGACTCTTTGTCGAGACCTATTCAACGCGCATGCGCGGCGGCTTCTTACGATTTCAAGCGCAGTATCTCCGGCGCATTAGAATCCCGCACTGGAATACGGTTCCCAAAGAGCTTCGCCATGCACTTCGTAAGGCGGCAATCAAACGCGATATTGCAGCCTGCAATGAAGCTGTCACGGCACTCTATTGCCTCTCAGTGACCGAACGCGCCGCCGTGAGCGGCACCTAACATATGTCAATCAATCTTGCACAATACGAAGAGCGAGCGCGAAAGGCGGTAAGGTTGTTTTGGGGCAACCGCGAGGCGGCAACTCAGCGTCAGCAGGAATCCGGAAAGGCCGACCAAGGTTCCCGAGGGGCCGTAACCGCCGGAAAGAACATGGACGGTTTTATCGATCTTGCGGGCGCGTTGGTCGAAGCCAATGGTCTCAAAGATGCAAAAATCATTCGCGGAGGGCGCCTTGTTACCCTGCCTGGCTACTTTCGACCAACTAAGCAGTGGGATCTCCTCGTCCTTCACAAGGGGAACCTTGTCGCTGCGCTTGAATTCAAGTCGCAGGTCGGATCGTTCGGCAACAACTTCAACAATCGCGCTGAAGAGGCAATCGGCACAGCGCATGACATGTGGACTGCATATCGTGAAGGAGCATTTGGGGAGCAACCAAAACCTTTCGTCGGATGGCTCATGCTTCTCGAAGATGATCCCAAGTCGCGCTCGCCGATAATTGATCGCTCGCCTCACTTTCCACTGTTCGAGGAATTCAAAGGGGCTTCTTACGCCGAGCGCTACAACATTCTTTGCAAGAAACTTGTCCAGGAACAGCTCTACACATCTGCGTGCATTATGGTCTCGCCTAAATCGGCGGGAAACTCAGGGGAATATGCCGATATGAGCAATATGACGAGCCTCAAGACCCTAGTGACAACGCTTGCAGGCCACATCGCATCGGAAGCGGCAAGGGCCTAAATCTCGATAATCAGCTCAGAACGGGCTGCATATTTTCCAACCCCATCAATTTTGAGTATCCTAATTATTCTTGCAAACACAATAGGCAATAGGAGATAAATCATGGCTAATGTTGGCGATACGTTTAAACCTGGCGACAAAGTCCCGCACTCTGGAATTTACAAAGTGACCCATGATCCTGCACACACCCAATCGCACGAGGTAACATGCATTTTTGGGAAAGTGTTCCCGCCATGTGGAAGTTGTAAGCATCCGCGCTTCACTTTGGTCAGAGCTGCTCAGCATATTGATTCAAACGAACACTTCGAGCAGAAATAATTGGAACTGGCAGTTCGTTCCCTGTCTCTGTGCTCTAGGTTCGATATGGATTGTCACTGATTCCAGATTCAAACCATCAACCTAAAATAAATCCCTTGCCATATAATTGCACCCTAGAGAATGGGAGGGTGTGATGCGTACACAAAAGAACTTTCCGGAAGACTCCAAGCGCGTGGGTATCTGGGTTCGTGTTTCCACGGAAGACCAGGTGAAAGGGGAGAGTCCCGAGCACCACGAACGCCGTGCGCGCCTCTATGCTGAATCAAAGGGGTGGGAAGTAGTTGAGCTGTATCGCCTTGACGCCCTCTCCGGCAAGACCGTCAAAGACTATCCAGAGACCAAGCGCATGCTTGCCGACATCAAGAGTGGGCACATCACCGGCCTTATCTTCTCCAAACTCGCTCGCCTCGCCCGGAACACCAAAGAACTGCTCGACTTCGCCGAAATCTTCCGTGACTACAATGCCGACCTTATTTCCCTTGCAGAGTCCATAGACACCTCAACGCCCGCCGGTCGCCTCTTCTACACCATGATTGCCGCCATGGCCCAGTGGGAGCGGGAAGAAATCTCAGCCCGTGTTGCGGCCTCCGTACCCATTCGTGCCAAGATGGGCAAATCCTTGGGAGGACAAGCTCACTTTGGCTATCAGTGGAAGGAAGGCAAGCTAATCCCTGACCCCACCGAAGCCCCCATCCGCAAGCTCATGTACGAACTCTTCCGCGAACATGGGCGGAAGAAGACGGTTGCACGGATACTTAATGAACGTGGATACCGCACCCGTAACGGCTCGCAGTTTTCCGACTCGACCATTACTCGCCTTCTCCGTGACCCAACCGCTAAAGGCGTCCGTCGTGCGAATTATACCCAATCCAAGGACAGCACGAAGACGTGGAAATACAAGCCGGAAAGTGAATGGGTGCTGCATGAGATAGATGCAATCATTTCCGAAGACCTCTGGAATGAGGTCAATGCAATTCTCGATTCCCAACAGAAAGGGAAGCGCCCTGCCCGCCAAGTCATCCACCTCTTTGCAGGACTCACCTATTGCGGCTGCGGTCAGAAGATGTACGTGCCCTCGAATACTTCCAAATATACTTGCCGCCATTGCCGGAATAAGATACCCATCGTTGACTTGGAGGGGGTATTCCATGAGCAGATCAAGAACTTCTTCTTTTCTCCGGGCGAGATTGCTCTGCACTTGAGCCAAGCAAACGCAGCCATTCGCGAGAAGGAAGAGCTACTCGGCGTTCTTCTTAAGGAAAGGAAGAAACTCACGGACGAGGTAGACAAGCTCTACGAGCTTTACCAAGGGAACTCAATTGACAGGGCAGGCTTCGGGGCAAAGTACCACCCCCTTGCCGAGCGAGGCCGCCAACTCGATGACGAAATCCCTCAAGTGCAGGCGGAACTCGATGTGCTGAAAATCTCCCACCTTTCCCAAGAGGAGATTATCACCGGGGCCCGTGACCTCTACACCCGCTGGCCGGAACTACCCTACGATGAGAAACGCCGCATCGTGGAAGCCATTACCGACCGGATTGTGATCTACGATAAGGAAGTCGAAATAAACCTTTTCTATGCACCCCCAACTTCAACTCCGCCGGTAGGTACGCCGTTCAATCCGCAAACACCCGGTACCTCTACACCCCCTCCGCCCTCCCCCTTAAACGGTGGCAAAATGGCAACGAAACTTCAGGGCTGCGGATTGGCTGAAACCAGCACGCGCTTGAATGCAGACTCGTCCACCATGCCGAAGAATCAGTCATCACCGGGTTGCGGCACCGGTTCCCTGACTTGTGACAGCAAGTCTTCGGCTCCCAGTTCATGCTCGGCAAATATCATCTTTATCGTGTACTGTTCATCCCTCAGCTCGGCTCGCAGCACCTTGGCGCGAGCCGATGCATCGCGGTAAGCATCATGTTGCTCGATCTTTTGCAGTTGCAGGATTGGAGTTTGCTTGATTTTGTAAATGAAATACGGCATATACATTCCTCCAGTAGTGATTATGGGCACCTCTAAATTCAGAGTTCGCCCAAATGCACGGCGCGGAAATCGAAGTTTCAGTGTAGGATAACCTTCAGGTTAGCCGGAACTAGATTCTTCCTCCAACGCAGCAGCTGGGATGAGATGTGGATTTTTAGAGGTGCCCTTATGGTATGCCTGATTGGCCAGGCGTGTATCAATCAACCGATACCGGCACTCGCGCAGCCAACGCACACAACAACTCATAGCTGATGGTGCCCGCCGCAAGGGCCACTTCTTCCACCGGCAGGTCCTCGCCCCACAGCGTTACGCCGCTGCCGACACCGGCAGCGGGCAGCTTGCTTAAATCCACGCTCAACATGTCCATCGACACCCGGCCCAGCGTGCGCGTGCGTTGTCCTTCCACCAATATGGGCGTGCCGCTCGGCGCATGGCGCGGATAACCGTCCGCATAGCCACAGGCGACCGTACCGACACGCATGGTCGATTCGGCGCTGAACAACCCGCCGTAGCCAATTCGCTCCCTTGCCTTCAACTCGCGCACTGAAATTATTTCGCTGCTCAGCGTCATTGCCGCCCGCAAGCCAAGTTGATGCGCGCTGGTTTCGGCGAAGGGAGATGCTCCGTACAGCATGATGCCGGGGCGCACCCAGTCACCATGCGTTTCCGGATAGCGCAGCAGTGCGGCTGAATTGGCCAGCGAACGCGGCAAGCGGCAGGGCGCCGTGAGCGTATTAAATGCTTCCAGTTGCGCGGACACGCCAGTTGCCTCATCAGCACAGGCAAAATGCGTCATCAGGGTAATCTCGCGTACGGCCGGATGGCCTTTGAGTGTTTCCAGCACGGCAGAAGTTTCCTGCGGTGCGAATCCGAGCCGATTCATGCCACTGTTGACCTTGAGCCACACATGCAGGGCACCGCGGCGAGGAAAGGCACCCAGCATGGCGATTTGCTGCGGACTATGTATCACGCTGGCCAGGTCATATCGCGCCACAGCCGCAAAGTCGTCCGCAGTAAAGCATCCTTCCAGCAGCAAAATGGTCTGGCGAAAACCTGCTTCGCGCAGGCGCACCGCATCGCCTATATCCAATACGCCAAAGCCATCCGCTGCATTCAATGCCTCGGCGGCGCGCAACAGACCATGTCCATATGCATTGGCCTTGATCACCGCCAGAATTCGGGATCGGCTAGCCCGGCGGGCAACCTGAAGATTGTGCTCCAGCGCGGAAAGGGATATGCGCGCTTGTATCGGACGAGGCATGAATACTTGGCTGCAGCTGTTAATTTGTTGCTGCCAATGATAGCAGGCACAATCTTTTCATGTTATAAATCGCACCCCGCAGGCCACTGAAAAACATCATGGGCAAAGCCGAGGCAGGAAACAAGGGGCCGGAAAGCGGAGTTTGCTCAAAGTTTATCGCTGCGCGACCCTGCGTTCCGGGCCGCTTTTTGACACCGTATCGGCAAGCGCAATAGTTTTTTACTTCCTGTTTAATGAATCTCGGCTTCTACATCATTCTCGCGGCGCAATTTCTTTCCGCGCTCGCGGACAATGCCCTGCTGTTCGCCGCCATCGCGTTGCTGTCAGATCTCAACTCCCCGGCCTGGCACACGCCGGTGTTGCAGGAAGGCTTCGTGTTGTCCTACATCGTGCTGGCGCCTTTCGTCGGTGCATTCGCCGACTCACTGCCCAAGGGCCACGTCATGTTCATCAGCAACACCATCAAGCTGGCAGGCTGTATTGCGATGTTGTTCGGACTCAATCCACTGCTCGCCTATGGATTTGTCGGGCTCGGCGCCGCAGCGTATTCGCCGGCAAAATACGGCATCCTTACCGAATACCTTCCGCCGGGGAAACTGGTGCTGGCCAACAGCTGGATGGAAGGACTGACCGTTGTCGCCATCATCCTCGGTGCGGTGGTCGGCGGCATACTGATCAATCCCAGTATAGCCAATCCCATGCTGCAGTGGTGGGACGTGCCTTATATCGACACCGGCATAGACACTCCGCCGCAGCTGGCCATCACCGTGGTCTGTTTCATCTACATCGCCGCCGCCCTGTTCAACCTGTACATCCCGCGCCTGCCGATAGACCACAAACCACTGAGCCGTAACCCGGCATTCCTGGCAAAAGAGTTCTTTCATTGCTTCTGGCTGCTGTGGAAAGACCCGCTGGGCCAGGTATCCCTCGCTGTCACGACTTTGTTCTGGGGAGCCGGCGCGACTTTGCGCCTGCTGGTGCTGGCATGGGCTGCGGTCGCCTTGCATTACGATATCAGTTCCTCCGCGAAACTGACCGCCTGGGTCGCCGTCGGAATTGCCATCGGCGCAATGCTGGCTGCCCGTTTCGTCAAACTGGAACATTCGGTTAAAGTGCTGCCGGTCGGCATTGCCATGGGTCTGCTGGTGATGATGATGATTCCAGTCACTCATCCCACTCTCGCTGTTCTGCTGCTGATCGCCATCGGCGCAATGGGCGGCTATTTCGTGGTTCCGATGAACGCCCTGCTGCAACATCGCGGCCATCTGCTGATGGGTTCCGGCAGTTCCATCGCGGTTCAGAACTTCAACGAGAACCTGAGCATCTTCGCCATGCTTGCCCTCTATGCCTTGATGGAGAAACTGCATCTCAACATCTACATCATCATCCTGGTGTTTGGCCTGTTGCTCTCGGGCATCATGGCCGCACTATACAGGAAGCATGGCCACGACCAGGATCGCGGCGAGATGTAATCCGGTTTAGCCGCAACTCAGACTGCGGCATCCTCTGCGCAGACTACCCGGTTTCTTCCCTGTGATTTGGCGTTATAGAGTGCTTTATCGGCGGCAAGAATCAATTCTTCAAGTTTCTTCCCCTCGTCCGGCTTCATCGAAGCCAAACCACAACTGACGGTTACGTAGCCGAATTTCGATGCGACATGCGGCTCCCTGAGATCGGCCACGTGCTGGCGAACATTATTCGCCACCCAAACAGCCCCGTCCGCCGAGGTTTCACCCAATACCAGCACGAACTCCTCGCCACCATATCGCGCCGCCGCATCACTGGCACGGGGAGCCGCTCGCGCCACCTGTTGCGCCACGGCTCTCAGGCATTTATCCCCTGCCTGATGTCCATAAGTGTCATTGTAGAGTTTGAAATAATCCACATCCACCATGATCAGCGACAGCGGCTGCCTCAAACGCTCGCAGCGCCGCCACTCCCGCTTCACCAGATCGTCAAACATGCGGCGATTGGCAATACCGGTCAGTTTGTCAGTGCTGGACAGATGTTGCAATTTCCGGTTTGATTCATTCAGTTCTTGCGTAACCTTTATCTGGGAACGATGCATTTCCACCAGTCTGCTCATGGCCAGCATCTTGGCTTGCAATACTATTTCACTGATTGGCTTCCTCAGATAGTCGTCGCCACCCGCTTCGATCCCGCGCGCCAGTTCATTGTCCTTGTCCAGTACGGTCAGAAAAATGATGGCGGCCCATTCGCCATTCTTTTCCAATGCGCGTATTTTCTTCGCGACGCTGAACCCATCAACATCGGGGAGCATGGCATCCAGCAAAATGATGTCCGGGCGTTGCTGCTGAAATATTTCCATGGCGGCCTGTCCCGAACTGGCTGTAAGCGTGTTGCTGAAGCCCATGCGCTCAAGGTAATTGCACAATGCTTTCAGAGCCACTTTGCTGTCCTCCACCACCAGCACTTTCAAATCAAGGTAGTTTTTCAACATGCGCCAGACCTTCCATGGTTTTTACGGCCAAACACAGATCCTGCCAGACCTTGGCCTTGTCAGATGGGGTTCGCAACAAATAGGCTGGGTGATAAGTTACAACAAGCGGGATGCCGTGATAATCGTGCAGCGTTCCGCGCAGACCGGACAATGCCGCGTCTCTGCGCAACAAAGCCGTGGCGGCTGTCCTGCCCAGCGCCACAATGAGTTTGGGCTTGATCAATTCGACCTGGCGTTGCAGGTAGGGCATGCAGGTTGCAATCTCATCCGCATCCGGCGTCCGGTTGCCGGGTGGCCTGCATTTCACGATGTTGCCGATATAGACCCTATTTCCCCGCTTCAGCTTGATCGACATCAGCATGTTGTCGAGCAGCTTGCCCGCCTGGCCAACGAAGGGTTCACCCTGCGCGTCCTCATCAGCCCCCGGCCCTTCGCCCACGAACAGCCAGTCCGCCTTCTCGTCACCGACGCCAAATACGGTCTGCGTGCAACCGGCGCGCAGTCTGCATGCGGTGCAATCGCGCACCCTCGCCTTCAATTCCGCCCAGCCGAGTTCGCTGACAAGTTGTTCGCGGCTCCTGGCCGGAGCCGGTTCAACTTGTGGCCCACTCTTTTCCGGTGCCTGAACAGCCGGCACTTCACGCCGCTTCCACAGCGGGTACAGGTTAAGTTCGCGCAGAACGGCCTCTTCCCGGTTCACAGTTCACGCTCCATCACAATCGCATCTTCGCGCCCATCTGTTGCCGGATAATAGCCGCGCCGCAAGCCGATCTCGCGGAACCCGGCATCGAAATACAAGCCCTGCGCCGCCACATTGGAGGGACGCACTTCCAGCAGGATACGCCGCATGTCCATTTCACGAGCGATCTTCATCGCCTCGGCCAGCAGCCTGCGTCCAAGGCCCCGGCGCTGGTGCGCGGCGGCAATGCCGATGTCGAGCAGTTGCATCTCGTCCGGCGCAATCATCATGACGACAAAGCCCAGCATCGCTCCGCCTTGTTCAAACACCTTGCACAGGTAACCACTGTCCAGCGCATCGGTGAAATTGCCGCGTGTCCACGGGTAGTCATGCACCTGCTGCTCGATACGCAAGACCTCGTCTACGTCGGCCAAGTCCATGTCGCGCAACATCATGTACCCACCGGTTTTCCACGTTCGCTGGTCTTCAGCGCCACCTTGTCGCGCAGGTATAGCGGCAGCGCCTCCGCTGCATTCATACCGCGCCCGGCGGCGAACAAGGGTAGCGCGAGCTGGGCGATGGCGCGTGCTTGCGGCACCGCCTGTTGATCCACTCCAGCCAGGTTCGCGGCATAGCGCGCACGCAACGCAGCGCCATGCGCGATGAACCCGCTGCCCGCGCCGAACCATCCGGCGCCTGCCACCATTGGTGCCTCCTGCGGCAAACACAAGCCGGGTTCGCACACCGTCAGCCATGTTTCCCCGCGCTTTTCATAGACGGCATGATAAACCTCCGCCATGCGCGCATCCAGCGCAGCGATCACCTTGTCCTGGCCGGAAGCCTGCGCCAGCGCCAGCAAGGTACAGACGCCGATTACCGGCAACTCCGCACCCAGCGCCAGGCCCTGCGCCACGCCGCAGGCGATGCGCACGCCAGTGAACGAACCCGGCCCCGCGCCAAAGGCAATGCCATCGAGCTGCCGCAACGTCACATGCGCCAGGCTCAACATCTCATTCAGCATGGGCATCAACACTTCCGAATGCCTCTGTCCAACCTGTTCGCCATGATCGATCACCGCACCGTCCCGGCATAGCGCGACGGAGCAATATTCGGTCGAAGTTTCCAGTGCGAGGATGCGCATCAGGCAACCAGCAACAACGCCACCGCCTGCGCCGCAATGCCTTCGCCGCGCCCGGTGTAACCCAGCCTCTCGGTGGTGGTCGCCTTTACGTTCACCGCGTTCAGCGCCACACCGAGGTCGGACGCGATGTTCTCCGCCATCTGCGGAATGTGCGGGGCCATCTTCGGCGCCTGCGCGATGATGGTGGCATCCAGGTTGCCGACGCGGAAACCGGCGTTCGCCACCAGGCGCGCCACTTCGCGCAACAGGATGCGGCTGTCGATATTGGTGAATTTTGCATCGGTATCGGCGAAGTGACGCCCAATGTCGCCGAGTGCCGCCGCGCCGAGCAGCGCGTCGCAGATCGCGTGCAGCAGCACGTCTGCATCGGAATGGCCGAGCAGTCCCTTGTCAAAAGGGATCTCCACGCCGCCGATGATCAGCTTGCGTCCTGCCACCAGTTGGTGCACGTCGAAGCCTTGTCCGATACGCATTTCCTCTCCCCTTGATCGAGCTATTAGCCAAGTCCCTTCCCCCTTTAAGGGGGAAGGTTAGGATGGGGGTAAAGCTCTCAGTAAACATTGACACCTCCACCCCCACCCCTCCCCCTGGTGCGTGGTTGTTGCCGCTTTAGCGGCTTTACAACAACGGCCTACCCCCTGCGGGTGCAAGGGGGAGGGAGCGGTTTATTTTCCCTTCAATAACAACTCTGCCAGCCTTATATCCTGCGGATAAGTCACCTTGAAGTTGGTCGCATCGCTTGCCACCAGCTTGGGATGCAATCCCAGCGCCTCGACCGCCGAAGCTTCATCCGTCACCTGCGGCGCGCTTTGCAGCGCCTGCAACAGCAAACCAGCACGGAACATCTGCGGCGTCTGTGCCTGCCACAAGCCAGCACGATCCTCGGTATGTACGATGCGCTGATCCGCATCGGCGCGCTTCAAGGTATCAGCCACCGGCACGCCGAGTATGCCGCCCACTTCGTCGTTGCGCAGTTCGGCAATCAGCTTGTTCAGGCTTGCCTGCGACAAACAGGGACGCGCCGCGTCATGCACCAGCACCCAGTCATCCAGCTCCAGTTCGGAAGCCAGCAAGCCGTTGGTCACGCTTTCCGCACGCGTCGCGCCGCCGCAGTAGAGCGGTTGCAACTTGTCCCCAAATGCCGACCAGTCATATTGATGGAACTGCATATCGTCAGGCACCAGCACCACAAACACGGTGGCGATATCGGCACAGGCACACAGCGGAGCCAGCGCATGGTAAAGCATCGGTCGTCCGTCCAGCGGGAAATATTGCTTGGGCAGTTCGCCGCCCATGCGGGAACCGGAACCGGCGGCGGGAACCAGGGCGTAAAATTCAGGCATGCGCGAATTGTAAAGGAAAAATCAGGCCGGAATGCATAAAGCAGTTTTCAGTCAGTCCGTTACTGATCCAAGCCTGCAGCACAAAGTTTGCCCCTATAATTCTGCCCTATCATCCGTTACAGAAACCCCGGACATTCAGCATGAAGCACGAAGCAGCCAAAGGACGCGGAGCGACGCTGCAAATCGAAGGCCGCTTCGACAGCGAAACACGCGAACGCGCAGACGATGGCTGGGGAAAATCCGATGCAGACCTGCCGCCGCTCAAGACCACGGTGACCGTGGAACAGGCGAAGAGCGTGATCCAGCGCCATGACTCGCCCGACCTGCCGTTCGAGCAGTCATTGAACGCGTACCGCGGCTGCGAACATGGCTGCATCTATTGTTATGCGCGGCCCAGCCACGGCTATCTCAATCTCTCGCCCGGGCTGGATTTCGAGACCAAACTGTTTGCCAAGCCGGATGCGGCAAAGCTGCTGCGCGCAGAGCTGGCAAAACCCTCCTATCGCTGCGCTCCGATCGCACTGGGCACCAACACCGATCCCTATCAACCGATCGAGCGCGAATGGAAAATCACGCGGCAGATCCTCGAGGTGCTGGCTGAATGCGGCCATCCGCTGTCCATAGTCACCAAATCTGCATTGATCGAGCGCGACCTCGACCTGCTCGCGCAATTGGCGCGCGACAATCTCGTGCAGGTGTTCATCTCCGTCACCACGCTGGATGCGGAGCTGGCGCGCAGGATGGAACCGCGCGCCTCAGCGCCGCGCCGCAGGTTGCAAGCCATGCAGACGCTGAACGAAGGGGGCGTGCCGTGCGGGGTCATGGTGGCGCCGGTAATCCCGTTCCTGACCGATGCCGAACTGGAGAACGTGCTGCAAGCCGCGCACGAACACGGCGCACGCATGGCAGGCTACACCTTGCTGCGCCTGCCTTATGAGGTGAAAGACCTGTTCAAGGACTGGCTCGCCACGCACTATCCGCTCAAGGCGCAGCACGTGATGAGCCGTCTGCGCGAGATGCGCGGCGGGCGCGAGAACGATTCGCAATTCGGCAGCCGCTTTCGCGGCGACGGCCAGTTTGCCAAGCTGCTGGCGCAGCGCTTCCGCATGGCCTGCGCGCGTCTCAGCTTCAATCGCGAATCGGTGGCACTAGAGGTGAACCGCTTCAAGCCTCCGGCGCGGAATGGCCAGATGGATTTATTTTAGACTGGATTCCGGGTCAAGCCCGGAATGACGCCTGAGATTTTGCCAGGCAACCAGCTTGGCGAGCATGCGCTTGTAGTGCGAGCCGCGCCAGTACACGCGTCCGCACGCAGGGCATGTGCGCAGCGGCTCATCGAGCTGCAACGCATCCAGCGGAACGCGCGCCGATGCCGCTTTATCCGCAGCCACCAACAGCGTGTTATCCATCAGGCAGCGGGTGAAAGCATGGCTCAGCCAGTCGAGCTGGAAATGTTCGCCGAGCAGCGCGGCCAGTTGGTCAAGATTGCCGTGCGGCAGGATCAGCGCCATACCCCGCGCTGCCTTGTGTTCGCGCACCAGTTGATCCTGGGTCAGGAAATGCCGCCCCTGGTCATGGCATTGCCGCAACAGCTCGGCATCGCCGGCGCCATTCTGGGCAAGCAGCGCATCGTAACCGGCTGCCCGCAGGTAGCGACACAGCCGACCAAGCATCTCGTCGCATAGAAAGCGGGGCGTGGCATTCATGTGCCGATGATATTTCAATTCAGGCCCAAAACAAAAATATCTCCCGGCATCCATTACATCGCACCGTAACAATAGACGATAAATTCACTCAACCATTGTTAGCCGTCATGGATTTGGCTACAATCCACTACCGACTTTTACCAAGGAGAACAAAAATGGAACACACCCTGCCCCCCTTGCCTTATGCGATGGACGCGCTGCAACCGCACATGTCCAAGGAGACCTTCGAGTACCACTATGGGAAACATCACCAGGCTTACGTCACCAACCTGAACAACCTGATCAAGGGCACCGAATTCGAGAACGCCAGCCTTGAAGCCATCATCAAGAAAGCTTCCGGCGGCATCTACAACAACGCTGCACAAGTGTCCAACCACACCTTCTTCTGGAACTGCATGAAACCGAATGGCGGCGGCGCACCGAGCGGCGCATTGGCCGATGCGATCAACAAGAAATGGGGCAGCCTGGATGATTTCAAGAAGGCGTTCCAGGCTTCCGCCGTGGGCAACTTCGGCTCCGGCTGGACCTGGCTGGTGAAGAAGGCCGACGGCTCGCTCGACATCGTCAACATGGGTGCCGCCGGCACGCCGCTGACCACCGGCGACAAGGCCCTGCTGTGCGTGGACGTGTGGGAACACGCCTACTACATCGACTACCGCAACCTGCGCCCCAAGTTCGTCGAGACTTTCCTCAACCACCTGGTGAACTGGGATTTTGTGGCGAAGAATTTCGCGTAATTCGCAGGCCGCGTAAATCGAAACCCTGATATCTATCTATCAGGGTTTTGTTTTCGTAACATCAGAAAGCAAAACAGCGGCATGTTTAGCGATTTTGGAAGTCTCTTAATTGTACTGTGTTATAAAACTTGGAGACCCAATATTTGCGCGGGTTTCGCCGGCATGCATAAATATAGCCATTACTTGAAGAGCCCCGTAAACACAAGGTTTCTGAAAATTTTGTTACACAGTACAATTAAGGGCACCCGCCCCATAGCAGTTGTCCACTTTCAGTTGTAGTTGGCTCGCCGGTTCGGACGAATCTGGGCACTGGAAGGAGGTCGTTTTACTGCCTTGAAGTTCCGCTATTAGGCAGTCAGTTTGCAACTCTGACATGCCGTTCCCGAAACACAGGCGATCCTCAAGATGGAACATCTGAGCGACTGCTTCACGCCATGAAGCTGCCGTTCAATTTGTAGGAAATTGGCAGGCTTGTACGACTCTTGATAACCCGTTCCGATCATTCATCATTCCAAAAAGCGGTCATTTAACGTCTGAATTAACCGGCTGGTGCGGCTTTATCGCGCCACCCCAGGTTGAATGATGTGTTGGGCCCACAAGTGCAGTTTTCGTAGAGTCATGGGTACTATTCCCTCTGCAGCGTAAAGTTTGTACCGCCTTGGGGGGCTGGCACAAACGTCACTCGATAGCGTACTGCTTCCCCGCACCTGTCTAGCGTCCAGCGCTCGACCGCCGTTCTTGTTTCTCGGTTTGTTTCAATCCACTCAGTGTTGATAACTTTGTGGTTTGTACACGCAGGGTCCACTGCGCTGTCCATAGTAATCATCAATCGCCATACATCGCGCTGCAGTGCAGGCAATGCGCCCGTCCCCCCAGGGATCGGCGTACTAGGCCCTCGCTGAATCTCATCTAATTCGGATGCGCGCTGCCGCTGTTTGATGTCCTCATCTAGTTGCTCTTGACGAGCCTTGACCCTTTGCTTGACTTCCTCTTGCTGTTTCTCTAGCTCTTGCTGAGCCCGCTCGATTTCTTCTTTGGGCGGCTGAGGGGGGAGATCAACTCGTTGAGCGGCCTTGCCAGGGGGCGGTGCGTCTAAATAAATCGTTCTTCCCTGTTCATCCACCCATTTGTAGATGCCACCCGCTATCGTCACCCCCGCAAAGAGTATTAGGAGAATCAGCAAGAACTTTGACATTCGATAATCCTTATAACAGTCATTCAACAGACCCACTGGTCAGTACTATTGAAAATAGAGAAGCATGTAGGTTTACGATAAGTGCTTGACTCATTGAAGGCTCCACAAATTTGTCTGTCAGCATATGCATGATAGTACAGACAGATGAAGCTTTGGCTTTTCCTCATACCAGCCTACGGCTCTTGCCGTTTCACCTGCGCATCTTCCAACGTCTGGTCTTCAACTGTAACCAGCCGCTCGATTGAAATGTGTGAACGTCAGCAACTGGCACAGAGTGCGCGTTCATGTTTGCGAACTGCTCGCCGCAAAGCTGCCAGTCGCATAACAAATTTTCGCTGCCATGAAGCCGCCGTTCGCCAATTATCACTAACGACACATTCCCGCTATTCATTTTACCAACAGCGGACGTTCAACTTTATATTTTGTTCGCCAGAAGAGATAAATCTGGGCATGGGGAAGATGTGTTGTTACTGCCATGACTGTCTTGCGGCATCGTATATTATCGAATTGTTATGCGCGACTTCTGTTACTTTTTCTTCGCACCAAGTTCGCATACAACCCCAGCGTTTGATTTTGGTAGAGTCGGATCGCTTTCTAGGAAGCTTTAATAAAGGTCGCGGCACGGGTTGCTGCAATGAGCCTGAATTCATTTGATGAATCCTCTAACGCCTCCTTCCCAAATCCGAAATCACTTATACCGCGAATAGCGATTCGACCCCGCTCCTTCCGTTTCAGCTAAACTTCGAACTGTTAAGTTGACAATGCTTCCAAAATGCCTAGATATTTTTAGCCATGATGCCGATAATGAATTGTGTCTATAATCGGCGTAATGTATCCGTAGCCCCCCGTGATATTTGGACGGGTGACTCGTTGTTTATCCACCGCAATAGGAAGTCAGATGCCTGAACTCAAAACGAGATCTTTATTTATCAGCCACGCTTGGACGCACGACGAACAGTACGAGAAGATGGTGGAATGGCTCAATGCCGCACCAAACTTTTCTTGGAAAAATTGCAGCGTACCAGACGACGACGCTCTTCCAGACAAAACCTCGAAAGGCCTACACGCTGGAATGACGAGACAAATATCTCCGGCTCAAGGAGTCATCATTCTCGCCGGAATGTATGCGTCACAGAGCGCATGGATTGATTATGAGCTTAGTGAAGCAGTTCGAATGGACAAGATCATTATTGGAGTGACACCATGGGGACAAGAACGAGTTTCCGTGAATGTTCAAAGTGCCGCGACGATTATGGTCGGCTGGAACAGCGCCAGCGTGATTCAGGCCGTCAGAGACCTAATATGATCCCCGTCAGTCAAAGAGCATGCTTAGTAGTCATGGGCTTCGGCAAGAAAACGGATTATGAGTCAGGCCGACTTTTGGATCTCGATGCGGCCTACGAAGCGATCATAAAACCGGCTGCCGTGGATGCTGGTCTACGTTGCATAAGAGCGGACGAAATAATTCACTCAGGTGTTATTGATACTGAGGTGTTCGATATGCTTCTGCGCGCTGACTTGGTAATAGTTGATATATCAACTGGTAATGTCAATGCGGCATATGAGCTTGGGGTACGACACGCACTTCGGCCGAACTCGACCATAATTATGAAAGAGTCAAAAGGGCGGCTTTATTTCGACTTAGATCACGTCAGCACATTTGAGTACGACCACCTGGGCGACGACATTGGAGTGCGCGAAGCCAATAGAGCCAAACGTAAGCTGCTAGTACTTATTAAGCAGGTATTGAACTCTTCAAGGCCAGATAGCCCCGTTTACACCTATCTATCCAATCCTGGCCAGACTCATCTGACAACAGAAGAATACGAAACCCTTCTTGATGAAACTGAGGCATACCAAGAGCATCTTTCTGATTACCTTCAAGCAGGCAATCAAGCATTTCGTGATAGCAGGCATGATGATGCTGTACAAGCTTTCTCGGTAGCGGCCGAGATGAAACCGACAGACCCTTACATCCTTCAGCAATTAGCTTTAGCAACGTACAAAAGCGGAAAGCCCTCGAAGATTGCATCCTTGATCGAAGCGTTGAATATTGTTAACAAACTCGATCCTGGACATTCAAACGACCCTGAGACTCTTGGCATCACAGGTGCCATATATAAACGTCTGTGGCTACTGTCCCGTGATCGTATTCAACTTGACGAAGCCATTCACTTCTATAGTCGAGGCTTTGAAATTCGTCGTGACTACTATAACGGCGAAAACTTGGCAGCATGCTACGACTATCGTGTTAGCACGCAGGCCGACCAAGACGAAGCGCAGTTTGATCGAATGAGTGCCCGCAAGACACGAGAAACAATCATCACGACTCTCTCTGAACTGGTTGAATCACCATTCTTTCAAGACAGATTAGACAAGCGTTGGGTATACGCGACTCTTGTTAATTGCTCATTCGCGCTTGGCCAGGTCGCAGAGGGAGAAAAGTATGAATTGGCATTTCTCGCAGAGAAGCCCGCGGAATGGGAAATAAAAACCTACAACGACGAGTTGTGGCCCCGGAAATTCGGACAGCTCTATAAGTGATAATCTTGCCTGACATTAACCCGTGCTGAGTACGGAATTGACAGGAGCAAGCGCATGAGAAGGACGAGAAGGAATCACGCAGCGGGATTCTAGGCCAAAGTGGCGTTGGCAGTATTGAAGGGTGACAAGACATTGGCAGAGTTAGCACAAGAGTGTTTGATCTGCATGCCAACCAGATTGTGGAATGTGCCTTACTTAGTCCAGTAGTAGTCATCCGCAAGAATGTGATTCTTGGTCTGGTGGCAGTATTCACGGGAACGTGTCAATGTTAAATGCAAAATTCGGATCCAAGTGACTCAATCGGAGATGCATCTCAACATACACCGCTTCTTCACAAAACTTGCCTATCAAACAAAATCCTGCGCGATCATCATGCGAATTTATGAAACATCCTGGTTAAAGGTATCTAATGATTCAGGGGCGATTCATAGTTGAGGAGCATCGCTTCGGTCACGTCCTTGCCGATCCCGCAGTAGCCGGTAAAGCGGCCGGATGGGTCGAACATCGGTTCTCCGCTCACCATTAAATATTTCCGCGAGCCGTCGGGATTGGTCCGGCTGTAGACGAAATCCAGGAACGGTCGTCTGGCGGCCAGGTTCGCCTCAAGTATTTCTCGCTCTGTCTCATTCCAGCGCGCCCCCTGATCTTCCCTTGTTTTGTCCAGCGCATCGTCTGCCCGGATTCCGAGCATTTCAAGCACCGGGCCGTAAACCTTGGTGAAACGCCCGTTTTCGTCCTGTTCCCAATACCAGTCGGACGACAACTCAGTCAGGCGGCGAAAACGCGCTTCGCTTGCACGCAGTTCGGCGGTCCGTTCCAGCACCGTCTGTTCCAGCACCTTGTTGTAATTCTCGAGTTTTCTGTACAACAGCCGCACTTCCAGCATGTTATGGATACGCGTTTGTACTTCGACCAGATCAAACGGTTTGGCGACGAAATCTTTCGCGCCGGCGGCCAGCGCACGCAGCTTGTGATCTGGTTGGGCAGTGATCACGAGTATCGGAAGGTAGCCATCCGTTTCGATTTCCTTTAGGCCTTCCATCACCTGGAAGCCATCCATACCGGGCATCTGCAGATCGAGCAGGATCAGGTCGTAGCGGTTTTTGCGGTGCAGCTTGCAGACTGCATAGGGATCTATCGTCGACGCAATGCAAGCATACCCGACATAACGCAGCATTTCCCCAAGCAGAAGCACATTGGATTGCTGATCGTCAACGATCAGAATGCTGGCGTTAAGAATTTCTTGTTCGCTAATCATCGTATTTGCCCAGTTTCTTTAATTTGCACTAAAACTCAGTCCTATGAGGACAAGTTACGTCAGCGAACTCTGACTTTTCTGCAACTAACGCATCTGAGTATGAGTAAGGACCATAACAATCAAGAACGGTGACGAGGTGCTTCATTGAGAGCTAACAGTTATCAGACGGCCTCGCTGCTCCGTATGTTTTTTAATAATACGGACGGACACGATGTAGCTGCGACTTTTTTGATTCTCCATTCGATCCTCCCCTGTCGGTCCGTCTATTGATAGGTGAAAAAGCTGACAACCACCGCCCTGCCCCCTCTCTTTGAATTATGCTCCAACTTTTTCATAACAACTACAGGAGCGAACATTATGGCCCCCCACACGCCAGAACGCTGCTACAGCGGGGCTTGATCAATCTGGAGTTCGTTCTTGAATGTCCGCATATGGCACACTGCTGCATGCCATGTTGCCATATTTGCCTCCTGAAAGCGGAAGCTCGCGAAAACCTGCCACCGAGGTATGACTGCTTGTCCCAGTATGGTATTGTCAACTTAACGTGAGAGGCGGTCTAATGCTTCACTCAAAGTGGGAGATGTGGCCTCTGGCAACGGTAGAACCAAGCTTTTGAGTGGGACCGTTTTCCTAACCTTGGCCAAGAATTGAGGTCAAAGTGGGGTGAGATTTTGGAGCCACAATTAAGTTGACAGTACCTGTATGTTGGCCGATGCAGTGACACTGCCGCCAATGGCAAATTAAGGAAGAAGCATATGAATCCAGATGTGCTGATTGCGCGACATGGCGAAGGATACCGTGTAATTCACGGCCATCTTCGTTTAGCCAGCTTGCTGGATATTTCGGATGAAACCGTGGTCCATGCCAGTGGGGAAGGAAAAGTCAGGGTCGTCAAGACCCGTGATGGCATTCTCATCGGAGAGTACAACCACCGATTGCCTTTGCTTGGAAAGCGGAATTAGGAGGCAACTGCATATTCGCATCAAGCAAAGAAGCCACTATTTAGCAGATCAAAGCTGCCGCTCGCTTTATGGCCTATCATGCTTAGTTTGTGTACGTCTGCATAAGCGGCGAGCCCTCCAGCGTGCACGACGTATGCAGGCGTAATTTTGATTGGACTTATCATGTTGCTTTCACGAATGCCTCGATATTTTGCTGCCGCCCTATTTATTTCCATGGCTTGCTTCGCAACCGCTCATGCTGCGGGAAATCGCACTGTTGAAGCCCCGCCGCTGGCTGCAGGTCCGTTTCCCGTTGCGTGCAGCGACGTCGCCTATGACATCAACCGAGTAAACCAAATTGGCGGCAGTCCATCGGATTTTTGGAAAGGCAATCCGCAGAATGGGCAGCCCCGCTATTTCACGGATATCCTGCTTGAGCCCCAGGACACGATTCAAATCAATCCGATTGTGCCGAATGACAGCGGCTTTTACGTGCAAACCTGGAACCGACCGGTGCCTTTTGTTGTGATCGTGTGTTACCCCACCAGTTCAAGCAATAGCCGGCCAGATTACCCGTTGCCGGATTCGTTGGCGGTGCCAAAAATGCAACGCGCAGGACAGACGCCGATATTCCCGCCGTTGATGGCAGTCCCGATAATACCGGGTCAGACCGATCCGAATCTGTTGCCGTTTCTTGTTCTTTCGCATGGGCTCGCGGGCAGCCCGCTCAGTGGCAATTCGCTGGATGTGATGAATCGGTTGGCCAGCTTTGGCTATATCGTCGCCGCGCCGTTCCACGCCGACGCACGCTTTTCGCAAATCCAAGTCAGCAACATCGGCGACCTATTGTCAGTGCTGTATAACTTTGATCAGTTCGTTGAAATGGAAGCGCTACGGCCCCTGTCGCTAAAAGCCACCGTTGACGCTGTACTTGCTCATCCGGATTTTGGTCCACGCATCAACCCCAATATGATTGGCGGTTTTGGCGCAAGCATGGGTGGCGCCTCGATGGTATGGCTGCTTGGCGCATCGGTCACCGACAGCTTTGTCAGCCAGAACGCGCATTTGACGGTGCAGGACCCGCGCATCAAGGCTGCGGTTGGCTACGTACCGTTCGCAGGGGAAAGTTTTCTGCCAGCCTTTGGTGCGGAGAATGTCACTGCAAAATACGTCACCACGCCTTTCCTGGCTATCACCGGCACAGCGGACACTGTGGCACCGATGGATCGCATGGAGCAGGCCATGAACCTGTTTCAGAATTCCCATTACATGGTTGCGTTGACCGGGGTTCCGCACGGGTATGACAGCAATTACGCTGGTGACGTTTTTGGCTGGACCATTCCATTCCTGAATGCGTACGTCAAGGGTGATACGAGTGCGATGGCAACTTTCCTGCAGCAGAAAGATATTCTCGGCGGACTGGATGATAACGTGGTCATAGATTACACCGCCCCGACGTCATCAGGTATTGTCGTCGAGTTCTACAATACCATCCTTGATACCTACTTTATCACCGCCAACTCAAGCGAAGCTACTGGCATCGACGGCGGTAGCGCGGGGCCAGGTTGGGTGCGGACTGGCTATAGTTTCAAGTCAGGCGGCAGCACGCAAGTTTGCCGTTTCTATGGCAGCGTGTCGCCCGGACCCAACTCGCATTTTTATACGGTTGATGCTGGTGAGTGCAGCTTCCTCAAGCAGTTACAGGAGAGCACGCCAGCAACGCAGAAACGCTGGAATTTCGAGAGTCTGGATTTTGCGTCGACCCCGCCAATCAACGGTATTTGTCTTGTCGGGACCGTACCGGTCTACCGGGCTTATAACAACGGATTCGCCCGTGGGGTCGACAGCAACCATCGCATCAGCACCAGTATGACGGCAATACAGCAGGTTGTGGCGCGCGGTTGGATCAGCGAAGGCGTGGTCATGTGCGCGCCGATTTGAATTGGACTGAGCGCGGCACGCCTCGTCGATGAAGAGAAACCGATTTTCGCGTCGGCCGGCCGGGCCTTGACGCACAAGCAGTATTGCGAATCCGAACACAACTGCTGGGATGTCGAGGACAATACGGTGAACCTGCTCAAGTGCGATGGTGAGGATCTGATAGTGTGAAGGAGTGCAGTCAAAACCGGAGGCAGCGCTAAGCAACACGTTGCCAGCGATTTCCCCGTTTCTGCTGTGTGCGGAATTGCCGCGGTTCAGGCATTTCTCGCATTTTCAACTCGCCGTTCAGCACGGTATTGTCAACTTAACGTGAGGGGCGGTCTAATGCTTCACCCAAAGTGGGAGATGTGGCCTGTGGTAACCGTATAGCCAAGCTTTCGAGTGGGAACGTTTCCTAACCTTGGCCAAGAATTGAGGTCAAAGTGGGGTGAGATTTTGGAGCCACAATTAAGTTGACAGTACCGTTTCATCATCTGGTTGATGGTCGCCCCCCGTTGTGCCCGCAGCAGCGCGATCAGGCGTGCCTGCTTGCTGTCCCGGACCGGCTCTGCTGTAACTAGGCTGTTTACAGTCGTCGATGGTGCGGCAGCCTTGATCCGGTTCCTGGCAGACGACTTGCGTGCTGAGACCGATACGGCAGTGGGACGCTTTTTGGCAGCGGCCGTTGCCGTAGCAGTTTTGCCGGTAACACGAGAAGGCGATGGTTTAGTCTTGCGGCTGGCGGCTTTAGTGTTCATGTGCATCTCCTGGTTAATCCGCCGCGACCATCGCGGCGGTGAACCAGTAACCCTCTTTACCCGTAACACATCAAGTCATTTGTGGCGAAAAAAGCGGATTCTTCCCGTTCTTTGATGCACGCACCAGGGAGTGCTTTTCGGCCTTATGTGGAGCGCTACATAAGTGCCACTGTACTAAACCGCTAACGCGGTAGTGGCGGTTTCCAGAGTGCCGGCAGGATTTTCGCCGGGGTCAGCAGGTCAGATTCACAAAAACCTCCAATCGGAGAATGATGGTGTTGCTGCTCGCAGCACCC
>JBAUUR010000171.1:0-52414 GCA_049582805.1 Gallionellaceae bacterium | reverse complement strand
GCCTGTGCATTGCAAGGTGCACGGTGTCGGGATCAGCAGCAACTTCGATCCGCCGTCCAGAACCCAAAAAAAAGGCGCGGAACGGCGGGAGCCATTCCGGGCCAAAGGGGACAAACCAGGCGCTCTTAGGAGAAATCACCCGCGAAAATCATGCCCCACTTTTCAAATCCGGTATGTACGCTGACACACATAAGTCCGGCAAATGCTTAACTATTCAGACAGGCCGTCTTGTGCCCCACGCTGCGTCATTCCAAATGCTGCTTGGTATACGTTCGCAGGCAGTGCGGCAAGCAGATGGTTTTGACGCGGGAATACTTGTCAGGCATACGAGTCCCTCTTCATCAGGTGTCCATCAGGAAATATGCACGCTGTTTGAATGCCATAATGAAGGGCGAATTGTCGAGTAAAGGCATATGGCATTTGCGTCATATATGTAAGGCACCGAACTTATGACCTAATGTCAGTTGGCTCCGGACCAATTGCAGGGCGTAATCGAACTGAGTATCTCGCTTCGCTTTCTGCAAGCCCCGTCGCACACTTTCCTTTGGCCTTATGTACGCCCCCGCACAGACCGCATTTTATTTTGCGACTAGCCTTCGATCATTACTTCAGGAGGTCCCAATGAAAGCAGCCAAAATAGTTATCGCAGCGTTCCTTGCTACAGCAACCGTGCTCAGCGGTTGCGCCAATACGAATTCTCGACCCCCGTCCTCGTCGTCATCCTATTATGGCGCTGATCATGGCGTGATTGAGGCGATTGAGACGGCGCCCGGCAGCGGCCAAGGCGTAGGTGCAGGCACTGTCATCGGCGGCGTCGTGGGCGGCGTGCTCGGACATCAGGTCGGGGGTGGCACCGGCCAGGATGTCGCGACCGTGGCCGGTGTGGTGGGTGGCGCGATGGTCGGGCACGAGATGGAAAAGAACAAGGGGCAGCAAGATGCATATCGCATACGGGTGCGGCTTGAAAACGGGCAGTATCAAACCGTGACGCAGGAAAGCGTCAGCGACCTGCGCGTCGGAGACCGGGTCCGTATCGAGAATGGCCGCGTATCCCGCGACTGATTAAGAATGTTATTGCCGCCTGTGCGCTGTGCGCCGGATTTGGTTTTCTGCGCCGCAATTCCCCACAAGCAAGACTGCGGGGATAGGCGCAAGGCGAGCGAAGCAAATTTATTGTGCGTCGCCGCACTGTTCGGCGCATGAATTCGCATGAATTCGAAAGATAACCGGACACTACAGGAGAAAATGATGAATAAATTTTACCACATCATGTCGTATCGAATCAGGCATAGGATAGTTGTGGCCGTAGCTGCTGCGATCTTTGTGGCTGGGTGCGCAAGCACTCCGGACATTCCGCCGCCTACAGAACAGATAGCCATTTCCAAGGCTGCGGTAAGCAATGCAATCAGCGCCGGGGGCAATGAGTTTGCACCACTACAGATGAAATCTGCGATGGATAAGATAGATCGCGCCGAGCGGGCGATGGCAGCGAAAGATTATGTGCTTGCCCGGCAACTGGCGGAACAATCACAGGTCGATGCCAAACTGGCCGAAGCGACGGCGCGTTCAGCCAAGGCACAGAAAGCAGCGGACGCATTGCAGGAAGATAATCGCGTGCTACGCCAGGAATTAGACCGTAACACCAAGTAATCATCAACAGGAGTTCATCATGCAAAAAAAACTATTCTTTCCCATGACCCTGATCGCGGTCGCGCTATTTTCCGGTTGCAGTTCCATGCCACCGCAAAATGCATCTCTTACGGAAGCGCATGACAGTTACAACAGTGCACGAAGCAGCACCCAGGTGACGAGCCTGGCTCCGGTTGAATTAAAAGAAGCCGGTGACACACTGAGCAAGGCGGACAAGGCCTTAAGCCAAGGTGAAAGTGAAGCCTCGGTCAATCAACTGGCCTATGTCGCCAACCAGCAAGTGGCTATCGCGCGGGAAACCGCCAGACGGAAAGCAGCTGAATTAGATGTCGCCAACGCCAGCGCCAAACGCGACCAAATCCGCCTTGAGGCGAGAACGGCTGAAGCCGATGCGGCCAAACAGCAGGTGTCGGTCATGCAGGAAACAACCGATCAGCAAGCTGCCGCATTGGCGGCTGCCAGCGCCAATGCGCAACGCGACCAGGCCAGCCTTGAGGCGAGAACGGCTGAAGCCGATGTGGCCAAACAGCAGGTGGCGGCCATGCAGGGAACCGCCGATCAGCAAGCTGCCGCATTGGCGGCTGCCAGCGCGAATGCTCAACGCGACCAGGCCAGCCTGGAGGCGAGAACGGCTGAAGCCGATGCGGCCAAACAACAGGTGGCGGTCATGCAGGGAACCGCCGATCAACAAGCTGCCGCATTGGCGGCTGCCAGTGCCAATGCGCAACGTGACCAGGCACTCATTGCACAACAGGAATTGCAGCTCAAGGAGTTGAATGCCAAGAAAACGGAACGCGGTTTGGTGATCACACTGGGCGACGTATTGTTCAGCACCAACAAGGCGCAGTTAAAATCGCACGGTATGCGCGATGTAAAAAAACTGGCCGATTTTCTCAAGCAATATCCGCAACAGAAGGTGTTGGTTGAAGGCTACACCGACAGCACCGGCAGCAACAGCCACAATCAGGAACTCTCAGATCAACGCGCCAATGCCGTGCGGTCGGCTTTGATCGACGAGGGGATCAACAGCGACCGTATTACAACGCGCGGTTACGGTGAAGATTTCCCGGTTGCCAGCAACGACACTGCCGCCAATCGACAAATGAATCGGCGTGTGGAAATTATCCTTTCCGACAGCAACGGCAACATTGCTCCACGCCGCTAGAGGCTGTCATATGAATTGCTCCGTTACGGCATCAGCGCATGGCAGCGCACGATGCCCGGATGTGGAATGCTCAGCCAGATGGATCAGGAATATTCCAGACATGACTCCGCTGTTCGACGCGCAAGCATGAGCTTGACCAGCAGTCTTGAGCGATTGAGCGCTCCCAGCTCCGAGTCGAAGCCATGTTCGGTCTGGATGGTATCGGCTTGACGCATGCAGGCATAAATGGAAGTCAAAAATTTTGCAAGGATCAACAGGAGCGAAAAGCATGAGCAGGGAACAAAAAAGTAATAAGACTGACAAGAAGAAACCGGCCATGACGCCAAAGGAAAAGAAGGCTGCGAAGCAATCCAGGAAGGAGCCAAAGGATCTCTTGGTCTATGACAAAACTCGTTAACGCGTTAACGCGTCTTGTCCATCAGCCGGAAAATGACCCCAGGTGCCGCTTCAGCCGTACCGGTCAGGCGTAAGCCCGACTGCCCGCAACGACTGCAAAATTCTGTCGATTCATGGCTAACGGAAAGTCCAAGATAAACGTTTCAACGGCACTGCCCATTTTTACCTTGATGACCTCAATCCCTGCCAAGACAGTTTAATAAAATTGCGCTGACAGGTAGCCGGCTGAAAGGCTGAAACCAGCAGTATAGGTTTTCGGCAAAGACAGCCTCCGGGGCCTGTGTTGCGCTGACTGCCGCGAGTTCCATTGAGGAGAAGGTCGTGGTCATCAAAGAGCTGGTATTTTCTGAACGCACACGGAATGCACTGCGTAGCGACGCGGATGCCGAGTTGCTGCGCTCGGAGCTGTTCAGCATTGAGCAACTGAAGCGTCACGCGGTAACGCTGGCCGGCCAGCACAGGATCGATCCGCGTTTGGGGCCGGACAGATTGCTGCCAAGGCTGGCGGACAATGCGCGCGTTCTGCTGGCGGCGTATGACGTCGTGACGGCCGCAGCCACGCAGGGACAACGGATCGTGCCGGCAGAGGCCTGGCTGCTCGACAATTTCTATCTGATCGAACAGCAGAGCGGTATGGCGCGCCGGCATCTGCCGCGCGGGTACAGCCGGCAGTTGCCGCGGCTGGCTGATGGCCTGTCAGCCGGTTTCCCCCGCATCTATGACCTGGCGCTGGAGTTGATCTCCCACATGGACGGTCGCGTCGACAGCGACAACGCCACCCAATTCGTCGCCGCCTATCAGACTGTTGAACCGTTAAAGCTGGGCGAATTGTGGGCATTCCCGATCATGCTGCAGTTGGCGCTGCTGGAAAACCTTCGCCGCGTTGGGTTGCGTATCGCCCGTCGGCGCGAGGAGCGCGACGCGGCCATCACCTGGGCAGACCGCATGCTCGCGATGGCCGAAAAGGAACCGAAACAGCTTATCCAGTTGCTGGCCGAGTTTGCCAATGCCGATGTGCCCCTGACCGCGCCGTTTGTGGAGGAATTTTACGCCAGACTCCAAGCTCAGGGGCCCGCCATGGCGTTCGTTCAAACCTGGGTCGAGCAAAAACTGCTCGAACAAGGGGTGACCGCAACGCAGTTGTCGGAGGCAGCCGGCCGAACGGCTGCTGCCAACCAGATCTCCATCGCAAACAGCATCGGTAGTCTGCGTTTCATCGGTGCAATGGATTGGAGAAATTACGTCGAGTCGCTCAGTGTCGTCGAGCAGATATTGCGCGAAGACCCGGCAGGAATGCACGCCAAACAGGATTTCTCCACCCGTGATCGCTACCGGCATGTCATCGAAGACGTGGCGAAGGGCAGTTCGTGCAGTGAGTTGGCGGTGGCACGCGCAGCCATTGTTCTCGCGCAGACTGCTGCAGGGCCGTTGGGAAGCCACGAGCGCAGCGCGCATGTCGGATACTACCTGATCGATCACGGACGGCAGAGTCTGGAGCGTGCGGTCGGCTGCCGCTTGCCGTGGAAATTACGGGCCAGCCGGGCGTGCCGGCATTTTCGCCTGACCCTTTACCTCGGCCCCATCCTGTTGCTCACCGCACTGACGACAGCGGTCGTGCTTTCCCCTTTCGACGGGTTTGCGCTGGATGACTGGCGCTACTGGTTTTTTGCGATCACCGGCATGATTGCCGTCTCGGCGCTGGCTGTCCCGTTGGTGAACCTGCTGGTCACGCTGCTCCTGCCGCCCCGTGCGTTGCCACGAATGGACTTCTCGCAGGGTATTCCGGATATTCACCGCACCATGGTGATTGTCCCCACCTTGCTGGGCGGGCCGCAAGAGATTGATGATCTGCTCGAAGCCCTGGAGATACGTTATCTCGGTAATCGCGATCCCAATCTGTTCTTTGCCTTGCTGACGGATTTCCCTGACGCGCCCGAGCAAACGCTGCCAGACGATGAGGCGTTGCTCGCCCGCGCGCGCGCAGCTGTACAGGCGCTCAACGAGACTTACCGCGAGGACCGCCCGTGCATCTTCTATCTGTTTCACCGACCTCGGGTGTGGAATCCATACGAACGGGTGTGGATGGGATATGAGCGCAAGCGCGGCAAACTCGAGCAGTTCAATGCCCGGCTCAGGGGAGGAGCACAAACTGCATTCTCGGATATTGTCGGTGATCAGTCCATTTTCGGTTCGGTCAAGTACGTCATCACCCTGGATACCGATACGCAACTGCCCCGCGACGCGGCACGCGCCCTGGTTGGAAACATCGCTCATCCTCTGAATCGGCCTGTTTACGATGCCGGCAAGGGACGTATTGTCGAAGGCTACGCGATCCTGCAACCCCGCGCTTCGATCAGCCTGACCAGTGCAGGCCAGTCGCGGTTTACCAAACTGTTCGCGGGTGAGTCAGGCATCGATCCCTACACGCGCGAGGTGTCGGATGTCTACCAGGATATTTTCGGGGAGGGCTCGTTCATCGGCAAGGGCATCTACGATGTGGACGCCTTTCGTCGGGCTGTCGATGGGCGCTTTCCAGAGAATCTCATTCTCAGTCACGACTTGCTGGAAGGCGGGTATGCCCGTTCGGCACTGGTGACCGATGTCGACCTCATTGAACAACATCCGGCCAGTTATGCCATAGAGGCCAGTCGGCGACACCGGTGGATACGCGGCGACTGGCAGCTTGCCGGCTGGCTGCTCCCGCGCGTGCCGGGACCGCGCGCCGCAAATGGATTAAATCGCCCAAATGGATCAAACACGAAGCGGCAACCGAACCCGCTCTCGGTCTTGTCGGTGTGGAAAATTTTCGACAACCTGCGGCGCAGCCTGGTGTCGCCAGCGCTGCTTGCCTTGCTGGCAGGTGGATGGCTATTTGGTCCGGGATCAGCGTGGTTCTGGACCCTGCTGGTCGCGGGGGTGGTGTTCTTGCCTACCTTGCTGTCCACCGTTATAGAACTCGTGCGCAAGCCGGAAGAACGCGATTGGCAGGTGCACTTGATCGTGACAGGCAAAACCGTGGGCCGCTCAATCGTGATCGCTTTGCTGACGTTGGTTCTGTTGCCCTATGACACGCTGATTTGTCTGGATGCGATCCTGCGCTCGGGTGTGCGCATGCTGTTCACTCAACGCGGATTGTTGCTCTGGCATATGCGTTCCTATGCAAGCCGCAACGCATGCCGTACGCTGGCCGATTTCTACAGGGAGATGTGGATCGCGCCAGTTCTGGCGGTGGTGCTGGGCCTGGCTTTGGCGCTGGGGGGCAGCCGGTCGGCGGAGTTGCTCTTCTGTGCGCCCGTCTTGTTGCTCTGGCTGGTGTCGCCAGCCGTCGGGTGGTGGATCAGCATACCGCTTACGCCCCCCGTACCGGACCTGACTGTTGATCAACGGGCGTTCCTGCGGACGTCGGCACGGCGAACGTGGCGCTTCTTCGCGGACTTTGTCGGGGCACAGGACAACTGGCTGCCGCCCGATAACTTCCAGGAATATCCGGCTCCGGCCATCGCCTCGCGTACCTCCCCGACAAACATCGGCATGTCGCTATTGGCAAACCTGGCTGCGTACGATTTCGGTTACATTTCCGCCGGAGAATGCCTGCAGCTTGTCGAAAACACGCTGGCTACGATGGAAAAGCTGGAACGCTACCGCGGCCATTTTTACAACTGGTACGACACGCGCACGTTGCAACCGTTACACCCGCAATACGTCTCTTCAGTGGACAGCGGCAACCTGGCCGGCAGCCTGCTCACCTTGCAGGCGGGACTGACCGAGTTGAAAGATCAGCCGGTGCTGTCGGCAAATGCATTTCAGGGGCTGCAGGACACCTTGCAGGTGCTTGCCGAACACGTGCCCTCGTCACCCGCCCCGGATCTTGCGAAGAAGATCAAGTTTCTGCTGGACACGCTCCACGCACTCACACTGGACGGACAGCCACAGACACTGGCTGCCGCCGACCGCGTGCTGGATGAGATTCGCCGTACTGGCGGGGGACTGGTTGCATGGCTGCCAGCGGATATTGATATCGATGGCGAACTGTATTACTGGGCGCAGGCATTCGACCAGCAAGCCCGCGCACTTCGAGATGACCTTAGATTCCTGGTGCCCGAGGCGCGGCACTTCAGCAGCATCCCGATGCTGGCGGAATTGGCCGGCGCAGGCGCAGTTGGCTCTGAAGCGCCGGCGTCAGCCACGGCAGCAGTGCCCCGGTATAAGGGCGCGGTGGAGAGGCTCAGAATCATCGACGATTTGGTGGAACGTTGCCGCGAACTGGCGGTGATGGATTTTGAATTTCTCTACGATACGTCCTGCGGGTTGCTGGCCATCGGTTACGACGTGGGCGAGCGGCGTCGCGATCCAACCTGCTACGATCTGCTGGCATCAGAAGCGCGCCTGGTCAGTTTCCTGCTCATCGCGCAGGGACAGCTGCCGCAGAAGCATTGGTTCTCACTCGGCCGCCTGCTGACCAGTCATGGCGGCGACGTGAGCTTGATCTCGTGGAGCGGCTCGATGTTCGAGTACCTGATGCCGCAGCTGATGATGCCAAGTTACCAGAACACCTTGCTGGAGCAGAGCTGCAAGGCCGCGGTGTCGCGCCAGATCGAATACGGCCGGCAACGCGCCGTGCCGTGGGGCATTTCCGAGTCCTGCTATAACGCCACCGATATGCACCAAGTCTATCAATATCGGGCGTTCGGCGTGCCCGGACTGGGCTTCAAGCGCGGGCTGGGAGATGACTTGGTGATCGCGCCTTACGCCAGCGCACTGGCGCTGACGGTGATGCCACGGGAAGCGTGTCGCAACTTGCAGACGCTGGCGGCCAATGGTCTCCTCGGCGCCTATGGGTTCTACGAAGCAGTCGATTACACGCCATCGCGTGTGCCGCGGGGCAAGAATCACGCCATCGTGCGTACCTTCATGGCGCATCATCAAGGCATGAGCCTGTTGGCCTTTGAGCACGTATTGCTCAATCGGCCAATGCAGCGCCGATTCATGTCTGCTCCTCTGGTACGGGCCACGGAACTGTTGCTGCAGGAGCGGGTGCCGAAGAAGGGTCCTACGTTGCACCCGCATGCTGCTGAAGTGAGCGCCGCCGCACGCCCCCCCGCCGCGGAAGCAGGCGGGATCATGCGCGTGTTTACCGACCCGAACACGCCGATACCTGAAGTTCATTTGCTGTCCAACGGCAGGTATCACGTCATGGCGACCAATGCCGGCGGAGGTTACAGCCGCTGGCGCGACTTGGCCGTCACCCGTTGGCGCGAGGACGCCACTTCCGATTGCTGGGGCACATTTATTTACTTGCGCGACCGCGACACGGGGCGATATTGGTCAACCGCGTATCAACCGACACTGCGCCGTGCCGATCACTACGAGGCGATCTTCGTGCAGGCGCGCGCTGAATACCGGCGTCGCGATCAGGCGATCGAAGCGCACACCGAAATCAGCGTTTCACCCGAAGACGACGTCGAGATTCGCCGTGTCACGCTCACCAATCAGTCGTCCCGCACCCGTCATATCGAGGTGACGAGTTACGCGGAGGTCGTGCTGGCGCCGTTGAATGGCGACCTGGCCCATCGTTCGTTCAGCAACCTGTTCGTGCAAACCGAAATTCTGCCCGACCGGCAGGCGATCCTCTGCACGCGGCGCCGCCGCACCCCGGGGGAGCAGGTGCCGTGGATGTTCCACCTGCTGGCAGCACCGGGTGCCACTGCCGATGAACCGTCCTACGAGACTGACCGCGCCAAATTCATCGGGCGGGGTCGAACGGCGGCCAACCCGGTGGTACTGGATCGCAGTGACAGCCCCGCTCAATTGACGGGGCAGTTGTCGAACACGGATGGTTCGGTGCTGGATCCGATCGTGGCGATCCGCCGCACCCTCACCTTGTCGCCCGACAAATCGGCAACCGTGCAGATCATCTCCGGTGTCGCGGACACGCGCGAGGCAGCATTGGCCTTGCTTGAGAAGTATTGTGACCGGCACTTCGTCGAGCGTGCCTTTGAAATGGCCTGGTTCCAAAGTCAGGAAGTGCTGCGCCATCTCAACGCAACCGAAGCCGACGCACAAATCTATGGCCGCCTGGCCAGTTCCGTCATTTACAGCAATGCCCTGCGCCGCGCCGCGCCCAGCGTCATTGCCCGCAACCGGCTTGGACAGTCGGGGCTATGGCGCTTTGCCATCTCGGGCGATCTGCCGATCGTCCTGCTGCGCATCGGTGACCTGAACCGTATCGACCTGGTCAAACAGGCGCTGCAGGCCCATGCCTATTGGCGGATGAAGGGCCTGGCCGCGGACCTGGTGATCGTGAACGAGGATTTCTCGGGCTACCGGGCGATTCTGCAAGACCAGATCATGGGGCTGATCAACGCGGGTCCCGAAGCGCACATTATCGACAAACCGGGTGGAGTCTTCGTGCGGCGCGCCGAAGAGCTTTCCGAGGACGAACGGGTCCTGCTGCAGACTGTCGCCCGCATCGTGTTCAGCGATACCACGGAGACCTTGATCGAACAGGTGGAACGTCGCGTGTCGGCAGAGCGTGCATCGGACCGTCTGGAGCCATTGCTGCAGCCGGCTGCCGAACCGGCCCATCCGCTGTCGGCGCGCGAACGCATTTTTTGCAACGGCCCGGGAGGCTTCACGCCCGATGGGCACGAATATGTCATCACCCTCGAGCCGGGTCAGAGCACGCCGGCGCCGTGGGTCAATGTCATCGCCAGCCCGCACATTGGCACGGTCGTCAGCGAGAGCGGGAGCGCGTATACCTGGGTGGAGAACGCTCACGAGTTCCGGCTGACCACTTGGCATAATGACCCGCTTAGCGACAGCAGCGGCGAGGCGCTATACATCCGCGACGAGGAAACGGGCGCGTTCTGGTCGCCGACACCATTGCCCGCGCGCGGTCAATCCGGGTATGTGTGCCGGCACGGGTTTGGCTACAGCGTGTTCGAGCATTACGAAGCCGGCATCTCCTCGGAACTGTTCACCTGCGTCGCCATCGACGCACCGGTGAAGTTTCTGATGGTCAAGCTGCGCAACCATTCCAAGCGCCCGCGTCGATTGTCGCTGACCGGGTATTGGGAACTGGTGCTCGGTGAGTGGCGCCACGCCAATCTGATGCACATTGTTACTGAAACGGATCCGCACAGCGGGGCGCTGTTTGCCCGCAATGCTTACGGCCGTGAATGCGCCAATCGGGTCGTGTTTGTGCAGGTCAGCGAGCGCGAGCGTACCGTGACCGGAAACCGCACCGAGTTCATTGGCCGCAACGGATCGCTGGCCAGCCCGGCGGCTATGCGCCGCAAGCGTTTATCGGGCAAGACCGGAGCTGGCCTTGATCCGTGCGCCGCAATACAGTCCCAGATCGAACTGGCCGAAGGGCAAGAGCGCGAGATCGTATTCGTATTCGGCGCGGCCCGCGACAGCGACGAAGCGCGACATTTCATCCAGCGCTTCTCCGGGCCGGTTCGCGCACGGCAGGCATTGGAAGCGGTTTGGGGACACTGGAACCATACCCTGGGCGCGGTGTACGTGGAGACGCCGGATCCCGCGTTGGACGTGTTGGCCAACGGCTGGCTGGTCTACCAGACCCTGTCCTGCAGGCTGTGGGGCCGTAGCGGGTATTATCAGTCCGGCGGCGCCTACGGTTTCCGCGATCAATTGCAGGACACCATGGCGTTGATCCACGCGACGCCGTGGCTAGCCCGCGAGCAGTTGCTCCGTTGCGCCGAGCGCCAGTTTCTTCAGGGTGACGTGCAGCACTGGTGGCATCCGCCCAACGGACAAGGCGTGCGCACCCATTTCTCCGATGACTATCTGTGGCTGCCGTATGCAACCTGTCGTTATGTGCTGGCGACCGGCGATACCGGCGTACTCGACGAGTCCATCCATTTCCTGATCGGCCGCGAGTTGAATCCGGAAGAGGAGGCTTACTATGACCAGCCGCAACGTTCGACGGAAGTGGCCAGCCTCTATGAACATTGCGTGCGTGCAATCAAGCATGGTTTGCGCTTTGGCGCACATCAATTACCGTTGATGGGCTGCGGCGACTGGAACGATGGCATGAATCTCGTCGGTCGTGATGGCAAGGGCGAGAGCGTTTGGTTGGCGTGGTTCCTGTACGAGAACCTGCAACTGTTTGCAGGTTTGGCGCGTGGTCGAGACGACGGGGCTTTTGCCGATGTTTGCACCGGACAGGCCTGGCTGCTGCGCAACAACATCGAGGCCAATGCCTGGGACGGCGGTTGGTATCGGCGCGCCTATTTCGATGACGGCACACCCCTGGGATCTTCCGGCAATGAGGAATGCCAAATCGATTCGATCAGCCAGAGTTGGGCGGTCATCTCAAGCGGCGGCGATCCGCTGCGCGCGCGCCAAGCGATGGCGGCAGTGGACCAGCACCTGGTGCGGCGCGATGCGCAGTTGATCCGCCTGCTTGCCCCGCCCTTCGACAAATCAGACCTTGAGCCCGGTTATATCAAGGGCTATGTGCCCGGCGTGCGCGAGAACGGCGGCCAATATACCCATGCCGCGATCTGGAGCGCGATGGCGTTTGCCATGATGGGTGACCGGCAACGCGCGTGGGAATTGTTTGCCATGCTCAATCCTGTCAATCACGGCAGTCAGCCGGATGAGATCGAACGCTACAAGGTCGAGCCGTACGTCATGTGCGCGGATATTTACGCTGCGTCGCCACACACAGGCCGCGGCGGCTGGACCTGGTACACCGGGGCGGCGGGCTGGATGTACCGGCTGACCGTGGAAACGCTCTTGGGCCTGCAACTGGAAGTGGACCATCTGCGCATTGCACCGTGTATCCCGGTCCACTGGCAGTCGTATAAAATCCATTACCGCTATCGCGAAACGTTCTACCATATCACCGTGATGCAAACGGCTGCCGCCGATGTTGAACAAGGCGACACGATGCGCGTGACGGTGAATGGCGTCGAACGTCCCGACAAAATCATTCCGCTGATCGACGATCGCCAGGATCACGCGGTCGAAGTAAGGATAATGACGCTGCCCCACCCAGTCCACCGATGACCAAGGAGATAAACATGAACATGAACATGACTTTAAGCCTCGCCCCGCTGGTTTCGCTGATCGCCGGCATTCTGATTCTGCTTATGCCGCGTCTGCTGAACTACATCGTCGCAATATATCTGATCATTATCGGCCTGATCGGTCTGTTCGGCGGGAGCGGTTTTCATATCCGATAATGGCGGGCACTGCCAAGGAACGTTGCAGCAACCAAATAAATTCATTAGAACCGAATTGTCCCTTCCCCCTGAAAGGGGGAGAGGACATTTGGTCTAATCGATTATCCGGGTTCAATTGAGGTTGGCATGCCAGTACACCAAAGGGAGCGACATCGCACACAACGCATCGGCTGGTTGCGCGCAGCGGTATTGGGCGCCAACGACGGTATCGTTTCCACAGCGAGTCTGGTGCTCGGTGTCGCTGCCGCACATGCGACGCATGGCAGCATCATGGTCGCCGGAGTCGCGGGCCTGGTTGCGGGTGCCATGTCGATGGCTGCCGGTGAATACGTGTCTGTCCATTCACAGGCAGACACCGAGCAGGCCGAACTCGAGCGGGAACGCAAGGAACTTGAAACAGACGACAAGGGCGAGCGCAAGGAACTGGCAGCGATCTACATCGGTCGCGGCCTCGATCCTGCGCTCGCGCAGCAGGTGGCACAGCAACTCATGGCGCATGACGCACTCGGCGCGCATGCCCGCGACGAGCTGGGCATTTCTGCCACGCTCAGTGCGCGCCCAATGCTTGCTGCGCTGGCGTCTTCAGCCTCCTTCGCCATTGGCGCGGCCATGCCATTGCTGGTGGTTGCGCTCGCGCCCCGTGCCAGCCTAATTCCCTTTGTCTCGGCAACTTCACTCGTGTTTCTGGCACTGCTGGGCGGGTTGTCAGCGTATGCGGGCGGCGCACGTGTGGCCGTGGGTGTAATGCGTGTCACGTTCTGGGGCGCACTGGCCATGGGGCTGACTGCCGGAGTCGGGGCGCTGTTCGGCACGCTGGCGTGATCACGCCCCCCACAGATTCTGGATGTCACGCAGCCTGGGCGCCAGCGGCAAGGGTGTGCCGCATGCAGTAACCGGCGCAACGCCCATCGCAGTTGCATGCCGGCAGGTTCAGCTCATCGATAAGTGCGATAGCGCACGGACGGTCGAGCAGGATGTTCGTATCGTTCTTCAAGGCAATAACAACCACGCACGGACCGCGATGCATACGCAACACAGCTCATAACCAAGGGAGACCGCATGTTAAATGACGTCTACAATTTACTTAATCAGATCGGTTACTCCCATCCGATTCATCCGACAGAAGTCCATATGCCGATCGGATTGATCGTGGGGGCGTTGATATTTCGCATAGCGGCCGCGCTGTTCCGGCGGCCCGCTTTGGCTCAAACGGCGCATTATTGCACCATCCTCGCCTTGCTCTTTCTATTCCCAACCATCTTGTTCGGCATTATGGATTGGCAACACTTCGATGCCGGTGCCTGGCTTCACCCGATCAAAATGAAGCTGGCTCTGGCTGTCATATTATTGGTGTTGGTGTTTGCCAGCGTGATCCTTGTGCATAAGCAGAAGGGCGCCGGAACCGGGATCGTTCTGACGAATTACACAGCCTCCTTCGTTATCGTCGTGGTGTTGGGCTATTTTGGCGGAAACCTGGTCTATGGCGGTACTCAGTCCAAAACCCCGGAGTCCTATGTTGCGGGAATGAACACTTTTAACGCAAATTGTGCCGGTTGCCACCCAGATGGCGGCAATGTCATCAATCCGGCATTGCCTATATTGAATTCCGTTTATACCCAGAGTCCCGCTGCTTTTCTTGTGTTTATTCGCAATCCGAGGAAAACGAATGGCTCTCAGGGCCCAATGCATGCTTTCGCTCCGACAAAAATCTCCGACCAACAGGCAGGCGAGCTCTACAATTACGTCTTGCATGTGCTGGAGCATCGATAAGGCATTCAAGCAATATCCTTACTCTGGGCAGGACAAAATTCGTATGCTCTCAGGGGACAATTCGATGTTTGATGATATGGCCGCACAATTGCCAGGTTCAGGGATGGATAGATAAATTGAAGTCATTCGGCAACACGCTGCGGCGCTGGCATATGCGCCGAATACTGCGACGCAATCCGATACCCCATCCGGTCTGGCGCGGCGTAACGCGACGGATTGCGGTGCTGCAGGGTTTGGATGCAGTGCAAATGGCGCATCTGCGCGAGCTGACGACGTGGTTCCTGCACAGCAAGTCGATCAACGGGGTGCAAGGCCTGGACGTGACATTGCCGATGCGCGTGGCGGTGGCGGCACAAGCCTGTTTGCTGATTTTGAATCTGGATACTGGATATTTTGATAATTGGGTCGAAGTTATCCTCTATCCCGGCGCGTTCCGGGTAAAGCATGAGCAGAGGGATGCCATTGGCCTGGTGCATAACGAAGCAAGCGCTTTAACCGGCGAGGCATGGTTGCGCGGCCCGGTGATTTTGTCCTGGGATGACATAGAGCGGGATACCTATCATTCCCAGGCCGGCCACAATGTTGTGTTGCACGAGTTCGCACACAAGCTGGATGGCCTTAATGGGGTAACGAATGGCATGCCGCCGTTGCGCCGCGGCATGAGCCGGAAAGGATGGGCAGAGGCATTGAGCGGGGCTTACGCTGCACTGTGCCGGCAAGTGGCAGCAGGAGAAGCGGCCTTTATCAATCCGTATGCTGCCACCAGCCCGGCGGAGTTTTTCGCGGTATTGAGCGAATATTTTTTTACTGCGCCGGATATTTTGAAAAGATGCTGTCCCGCCGTTCACAGGCAACTGGCACTGTTTTACCGGCAGGCGGCAGCGCGTTGATTTATAGTGATCGATTCATTTTCGGTTCTCGGCCTGAATTGCAAGCGAGAATACCGTAGTTTCTTTGCAGGGGACCTGGCCAGATGGAATTCAAGGACTATTACAAGATCATCGGGGTCGCGCGGGACGCGACTCAGGATGAGATCAAGCGTTCCTATCGCAAGCTGGCCCGCAGGTATCACCCGGATGTCAGCAAGGAGGCCGATGCCGAAGCACGCTTCAAAGAGCTGGGCGAAGCCTATGAGGTGCTGAAGGATACCGAGAAGCGCGCTGCTTACGATCAACTCGGAGCCAACTGGAAAGGGGGGCAGGAATTTCGCCCGCCGCCGGACTGGAACGCGGGTTTCGAATTCAGCGGCGGCGGTTTCCCCGGCGGCGATGCGGCGGACTACAGCGATTTCTTCGCATCCCTGTTCGGGCGGGGTTTTGGCGCGGGCGGTGGTGGAAGCGCATCCTTCCACGCCAGAGGCGAGGACCACCATGCCAAGGTGCTGATCAATCTGGAAGACACTTACCAGGGTGCAACCCGCACCATCACGCTGCGGGTTCCCGGAGTGGATGCGCAGGGTCATGTCATCACCAGGGAACGCGTTCTCAATGTAACCATCCCCAGGGGCATCCGCGAAGGGCAGCATATTCGCCTCAGCGGACAGGGCAGTGCCGGCAGGGGAGAAGGCCAGGCGGGAGATCTGTATCTTCAGGTCGAATTTCAAGCACATCCGCTTTACCGGGTCGATGGCCGCGATCTCTATCTCGACTTGCCGGTCACACCCTGGGAGGCGGCACTGGGCGCAACCGTGAAGGTGCCGACGCTAGGCGGCACCGTCGAACTCAAAATACCGGAAGGCTCGGGGTCCGGGCGCAAGCTGCGATTGAAGGGACGCGGCATACCGGGCGACCCGCCCGGCGATTGCTATGTGATCCTGGCGATCGCGCTGCCGCCAGCCGATACCGAAGCCGCCAGGGACTTGTACCGGAAAATGGCGCAGGAGTTGAATTTTAATCCACGCGTCAAAATGGGGGTGTGAGAGATGGATACTGGAGATGGACAACCGCAACTTGCAATATGCATACTGGAAGAGCAAACCCAGTTGACGCTGGCCGATCTGTGCCGTGCCTGTGCCGTCCATGAAGAACGGATTGTCGAGTTGGTGGATATCGGCGTGCTGGAGCCTCTGGGGCGTGAACCTGCCCGCTGGCGTTTCGGAGGCGCCAGCCTGCAGCGCGCCCGCACGGCATTGCGTCTGCAGCGGGATCTTGACATTGATCTCGCCGGGGCGGCACTGGCGCTGGAATTGCTGGACGTGATCGAATCGCTGCGGACGCGCCTGCGGGCGATGGGTGGCGAGTGATGAGCGATGAATCGCGCCGAACGAATCAAAACTATGCCGACTGTCTGCGATCCGCGATGAGCAAACAGTTTGGCGGGCATGATGAGAGGAAAAAGGAACGCTGAGATGGGTAAACCCAATAGCCGCACTACCCCGGCAGATGCGCTGGTGATCTTCGGCGTGACCGGCGACCTCGCCCACAAGATGATTTTTCCGGCGCTCTACGCGATGGCCAGGCGCGGCGTTCTCAACGTGCCGGTGGTCGGTGTTGCCTCCTCGAAGTGGAACCTGGCGCAGTTGCGCAAACGGGCGACGGACAGCATCAGGCAAGCCGGCAGGATCGAAGATCGGGACGCCTTCGAGCACTTTCTTTCCCTGCTCCGCTATGTGAGCGGTGATTATAACGACCTCGGTACGTTCAAGGCGCTCAGGCAGGCGCTGGGCGATGCCCGGCGCCCGGCGCATTACCTCGCCATCCCGCCCGCGTTGTTCGCCACGGTGATCAAAGGGCTCGGTGCCTCGGGCTTGGCCGATCAGGCGCGCGTCATCGTCGAAAAGCCGTTCGGGCGCGATCTGGCTTCGGCGCGCGAGCTCAACCGCATTGCGCTGTCGGTGTTCGCGGAAGACTCGATCTTCCGCATCGACCACTATCTGGGAAAGGAGGCGATCATGAATATCCTCTATTTCCGTTTTGCCAATTCGTTTCTCGAGCCGATCTGGAACCGCAACCAGGTGGCCAGCGTGCAGATCACGCTGGCCGAGGATTTCGGCGTGAAGGGCCGCGGCGCGTTTTACGAAAGCGCGGGTTGCCTGCGCGACGTCATTCAGAACCACCTGTTCCAGATCGTCGCGCTGCTTGCCATGGAGCCCCCGGCCTATCAGGGCTATGGCGCCGTGCACAACGAGAAAGCCAAGGTGTTTCAGGCCATGCGTCCCCTGCAGCCGGATGACGTGGTGCGCGGCCAGTATGCCGGTTACCGCAAGGAGGCGGGCGTGGCGAAGGACTCGGACGTCGAGACATTCTGTGCCCTGCGGCTGTTCATCGACTCGTGGCGCTGGGAGGGGGTGCCGTGGCACCTGCGTTCCGGCAAATGCCTGGCTACAACGGCGGCCGAGGTGCTGGTGGAACTGAAGCCGCCGCCGCAAAAGTTGTTCGACGATTCAGCCCCGGTGACCGGGCGGGCCAATTATCTGCGCTTCCGGCTCTCCCCCAACTCCGCCGTCGCCCTCGCCGCGCGCGTCAAGCGCGCAGGCAAGGAATTCGTCGGCGACCAGCGCGAGCTTTACCTTCTGGATGAACAGCCGGAAGAGGAAACGCCCTACGAGCGGCTGTTGGGAGACGCCATGGCCGGCGATGGCGCGCTGTTCACCCGCGAGGACGCGGTTGAGGCCGCCTGGGCGGTGGTCGATCCAGTTCTTGACACACACGACCGGGCGCATCCCTACAAGGCCGGCAGTTGGGGGCCGAAACAGGCTGATGCGCTCATTGCGGCAGACGGACGCTGGCATAACCCGACACTCGTGACGGCGGCAAAATGACTTGCGACGAAGGATCTGGTATTCCTGGGCACGCCCATCGGTATTCTATACATAGCGACATAAATCTACTGCGCGAACTGGCATCGGGGTCGCGCGGTGCTCGGCATCCTTATATGCTGGCATGCATACTCCGGTGCCTGCGCTCCCGGCTTCCCCAATGCCAGCCCGCTCGCCACGATTTCTGTCGCTATGTATAACAGGAGATTTTGGCAGCGAATGATGCAGCCAATAAAGCCCGGCATTATTGTAGGCGGTTGCTCGCCGCGTTTCTCAGCATTGCGGGTGTGGCGCCGATCATGGCCGCACCGCTTCATTCGAGCCGCGGGCTGATCGCCAGGGCGGCAAGGTCACAGTCGTCGCCGCCCCTCTGGGAGCACCGTTCGGACTGCTTGAATGGCCAGACACCCAGAGTAAAGATGTGGCCCAATGAATAGCTTACTCTTGGGCGGATCAGCGATCGCCTCCGTGATCGGTCTGTTCACAATCCTGTTGTCCGGCTGCGTTATCTGGTTTCGAGAAAATCAAACGACAGTAATGGATATGCACCGTTCAAAGGTGGAGAAGGCTATAACCGCTTTCTGGAATCTCGAATGGCAGCAACGGGTCGATGCGCATCAACAGTGTCCGCTTCGCTAGCCAAAATAATTGAGCTGAACGAAAAATTCGGATTACCGCTTCCCAGAAAGCAAACACAAAGATCGATATGCCGCTGCGTGCCAAAAATACCCATAAAGTTTTGCTGAAAATCGTAACTTTTTTGCAATATTGACACGCACAAGCACTACCAAAGTGCTATTGTTCCAAAACGGTGATGGGAGCCTGTCATCGCTCACGATGCAAACGTAAAACAATTTTTTTGGGGGTTTCTTTAAAGTTCTTAAATTGGTGTGCCTTTCTCATTGATGGTATCTTTCATTTAGGAGTTAATCATGAAATTCAAGACAGCACTATTAGCATTCCTGGCATTTATGTCCGCCGCGCTCTGGGTGCCCCAGGCACAAGCGATTCCCGCATTTGCCCGTCAGGTCGGCATGGCCTGCAGCGCCTGCCATCAGCAACACTTTCCAGCGCTGAACGCCTTTGGCCGTGCCTTCAAGGAAGGCGGCTTCACGATGATTGGCTCCCAGGAAAAGATCGAAAGCGAAGGGGCGCTCTCCCTGCCCGTAGTCCTGAATGGAGCTCTGGTCGGCTATATGATGAATCAGAAAACCAATGGCTCAACCGTTGGTGATACTTCGACCACCAAAAGCACCAACGACGGAGTGACCCAGATTCCGCAACAGGTCAGCTTGTTCCTGGCCGGGCGCGTTGGCGAGCATATCGGTTTCGAGTCTGAAATCAATGTGACCGGCTCCGGGCCGGGTACTCAGAACAATCTCCCTGGAAATACCGGCCTTATCAGGTTGAAAGTGCCTTTCGTGTATAACGTGGGCGGCGTGAATGCGGGAATTGTCCCCTTCAGCACCGGTCTCGGTGCGGCTGACAGCTTCGAAGTGCTGAACACGGGTGCGGTTGCGGTTCACGCATTCAACCAGACTGGCGTTAGCGGCGCGACGACTGGCGGCATGCAGGTGATTTCCGCCCAGCAATACATAGGGACTGCTACACCCGCATCCGGTTTTGCGCTTATCGCAAGCAACGATCAGTTCTTCGCCAACGTCGCGAAGTGGGGTGCCAGCCAGGGTGCGGGTAATTACGGAAGCCCCACCTCCAACTATGTGCGTGCCGCATGGACTACGGGCGTGATCCCCGGATTTGACAGTGCTATTGGCGTACAGTTCTGGAGGGGGAATAGCGTTTATGATGCTGGGGGAGACCCAACTGTTATCCCGGGCCAGGGCGCTTATGACACCAATGCGACAGCGATCGATGCGCAGATGCTTGGCGACGTGGGCGGCTTGCCCCTGACCCTGGTCGCTTCCTATGCGACTGCGCCGGCGAGTGGTCAGTGGGGGGGAGCCAACGGCAACGGCAACCTGTTCAACCAGGGCAACGGTAACGAAACGATCAAATCGTTCAACGTGGGTGCTGAACTCGGCGTGATCCCGAACAAGGCAACCCTGCAGCTCGGTCTGCGTCGCGCCAGCTCGGGTAATTTTGTTCCCGGAACCTCAAGCGGAAACGCATCCGACAATGCTGTCATGATCGGCGCGACCTATGCCCTGGCGCTCAACGTCAGGCTTGAGCTCACTTTCGTCAAGGCTAGCGGCGACATGTACAACGGGGCGCCGACAAGCATGAACGACCCGAACAGCAATGCAGTTTACGGTGACAGGATGACCACGCTGGATCTGGCTTTCGGATTCTGATTCGGGAAAAGCATAAAGGGCCGGGGTAGCCGGCAATACATGAACCCGTCACCTGAAAAGGCGGCGGGTTTTTTTTGAGCAAGCATGGCCTGCAGTATGCATGCGTAGTAATCGCGACTTGATCTGACTGGCAGTGTCTGAATCAGCTTGCTATTTCGGCTAGCAGAGATAGGTCACAGGTGGCAGCTTTCGGGCAGGGAAATTACAAGGTTGCCAGACTGCTTGTGATCGATCTGCGTTATTCAATGTTGATCAGCAGCTCAATGGATCACCCTGCCATGCTAAAAATATTAAGAAATTTCCATCTGTATCTACGCAGTGGCTACTTCACAGAAAGGCGTGGGTGTTGCGCCTTATGGAACAGTTCTGGGGACGCTGGAGACATTGTGATCCAATACAACTTCGGCAGGATGCTCGTCACTCAACAAAAGTGGCATGTCATTACCTGAGAAAGTTAAAATCAAATGAATCAAGATGACTCCGACCCAGCTAAATTATTGCGAAATTGATTTTCCGCATTCCTCGGAAAAAGGGCGGCTATCCGTAATTTTTACCGATCCAGAATGCATCCTGACCGCCTCAAAAATTAACGAGGTACCGGAACTGCTGTCCAAAGCACAAGCCTATGCCCATTCTGGCTATTGGGTGATCGGCTTTGTCGCATACGAAGCGGCTGGGGCTTTCGATAAAGCGTTGCAGGCAAATGAAGCTCCACCCTCAGGACTGCCATTCGCCATGTTCGCCGTCTATCGCGACATCACAACAACTCCCCGTCAACGCAAAGAACATCTTGGTGGCGTCTGGTATGATGAAACTCCTCGGGAATGTTTCGATGCCGCAGTGTCAAAAATCAGACACAATATTTCCGAAGGAAACTACTATCAGGTTAACTATACGACGCGGCTGCAAGCCTCGTTTTTCGGAGACGGGCTGTCATTCTACGACAAACTGAAAGCGAGTCAGCCGTCTGCCTACTGTGCCTACCTGGATTTTGGGGATTGGCAGATTTGTTCCGTTTCCCCAGAGTTGTTCTTTCATTTTGGGGCATACGAAGAAACTGGCCGAATGCTCACCTGCCGCCCGATGAAAGGTACCGCGACAAGACACAGCAATCCCGTTGATGACCTCGAAGCCGCACAGAAACTGCGGCAATCTCAAAAGGAACTGGCCGAAAACCTTATGATAGTTGACTTGGTTCGCAACGACCTGTCTCGGGTGGCGCGTCCAGGTACAGTCAAGGTGCCGCATCTTTTTTCCATTGAGGCCTGGCCAACGGTCTGGCAAATGACCTCGACCGTAACTTGCCTGACGAATCAAGACAAGGGGCTACCTGAAGTTTTCCGCGCGCTGTTCCCTTGCGGATCTGTGAGTGGCGCGCCCAAAGCGGCTGCCATGACGGCGATTAAAGCACTGGAGACAACTCCAAGAGGCGTTTATTGCGGAGCGGTTGGCATTGTGATGCCGGGCGGCGAGGCGCTATTCAGTGTCGGCATACGCACTCCTGTAATCAACGTGGCACAAGGTATCGCCGTGTGCGGTATTGGCAGCGGCATTACGCTTGATTCCGAAGCGGACAATGAATACGCAGAGTGGTTTGCGAAGCAGGCTTTCCTGCGGCAGTCCTGTCCAAGCTATGAACTATTGGAAACGCTCCGCTTGCGTCAAGGCCGCTACTGGCTCCGGGGCAGACACCTGAGGCGGATTGAACGCAGCGCCATCGCACTCGGCTTCCCATTTGACTTGAAGCGCCTATCAGAATCCCTCAAGAGTGCAGCAAGACAATACCCAGATGGAAATTGGCGAGTCAGGCTGCGCCTCTCGGCCAGTGGCGAAGTGAGCATCGAAGCACTGCCGCTCGACATGCTGCCTCTTTCACCGCAGGTTGCGATGGCAAGCGTTCCTGTGTCAAGCGGCAATCCCTGGCTGCGCCATAAGACCACCCGGCGCGAAGCCTACGCAGCCCTAGTGAAAGAACAGGCAGGATTTTTTGATACGCTGCTATACAACGAACGCGGTGAGCTGACTGAATTCACTCGCGGCAATCTTGTCGTCGAACTACAAGGTCGCCTGATAACGCCGCCAGCCACTTGCGGCCTGCTACCCGGCGTATTTCGCGAAGTGTTGCTAACAAGGAAACGTGTGCAGGAGGAAATTGCGACCATAGATGACTTAACGATCGCGAACAATATCTGGTTTGTCAACAGTGTGCGGGGGGCGGTTGCCGTTAGGCTTGGCGGTGAGTGACTTCTGGGAAGAATCACCGCCCACATTGGCTCGCGAGCTACACGATACCGGTATCCGGGTGATCTGAATTATTGACCTGATCACAAAACACCAATGGCGGCATCAGGAGGGCGTACAGCGAGGCATGAATTTCCGGATCGTGCCAAACCGGAAATTGATTCCTTCTGTAGCTCACGACAACGGTACTGCCCGTGACGTGGTGGATCTTGCCCGTTATCCCACACGCACCAAAATGTTTGTAATTTCCATGCGGATGCGTTCAGATTGTGCATGGAGCTGTAACATAGCTCAGGTCAGTCTGATCAATGCGCTGATTTGCGGAGAGTTTTATTTTTGGCATGGTAATTGCTGGCTTTTTTTGGATAAGAGTAGTATTGACTAATTGGAATTAATTCCTGGTTGGATATTTAAAGGAGTTAAATATTATGGTAACGCTTGCGGTTATTGGGATACTTGTTCTTATTTTCATAGCTGTAATGGTGCACAGCTATTTTAGTGCTAAAAGCATTGAAAAGATTCCGCCCCCCAGTGATGGACAGTTAGGACGTACAGCGGCATATCTTTTACCATTCACGGATTCGAAACACGTTCTACCTGATTCTCAGACTAGAAAAATTCGCAGGTCACAGGATATTGATGAGTAACTAGCTAACCATAATTACCAGCTAGTTCAGAGAAAAGCGACCTGCCGGCATGGTCGGGGGCTGTCCGTAGCCATGGTCCGCTTTGAGGCAATACAAAATCATCAGTACTAGGGGTACGGTGAGTTGTTTTTGCAATACAACGGCAACATCCAACGGTGATAATGTTGCTCGAAGGACGTATTCATATCCTTGGATAAGTAACAAATAAGGTCATGAGAATGAGAACCCGTTATCACGTCATACCTGACAAGGTTCGCAACGGTGTGATGATCTTCGATTCAGAAACCGGCGCCGTTCAATATCCCACCTGCTGGCAAGACCTCATTGCCTATTACTACTACCTCATTGACGGGGGCCGAATCGACGAATCGCAAATATTGCTGGCCGAAAGCATGGCGGGCAATAAACCGATAACAAATATGGTGGTGGCCATTTCCGGGTTGGCCGCCACACACCCAGGCTTCCGTTCAGTCGCAAGTCGGTTCAGGGGGAGGTCACCTTGATCCTGCTAGCTAGCTCATCGCCAGATATTATCGCCCGCTCGAAACAGGGAATGCGGGACTTTATCCAGGTATCTTGCGTGAATAACCTGGATTCGCTCAGGAATGATCTTGTGCGGCTCAACTCGCCGATTCTCCTGCTCGATCATGGCTTGCCTAAGTTAGGGGGTTCGGAGGGAGTTGCCGACTTGATGAGATTGAGTCCGGAAACCAGGATCATCATCTTGAGTAATGTTATTTCTGACGAAACCGAATGGGAATTATTCAAGGCAGGCGTGAGGGGATGTTGCCAAAAAGACATTGATACAAAGCAGCTTAAAAATCTTATCACTGCTGTTCAGCAAGGAGAGTTGTGGATTCGGAGATCGCTAACTTTTCGCGTGCTGGAAGAATTGGGGGCAATCGCATCAGAAAGAAAAAAGATAAAGCAGGCTGCCAGTGATTTGCTGGCAAACCTTTCGCAACGTGAGCAAGAAATCGCTTTGCTCGCAGGAGGCCGCGATAACAATAAGCAAATTGCACAACGTCTGGCAATTAGCGAGCGAACGGTGCAGGCGCATTTGTCACAGGTTTTTCGTAAATTGAATATTGAAGACCGACTCATCTGGCGTTAATGATAGCGGGTTCTTTGGATACGTCTGGTCAGACGCGCGCTGGAGAAAGCATCTCCGTCAATTAGATAATTCAGAGGAATAACTTTCGCCGCTATGTGAATCGCCCCCGGATGGCATAATCACTTCTGAACGACTGCTGCTTTCCGCAAAGTTGAAGTGCCGCAACAGGCCGAAATCGGCGTGCTACCAAGTCCCGCGTTCGAGAAACGTAATTTCAAGCTGCCAGAAGGGGCAGATGCGGCGGACTGACAGTTTGTGTCAGACGAAGTTTGAATCACTGCAATTCATGGCATGCCAGCCAGATTTGTCCGAACCGGCGGGTTAGTTGCTTCCGTACCTCGGACACGATAACGCTGTCGCCAAGAACTTCTTCCAGCTACTCAAGCGGAAGCGCATCAAGCGCGGGATTTATATAGACCGCAAGGCTGGCAAGTGTCCGGTAAATCGAGGGCGATCCGGTCATTCGAAACTCCAGCAAACGGACGCCGTCCACTTGCAGATTCTTATCGCCTGCTTCTCGATCAACTGGATACAATGGAGATCAAAGATCATTTAGGACGCGCTCTCTCGCCTTCCTTGCTTCTTCTTCGGTGATCAATCCCTTGTTCAGGAAATCCTTGATTTTGTCCAGCCGCTGCTCAACAGATTCTTTGCTGCTGTGAGAATCACTGGATGTTTGAGATGATGCGGGTTTTGCATCCCCGCAGTCGAGTTGCGCGTGCAGCCCCGCATTGATTATTTTTGAGTCGATCGTCCGGGTGAAATCCGAGCATCCCGCCAGTTTGAGAGTCACCGAGCCATACAGGGATTCCTTTTCCTTGGGATAGATCGGCGGGAAGACATCCTTATTGCTGATCTGGAGGGGGGTCATGCCGACCATTTTATCCATCACATAAACCGCCGCCCCGGAGGGCTCGGATTCGATCTTGATGGAATTGTCGCCAGCTGCCGGAAAAAGATTCCCTACAGCGTTGCTCACGCCGCCCGTCGAAGAACATCCCGTTACGAACAAAAGCGTAACAAGGGCGAGCGCCTTTCCTGCATGCTTCAAGAACATAATCACTCCAATTCACACAGCAAACTGTTTAACTGCCGGAACCATTAAAAACCAGTAACAAATTCAGCCTACATGAATTAGCAAATTGGTACAAGTGGACGAGTTGCCTCATCTAAAATCCGAGTGAAACCCTGCTCGATAACGATCGCATCGCAGCCGGCCCGGGCGACCATCTTGCGCAGGAGTCAGGCGGCAAGCGCAGGGATCGACATGGGGAACTTTGCAAAGCGCTATGCATCGAATTTGGCTATGCGGACTATCCGGGCTCCGCGCAAAGCTGGTGTAATGGCGCAACGAATGATCGCGTTTTCTCATGATATCTGTGTACTAGCGCACAGAGAAGGGCTTGCGCAAGGGGGATGATCAAATCCTTGGTACAGTATCCTCAGGATCGGGTATTGCGTCACCGGGACATTCAGGAGACATCGTCCAACCATTCTTCCTGCATATTGCTGACGGACGCAATTTGGAATCAACCATAAGGAAATCCGGCATGAATCAGAAGCGAATTGAAGAACATTGAAGACAATTCCAAGGGTGCCACATAGATGTTGAACCGATTGACGAGAACAAGGAGAAGCAGAATGAGCTCGACAGAAAGACCATCCTGGCGCGAGAAAAATCGGGTCCTTGTCGCGGTCTACCCGGATGAGGAGAAGGCAAAAGGCGTTGTGAAGCGCTTGATCGACAACAATTACCAGATGGATCTCATTTCCGTCCTGGGCCGCATACACGCGGTAGGGGATGATACGTTGGGGATTTATAACCTGAACGTCGGAGAGCGGATGAAGGCCTGGGGGAAACAGGGTGTCTTCTGGGGTGGAGTGTGGGGGATGCTGGCAGGGGCCGTTGGGTTCTTCATCATTCCTGGAGTCGGCGCAGTGGCGGCAGCCGGCTACATTGTGGAAGCCATAGTTGGTGGGGCGGCAGTTGGAGCCGGCGCCATGGCCGGGGCTGCAGCATTGTCGCAATTAGCCGTCGCTTTCCACCGTTCGGGGATTCCGGAACAAACGATTCTTGCACTGCACAAGGCCATCGAGGAAGGTAAATATGTGCTGATGCTGCGCGGCGCAGCGTCCGAGATTGCGCAATGGCGAGAGGTGCTCGAGTCGGGCAACCCGCTGGGTATCCAGGATTTGCCTTATGCTCGAATGAACGACGAAGCTTAGTTCCTGCATTGCGATGAGACCAGCTCCTGATATTCCATCATTCGAGGCGCGTTGCCTATTTTTAGTGTCGGCGTTCCGCATGACCGGCGCTCGCATTCGAACTCAGTGATACGCGCCGTGGCCAGGACGCTTCTTCTCACACTGGCAAGCCGGCAATCGAAAAAGCATGGCGCATGCGCTGCCACTGCGGATTCCGGATTGCAGAATGAGCAAAAGAAGTCCGCAATCATTACCAATAAACAGTTTGTGAAAGCAGCAATCCTTACTTTGCAACTGTTACAACCAGGGTGATAGCATGAAAGCCACACAACAACTGCACGATCTCGGTCAAAGCCTCTGGCTCGACAACATCACGCGCGGGCTGCTGACCAGCGGCACGCTGGGCCGCTATATCAGCGAGCTGTCCGTAACGGGACTGACCTCCAATCCCACGATCTTCGATCATGCCATTCAAAATGGTGATTTCTACGATGACGCGATCCGCCAAAAAACGCTAGCGGGCAAATCCGGCGAGGCGTTGTTCTTTGAACTTGCATTGGAAGATCTAATCCGGGCGGCTGATCTTTTCCGGCCGATCCACGACGCCACCGGCGGAATTGACGGTTGGGTATCGCTGGAGGTATCGCCCTTGCTTGCCGACGACACTGCCGGAACGATAAAGGCGGCTGCTCAACTGCATGCGCGTGCGCAACGCTCAAATCTTTTCATCAAGATTCCGGGCACCCGCGCAGGCATTCCGGCGGTCGAGGAGGCGATCTTCGCGGGCGTGCCGGTGAACGTCACGTTGCTGTTCTCGCGCGAGCACTACATTGCGGCGGCAGAAGCGTATATGCGCGGCATTGAGCGACGCATCGCCGCCGGTCTGGATCCGAAGATCGGTTCCGTGGCATCAATTTTCGTCAGCCGCTGGGACGTGGCCGTCAAGGACAAGGTTCAAGGTGAGTTCCGCGACAACCGTCTTGGCATCGCCATCGCCATGCGCACCTACAAAGCCTACCGCGATTTGCTGGCATCAAAGCGTTGGCAGAAATTGGCCGCTTCCGGGGCCCAGCCGCAACGCTTGCTGTGGGCCAGCACCGGCACCAAGGATCCTGCAGCCTTGGACACCCTTTATGTCGAAGCGCTCGCTGCGCCGGATACGGTCAATACCATCCCAGAAAAGACACTGCTGGCCTTCGCCGAGCACGGCAAAATTAGCAACGTATTGCCGGTTGATGAGGGGTATGCCGAAATGGTGGAAGCGGTAATCGCGGAATTCACCCGCGAGGGCGTCAACGATGAGGCGCTTGCCGCCGAACTTCAAAGCGAGGGCACCGAATCTTTTGCAAAGTCCTGGCGCGACCTGATGGCCTGCATTGCGTCAAAAAGCGCCGTACTCACCCGGAACACACATCCAGGCGCAGCATAGCCATGACAGTCGCGGCGCAACTCGACCAGTTGTGCATCAAACCCTGCGCACACTTTCCATCGATGCCGTGCAGCAGGCGCAGTCCGGGCATCCCGGTACGTCCTGAGTACGGTAACGAACAGACCCGCCGTTGCGCAGCGGGCATCCTGTTTAATATGCACACGGCCAAAGATGTGCCTGTGGATGTTTGCTGCGCGAGTAATATTCGCGCCACTACCTAATGGAGGATACCCGATGATCAACTACGAATTGCGACAAGACGAAGGCATACTCGTGCTGCACCCGGAAGGACCGCTTGAGGCGGCAGACTTCACGACGCTGGCGAGCCAGGTCGATACTTATCTGGAGGGACATACTTATCTGGAGGGACATGGGAAGCTGCACGGAGTATTGATACAGGCAAAATCATTTCCCGGCTGGAAAGACTTTGCCGCGATGCTTGCACACTTGAAGTTCCTCAAGGAGCATATTCAGAAGATCGAGAAAGTTGCGGTCGTCGCGGACGGCGCTTTGGCGAATGTCATGCCGAACATTGCAAACCATTTCGTCCATGCACAGGTGCAGCACTTCGACTTCGTGCGCGAGGACGCCGCGTGGGACTGGCTCAGGCAAGCCGGCAAGGCACAACAGATGAAGCCGGTCGCGTGACCGGATAATCCGCGCCCGCAATTCACGCACCATGCATTCAAGCAGGAAACAGTCATGGCCGTCGAACTCGATCAGCAATGCATCAACACCATTCGATTCCTGTCGGTGGATATGGTGCAGAAGGCCAACAGCGGACATCCGGGCCTGCCGCTTGGCGCCGCGGCTATGGCCTATGTGCTGTGGACACGCTGGCTCAGGTACAATCCGAAAAATCCGCACTGGTTCAATCGCGATCGCTTCGTGCTCTCGGCCGGACACGGTTCGGCGCTGCTCTACAGTCTGCTGCATCTGAGCGGCTACGATCTTTCTCTGGATGACATCCGGCAGTTCCGCCAATGGGGCAGCAAGACACCGGGGCATCCCGAGCGCGGATACACGCCTGGCGTGGAAACCACCACCGGACCGCTGGGGCAGGGCTTCGGTAACGCGGTCGGCATGGCGATTGGGGAGGCGCAGCTCGCGGCCCGCTACAACCGACCCGGTCACGCGCTCATCGATCACCATACCTATGCCCTCGTCAGCGACGGCGACCTGATGGAGGGGGTGGCCTCCGAAGCTGCCTCGCTGGCCGGCCATCTCAAGCTTGGCAAGCTCACTTGCCTCTACGACGATAACTACGTCACCCTGTCCGCCGGCACCGACATCACCTTCTCAGAAAATCGCGCACTGCGCTTCGAGGCCTATGGCTGGCACACTGTGTCGGTGGCGGACGGCAACGATCTCGCCGCGATCGACGCCGCGCTGGACGCCGCACGCGCGGAAACCGCGCGTCCGTCGCTGATCCTGGTGCGTACCCATATCGGCTACGGCTCGCCCGAACAGGACAGCTTCAAGGCGCACGGCTCCCCGCTCGGCGCGGACAACGTGCGCAAGACCAAGCAGGCGCTGGGCTGGCCGACCGAACCGGAGTTCCTGATACCGGAGGGGGCGCTGGCGCATTTCAGCGAGGCGGTGCAACGCGGTGCGCAGGACGAGGCGGCATGGAACTTGTCGCTGGGCGTATACGCCAGCACGTTTCCGGAGCTGTCCGCAGAGCTACACTGCCGCCTGCGCGACGAACTGCCGCCGAACTGGGATGCGGACATCCCGGTATTTGCCCCCGACGCGAAGGGCCTTGCCACGCGCGATGCATCCGGCAAGGTAATGAACGCCATCGCGCCCAAATTGCCGGCACTGACCGGCGGATCGGCCGACCTCGACACGTCGACGAAAACGGCCTTGAAGGGCTTCGGTGATTTCAATCCGCCGCCAGTTAACAACGAGGACGAACAAGGTTCCGATAGCGCTGGCTGGAGCTATGCCGGACGCAACCTGCACTTCGGCATACGCGAACATGCGATGGGGGCCATCGTCAACGGCCTTGCCGCGCATGGCGGTTTGATTCCGTATGGTTCGACCTTTCTGATCTTCTCCGACTACATGCGCCCGGCAATTCGGCTGGCGGCACTGATGGGGCTGCACGTCGTGCATGTGTTCACGCACGACAGCATCGCCGTCGGCGAGGACGGTCCTACCCATCAGCCGGTGGAACAACTGGCGAACCTGCGGGCGATTCCGAATCTGATCGTGATCCGCCCCGGCGATGCCAATGAAACAGCGGTCGCCTGGCGCGTCGCGCTGGAAACACGCGACCGGCCGGTGATGCTGGTGTTGACCCGGCAGGACCTGCCCACGCTCGATCGCAGCCACTGCGCCGCGGCGGATGGATTGCGCCGTGGCGCATATGTGTTGAGCGATGCGCCGAGCGGCAAGCCAGAACTGATCCTGATCGCCAGCGGTTCCGAAGTCGGCCTGATCGTGGCGGCGGCAGAACGCCTGCAACAGCAAGGCATAGCCGTGCGCTGTGTGTCGATGCCGAGCTGGGAGCTGTTCGAGGCCTTGCCGCAAGCCGAACGCGATGCGGTGCTGCCGCCTTCAGTCGGCGCGCGGCTCGCGGTCGAATTGGGTGTGGCGCAAGGCTGGGATCGTTACATCGGTGCGCGCGGCGAGATGCTAGTCGTGGAACGCTTCGGCGCGTCGGCGCCGGCTGCGGTCGTGCTGCGCGAATACGGTTTCACCGTCGACAACGTATGCATGCGGGCCAATGCCCTGCTGGCGAATTTCTCCGCTTCCAAGGACAATCGATAATGCCGGAGATAACGTGGAAATGAAAATAAGTCCATTGGCAGGCAAGCCAGCCACGCCGGCCATGCTGGTCAACGTTTCCAGACTCATCACGGCCTACTACAGCAATATGCCCGATGCTGCGATACCCGCGCAAAGAGTTGCGTTCGGCACCTCGGGCCATCGTGGTTGCGCGTTCGAAAACAGCTTCAACGAATGGCATGTACTGGCCATCAGTCAGGCGATTTGTGATTACCGCAAACAGCAGCGTATCGATGGCCCGCTGTTTCTGGGGATCGATACGCACGCGCTTTCGGAGCCGGCGTATGCTAGTGCGCTCGAAGTGCTGGCGGCCAACGGTGTGGAAGTCATGCTCGCGGACAAAGATGAATACACGCCCACACCCGTGATTTCCCACGCAATCCTCACCCACAATCGCGGCCGCGATAGCGGGCTGGCGGACGGCATCGTCATCACGCCTTCACACAATCCGCCGGACAATGGCGGCTTCAAGTACAACCCGCCCAACGGCGGGCCGGCGGGCAACGACATCACCGGATGGATCGAAGCCCACGCCAATGCGATTCTGGAAAAAGGTCTGAACGGCGTGAAAAGAATTCCTTACGAGAAGGCGCTGCACGCTGCTACAACGCACCGGCACGACTTTCTCAACGCATACGTGAGCGATCTCGGCAGCGTGCTCGACCTGGATGCGATTCGCGGCGCAAACATCCATATGGCCGTGGATCCATTTGGCGGCGCGGGCGTGCACTATTGGGGGCCGATCGCCGAGCGCTATGGTTTGAATCTCACGGTGGTGAACGAAATCGTCGATCCGACCTTCCGCTTCATGACGGTCGATTGGGACGGCCAGATACGCATGGATCCGTCATCGTCCTGCGCAATGCAGAGCCTGATCGGCCTCAAGGATCGCTTCGACATCGCCTTCGCCTGCGACACCGACCATGACCGGCACGGGATCGTCACCAAAAATGCGGGATTGCTGCCGCCCAACCATTACCTTGCGGTCGCCATTTCCTACCTCTTTCAGCATCGTCCGAAATGGCGCAAGGATGCGGCGGTTGGCAAGACCGTGGTCAGCAGCCAGATGATCGACCGCGTCACGGCGAAGCTCGGCCGCAAGCTCTATGAGGTACCAGTCGGCTTCAAGTGGTTTGTGAATGGCTTGCTCGACGGCTCGCTAGCCTTTGGCGGCGAAGAGAGTGCGGGTGCCTCTTTTGTCCGTCTGGATGGCAGTGTCTGGACCACAGACAAAGACGGCATGGTCCCGGCTTTGCTGTCGGCGGAGATCACCGCGCGCATGGGCCGCGATCCCGGCGAAATCTACTCTGAGCTTGCGCGCGAGTTCGGCGAACCGGTTTACGATCGTGTCGAGGCGCCGGCAACCCCGGAGCAAAAACAACTGCTGGCGCAGCTCTCACCCCGGCAGGTTAAGCTCACCGAGTTGGCGGGCGAAAAAATACAGCGCATCCTGACCCAGGCTCCCGGCAACGGCGCGCCCATCGGCGGGTTGAAGGTAATAGTCGAAAGCGGATGGTTTGCGGCGCGTCCGTCCGGCACCGAAGACATCTACAAGATCTATGCCGAGAGCTTTCATGGAATGGATCATCTGCGCCGCATCCTCGGAGAAGCACAAACCATCGTCGCTGCTGCGCTGGCGGCGCCAACGCAGCAGGCTGAGATTGCACCCACGAAAAACATGAAGGAAAAGATATGAGCGAACCAACACGAATCAGCCACCCGAAGCAGCGTATTTTATCCAGGGACGTAGAGGGATTCGATTCCCTGTCCGAGCTTGCCCTGGATATGCGTTCGTCGTGGAATCATGGTGCTGACGCCGTGTGGCAGCAGCTTGATCCCGCGCTCTGGGATATGACGCAAAATCCATGGGTCGTCTTGCAGACTGTGTCACGGGAGAAACTCCAGCGTGTTTTAGCCGATCCCGCTTTCCGCAAAAACGTTGATGGTCTGGTGCAAGCCAGGCGGGATGCAGCAGAGGCGCCCGCTTGGTTTCAGCAAACCTATCCGCAAACTCCGTTGAGTTGTGTCGCATATTTCAGCATGGAATACATGTTGAGCGAAGCATTGCCCATTTACTCGGGCGGGCTGGGCAACGTGGCCGGTGACCAGCTCAAGGCCGCCAGCGATCTGGGCGTCCCGGTGATCGGCGTGGGGCTGCTCTACCAGCAAGGCTATTTTCGCCAGGTGATAGACAAGGACGGCGCGCAACAGGCCCTGTTCCCGTATAACGACCCCGGACAGTTGCCGATCACGCCTTTGCGCCAGGAGAACGGCGAGTGGTTGCGGTTGGAGATTGCGTTACCTGGCTACTCGGTCTGGTTGCGTGCCTGGCAGGTTCAGGTCGGCCGCGTGAAGCTGTACCTGCTGGACAGCAATGACGCAGCGAATTACCCCGCGCATCGCGGCATAACCAGCGAGCTTTACGGCGGCGGGCCGGAACTGCGCCTCAAACAGGAAATGCTGCTCGGGATCGGCGGATGGCGGCTGCTCGCGGCGCTCGGCATCAAGCCGGAAGTCTGCCACTTGAATGAAGGGCATGCGGCGTTCGCAGTGCTGGAACGCGCGCGAAGTTTCATGGAGGAAAGCGGGCGTACCTTTGACGCCGCGCTGGCCGTCACCAGGGCAGGCAACCTCTTTACCACGCACACGGCGGTGGCTGCCGGTTTCGATCGTTTTGCTCCGGCGCTCGTCGAGCAATACCTCGGTGGTTATGCCGAGAAGAAGCTCGGTATCACCGTCCAGGATTTGTTGGCCCTGGGCCGCGGGAACCCGAATGACGCGTGGGAACCTTTCAACATGGCCTATCTCGCGATTCGCGGCAGCGGGGCAGTCAATGGCGTCAGTCGCCTGCACGGAAAGGTAAGCCGGCACCTGTTCCAACCACTCTTTCCACATTGGCCGGAGGAAGAAGTCCCGGTCGGATACGTGACCAACGGTGTCCATATGCCGACCTGGGATTCGGCCCCGGCCGATGATCTTTGGACGGAAGCCTGCGGCAAGGACCGCTGGCTGGGGACAGCGAAGACCCTGGAGCAGGACATTCGCAAAGTCCTCGACGCCAGGCTCTGGCAATTTCGCACCGTCGCCAGCGAGGCTCTTGTTGAATACGCACGCGAACGATTATCCCGGCAACTGACCACCTCGGGCGCATCGCCCGAAAAGATTGATGCTGCGAAACATCTGTTTGACTGCAATACGTTGACGCTGGGTTTTGCACGCCGTTTTGCCAGCTACAAGCGGCCGAATCTATTGTTGCACGACCCGGAACGATTGCTGCGCCTGCTGACGAATCCGCAACGCCCGGTGCAGCTGATCATGGCTGGCAAGGCCCATCCTGCAGATCTGGCAGGCCAGGCCTTGATCCGGGAATGGATTCAATTCATCCGTCGACCCGAGGCACGCCCGCATGTGATTTTCCTTAGTGACTACGACATGCATTTGACCGAGCAGTTGGTGCAAGGCGTGGATGTCTGGCTCAACACGCCGCGCCGCCCTTGGGAAGCGTGTGGAACGAGCGGCATGAAGGTGCTGGTCAATGGCGGCATCAATCTGTCGGAACTGGACGGCTGGTGGGCGGAAGCCTACACACCGGAAGTAGGGTGGGCGTTGGGGGACGGCCGGGAACATGATGACGATCCCGCATGGGACGCTATCGAAGCGGAAGCGCTTTACGGCCTGCTCGAACGCGAGGTGATCCCTGAGTTCTATACACGTGATGAACAGGGTATTCCCATTGCCTGGGTGGCGCGGATGCGGGAGAGCATGGCGCAATTGACGCCGCGCTTCTCCAGCTGTCGTGCGGTGCGCGAATACACCGAGCAACACTACCTGCCGGCCGCCTCAGCCTATCTTGCGCGTGCTGCCGGGAAAGGCGAAAGCGGCGCAGATTTGGTTAATTGGCGCCACGCGCTGGATCAACAATGGAGCGCGCTTCGCTTCGGCGAAGTGAAGGTTGAAACCCATGGCGAGCAGCACGTGTTTGAAGTGCAGGTGTATCTCGATGACCTTGATCCGGAGGCAGTGCGGGTCGAGCTTTACGCCAATGGCATTAACGGTGCTACGCCGGAGCGAGTGGAGATGAAGCGCGTGCGGCAACTGGTGGGGGCAACAAACGGCTACGCCTATCGCGCAGAGGTGCCAGCAGCCCGCCCGGCATCGGACTATACGGCGCGCCTCATACCGCATCGCGATGACTTGACTGTTCCGCTGGAAGCCGCGCATATCCTGTGGCAACGGTGATCCGATTCCGACAGGAAAAGGCATGAACTAAAGATATATAGTGCAAGCGGAGCAAAGACTGGAAACAGGATGAGGATCAACCGGCGCGACGTCGTCCGTCATCAGACCCGGTTTCGGCAAAGCCGCAGGCGCGCACCGCAGGCATCACGCCGGAACGTCCCTGCATGAGGACGCGCTGTTCTGTGCGATGTCGTACAGAAATAACCTGCCGCAGCTGGTATTTTGAATCTTTGAGCCTGTATGCAGCAATGCTGACAGATGAAAAGCAACGATGAAATGGACACCCGATGGATCTGCGTTCGCTCGCGGCCGCATTGTTTAGTGGCCTGCAGGGCGCCGTAGTAGTCGGGGGCCTCAGTGCCATGGCTGTCGACCCGTAATCCGCAACCACTCTCTCTGTGAAAGGATCACCCCATGAACTACGTACTCAAACCCATTGTGCTTGCTGTGCTTGTTGCAATGACTCCACTCGCCGGCATTGCATACGCGCAGGACCCGAACACACCCGCCACGCCGATCTCCCAGTCTGCGCCGGCGGCGGCCAATACGCTGATCCAAACCAAGGCGCCAGAAGACTGGATCATCTACGACGACACCACTTACACACCGGTTGTTGATGCCGTCAGCCGGCATCTGGATGCCGCGCGCAAGGCCTTCGACGCAAAGGACAACAAGAAGGCCGCCGCGGAGATGCACGCCGTGGCTGACGAACTGAAACTGCAGGCCGCTCGTGCCGGCGAGCAGGGCAGGTCGCTGGTAAATGTGGACAAGGCGCTCTTGGAGGTGGACAGAAAAATTGCGCAGGACAGCGTCAAGCGCATGAACGCCAGTGCAATCAAAGTCAGTTCGGCTGCTGCAGCCATCGACAGCGGCAAGATCAAGACAAAGGCGGATCTGGACAAGGCGATCGACAAGGCCGCGCGCGCCGACATGGAACGGCGTTGGCTGGTAACCGACGCGACCACCTGGTACCCGGTAAGCGAGGAGCCGCAGCGCCACTTCACGGCGGCGGTGGCAGCCTATGCCAGGAAGGACTACCAGGCTGCGGCCACCGAAATCCGCAAAGCGGGCGGCTACCTGCGCCTTGAGTCCGGCCGCGCCACCGGGGATGCCAAACAGGATCTCGACAGTTCGGTTGCGCAACTCGATAAGCTCGCCGGCTTGGTCGAAAAAGGTGCGGTGAACGGCGAGCAATCGATGGACAACGCTTTTGCAAAAGCCAACCACGCACTCGCGCTGGCACACCGTTCCAAGGCGATCGAATCCTGGGCGCGCAAGGACTACGACAAGACCGGCTACGAACTCAAGGCCGCCGCACACGGGCTGGAAAGCGCCGCGGGCTGGGCTGGCGGGGAAGCGAAGGCAGGCGCCTCCGGAGCGGTGGCCGATACCAGGGCGCTGGGCGATAAGCTCGCGACGGGCGCAACGTGGACCCACGATGAAGTGGGTCGAGTCTTCGATGCGCTGGGGAATGCGCTGAACGAACTCGGACACAAGATCGGCGCGAAGCAACAGGCCGCGCCGGCGAAGTCGGATTCTTGAATGACTGAATCGCCGCAAGAATATTCAGGCCGCATGGTCCTCTACCAAAAACCCCCGTTCACCCGGTTCGGATTGCAGAATGATGCAGGCGTCATCCATGAAACCCGCTAGCCCGCGCATCCTGACGGTCAACGGCGGTTCGTCGAGCATCAAGTTCGCGCTGTTCGAGGCCGATGGCGCGCTGCGGCGGATTGTGGACGGCGGGATTGAGCGGATCGGACAGCCGGAGGCGACCTTGCGGGCGAAGGGCGCGAACCCTGAGGACAATTTTTCGCGGTTGGTGACAGCGCCGGATCACACGGTGGCGGTGGGCGCGCTGATGGACTGGATCGAGGAACGCAGCGGGCGTGATGCATTGACTGCGGTGGGGCATCGCGTAGTGCACGGCGGAGCGAAGTATTACAAGCCGCAGCGAATCACGGCGGAAATGATTGAGGAGCTGCACCGGCTGAGTCCATTCGATCCGGAGCATCTGCCGGAGGAGATCCTGTTGACCGAGGCGTTTCATCGCCGCTTTCCCGGCCTGCCCCAGGTGGCGTGTTTCGACACGGCTTTTCACCATGACCTGCCGCGCGTGGCGCAGCAGTTGACTATCCCGCGCCGCTACGAGGCGCATGGCGTGCGGCGCTACGGGTTCCACGGCTTGTCCTATGCATTCCTGATGGAGGAACTCGCCCGCATCGGCGACCCGGCCGCAACGGCGGGACGCGTGATCCTCGCCCACCTCGGCAATGGCGCGAGCCTGGCGGCGGTAGGGAACGGAAAGCCAGTCGACACCAGCATGGGTTTCACCCCTGCCGCCGGCGTGCCGATGAGCACCCGCTCAGGAGACCTTGATCCCGGACTGGTCTGGTATCTGTCTCGAACCGAAAACATGGACGCGCAGCAGTTCAACGAGATGGTGAATTTCCAGTCCGGGCTGCTCGGCATCTCGGAAACCAGTTCCGACATGCGCGACCTGCTGGCGCGCGAGGCAGACGACGTGCGCGCGTCGGAAGCGGTCGCGCTGTTCTGCTACCAGGTCAAAAAATGGATCGGCGCCTATGCAGCCGCATTGGGCGGACTGGATACGCTGGTGTTCGCCGGTGGCATCGGTGAAAACGCCCCGATCATCCGCGCTCGAATCTGCCAGAGCCTGGAGTTTCTTGGAATCGTCCTCGAAGCAAAACAAAACGCATCGAATGAGGGTGTGATTTCCCCAGCGGCCAGCCGGGTTGCTGTTCGCGTTATTCATACGGACGAAGAGCAGATGATAGCCAGGACGGTCTGCCGCATTCTCGAGCTTGACAAAAAAAGGAACACTGAAAAATGAAGACAAACACCCTTTCCCCGGAACTCCTGCACAGGATGGACGCCTACTGGCGCGCCGCCAACTATCTGTCGGTCGGGCAGATTTATCTGTACGACAACCCGCTGCTGAAGCGGCCGCTGACGCTGGCGGACGTGAAACGCATGTTGCTGGGGCACTGGGGAACGACCCCCGGCCAGAACTTCATCTACGTGCACCTGAACCGGGTCATCAAGAAATACGACCTCGACATGATCTACGTTTCCGGCCCCGGGCACGGCGGCCCGGCCGTGGTCGGCAACACCTACCTCGAAGGCACCTACAGCGAGATCTATCCCAATATCAGCCAGGACGAGGCTGGGTTGCAGAAGCTGTTCAAGCAGTTTTCGTTTCCCGGCGGCATTCCCAGCCACGCCTCGCCGGAGTGCCCGGGCTCGATCCACGAGGGCGGCGAACTGGGCTATTCGCTCAGCCACTCGTTCGGCGCAGTGTTCGACAATCCCGATCTGGTGGTCGCCTGCGTCGTCGGGGACGGCGAGGCGGAAACCGGACCGCTGGCCACCGCATGGCATTCCAACAAGTTCCTCGATCCGGTCACCGACGGCGCGGTGCTGCCTATCCTGCACCTCAACGGTTACAAGATTGCCAACCCGACTGTTTTCGCCCGCATCGAGCCTGAGGAATTGGAGCAGTTTCTCCGCGGCTGCGGCTGGACGCCTTATTTCGTCGAGGGAGATGAGCCGGCGCTGATGCACGAGGCCATGGCGACTACGCTTGACACGGTGATGGAGCAGATCAAAAGCATCCAGCACAACGCCCGAGTCAACCATGACCTGACGCGGCCGCGCTGGCCGATGATCGTGCTCAAGTCGCCCAAAGGCTGGACCGGGCCGAAATGGGTCGATGGCCTGCAGATTGAAGGCACGTTCCGATCGCATCAGGTGCCGATCGCCGTGGATGCCGAACATCCCGAGCATCTGCCTCTGCTGGAAGACTGGATGAAGAGCTACCGGCCGCAGGAACTGTTCGATGAACAGGGCCGCCTCAAACCGGAGCTGGCCGAACTGGCGCCCAGGGGCGAGCGACGCATGGGCGCGAATCCCCACGCCAACGGCGGCATGCTGCTGCGCGACCTGATCATGCCGGACTTTCGCAACTACGCGGTGAATGTGCCCTCACCCGGATCCGTGACGGCTGCCGACACGCACGAACTCGGTGTGTTCCTGCGCGATGTGGCCAAGGTTAATCGGGAGCAGCGCAATTTCCGCATCTTCGGTCCGGACGAAACGCTTTCCAACCGCCTGGGTGCCGTGTTCGAGGTCACCGACCGGCAGTGGGACGCCCGCACGCAGGCCAACGATGAATTTCTCGCGCTGGATGGCCGGGTCATGGAGATGCTGAGCGAGCATCAGTGCGAAGGCTGGCTCGAAGGCTACCTGCTCACCGGCCGGCACGGGCTGTTCAACAGCTACGAATCGTTCATCCACATCATCGACTCGATGTTCAACCAGCACGCCAAGTGGCTGAAGGTCACGGCGGAGCTGCCCTGGCGGCGGAAAATAGCGTCGCTGAATTACCTGCTGGCCTCCCACGTCTGGCAGCAAATGCATAACGGCTTTACCCATCAAGACCCCGGCTTCATCGACCATGTGGTGAACAAGAAGGCCGATGTTGTGCGCGTTTATCTGGCGCCGGATGCCAACTGCCTGCTGTCGGTCTGGGACCATTGCCTGCGCAGCCGCCACTACGTCAACGTGGTAATCGCCGGCAAATATCAAGCGCCGCAATGGCTGACGATGGACGCCGCCGTCAAGCACTGCACCGAGGGCGTGGGCATCTGGCAGTGGGCCAGCAACGACCAGGCCGTAGCACCCGACGTGGTCATGGCCTGTTGCGGGGATGTGCCCACGCTGGAGACGCTGGCCGCCGTCTCCATCCTGCGCGAGCATCTGCCCGAGCTGAAAATCCGCGTGGTCAACGTGGTCGACCTGATGAAGCTGCAGCCGCAAATCGAGCACCCGCACGGCTTGAGCGACACGGATTTCGACGAGCTGTTCACCAGGGACAAGCCGGTCATCTTCGCCTTCCATGGCTACCCGTGGCTGATCCACCGGCTGACCTACCGCCGCACCAACCATGCCAACTTCCACGTCCGCGGCTACAAGGAAGAAGGCACCATCACCACGCCGTTCGACATGACCGTGCTGAACGATCTGGACCGCTTCCATCTGGTGATGGACGCGATCGACCGCCTGCCGCAGACCGGCGACAGGGGCATCTACCTGAAGCAGCAGCTCAAGGACAAGCTGATCGAGCACAGGCAGTACATCGACAAGTATGGCCAGGACATGCCGGAAATCCGCAACTGGAAATGGGGCGCGGCACACGCAGGCAAGCCGGCGTAAACCTGGCACGCGCCAGAGAGGATGTTCACTATGCAAACGAACCCCAATAAATCGGAAGGCGAGCCGGCGTCCGCGAAACCAGCAAACGCGAAGCCCCCTGACATCGCCTCAGCATCGGTTCCCGACACGCTCGCAGCACTCAAGGTTAATCCCGAGACCGGGCTTGCGCGTGCGGAGGTTGACACCCGCCGGAAAGAGAACGGCTACAACGAAGTGGCCGAAAAAAAAGGCCATCCGGTTCTCAAATTCCTCGGGAAATTCTGGGGAATCTCGGCGTGGATGCTCGAACTGATCATGGTTCTGTCCGCCGTGCTCGGAAAATATTCGGACCTCGTCGTGGTGGGCGCACTGCTGGTGATCAACGCCGTGTTGAGCTTCATGCAGGAGAGCCGGGCCGCCGGCGTCGTTGCGGCACTGCGGAAACGGTTGCAGGTCAATGCGCGCGTGCTGCGCGATTCGAGCTGGCAGGTCATTCCCGCGCGGGAGCTGGTTCCCGGCGACATCGTTCGCGTGCGACCCGGCGACATCATCCCGGCGGACGTGAAACTCCTCACGGGAGCCTTGAGTATTGACCAGTCGGCGCTCACCGGAGAATCGAAAGACGCGAACAAGAAGCCGGGCGAAGTGCTCTCGTCGGGTTCTGTCGTGCGCCGCGGCGAAGGCAACGGCGTAGTGATGTTGACCGGGGCCAAGACCTACTTTGGTCGCACCACGCAACTCGTGCAGGAAGCTCGCCCGAAACTCCATATCGAAGCGGTGGTGGGCAAGGTGGTGCGCTGGCTGTTCGTCATCGTCGGCGCGCTGGTTTGCGTGGTAATCGTGCTGTCGCTGATCCGCGGCTCGCCGCTGATCGAAATGCTCCCGCTCATGCTCGTCCTGTTGATGAGCGCGGTACCGGTCGCGCTTCCGGTGATGTTCACGGTCAGCATGGCTGTCGGGGCGAAGGAACTGGCCAAGCGCGGCGTGCTGGTCACGCGCCTCAGTGCTGCGGAGGATGCCGCGACGATGGACGTGCTGTGCGTGGACAAGACCGGCACGATCACGATGAATAAACTGGCCGTCACCGGCGTGATCCCGCTGGAGCACGCGTCGGAAGCCGACGTGCTGTTCGCCGGCGCACTCGCATCGCAAGAGTCCAACCAGGACCCGATTGACCTGGCGTTCCTCACCGCAGCGAAAGAGCGGCACGTTTTCGACAACCTTCCCAAGGTCACGCCCGTCTCCTTCGCGCCGTTTGATGCAAAGAACCGGCGCACCGAAGCCGTGGTCGAGCAGAACGGGCAGCGGCTACGCGTGATGAAGGGCGCCGTGCGCACCGTCGCCGAAGCCTGCGAACTCCAGCCCCCGGCAATCGAGGCGTTGGAGGCGCGGGTCGGCGCGGCGGCCGCGAAGGGCTATCGCACGCTGGCGGTGGCGCGCGGCCCCGAGACCGGCGTGCCAGCCTTGCTCGGATTGGTGTCGTTGTATGATCCGCCCCGGCCGGACGCCAGGCAACTGATCGCCGAACTCGGGGACTTGGGCGTTCCGGTAAAGATGCTCACCGGCGACGCGCTGGCGGTCGCATGTGAGATCGGTCAAGGAGTCGGGTTGCCCAACATCCGGCACATGGCGGATCTGAAGGCTGGCAACCAGGCGGTTGATCTTTTCGCGGGCGCCGATGGTTTCGCGGAGGTATTTCCGGAGGACAAATATACCGTGGTGCAGCACCTGCAGGCTGCGGGGCATGTGACCGGCATGACCGGCGATGGCGTCAACGATGCGCCCGCGCTGCGCCAGGCCGAAGTCGGCATCGCCGTCAGCACCGCGACCGATGTGGCCAAGGGCGCAGCCAGCGTGGTCCTGACCGAAGCGGGGCTGACCAACATCGTGGCGCTGGTCGAGCAGGGGCGGACGATCTACCAGCGCATCCTGACCTGGATCATAAACAAGATTAGCCGGACGATCCTGAAGGCGGCCTTTCTGGCCATCGCGTTCATGGTGACCGGCCAATTCGTCGTCTCCGTCTTCGCGATGCTGCTGCTCGTTTTCGTGCTGGACTTCGCGACGATCGCCCTGGCCACCGACCGCGTTCAACCGTCCAGGAAGCCGGAAACGTGGGCGATCGGCAGCTTCATCATGGTATCCGTGGTGCTCGGCGTCGCGATGGTCGTGGAAACGCTCTTCTTCTTGTGGATCAGCTGGTCGCGTTTCGGTTTGGCAACGGATAGCAAGGCGCTCGGCACCTTCAGCTTCCTGACGCTGCTTTATTTTTGTGTTTTTTCCGTCGTGTCTGTGAGAGAACGACACTGGTTCTGGGCGACACTGCCCAGCAAGCCCTTCATGGCGGCTCTCATGGCGGGCGCGCTCGCGGGCACCATCCTGACCTTCGTGGGTCTCCCGGGCCTCATGGCATTGCCCTGGTGGCAGACGCTCGCGATTTTCGCCTATGCGTTGATCTCGTGTCTGGGCGTGAACGACGCCGTGAAAGTCGCGCTGATCAAATGGCGCGTTCCTAACGCCGTGGCCAAGAAACCTGAAACCAAGGCGGAACCTGAGCCTGATGCCAAAACCAAGACACCGACCGATTTGACGCCGCAGATCGCCAAGCGAGCCTTTGCAATCTATGAGCAACAAGGCCGCCAGGATGGCAGAGCCGTTCAGGACTGGGAGCAGGCGGAGCGGGAGATTCGGAAAGATGAAGCCGAGGCCGAGCCTAAGCCTGAAGCCAAAACTGAGCCTGCGCCCGAAATAAAAGCTGAGGCTAAACCTGAAGCCAAAGCCGAGTCTCAGCCTAATGCCAAAGCTGAACTTAAACCCGATACCAAAACCGAGTCTAAACCTGAAGCGAAGGCCGAATCACAGCCCGGAGCCAAAGCCGAACCGAAACCTGAAACCAAGGTCAAGACACCGTCCGACTTGACACCGCAGCTCGTCAAGCGAGTCCATGAACTTTACGAGGAACTGGGGCGCCAGGACGTTCAAGCCGTTCAGGACTGGGAGAAGGCGGAACAGGAGATGCGGAAAGATAAACCCAACAAATAATCAGACGCGAACAACGCGGCTGGCATGGCCGAAAGGATGAAGATGAAAATCAACTCAAAGGATTTCCGGGTACAGGAAGGCGAAAAGGTCAACCTCAAGAAGTAGCCGACGCTGCTAAAGCCCGTTTGCCATTCGAAGGAGCAGTATCAGGAACTCCTCGGAGAACAATTGGCGGAGCTAAGCGCATTGCAACTTCACTGCGCATCCACCCGCTGTGCGGTGTTGCTGAACATCAAGGAGAAAATGAAATGGCAAAAATCGAACAGAAGGAATTGGAGGGACATCGCAGTGAAAGCATCGCTGACGTGAAAAAGCTGGTCGAAAGATATTGTGCAATATTCGATTGGGATGTGCCGGATATCAATCAAGGCTCTGCGGACAAACTTATCCTGGTGGAAATGCGCAACGCCTTGGATGATATCGAAAGGGAATTGTTTGCCTAATCTAATGCGCGACTGAAAGTGGGGCGACCTTAAATGAATACGCAAGCGCTTATAGACACCGCGAAGGCGCTGGTTGCCGACGACAAGGGTCTGCTGGCGATGGATGAAAGTAATCCAACCTGCAACAAACGATTTGCCAAGTTGGGAATAGCCCCAACAGAAGAGGCGCGGCGCGCCTGGCGGGAGTTGATCGTGACCTCACCCGGTCTCGGTGAGTCCATCAGCGGCGTGATCCTCTACGATGAGACAATCCGCCAGCGGAAGAAAGATGGCACGCCTCTTATCAACGCCATCACCGCTGCGGGCATCATTCCCGGCATCAAGGTTGACACCGGTGCCAAGGACATGGCGGGTCATCCCGGAGAGAAGATAACCGAAGGTCTGGACGGATTGCGCGACCGCCTCAAGGAATATTTTCAAATGGGCGCCCGTTTTGCCAAGTGGCGTGCGGTGATTGCTTTGGGCGAGGGTATTCCCAGCCAGGGTTGCATCGAGGCCAACGCGCAGGCGTTGGCACGTTATGCAGCGTTGTGCCAGGAAGCCGGACTGGTTCCCATCGTCGAGCCGGAAGTGCTCATGGAAGGCGACCATACTTTGGCGCAGTGCTTCGAGGTCACGGAGGAAGTCCTGCGAACCGTTTTCAACCAGCTCTACGCCCAACGGGTGACGCTGGAAGGCATGATGCTGAAACCCAACATGGTGCTTCAGGGATTGACCTGCCCCAAGTTAGAAACGGTGGATGAAGTGGCCGACGCCACGGTGAAATGTCTGTTGCGAGCCGTCCCCGCTGCCGTTCCGGGAATTGCGTTCCTGTCCGGCGGCCAGTCAGGTGAACTGGCCTCGGCCCGATTGAACGCCATGAATCTCCGCTTCAAGTCGCGACTGCCCTGGGCGTTGGCGTTTTCGTTTGCCCGCGCCATCCAGCATTCGGCGCTGGAAATATGGTCTGGCCAGGACGCCAACGTGAAAGCGGCCCAACAGGCCCTGCTGCAACGGGCCAGATGCAACCGGGCCGCGCGGCGCGGCGAATACACTGCCGCGATGGAAGTCACGGGCGCATGATGAAGACAAGCATATCCAACTCTCTGCGCCTGTACCTCATTCGGCACGGCGAAACCGCGTGGTCGCTCTCCGGTCGGCACACCGGTCTCACGGACATTCCGTTGACCGCGAACGGCGAGGACGAGGCGCGCGAACTTGGCAAGCACCTGCGGGACATCCCGTTTGCCCATGTGCTGACCAGCCCGCTCAAACGCGCGCGACGAACCTGTGAGTTGGCCGGTCTGGATAAAATCCCGGAAATAGAACCCGACCTTGCCGAATGGGACTATGGCGATTACGAAGGACAGCGTTCTGTTGATATTCTCAAGGAGCGGCCGGACTGGAATGTTTATCGGGATGGTTGTCCTCGCGGTGAAATGCCCGCACAAGTTGCCGCTCGCGCTGATCGACTCATCGCCCGCCTGCGCAAGCTGGACGGAAATATCGCACTCTTTGCGCACGGACAGATCGGCAGCGTCCTGGCCGCGCGCTGGATCGGATTAGCGGTGGCCGAATCGCAGCATTTCATGCTCGGCACGGCGTCGCTCAGCATTTTTGCCTTCGACCTCCATCACCTTGGCGTGCCGGTAATCGCATTGTGGAATGCGGCCTCTCTGGAAATACGCAACACCGTGTCGGTCATTCACGTCAGCGGCACGCTGGCAAAGGACGATTAATTAAACGCCTCGATGCTACGGACATGAGCAGAAAACACGGTTTTGGCAGCGTCGGATGTGGCAGAAATGAATTCTCTCTTCTCAAATCGGAGGCCTGATGAATAGCAATGCACCAAAATATCCGATGCCTTCAGTGCTTAAAAAAAGACTCGAATTGACGATGCTGTATCTCAGCTTCGTCTGGCTCTGCATACTTCTCATCGAGCTTGTCTATGGCATGAGTGCAGTGCTATCAGGTTTGGGTACGGGTATTTGGATTTTATTTATTTTCTATTTCACCACGCGCCTGGTAACTGTGGCCGATCGAATCGCCTTTCTCAAACACAATTGGCTCTTCGTTTTAGCGATTCTTGTCTCTGTACTGCGATTTTTCCCCTACTTGCAGTCCTTCCCGCTGGTGCGTGCATTGACCGCAACTTTTGGCATGCAGGTGATTTGGATTTTCGTTTCAGCTGACCAGGGAATGCGCGCGCTCCGTCGTACCCTTGGACGTCGTGGAGCCGGTTATGCGCTCGCATTAACCCTTGTGGTGATCTTCGCTGGTGCGGCGGGCATGCTCCATTTTGAAGGTATCTCCGATGACCCGCAAGGTATCCGCACTTATCCGAAAGCACTCTGGTGGACGGCTATGCAGATGACGAACATTGGCACCGCCTATTCAATAAAGACAACGGGTGGGCGCGTTATTGGCCTTGGCATATCCGTCTACGCAGCAGTGATGTTTGGCTATCTCACCGCCCTCTTCGCAACCTTTCTTATTGATCGCGATACCAAAGATCCAAAACCGGAAGTTGCACTTCAGAAGTCGGTTCAAGACATCCAGGAAGAAATCATTCAATTGCGCCGTTTAGTCGAAGACATCGCGGCCCGGCTTCCGCCCAGCTTTGACGGGCCGGGGAAGTCTTAACCTGAATTGAATCAAAGGAGCCAAAATGACCATACAGTTCAAGGGCACCTCTAAAAATCCACATTTGCGAGCATCCGCTACGCGGATTGCCTGCTTAAACCACTTCATCCCAACTGCTGCGTTGCGGAAAAAATTTCTTGCTTACATATCACACATATGCGGCGCAGCGAAATTGTTTCCGCGCCTTGTATTTGGGCGAACTCTGAATTTTTAGAGGTGCCCTCAATGAAGAAAACAACGGCAAGCTGCTCGTCATTCACGTCAGCGGCAAGCTGGTAAAGGCGGATTATGAGCAATTTGTGCCAGAGGTTGAACGGCTCATTCGGCAGCACGGGAAGTTGCGCATGTTGTTCGACATGACCTGATTCCGTGGCTGGGACGCCGGTGCGGCCTGGGACGACTTCAAGTTCGGCGTCGAACACTTCGCCGACATTGAACGGCTCGCGATGCTCGGTGACAAGGAGTGGCAGCACGGCATGGCTATGTTCTGCAAGCCGTTTACAAAAGCGCAGGTCCGTTACTTCGATCATGCCAAAACATCCGAGGCGCGGAAGTGGTTGGGCGAAGCGTAGCGGCTTTAGCTGCGAACGGAATGAAGTCATGCCGCGATGGCAAGGACATGAACATGATAGCCAGGATTCCGCAACTCACGAAATCTGCGGCATAGCAAAGTCAGGAGAATACCGATTATGGAATCCAATACTGAGCGACCCAAGGCGCCCGAAGCGAAGTCAGTTCCGAAGCCCGAATCGAAGCCTGATGCGAAGGACGATCTGAAATCCCTGCCGCTGGCGGAAGTGGAGAAGAAACTCGGCTCGTCGCCGGACGGCCTCACCCAAGCCGAGGCGGCAAAGCGGCTGACCCAATACGGGCCGAACGAGATCGAAGAGAAGAAGACCAATCCGTTCCTGAAGTTCCTAAGCTATTTCTGGGGTCCTATCCCGTGGATGATCGAGATTGCGGTGATCCTGTCGGGCGTGGTCGGGCACTGGCCGGATTTCTTCATTATTCTGCTCTTGCTGGTGGCCAACGCCGTCGTCGGATTCTGGGAAGAACGTCAGGCGGGCAACGCCATCGAGGCGCTCAAGGCCAAGCTGGCGATCAAGGCCCGCGTGAAACGTGACGGGAAGTGGGTCAACCCGGCGGCGCGCGAGCTGGTGCCGGGCGACGTCATTCGTATGCGCTTGGGCGACATCGTGCCGGCAGATGCGCGCTTGCTGGACGGCGATCCGATGTCGGTCGATCAGTCGGCGCTGACGGGAGAATCGTTGCCCGCCACGCGCAACCCAGGCGACGCGGTGTTTTCCGGTTCGATCATTCGCCGGGGCGAGAGCAGCGCACTGGTCTATGCCACGGGCGAGAAAACCTACTTCGGCAAGACTGCGCAACTGGTGCAGGAGGCGCACACCGTCAGCCATTTTCAAAAGGCGGTGTTGAAGATAGGCAATTACCTGATCATCCTCGCGGTGGTGCTGGTGGCGGTGATCATTGGTTTCGCGATCTTTCGGGGCGACCCGATCCTCACCACGCTGCAGTTTGCCCTGGTGCTGACCGTAGCGGCGATTCCGGTGGCGATGCCGACGGTGTTGTCGGTCACGATGGCGGTCGGCGCGCGGCTGCTTGCCAAGAAAGAGGCGATCGTCAGCCGGTTGGTGGCCATCGAGGAACTGGCGGGTGTGGATGTGCTGTGCGCGGACAAGACCGGCACCCTGACCCAGAACAAGCTGACGCTGGGCGATCCGTTCAGCGTGAACAATATCCCTGCCGAGCAGGTGATCCTATATGGCGCGCTGGCGTCGCGTGCGGACAATAATGACACCATTGATCTGGCCGTGCTGGGCAGCCTGAAAGACAAGGAAGCGTTGAAGGCTTATGAGGTGGTGCATTTCCAGCCGTTCGACCCGGTGCACAAGCGCACCGAGGCCAGCGTCAAGGGCAAGGACGGAAAGACCTTCAAGGTGACCAAGGGCGCGCCGCAGGTGGTTTTGGCATTGTCCGCCAATGCCGGGCAGGTGAAATCCGCCGTCGACAAGGCGGTCGACGAATTTGCGGCGCGCGGCTTTCGTTCGCTGGGCGTGGCGCGGGCCGAGGGCGATGGGCAATGGCAATTTGTTGGCGTGTTGCCTATGTTCGATCCGCCACGCGAAGATGCCAAGGCCACTATCGCGACTGCGCTGGCGATGGGCGTAAAGGTCAAGATGGTGACAGGCGATGCACTGGCCATCGCCAAGGAAACCGCCATAAAGCTGGATATGGGCACCAATATCCTCGATGCCAGCGGTCTGGGCGACTCGAAAAAGCAGGAGACCACGGAGGTGGCCGAGTCCATCGAGCAGGCCGACGGTTTCGCCCAGGTGTTCCCTGAACACAAGTTCCATATTGTGGATGTCCTGCAAAAGCGTGGCCACATCGTCGGCATGACGGGCGACGGCGTGAATGATGCTCCAGCGCTGAAAAAAGCCGACTGCGGCATCGCCGTGTCTGACGCGACGGACGCGGCGCGCGCGGCGGCGGCCATCGTATTGTTGACACCCGGCCTGTCGGTGATCATTGACGCGATAAAGGAGAGCCGGAGAATTTTCCAGCGGATGAACAGCTACGCGATCTACCGCATCGCCGAAACGCTGCGCGTGCTGTTCTTCATGACGCTGGCGATCGTAGTGTTTAACTTTTATCCGTTGACGGCGGTGATGATCGTGATGCTGGCATTGCTCAACGACGGTGCCATCCTGTCCATTGCCTATGACAATGTGCATTACAAGGATCAGCCCGAGGCCTGGAACATGCGCATGGTGCTGGGGATCGCCACGGTGCTGGGCATCATCGGGGTGGTCTCCGCCTTCGGCCTGTTTTATCTAGGTGAGCGTGTCTTCCATCTCGACCGCGCGCATATTCAGACGCTGATGTATTTGAAGCTGTCCGTGGCCGGACATCTGACGATTTTCCTCACGCGCACACGCGGCCCGTTCTGGTCCATACGCCCCGCGCGGATTTTGTGGGGAGCCGTGCTCGGCACGCAAATCGTGGCGACGTTGATAGCGGTTTACGGGCTGTTCATGACACCCCTGGGCTGGGGCTGGGCGGCGTTTGTGTGGGGCTATGCGCTGCTGTGGTTCCTCGTGAATGACCGCGTGAAACTGCTCGCCTATCGGATTTTTGATCCAGTCAAAGCCAAGACGAAGCCCGACGCCAAAGCCGAGCCTCGGTCCGAAGCCAAGGCCGAGCCCAAGCCTGACGCCAAAGCTGAGACTGAAGCCAAGCCCGCAGTCGAGTCGAAACCGCAAGCCAAAGAAGTTGCGCCTAAGCCAGAAGCCAAGGTCGAAACAAAACCTGAAGCCAAAGTCAGGACGACTTCCGATTTGACGCCGCAGATCGCCACACGGGCATATGAGCTATACGAGCAGCAGGGCCATCGGGACGGTCAATCAGTTCAGAACTGGGATAAAGCGGAGCGGGAGATTCGGGAAGATCAAGCCAGGGCCGAACCCAAACCCGAAGCGAAAGGCAAACCGCAGCCAGAAGCCAAGGTTGAGCCGAAACCGGAAGCGAAGGTCGCGCCGAAAGCTGAAATCAAAACCGAGTCTGAACCCGAAGTTGAAGAGGAGCCCAAGCCTGAATCCAGGGCCGATTCCAAAACTCAAGCCAAACCTGAACCAGAGCCCAAAGTTGAAGCTGAAGCCAAACCTGCAGTCGAGCCTCAAACTGAATCAAAAATTGAGCCGCAGCCCGAAGCCAAAGCCGAACCGAAACCTGAAACCAAGGTCAAGACACCGACCGATTTGACGCCGCAGCTCGTCAAACGAGTCCATCAACTTTACGAGGATCTGGGGCGCGAAGACGTTCGAGCCGTTGAGGAATTGGAGAAGGCGGAGCGGGAGAATCGGAAGGATAAACGCGACAAATAAGACAGGCATGAACCATGCTGCTGACATGTCAGGAGGAATGAAGATGAAAAATATTACGGCACGGATCACAGAACCAGTAATTGAGTTCCAACATGCATTCGCCGGAAAAACACCAGCCGCATGGTGCGCACATGCGCAAGTCCCCTCTGTGTGGCAACGTACAGAGCGTGCCACCATGGAAGCACATAATTTTACAGGAGGCGACATTCCAGCAATTATTACTGCCAGCATCCAGCGATGTGGCAGTTCCTCGCCTCTGGCAAAGAACTTGATGGCTTTAATAAAAGGAGAGCCAAATGTATCATTTCTGACCGTCAATGGTGGCTCTCCGCGAGATGCGGGCATTGCCGATCGCCCACCGCCGGCCAGGCGCGATGCATCTGGTTGCGTCAAAGCAGATGGTCTTGAGCGGCAGCAACCGTTCGCATTTTGAACCGGGCGGCCATTGTTGTCGATCCGTCCCCATATCAACCAAGCTTAGGAGTTGCGAGATGAAAAAAGACGAAACAAGAAAGATACTGTTGGACGATATCAATAATCTTCGGTTGAAAGCCAAATACTACGAATCGCTTCATTTATTCGAGGCGGCAAAATATGCTGGCAACCTTGCCTCGAACATTGAGCTGGCACTGACGACCATGCCCTCCGATGACGATACAGAGATTTCCTGAAATGCGCTGCACCTCCAAAATGTGGCTTGACCGAAGCACAGAATGCAGAAATTGAGCGGTACGCTGGCGATAGCATAGATTGAAATGGAAGAGATGAGGTTTGCATTCCGGGCGTGATCACTCGACGTTGACCCTGCGCATTTGCGGGATTGGCGGGCAAGATTGGACGGGCTGCGTCCGTCAAGCGACTGGTGGCCCGATGGTGACGCCTCGGTGGGAAAGTTGGGCGAACGAGAAAAAGTGAGGAGCACCAGGGGCCGGGCAGGAGACTTGCCGGTTATCAGAAGCAGATGCAAGGATAAATTCATTCTGTACGCTGCACAACATGGCGAAAGGTGACGCGCAGAAGCGTGGCCTTGGCGATTACCGAAAGGATTATGATGAAAATCAAATCAAAAGATTTCCGTGTGCGGGAAGGTGAAACGGTCAAACTCAAGAAGTGGCCGACGCTGGTGACGCCCGTTTATCAGTCGAAGGAGCAGTACCAGGAACTTCTCGAAAAACAGGTTGAGGAACTGAGTGAGCAACAGCAATTGCACTACGCGTCCAGCCGCTATGCGGTGTTGCTGATTTTTCAGGCCATGGACGCGGCGGGAAAGGACGGTGCCATCAGGCACGTTATGTCCGGCGTCAATCCGCAAGGCTGCCAGGTTTTCAGCTTCAAGCATCCGAGCGCCACGGAGCTGGAGCATGATTTCCTGTGGCGCACCACGCAGGATCTGCCGGAGCGCGGCCGCATCGGCATCTTCAACCGCTCCTATTATGAGGAGGTGTTGATCGTTCGTGTGCATCCGGAGATTCTTCAAGGTCAGGGGCTTCCGGACAGGTTGCTCGACGATAAATCAATCTGGAAGGAGCGTTATCGCTCCATCGTGGACCTGGAGAACCATCTCTATCGCAACGGCACACGGATCATCAAGTTCTTCCTGCATCTCTCGGAGGAAGAGCAGCGCAAGCGTTTCCTGGAGCGCATCGATGATCCCGAGAAGAACTGGAAATTCAGCCTCGCGGATATCGAGGAACGGAAATTCTGGAAGCAGTACATGCTGGCCTATGAGGAATGCCTGAGTGCAACGAGTACGAAACATGCACCTTGGTATGTGGTCCCCGCGGACGACAAGGAGAACGCACGGCTGATTATTGCCCGGGTCATTCTCGATACTTTTAAGGCGCTCAAAATGAGCTACCCAAAAACCGACGCAGAGCGCCGGCAGGAATTGCTGTCGATCCGCCAGCAACTGGTGCAGGAAGCCCCGAGTGACAACTAGGCTCGGGAAACCGGCACTTGCCGTGATTGCGGAGCAGGTTCAGTCAAAACTGAAATGGATGATTGAAAGCCCGTACGCAATTGCCGGAATTGATACTATACATAGCGACAGAAATCGTGGCGAGCGGGCTGGCATTGGGGAAGCCCGGAGCGCAGGCACCGGAGTATACGTGCGAGTATATGAGGATGCCGAGCACCGCGCGACCCCGATGCCAGTTCGCGCAGTAGATCTATGTCGCTATGTATAGAACGGTCCAGCCAACTTCAGCCATAATCATCGGCGTATCCATCTTGGCTTCCTGGTCGAACGGGAGTAC
>JBAUUR010000170.1:0-46897 GCA_049582805.1 Gallionellaceae bacterium | reverse complement strand
ATTTAATTGGGAATGGTTCAGGTTATTGATGGTGATGGTAGGTCATACCCGTAAATCAGGGAAGCAATGTTTAGGCCGGCGAAATTGGAACTGGGGAGAGAACAATGAATAGTGGAGTAGTGAAGGTTTTGTTCAGATTGCTATTTGCCGCATTTTTCCTTGCGATGAGTGCGGGGGTGCAGGCTGGTTTGCCGGAAGCAGTTGCGGCATATAAAGCAGGGGATTTTTCTGGTGCGTTCAAGGAATTAAAACCGCTAGCCGATGGCGGATTGGCGGAAGCACAGTTTTATATCGGATTGATGTATGACGATGGCGATGGCGTAGCACAGGATTATCAGCAGGCTTTGACATGGTATCGCAAGGCTGCCGAGCAGGGATTTGCGCTTGCGCAATCCAATCTGGGCGTAATTTATGAGGTTGGCGGCAGGGTGGAGAGGGATTTGAAGGCGGCGGAATCGTGGTATCTCAAAGCGGCCAATCAGGGAGATGCCGCCGCGCAGCACAATCTTGGGTCCATGTACTATGTTGGCCGTGGCGATGATATTCCGCGGGATTATGCAAAAGCCCTGAATTGGTATCGCAAGGCTGCGGAACGGGGCAATGCAGCCTCGCAAAACGACTTGGGGCGCATGTATGAGTTTGGCCAGGGCGTGGAGACGGATTATGCTGAAGCCTATAAATGGTACTCTCTGGCTGCAGAAGGGGGTAGCGAGGACGCCAAGCAAAACATGGAATCCGCCAAACAAAAGATTACCGGCGAGCAGCTTCAGAAAGCTGAGGCAAGCGTCAAGGAGTGGAATGCCAAACATAAGCACAGTTGATGGTGTGCTTGTCATCCCGCGAAAATAATAATGTTGAGCGCTTTGTCATCAGATGAATGACGCGGCTTTTCTGACATCGCTTACAGCTCAGATATTACGTCTTTATTTCGGGGACATTTGATGATGCATTCGCGTTTCGTATTTATCCTGCTGTTGCTGTTGTCCGGCAGCGTCATTCCGGCATTTGCAGAAACCGGGGCAAGTGGTGATTCCGCACAGGCCATTCCGGCAGAATACGATTTTGAGGTTACAGAATCCACCAAGGATCAGACTCATCCTCATTATGGTGAAGGCAGCAAGCTGGGTTTTGTCGTCAACGGAGTGCAGGGCAAGACTCTGGTGGTGGTTCGCGGAAAGACTTACAAGTTCTGGGTGCACACCAATCCCATGCATGATTTCTACCTTACGCTCGAGCCCATGGGCTGGGGCACCGGCACCCTGACTGAAGGGGTGAAGGGAAACTTTACCTACAGGGGGGTCGTGACCTTCACTCCCACTGCTGCAACACCGGATGTCGTGTATTACGGTTGCCGCAACCATCAGTTCATGGGTGGCGCGATCCATGTGGTCAATCCTGGTGAAGAAGGGCAGATAAAACTCGACGAACCTGGTGCCGCGGCAGGACCTGCCCAAAAGAAACTTCCGGAGATTGACAAGAACGAGCTGGGCCAACGGCTCAATTTTGCAACCGCGTTCATTTTCAACTCCGATGCCGCGAATCGAATTTCCAACGGGAATAATGCCGAGGCGAAAGCCAAGTACGCTGACGCGCTGGACAAGATTAACAAGGCCACGGATGCGTATAACGCCGATGACCTGCAGGAAGCCAAATCCAAACTTGAGGATGCGATGGATCTGATGACGGCTGCGGCGAAACTTGTCCCGTCAGAAACCATGCAGCAAAGAGCCAAGGCAAAGAACGAGGATCTGATAGTGGGGGTGATGTCCCTGGAGGCTTCCTATAAAAAGAACCGGGAGGACATGTTGAAAAAGGGTGAGGCCAGGAATATCCCTGCTTTGGACAGCGACAGGATACACAAGAGGATAGATGATGCCAGGATGCTTTCCGATAATGGGAAATATGAGGAGGCAAACAAAATTCTGACGGACGTCATGAGCGAGATATCCGGTGCTTTAACTGGCTTGCTCGCCAACAGCACCATGTCCTACGAAATGAAATTCAAAACGCCCGATGAAGAATACGCGTATGAACTTGAACACTATGCCAGCCTTGAGAAAGCGATTCCATTGGCGGTCGAGCAAAAGCAACCGTCCCAGCAGGCCCTCAACCTGATGGAAACATATGTCGGCAAGGCAAAAGACAAGCGCGAACAGGCCGCGGTGGCTGCAAAGCAAGGAAATCTAGTTGATGCTCTCGAGAACATCAAGGACGGCATTCTGCAATTGGAAACCGCTCTGAGGTTAATTGGTGTTTTCTGAACAGTCCGCCTGGCGAATAGGAATACCAGGGTATAAGCCAACTTTCCGGCTTGGTCTTGGATATTCCTCCCCGGGTGTGTATTCCCGGGTTATGAATCTTAAGCTGGAATTACTTTACGTCGACCAATTCGATATCGAATACCAGGGGTGAGCCAGGCGGGACCGCGCCCCGTCCAAAGCCTCGAGAACCATATGCCAGATCAGCCGGAACGATAAGGGTTCGTTTGCCACCGACTTTCATGCCGGCAATACCCTGATCCCAGCCTTTGATGACGCGATCAACGCCCAGAGGGAAACTGAAAGGACCTCTGCCTACAGAGGTGTCGAATTTTTCCCCTTTGTGATCGTGTTTGAAATAATTGTAAAGCCAGCCGGTGTATTGCACGGTGACTGTTTTGCCGGAGACGGCCTCGGCTCCGGTACCGATTACCGTGTCGGTCGTGACCATTTCCTTGACGGGCTCGATTTTTGGAATCGGACTCGGCGCAGGGCTCGGTGAGGTTTCGGCTGCTGCAACCGCCGAACAGAAAAATAATGCCGAAAAAAGTGCTCCAAGAGACATAACTGTTTTGGTGTTGATCATACAACCTCGCCATCTGGTTAAGAAAATCATGGGAGATAATATCACTTCATGGGGTTAGTATCCAATCGCCCGCGCGCCTTGGTAAAACGCCAGGCTGACCAGCCAGGCCAGCACCAGCGACCACGCAAGGGAAAATAACGTGAAACCCATATTTTTTGATTCGCTGCGCAAGGTGGCAACGGTGGAAAGACAAGGCGTGTATATCAACGTGAACAGCATGAAACTGTATGCCTGCACCCAGTCCAGCTTGTGCGCCAGCATACTGCTTAACGCCTCTCCGCCCAAGCCGTAAATCACGGCAAGCGAGCCAATGACGATTTCCTTGGCGACAAACCCGAATATCAGAGCGATGGTCAACTCCGGCGTAACGCCTATAGGATCGAAAAGCGGACGCAGCCAGGTCCCTATCATGCCGGCAAACGTGTCTGGGCTGCTGGGTGTGGCTGAAGGCGGCAGGTTGGTGAGCAGCCAGACCAGCACCACGCCGGCAACGATGAATTTGGTGGCCCTGTGCAGGAAGTGATATACCTCATGCCAACCCCGCAGCACCATCTGGCGCAGGGTCGGAAATCGATAGGGCGGCAATTCCAGCACGAAGGGTTCGCTGTTGGGGAAACTGCGTTTGAACAATAGAGCAGTCAGGATGGCTGTAGCGAAACTGATCAGGTAAAGGCTGAACAACACCAGCGGTGCAGATTTCGGCGAAAACAATGCCGCGGTGATAAACACAAAAACCTGCAGCCGTGCCGAACACAAGGAAAAAGGGATCACCAGCATGGTAAGCAGACGCAGGCTGCGGGAGCGCATCACGCGGGTACCCATCAGTGCCGGAACATTGCAGCCGAAACCCATCAGCAGCATAACGAAGCTGCGTCCATCCAGCCCCATTTTCCCCATCAGCGCATCCATCAGAAAGGCGGCGCGTGAAAGGTAGCCGGTATCTTCGACGATGGCCATGAACACGAAGAACAGCACGATAAGCGGCACGAATGCCGCGACAGTTGCCACCCCATTATAGACACCATCCAGTAAAAAGCCCTGCAAGGTGGCAGGCAGACCAGCCAGCAGCGGGTTGAAGGCCGCTGCGCGCAACCAGCCGAACAGTCCATTGACTCCGGTTTGCAGCGGTTGTCCCAGAAAAAAGATGGCCTGGAACAAAAGGTACATGACGCCGAAAAAAATCGGCAGCCCCAGCCAGGGATGCAGCATGAGCTGATCAAGCCGGGTTGTCAGGTTGTCCGGCAGTCGTGCGGGAGTTTGTACCGAGAATTGCAGTACGCGTGCCATTTCGCTCTCGATAAATTCGTCTTGCTCGAGTTGACTGCGCAAGTCCTCGGCCATTCCGGGCGTTTGATAATTCAGTGCCTTACTGGCCGCCTGCATGACCTCGGTATAGCCGGAACCATACTTTGCACTCAACAGGAATACCGGAATCCCCAGGGCCTCCGACATTTTTTTCACATCAATGGTGATGCCGAATCTTTTGGCCTCGTCCGCCATATTGAGCAGGACCACCATGTTCAGGTTGAGTTGCCGAAGTTGCAGCAGCAGGCTGAGTTGCCGCTCGATTTGCGTAGCATTGAGCACGATCAGCGCGAGGTCGGGTACATTGTCATGCAGGAAATGGCGCACGACCTGCTCATCTTCGGAAAATCCGTGCATGTCGTAGATACCGGGCAAATCAATGACTTCAACCATTTCTCCGCCAAGCAGGATTTTGCCGCAGAGAAGTTCGACGGTAACGCCCGGCCAGTTTCCAACACGCGCAGATGCGCCGGTCATACGGTTGAACAAGGTGGACTTACCGGTGTTGGGCATGCCCAGCAAGGCAATCCGTTTCATTTTCGGCTTACCATGATTTTTTCTGCTTCATTCTTGCGCAGTAAAATGTCGGTAGTGCCGATACGAACCTGCAGCGGACCGGAAAAACGCGCGCGCCTGATAACCTCGATTTGCTTGCCAGTGCGGAAACCCATTGCCAGCAGCCGCTGATGCAGTGGCCCTTCGGTGTGAATAGTGGCGATGGTGGCGATTTCGCCGGGTACAAGAGTTGAAAGCGCTACGTTGGGCATGATGCAGTAATGAGGAACGACTGGCGCATTATTCCATAGCGCCCACAGTTTTGTAACGCAATCCGCGGGGGATTTAAGTTAAAATGCAACCCATTTCGAATGGTGATGGCTAACATTATGATCAAAGGCAGTATCGTGGCAATAGTTACCCCGATGCATGAAGACGGCAGTCTGGATTTGGGTAACTTTCGTTCATTAATTGATTTTCATATCGAGCAGGGAACCGATGCTATCGGGGTAGTCGGCACTACCGGCGAATCTCCCACGGTTGATGTGGATGAACATGAATCGCTGATTCAGGTTGCTGTGGAGCATGCTGCCGGACGCATCCCGATCATTGCCGGAACTGGTGCCAACTCGACTACAGAGGCCATCGAGCTGGCCAGGTTTTCGAAGAAGGCCGGAGCCGACGCCTCTCTAACCGTAGTTCCCTACTATAACAAGCCTACCCAGGAAGGGATGTATCTGCACTTCAGGGCCATCGCCGAGGCGGTCGATATGCCACACATCTTGTATAACGTGCCTGGCCGCACCGCTGCTGACATGCACAACGATACGGTGCTGCGCTTGGCGCAGATTCCCAACATCGTCGGCATCAAGGATGCGACAGGCAGTATCGAGCGCGGCAGTGACTTGTTGCAGCGCTGTCCCAGGGACTTTGCAGTCTACAGTGGTGATGATGCAAGCACGTTGGCGCTGATGCTGCTGGGTGCGCAGGGCACGATTTCGGTTACTGCCAACGTGGCGCCGAAATTGATGCATGAGATGTGCATGGCAGCATTGAATGGCAATGTGGCAACGGCGCGTGAAATCAATTACCGCCTGCTGGGATTGCATCGCCACCTGTTCGTGGAAGCCAATCCGATCCCGGTGAAATGGGCAATGGCGCGCCTGGACAAGATAAGAAATGTATTGCGTTTGCCGCTGACCCCGTTGGCCGAATCATTGCATACAGTACTTGAAGATGCGATGCGTCAGGCGGGAGTGCTTCAATGATTTATGGCAATTCTAGGATCGGTATGAAATTATTCCATCTTTCCCCGTTGTTTCTGGTTTTATTGATGGCTGGATGCGGCAGCATGAATCTGGAAAACAAACGGGTAGATTACAAATCTGCTGCTGCTACTGCTACCAAGGTTCCCTCGCTTGAGGTTCCCCCTGATCTGACGGCGCCCGCTACCGGGGACCAGTATGCCATTCCGCAAGCGAACAGCGAATCGGCAAGCTATTCCGACTATGCAAAAAGCAGCGCGACGCAGCCGATCGCTTCCACCGCGGTATTGCCCGAAAGCAGAAAAGTGCGTCTTATGCATAGCGGCTCGCATCGATGGTTGTTGGTGGACGACAAGCCAGAAAATCTGTGGCCGCTGATCAAGGAATTCTGGAAAGAGAACGGTTTTGTCATCAAGACCGAAAATCCGCAGGCGGGTGTTATCGAAACCGATTGGGCGGAGAACCGTGAAAAAATCCCCAAGACCGGTTTGCGGAAAATTTTGGGCAAGGTATTCGACAACTTGTATGATTCCGGCGAAAGGGATATGTACCGCACTCGCATCGAGCGCAGCCCGGATGGAAATGGAACTGAAATCTATGTGACTCAATACGGGATGGAGGAAGTACTGAGTTCCGATAAGAAGGAGTTCAAGTGGCAAGCACGCCCGAATGACCCTGAGTTGGAAGCTGCCACGATACAGATGCTGATGGCCAAGCTGGGTGGCGACTTGCAGAAACAGAACGGAATATCCACAGGTACCGCTGAAGCCGAGCCGGAAACATCAGGTGCAGTAACGCTTCAATCCCAGCCGAATGGCGGGAAGGTAATACTGTTGGCCGAACCGTTCGACAGGAGCTGGCGCAGGGTAGGTATAGCATTGGATCATGCTAACATCGTGGTTGAAGATAAGGACAGGGACAAGGGGTTATATTTCGTCCGCGTTGAGACAGTCCACCAGGAAAAAGGGTGGAGCAAGCTCGCTTTCTGGCAGAAAAGCGAGGAGTCCAAGCCCATGCACTACCAGGTTTTTGTGCATGAGAGTGGCGCGAATTGCGAAGTGGGTGCGCATAACAGCGAGGGTGGAAATGATGCAACTACGCAGTCAATTGTCGATGAGCTGTACAATAGCCTAAGCAAACAGTAACAGTCCATGCGGTTTGCGTTACTAGGGAGCGGGAGCGAAGGAAACGCATTGCTTGTGCAGAGCGGCACAACATGCCTGCTGATGGATTGTGGTTTCGCTTTGTCTGATACGCATGCACGTCTCGCACGCCTTGGTTTGACGGTTGATTGCATCAACGGGATTGTCGTCACTCATGAGCATGGTGATCACATCTCGGGTGTGGCCCGTCTGGCGAGCAAATTTTCCATTCCAGTGTGGCTGACGCACGGCACGCTGCGTTCGAAGGCCAATCACCTGGCCGCGCTGCCGGACCTGACTGAAATTTCACCGCATCATTGTTTTTCCATTGGTGACTTGCTGATACAGCCCTACGCCGTTCCGCATGATGCAGAAGAACCAGTGCAATATGTGTTCAGCGATGGTGCCAGACGGTTGGGCGTATTGACCGATACGGGATGCAGTACTCCGCACATCGAGATGATGCTGAGCGGCAGCGATGCGCTAGTGCTTGAATGCAACCACGATGCGGACTTATTGGCTAACAGTGATTATCCCTACCATCTTAAGCAGCGTATTGGTGGACGCATGGGCCATCTGAGCAATGCCGATGCGGCGGCCTTATTGGCAAGGTTGCGGACGGACCGCCTGCAACATATTGTGGCGGCGCACTTGAGCAGGAACAATAACCTGCCGGAACTCGCGGTACGAGCTCTGAGTGAAGTGCTTAATTGCAGTGACGACTGGATTGCGGTAGCCAGCCAGAGCGAGGGGACAGATTGGCGAACAATTCAGTGACGGGCTGCCTGCACAAAATGATCTCGGGTGTACCCCTTTCCCGCGCATTGTTCAATAAATCCGCAAAACAAAACGCCTCACTAAAGTGAGGCGTTTTGCATTTCGGCATCAACTGGTTTTGATGCGATCTGGCAAGCCGGCTATTGCTGCCAAGGCTTGTCATTTCCGGTGCTGGAATTATTGCTTCATAGCCGGTGCCGGTGCAGATGCAGCAGTTTCTGTGGTAGTGGTTGTCGTAGTGGTGGCAGGTGCGGAGGCTGCCGATGCAGGAGCGGCAGGCGCCGGTGCAGCAGGCGCTTCGCTTGGTTTTTGACCGCAAGCGGAAAGAGATAAAGCCAATATGGCTGCAATCAGGGCGGAGTATTTCATGTTGAATTTCCTTTGATAGAATTTAAAATTAAATAAATAGAGCACTTAATGCCTAATCCATAGGCGATATGCTATGAAGAGGACGCAGCATTTTATACGGTCATGGGAGAAAATCAAGTACGCCTGTGGTAATTCAACTCGATTTGCTTGACTATTCTATAAACCAAGAGTAGTGGCAGAAACCGCGGCATGGGATGAAGACCACATTTCCAGAAAGCGGGATTGCAGAGTCCGGGCGCCCCCGGCGTCGCAGCGAGCCAGAATGCCGCGCGGGTCGTCGAAGTGAAACCGACGCACGTAATGCAACTCATCTGCAACGGCAAATGGTTCCGAAACGCCCCGAAGATGCTCAGGCGTGCGGAATATATGCATGTTGTATGAAAACTGCCGCAACAACATCATCATGCGCGGACAACGTTGCTCCAGTGGGCGGGTATCATGAGCCAGCAGGTGCAAGCGGTTCGTCGGGCTGGCAAGCAGAAAGCCGCGCAAGATATCATAGCGTGCTTCCGCATTGAAGCCTATTCCTTCGAAATCCTTTTCGAACATATACAGGCTGCGTTGTGCCAAGCCGCAAAGCGTATCCAGCGCATCTATGTAATCCCTTGTGCTGTTCAAAGCCATATGTTGTGGAATTTCACTCATTGGTTACCATTCATTAATTCATTACTGGTGAAATATAACCGTCGATATACCACTGGTAAAGCAGGCTGAGGACTGGCTCAGCCAAATCGGCAGGAGCAAGCCTGCGGCTATCGGCCAATGAACGCAATATGCGGTAGACCCCGGCTTTGACCGTATGGGCGTTTCCGTTTATGAACACAGTGTCACCATGACACAGCATCAGCGATTTCAGGTCAAGCTCAATGCCGCGCGTCTGCATGATCCGGGCAAATCGTTTCCGGGTTAACGGAGTAACCGGCGGATCGAAAACAATATGCGGTTTGGGTTCCGAAAGGTAGCACCCGAGGAAATCGGCTATATCACGTTTTTTCCACCGCACCTGACGGGTGGCTTGTATCACCTGCCGCAACATCTCCGCACCAATTTCAGAAGGGTGAAGTTGCAGCTTGAGGTCAGGATCTGCATACATGCCACTGACGCAAATCCGATCTTGCAGATATACAAGGAACTGTTCAGCCAGTTCCTGATAGGCCGGCGTGCGGAATCCTATGGAATAAGTCATGCAGTCGTCCTCTGCGATGCCATTGTGGGCGCAGTGCGGAGGAAGATAAAGCATGTCGCCAGCTTCAAGCACCCATTCCTGTTCCACCTTGAAATGTTTCAGGATACGCAGAGGCGCATCTTCGAGCAACGTCCGGTCTGATTGGGTGGAAATCTGCCAGCGGCGATGTCCCATTCCCTGCAACAGAAACACATCGTAGGAATCGAAATGCGGGCCAACACCACCACCCTTGGGTGCATAACTCACCATCAGATCATCCAGGCGCGCATGTGGCACAAAACTGAAGTGCTTGAGCAAATCAGCACCTTGCGGCAGACAATGGTTTACCCCCTGAACCAGCACGGTCCACTTGCTTCCGGCGGATAGGCTGAAATCCTTTTTTTTGAACGGGCCATGCTGCAATTGCCATTTGCCGCGCTGTTGGCTGGCCAGTCGCGCCTGGGCATCGTCCCTGCATGCCAATGAGATCAATTGCTGCGGGTCAAGCAGGCCTTTGAAGTCAGGGAAGGCTTTGCGGATGAGCAGCGGCTTCTTCTGCCAGTAATCATGCAGAAATTTATCCGCAGTCAAGCCACCTGGAATAGTCATGGTTTCCTTCATTGCCGGATTATAACTTCGGATAGATTCGCCAAAAAGACTTTTACTACGAATGAAATCGGATAGAATTTCCGGCAGGAGGAATCAGCATATGATGTTGCAAGCAGGAATGGATGCGCCCCAATTTGAATTGCCCGACGCTGATATGGAAATGTTCAATCTGCAGTCGCAACGAGGAAAGAAAATCATTGTTCTGTATTTTTATCCAAAAGATGACACTCCCGGTTGCACCATGGAAGCCAACGAGTTTTCCGACCTGGAAGATGATTTCATCCGGCTTGATGCCCTGGTCATTGGCGTGAGCCGCGATGAATGCCTGAGCCATGCCGAGTTTCGCGACAAGTATGGACTTTCCGTTCTTCTTTTGTCCGATGTGGGTTGCAAGGTATGCAAAAAGTATGGCGTGCTTTATGATAAAGAAGTGGAGGGGCAAAAGAGGATTGCCATTCAGCGCTCCACATTTGTGATAGACAAGCAGGGGAAAATACGATATGCCTTGTATGGTGTTCATGCCCATGGTCACGCCCATGAGATATTGGGCCTGATAAAGGAACTGAAATGAAAATTTTAAAAAACACGGTCGTTTCCCTGCTCTATGAGTTATCGGATGGTGAGGGGTTGTTATTGGAAAAATCCAATGATCCGGTAAGTTACTTGCATGGCGGCTACGACGGAATATTTCCGGCAGTTGAAGAAGCATTGCAGGGCAAGGAAGTTGGTGCGCAGTTCAATGTCACAATGGGACCGGAAGAGGCTTTTGGCGAGTATGAACATGAACTAGTTCGCGTTGAGCCGCGCAGTCTTTTTCCTGAGAACGTGGAAATTGGCATGCGGTTTGAAGGAGGGGCAGAAGGTACGAGTGATGATGACTTCATGCTGTTTACAGTTGTGGATATTACTGATGATGAAGTAACCGTTGATGGCAATCATCCTCTGGCCGGAAAGACCCTGAATTTCGTCGGCACCGTCACTGAAGTGAGATCTGCCACTCCGGAAGAGTTAACACATGGCCACTCGCATGGGCTAGGCGGGCATCATCATTGAAATGCGTCTTGCATTATTGGGCCGACAAGAATTTCTCTGGAACAAGTTTGTGCCATTGATGTCTACCAGTTAATAAATTCGAAATCGACACAATTTTCATCAACCTTCATGGTTTTTCATATTGTGGCCAGTTTCGAGAACTTGGCCCTATATGCTTCCAGTTACCCAAAAAATCCAGTAGAGTTACTTTCCCATAACAACAAGAGTTACCATCATGACTACAAAAGGGCAACATTTACAAGACCCGTTCCTGAATACGTTGCGCAAGGAACATGTGCAGGTCGCCATTTACCTGGTAAACGGCATTAAGTTGCAAGGCCACGTTGATTCGTTTGATCAGTATGTGATTCTGCTGAAAAACACCGTAACCCAGATGGTATACAAACATGCCATTTCGACCATCGTTCCGGCACGCGCAGTAACTATCCAGTCAGATGACGAGTAATGCCTGGCGTGGGTGTGGCCGACTCTGCCATCTTGCTCAGTCTGGATTTTGGTGAACCCGATTACGCGGAAAATCTGGAAGAATTTCGCTTGCTGGCCGGCAGCGCCGGGGTTGGTGAAGTTGCGCTCATTGAGGGCAAACGCCAACGTCCTGATCCTGCCTGTATGCGGGCAGCGGCAAGGTTCAGGAGATAGCTGCTGCCGTGTTAGAGACGGCCCAGGCTGATTTGTTGTTGCATGTGGTGGACGCCAATAGTCCTGATCGCGATGAACAGATTGCTGAAGTCAACGAGGTTCTGGCTGAAATCAATGGACCACACATTCCGCAGATTCTTGTGTTGAACAAGATAGATCTGCAGGGGTTGCCGCCTGCTGTAGAGCGGGGTGAATATGGTAGAATCTCGCTGATTCGCTTAAGTGCCAGAACCGGCGCAGGAATGGCCGACTTGCGTGCTGCCTTGCTGGAGATGGAAGTGGCCAGAAAGCACCTGGCAGCCTCAAAACGGTATGATTTAGCACAGGATAGAATATGGGATTGAACGACCCACAGTGGGGCAACAAGAGTGGCGGTGGTCCGCCAGACCTGGAAATGGTGTTGAAGGACATTAACAGGAAAATCTCATCGTTTTTCGGTGGAAGGAAAAACGGAGGGAACACTGGCGGTGAAAAAGGCGGACTGGGAAATTTCGGCGGCGTCGGATTGGTGGTGGTGATTGTAGCGTTAATCTGGATCGCCAGCGGTTTTTACATCGTGAATGCCAGCCAGCGCGGTGTGGTGTTGCGGTTTGGCAAATATATCGAAACCACGCAGCCAGGACCTCGCTGGCACTATCCCTTTCCCATTGAAACTGTAGAAATCGTCAACCTGAGCCAGGTCAGGACCGTCGAAGTCGGCTATCGCGACAACGTCAAGAACAAGATGCCGCAGGAATCATTGATGCTGACCGACGACGAAAACATCATCGATATCCAGTTCGCCGTGCAATATTTTCTGAATGATCCTGCGGCTTATCTGTTCAACAACCGCGCGCCTGAAGAAAACGTAAGGCAGGCAGCGGAGACCGCCATTCGTGAAGTGGTCGGGAAAAACAAGATGGACTTCGTGCTCTATGAAGGGCGTGAACAGGTGGCGGCGGAGACCACCAAACTGATGCAATCAATACTTGACCGCTACAAATCTGGAATTTTGATAAGCAAGGTGACCATGCAGAACGCACAGCCCCCCGAGCAGGTGCAGGCCTCCTTCGATGATGCCGTGAAAGCGGGACAGGATCGCGAGCGCCAGAAGAACGAGGGCCAAGCCTATGCCAACGACGTGGTGCCCAAGGCCAAGGGTGCCGCTGCGCGATTGATGCAGGAGGCTGCAGGTTATAAACAAAGCGTGATAGCAAATGCCGAAGGTGATGCGAGCCGCTTCAGGCAGGTATTATCAGCCTACGAGAAGGCGCCGGCCGTAACACGCGAGCGCTTGTATCTAGACATGATGCAGCAGGTCTTCACCAACAGCAGCAAGGTGCTGCTCGACCAGAAGAGCGGCAACAACAGCCTGTTGTACCTGCCGCTGGATAAACTGATGCAGAACGCAAACACAGTAACAGTAGCGCCGACACCTGATACTCAGCCGGTGGCACAGGCGGTACCACCATCCACTACCGATATTCCGGTTGACACCCGAATGCGCGATAGCAGTCTGGGGCGTGATAGAGAGGCTCGCCCATGAAAAATATGTCCGTCAATATTCTGGTGGCAGTAGTCATTGCCTTGGTACTGTTCAGCCTGAGCATATTCGTGGTGGACCAGCGCCAAAACGCCATTGTTTTCCAACTTGGAGAAGTCGTCTCGGTGAAGACCGAGCCGGGTTTGTATTTCAAGATACCGCTGATACAGAATGTGCTCTATTTCGATTCCCGTATCCAGACGCTGGATTCCGCTGAGCCGGAGCGCTTCATCACCGCTGAAAAGAAGAACGTGATGGTGGATTACTTCGTCAAGTGGCGCATCGCCAATGTAAAACAGTATTACATCAGTCTGGGCGGTGACGAAGCGCTCGCGCAAACTCGCCTGATGCAGACAGTCAACTCATCCATGCGCGAGGAGTTCGGCAAGCGCACCATACACGAGGTGATATCCGGCGATCGTGACCAGATCATGAGTATTCTGCGCGAGAAAACCGATGCCGATGCACACAAGATCGGCGTCGAGGTTCTGGATGTGCGCCTGAAGCGCGTGGATTTTCCGCCAGAGATCAGCGATTCGGTATTTCGCCGCATGGACGCGGAACGCAAGCGCGTAGCCAATGAGTTGCGTGCAACCGGTAATGCCGAGAGTGAACAGATTCGTGCCGACGCCGACAGGCAGCGTCAGGTCATCCTTGCCGATGCCTATCGTGACGCACAGAAAATCAAGGGTGAGGGCGATGCCACTGCTACTTCGACTTATGCGGCTGCCTATGGGCGGAATTCGGAGTTCTATGCCTTCTACCGCAGCCTGGATGCTTATAAGCAAAGTTTCAGGAACAAGGGTGATCTTCTGGTGGTTGATCCAAGTTCTGCATTCTTCAAATATTTCAAGAATCCCGGAAAATAGGACGTGCTGAGTTATTGGCTGATAGGTTTGGCGCTAATGCTGGTAATCGAAGGCATCGTGCCATTTCTGTTTCCCAACCTGTGGCGCGATACGTTTCGCAAGCTGGTTCAGCTTAGTGATGGACAACTTCGCTTTATTGGCTTGACTGCCATGCTGTCAGGCCTGGTGTTGTTGTATCTGGTGAATTGGTGAGTGCGTCCTGATGGCTAATTCGAATTGGCTGTTGCCTGAATATATTCAGGACATGTTGCCAGACGAGGCCTGGCGCATAGAACGCATGCGCGCAGACGTTCTGGAATTGCTGCGCCGGCACGGCTATCAGCTGGTTTCACCACCATTGCTGGAATACGCCGAATCGTTGCTGATCGATGACAGCCGCGATATGGATTTGCGCACTTTCAAGCTGATTGATCAATTGAGCGGTCGCACATTGGCCTTGCGTGCCGATATCACGCCGCAAGTGGCGCGCATAGACGCGCACCTGCTCAACCGTCAGGGAGTAACCCGTCTGTGCTATGCGGGCAGTGTGCTGCATACCCAGCCGGCCGGGCTGATGCGCACCCGTGAACCGTTGCAAATTGGCGCGGAACTGTATGGGCACAGCGGATTAGAAAGCGATCTGGAAATTCAACGCCTGATGCTGCAGTCCCTGGCTGTCTTGGGTATTGATGGCGTGCATATTGACCTTGGGCACGTTGGGTTGTTCCGTGCGCTGGTGTCGCATGCATCAATAGACGAAGATCTTGAGGCGGAATTGTTTGTTGCATTGCAGGGCAAGGATGTTCCTGCGTTGCGGGCTCTGACCGGCGATCTGACGCAGGATGTGCGGGATGTACTGCTGGAGTTGCCGAATCTTTACGGCGGGTTGGAGGTGATCGTCCGCGCCCGCGCGATGCTGCCGGATTTCACGGAAGTTGTTGCAGCACTGGATGAGCTGGAAAAAGCGGCTGCCTGCCTGGGACCACAAGCATCCAGTGTCGGTATAGATCTGGCAGAATTGCGTGGTTACCACTACCACAGCGGCATGGTATTTGCTGCCTATCATGCTGGCAGCCACGATGCCATTGCATTGGGTGGCCGCTACGATGATGTTGGCAGGAGCTTCGGCCGGGCGCGCCCGGCCACCGGTTTCAGCATGGACCTGCGCCAGTTGTATGGCTTGCTGGAAAAGCAGGTGCAACCTGCAGGCATACTGGCGCCGCATCTCGATGATGAACTGTTGCAGGAAAAAATCGCCGAACTGCGTGCGCAGGGCCAGGCCGTGGTGGTGGATCTGCTGGGCAATCCGGCGCATCGTTCCGAATTGAATTGCGACCGTGGCCTGGAGATGCGCGACGGAGCGTGGACTGTCGTCTGGTTTAATGAAGGAAGCTCCTGATAATGTCCAAGAATGTAGTGGTGATAGGCACCCAATGGGGTGATGAAGGCAAGGGCAAAGTGGTGGACTGGCTAACAGACCATGCTCAGGGTGTAGTGCGTTTTCAGGGCGGGCACAATGCGGGCCATACTCTTGTTATCGGTGGCAAGAAGACAGTGTTGCACCTCATTCCTTCCGGCATCCTGCGTGAGCATGTGGTGTGCTACATCGGCAATGGTGTGGTGCTGTCGCCCCAGGCGTTGCTGAAAGAGATGGATGAGTTGATTTCAGCCGGCGTGGACCTGCAAAATCGCCTGCGTATTTCCGAGGCCTGTCCGCTGATCCTGCCCTACCACGTGGCGCTGGATCAGGCGCGTGAAGCGGCCAAGGGCGCGGGCAAGATAGGCACCACCGGGCGTGGTATTGGTCCTGCATACGAAGACAAGGTGGCGCGCCGTGCCATCCGCCTGCAGGATATATTTCACCGCGAGAGATTCGCCGCCAAGCTGGGTGAGGTTCTTGATTATCACAATTTTGTGCTGAAGAATTATTTCAATACTGCCACGGTCGATTTTCAGCAAACGCTGGATCATGCGATGGCGCTGGCAGAACGTCTCAAGCCTTTGGTGATGGATGTCCCGCGGGCGTTATACGAGGCGAACAAGGCAGGGCAGAACCTGCTGTTTGAAGGCGCGCAGGGAACGTTGCTGGATATAGATCACGGCACCTATCCATTCGTCACATCCAGCAACTGCATTTCCGGTGCAGCCTGTGCCGGTAGCGGCGTCGGACCGCAGAGCCTGCATTATGTGCTGGGTATCACCAAGGCATACACCACGCGGGTCGGATCAGGCCCGTTCCCCACTGAACTTTACGATGCGGAAACCAAGCAGGATCCGATAGGCAAAATGCTGGCCGAGAGGGGGCACGAATTCGGTTCCACCACCGGACGCGCGCGCCGCTGTGGCTGGTTCGATGCGGCAGCACTCAAGCGCTCCATCCAGATCAATGGCGTGTCAGGCCTGTGCGTGACCAAGCTCGATGTAATGGACGGCATGGAGACAGTACGCATCGGAGTGGGTTATCGGATCAACGGGCAATACAGCGATATCCTGCCGGTAGGTGCCGATGCGCTGACCGGGTGCCAGCCGATATACGAGGATATGCCGGGATGGAGCGGCAGCACAGTGGGCGTGCAACACTACGAAGAACTGCCGCTGCAAGCGCGAAATTACCTGCAACGCATGGCGGAAATATGCGGCATACCGGTAGACATGGTCTCCACCGGGCCGGAGCGCGACGAAACCATTGTGCTACGTCATCCATTCGCTGCCTGAGTTTCCACCATGAATATGGCTTAGGCCAACTTAATGAGGATGCAGCCTGTTCCACTCAGCGGGCTTCTGAATGATCAGAAGCAAACGAATGGCTGAACATCGACTTGGCTGCCGGCCTCTAAATTGCCCAGTTGCAGCGGAAGAACAATAAAGCAATTGGCTTTGCTCATGGAACTGAGTACGCCGGACCCTTGATTGCCGGTACTGTGAACGACGAATCTCCCTTGCGCGTCCTGGCTCAGGATGCCGCGCTGGAATTCGATGCGTCCCGGCGATTTCCGGATTGTGTCAATGCAGACAGCCTTAATGGTCAGAGCAGGCTCGATTGTTTGACCCATCAGGATGCGCAAGGCATCGCGTGCAAATTGCTGGAAAGTCACCATGACGGCGACGGGATTGCCGGGCAACCCGAAAAAATGGCAATCGCCGATCTTGCCGTAAGCAAGCGGCCTGCCGGGTTTCATGGCAATCTTCCAGAATACGACTTCGCCGATTTCCGCCAACATTTGCTGGATATGATCGGCTTCACCCACTGAAACGCCGCCGCTGGTGATGATGACGTCAGCCTTGTCGGCAGCTTCCAGCAAGGCCGCCTTGAGGCTGACACGATCATCCCGGACGCTGCCCATGTCTAGAACTTCCACTGCCAATTCATGCAACAGTCCAATCAGCGTATAGCGGTTGCTGTCATATATCTGGCCAGGCAAGAGTAGGGCGCCCGGTTGCTGCAATTCATCGCCGGTCGAAAAGACAGCGACTTTCAGTTTGCGGAATACACTTATTTCACTGAATCCAAGTGAGGCGAGCAGGCCCATCTCCGCAGGGCGAATCATCTGGCCCTGGGCGAGCACTTTTTCTCCGATACGCATGTCTTCTCCGATGTGGCGCAGATTCTGCCCGGGGCGATGGCGGCCATCAATTATTACAGAATCTTCTTCTGCGCGTGCCTGCTCCTGCATGATCACACTATCGCAACCAGCGGGTATCAATGCGCCGGTCATGATGCGCACACATTCACCCCTGGAAACCTGCCCGGCAAACGGATGCCCGGCAAAGCTGCTGCCAACCAGCCGAAACCTGACAGCACCGGTTTCCAGGTCTGCGGAACGAACGGCATATCCATCCATTGCAGAGTAGTCATGCGGAGGAACGTTCATCGGGGAGGTGACATCCTCAGCCAAAGTGCGATGCAAAGCAGCACGCAGATTTATTGTTTCCCGTCCTTCGATAGGATGCAAAAAGTGATGGATCAACCGTTTCGCTTGTTCAACCGGGATCGAGTCGGGGTCATAATCCTCCAGCGCTTCAAGACTTGACAGGGAGCGGGTTGGCTTCATGGGCATCCTTTCATGGTGCGGCGTAGTTTAGCGAATTGCCCGATTGGGATGCGGGAATTTAACCCATGATGGGAAATCCCCCGGCTATGCCGGGGTGACAGTAGCAGTTTGACATTTACGGGAGTCCATCTGCGACACTCCAAACCGTGAGCCGCCAAGCACACGAAGAAAGGAGAATCGAGATGGACGACAGCGAAAGCCTAAGCCATAGCAAGTGGGAGTGCAAATACCACGTGGTATTCATTCCGAAGTGTAGAAGGAAAACTTTGTACGAGCAGCTGAGGCCGCACCTCGGGGAGGTGTTCAGGAAGTTGGCCAAGTACAAAGAGAGCAATGTAGAAGAAGGGCACTTGATGCAGGATCACGTGCATATGTTGATATCGATTCCGCCGAAATATTCGGTGTCGCAGGTGGTGGGATATATCAAAGGAAAGAGCGCGATTCATTTGGCCCGAATGTACGGGGAGCGTAAGCGCAACTTTGTAGGGCAACACTTCTGGGCGAGAGGCTATTTTGTGTCAACGGTAGGACGAGACGAAGAGTTGATACGAGAATACATTCGCCATCAGGAGGCAGAAGACAGGCACCTGGAGCAGATGAACTTGTGGCGTTGACTGGCCACCCATCAGGTGGCCCAAAGGTTAGGGGCCGCGTAAGCGACCCCGTTCAGCCGCTTTGAGCAGCTCACAAATTAAAGCCCCCGGCTTTGCCGGGGGATACTTACTCAACCAATTTTACAATGTGCAGATGCAAATCAATCCAATGCCGATAGGAAGGTCAAGTTCCACGTGTGCATCGGGTTTGATAGCGCTTTCATGTGTCATTCCTTTTTTACTATGGTTTCCGGAATATATCCAATACAATTCACTACCAACTAAAATGAGATTGACCATCATGATTCCGGCTAACCCACGCGCCAGGATTAATATTGCATTGGGTGCTTCGCTGACTCGCGTTGCAGCGTTGCAGGAAGGGGCGGAGCGTTCTCTGCTAGATCCATTTGCCGGGAAGAAACCGGGTTGGCACTATTGCTACCTTGTCATAGTCTTGGAACTGTCTCTGGTAATCTGGGCAATATTGTTTGCGGGATATTGACGCGTGGCATTTTCAGAAAATTGCAGGTCCTGTTCACGCCTTGCCCAGTTTCTTCATGAGGTCAGGAAATCTTATCCCGAATACCACGCAAGGCCGGTGCCGTCATTTGGCGGTTGCCATGCACGATTACTGATCGTCGGACTTGCGCCCGGAATGCATGGAGCGAACCGCACCGGCAGGCCATTCACAGGTGACTACGCGGGGAACCTTCTGTATTCCACCTTGCATCAATTCGGATTCGCTTCATCGGGTGAACCACTGGATGCAAGCGGGCAAATCAATGCCGAACTGGAACTGGATGATTGCCGCATAACCAATGCGGTGCGTTGCCTGCCGCCGCAGAACAAGCCTTTGCCTGACGAAGTCAAGCAATGTAATGCCTACCTGGTGGAGGAACTGACCGGATTACCAAAAAATGGGGTGATATTGGCTTTAGGGACGGTAGCCCACAATGCGGTGCTGCGGGCGCTTGGGTTACGCATCAAGGAACATGCGTTTACGCACGGTGTGCGACACGAGTTGCCGAACGGCATGGTTTTGTATGACAGCTACCATTGCAGTCGCTACAATACCCAGACCAAACGCCTTACCGAGGCAATGTTCCATGATGTTTTCCGCGCTATAGCAGGGTATTTGCACACACTTGAAGCAAACAAACAAATTTGATCCCAAGGCATTCATCGCCTGCCTGCCTTTGTTGCCGGGGGTTTACCGAATGCTGGATAAGGGCGGACAAGTCCTGTATGTCGGCAAGGCGTCACAACTGAAAAAGCGCGTGGCTTCCTATTTTCAGAAGACCAGCATTTCGCCCAGAATTCGCCTGATGGTGTCGCATATCGCCAACATAGAGGTGACCGTCACGCGCACCGAAGCTGAGGCATTATTGCTGGAAAACAACTTAATAAAAACATTAACTCCACGTTATAATATACTGTTTAGAGACGATAAGTCTTACCCATATATTGTTCTTAGCCAACATCAATTCCCGCGCATAACTTATTATCGTGGCGCGACTGGCAAGCAGCATCAATTCTTTGGGCCTTACCCTAACTCTTCCGCCGCCAAGGAAACTATCGACTTGCTGCAAAAGGTATTCCGCATCCGCACCTGCGAGGACAGCGTATTCAACAACCGGACTCGGCCCTGTTTGCTGCATCAGATTCATCGCTGCACCGCACCCTGCGTTGGGTTGATCAGCGAGAAGGATTATGCGGATTCCATTCGAAATGCAGCACTGTTATTGCAGGGGAAACAGTCTGAGGTTGAGGCTGCCTTAAATCAGGCCATGCAGGTCGCAGCCGAAACCCAACATTATGAACAAGCGGCGGTACTGCGCGATCAGTTGCAGGCGCTATTCACCGTGCAGCAAAAACAATTCGTCGAGAGTGTGCGGGATACCGATGCTGACATAGTCGCCGCAGTCGATCTGAATGGAACGCCATGCGTAAACCTGGCAATGGTTAGAGGCGGGCGGCATTTGGGAGATAAAAGCTTTTTTCCCCAGAATGCCGAAGGCCAGTCTCGCGTCGAAGTGCTGGAGGCATTTCTGGCACAGCATTATCTGAATCGCAATGCGCCCCCGCCACTGGTGCTTATTAACCGGCATGTCGCACTTGAAGCCCTGGAGACTTTGCTGAGTGAATTGGCTAAACGAAAAGTGACCATTCGTTATCAGGCTACAGGCGATGGCAAACAATGGATTGAGATGGCCGAGAAAAACGCTTGGCTGGCGCTTCATCAGCGGTCCGGACAACAAGCCGGACAGGCCACCCGAATTGAAGCATTACGTTTTGCATTGGGGCTGAAGAAACTGGGGCGCATCGAATGCTTTGACATTAGCCATACCATGGGTGAAGCGACCGTGGCATCCTGTGTGGTGTACGAAAATCTGGCCATGCGCAATGCCGAATATCGGCGCTACAACATTACTGGCATCACGGCGGGAGATGATTATTCGGCGATGCGGCAAGTTGTTCTGCGTCGTTACCAGAAACTGCAAGCCGGCGAGGGCAAGCGCCCGGATCTTATTTTGATAGACGGCGGAGCCGGGCAACTGAGTGTCGCCGTAGAAGTGATGACCGAGCTTGGATTAATTGATATACCCTTGCTCGCCGTATCCAAGGGAGTAGAACGGAAGCCCGGATTGGAGCAATTGTTGCGACCGGGAGAAGAAAAGTCGTTACAATTAGCACCGGATAGCCCGGCCTTACATTTGATACAACAAGTTCGTGACGAAGCGCACAGATTTGCAATCAGCGGCCATCGCGCCAGACGAGGCAAGACAAGAACCGCATCCATGCTGGAAGAGATAGGCGGAGTGGGAGAAAAGCGCAGGCGCAACTTGCTGGCGCATTTCGGTGGACTTAAAGGAGTTCAGCAAGCCAGCCTGGATGAATTGGTGAATGTAGAGGGCATCAGCTCGGCCCTGGCAGAAAAAATTTATCGGCAATTTCATTAACGGAAACATCTGAGCTCATGCCATTCAATATTCCGAACCTGTTAACCTGGTTCAGGATCGTCATGATCCCGGTATTCCTTGGCATGTTTTACTTATCTGATGAAACCATCAGTCTGCATTACAAACATTTGTTTAGCGCACTTATCTTTGCATTTGCGGCAATCACAGACTGGCTTGATGGGTATCTTGCCAGGTCATTGAACCAGACTTCTGCCTTTGGCGCTTTCCTTGACCCAGTCGCCGACAAGCTGATGGTTGCTGCAGCGCTGATATTGCTGGTGAGTCTGGAACAGGTGGACGCAATAATTGCCTTCATTATCATAGGACGAGAGATCGCCATCTCGGCACTGCGTGAATGGATGGCTAAACTGGGGGCAGGGAAGAATATTGCTGTATCCATGCTTGGCAAGATCAAGACGACATTCCAAATGATAGCCATTCTATTTTTGCTATATCAGGAACCATTGTTTGGTTTGCTCACGGTTAAACTAGGTACTTTTTTGATATATCTCGCTGCCTTACTCACTTTATGGTCCATGGGGTATTATCTGATTTTGGCGATGCCACAGATATTGAAAAATTCGCATATTGACATTCATGAGTAACGGTAAAATTTTTAATAGTCTTATTTATTAAATTATTGGGCGTTATTATGAATGTTACTTAGCAGCTCAAATGATTTGCATTTGAAGCTCGCGTGCACCTCTAAAAATGCAGAGTTCGCCCAAATGCAACACAGAAGTTGGAATGAAATACGGATTTGTAGAAATGCGCTTAGCCGTATTCCGGGAACCCTGAAGCAGGATGGGCAGACTTGATGATGTGATCTAATTATAGGCCGAGTCACTTTTTGTTGCTTCGCATAATGTATATTATGTCAAATATCGTATTTTGGCAAAGCGCCTGATTCTGCATATTTCGAGCCTCCTATGGTGGGTTGTTTGCAGGCGCTGGTGGTGGTGTTGGCGGCGGCTACTCAAATACCGCCCAAGGCAAGGTCGTCGTCGCCGCCTTTACCGACGCAGTCAATAATGTCATCAAGGCTGTCAAGAATTACAAGGCACAGGAAGTGAAGGGTGGTCTCGGTAACGGAGGACACCTGAAAGTGAACTGATCGGAAGCCTGCTGCGACCGGGATTTTTTTGTTGGGTCAGAATCAGAAGAGGCTGCATTCTGCATTATTGTTCCGTTCTTCAACAGCGGCAAAGGCTCGCCGGTTTTGATGGGGTTGGCCGGAAGCAATGCATTGCAATCACTATTATTCTCCCCTGCAATTACAGAAGCTCTTTGACTGGCCTGTAGCTCTTTCGGTGTATTGGGGAAATTCCGTGCAATCTCAATGCTGCAAGATGCGCGGCAGTCGGGTATCCCTTGTGAATATCAAAACCATATTGTGGGTAGCATTCATGCAAAGCCATCATCGCGTTGTCACGCGCAGTCTTGGCAAGAATGGACGCAGCCGAAATTTCCGCGACGCTATTGTCACCTTTCACGATGGCCCGGCTTGGCAGGCCGGTATCGGGACAATACAGGCCGTCTACCAGAACTTCGGTCGGACGCAGTGATAATGTTTCGACTGCGCGGCGCATCGCCAGCAGGCTTGCTTGCAGGATATTGAAGGTGTCGATTTCTTCCACACTGGCTTCGGCAATAGCCCAGGATAACGCAAACTGCCTGATTTGCTGTGCAAGATGATTGCGCCGTTTTTCACCGAGTTTTTTTGAATCGGCAAGCCCGGCAATCGGATATCGTGGATCCAATATCACAGCGGCGGCATAGACCGGCCCGGCCAGCGGCCCCCGCCCTGCTTCGTCGACTCCACAGATGATTACAGGGTCTGTATGTTTCAACGCAACTAGCATTTGCACATGGTTAAAGCGAAAAGTCCTTATGCCGCACGCAAGTATGGCATGATCGCCATGGCAGCCTTGTGAGCGGTATTTTGTTTCAGTGCTGCCAGCATTGCTGAATAGACCTCGTCCAGATCATCGACCGCATTCTTGTCCAGCACGAGATTGGTGAGCGCCTGCGCCAGGTTTTCCGGTGTTGCATCTTCCTGCAACAGCTCCGGTACGATGAATTGTTTTGCCAGAATATTGGGAAGACCAACGTAGGGTTGATATTGCTTGCGTTTGCTGAGCCAATACGTCAGCCCCGGCATTTTGTAGGTAATGACCATGGGTCGTTTGAGCAACGCCGCCTCCAGCGTTGCCGTGCCGGATGCAACCAACACTGCGTCCGATGCGATCATTGCATCATGTGCATGTGCAAACATCACGGTGAATGGCAGATCATGAGCATTCTGGCGGTAAAGTTCCTCTTCGAAAATCAAGCGCGTTTCGCGGCTGGCCAGTGGAACCAGGAACTGAGATCCGGGCAATTTCTGCAAAATCAGTTTTGCGGTTTCAATGAAGGTTTCTGCCAGATGCTTTACCTCACTCTGTCGGCTGCCCGGAAGCAAGGCAAACACCTTGGCCGGTTTCGGAATACGCATCCTTTCGCGCATGGCAGTCCGGCTTGGAACGTCGGAAAGCATGTCCGCCAAAGGATGCCCGACGTAAGTTACCGGCACGCCGGCTTTCTCATAGATTGGCGCTTCAAAGGGGAATAGCGCGAGAACATGCGATACGGCGCGTTTGATTTGATGGATGCGCTCACCCCGCCACGCCCAGATGGACGGGCTGACATAATGGATGGTCGGGATACCGCGTTTTTTCAGCGCCAGCTCAAGGCCGAGATTGAAGTCTGGCGCATCGACGCCAATAAACAGATCCGGGGGATTGCCAATCAGTTGACTACGAAGCTTGTTGCGAATACCGATGATCTCCCGATAATGGCGCAACACTTCCACATAGCCGCGCACCGCAAGCTTTTCCATCGGAAATAATACATGCATTCCTGCCGACTGCATCCTGGGCCCGCCGATGCCGATAAAGCGCAGTCCGGGCATTTCCCTTTTCAGTGCTTCCATCAAGTGACTGCCAAGCAAGTCGCCTGACGCTTCCCCCGCAACCATTGCGATGGTTTTTATTTGCTGATGCATAAAGAAAAATCGGATAAGAGATTAATGAAACAACGCGAAGGGAAGATTGGGAAGAAGTCACATCGCGCGGCAGAATAGATAGGAAACTGTCTTTATAAAATATCGGGCTACCGAATGATGCCGCGTGTGGATGCCTTCAGAAAATCCGATAGACGATGGAGTTCAGGATATTTCACCGCCTGCCCCGCGATGGCATCCCTGGCTTCATCCAAGGTTAACCCAGACTTGTACAGCGTCTTGTAGGCGCGTTTGATGGCCATTATTGCCTCACTCGAAAAACCGCGCCTCTTGAGTCCTTCCGAATTGATTCCGTGGGGTGCGGCAGGACTTCCGGAGACCATGACGTAAGGCGGCAGATCCTGCAGCAGCACGCTGCCCACGCCAGTCATGACATGCGCGCCGACGTGGCAGAACTGGTGCACGCCGGTGAAACCGCCCAGGATGGCATAGTCATCCACCACCACATGCCCGGCCAGACTCGCGTTATTGGCGAAAACGGTGTGGTTGCCAACTTGGCAATCATGTGCCAGGTGAACATAAGCCATGATCCAGTTGTGATTGCCGAGGCGTGTCACGCCGACATCCTGCGCAGTACCCAGATTAAAGGTGCAGAATTCGCGGATGACGTTATGGTCTCCAATTTCCAGGCGAGTGGGCTCACCTGCGTATTTTTTGTCCTGCGGAATTGCTCCCAGTGAACAGAACTGAAAAATCCGGTTGTGCTGGCCTATGCGCGTGTGTCCGCCTATTACCACATGCGGGTCGATCACTGTTCCCTTCCCGATCTCGACATGTTCACCGATGACGGTATAGGCCCCAATCTCGACATCATCGGCCACTTGGGCAGCAGGATGAATAATGGCTGTAGGGTGATGCACGTGTACTCCTACGGTTTGTCCCGCATGGTGCACATGATCTGTGCTTCTGCAGCCATTTCCCCATCTACTTCGGCAACTGTGGAAAATTTCCACAGGCCGCGCATCACACGCAGGATCGTAGCTTTGAGGATCAATTGATCGCCGGGGCCTACAGGACGCTTGAAGCGTGCACCATCTATCCCAACAAAATAATACACGGTGTCGCTACCGGGCTTGTCATCCATGCTGGAAAAAGTCAGCAGTGCAGCAGCCTGAGCCATCGCTTCAATAATCATTACACCGGGCATGACCGGGTGATGCGGGTAGTGACCCGGGAAAAACGGTTCGTTGATGGTAACATTTTTCAGCGCTACAAGTTCCTTGCCAAATTCAACTGACAGCACCCGATCTATCATCAGGAATGGATAGCGGTGCGGCAGGTGTTCCATGATTTTGTGGATGTCCATTTGGATACTCATTGCGCTCTCCTCCTCATGCTCTCAACTTCCAGTTGCAGAGTTTTTATTTTTTCCACCAGTTCATCCAGATGGCGCAAATGTACCGCATTTCTGCGCCATTCCTCATTTTCGCCAAATGGAAAGATGCCGGTATAAATACCCGGTTCTCTAATGGACTTGCCAATCAACGTGAACGAGGATATCTCGACATTGTCCGCGATTTGCAAATGGCCCAGAATGCCGGCGCTGCCTCCGATGCGGCAATGCCGTCCGATGGTGGTGCTGCCGGCTATTCCAACGCACCCTGCTATCGCGGTATGTGCGCCGATGTGCACGTTGTGCGCCACCTGAATCTGATTATCCAGTTTTACCCCGTCCTCGATTACGGTATCGTCCAACGCGCCCCGATCTATGGTTGTGTTGGCGCCAATTTCAACATCGTCACCAATGACTACCCGGCCAATCTGGGGAATCTTCAACCAGCATTCACCATCCCTCGCGATGCCAAAGCCATCGGCTCCGACCACGGCACCCGAATGCGCAATCAGCCGATTTCCTATAATACAATCGTGATAGATCACTACTCCGGGATACAGCAGCACATCTTCCCCGATGCAAACCCCCGCGCCGATACTGCATCCCGACATGATTATGCTGCGCGCGCCGATCCTGGTATTTTCTCCGATAGTGGTATGCGAACCAATGTGCGCAGTCTGGTCGATTGTCGCGCCCTCCCCGATTACCGCACTGGCATGAATCCCAGGCGCTACTTCCGGTGGCGGGTTCAGGAAGGAGGAAACTTTGGCAAAATACAAATAAGGATTATTGCAGACGATACGCGGCAGCTGTGTCGCATCGGCATCCCTTTCACCCAGGATGACAGCACCGGCATGCGTAGCAGCCAGTTGTCTCCGATATTTTTCGCTGGCCAAAAAGGCAATGTGCTCAGGTCGGGCGCTATCCAGCGTTGCAATCTGGGTAACGGCAGTTTCAGCATCGCCCAATACACGACCGCCAAATCGTGCTGCAATATCAGCCAGGCGATATGCCGTACGATTCATTCAACCACCACCCGCTTCAATATCATTTTTTGTCTGATTTCGTATCGGGCTTCGCGTCGGATTTCGAATCCGCTTTTGCCGCCGGCGCTTCCTGTGAAAGGTATTGCAGGACCTTATCGGTGATGTCGATTTTGGGATTGCGGTAAACGGCTTCCTGCAAAATCAAATCATATTTCTCGCTTTCGGCTATTTTCTGTATTGCCTTGTTGGCTTGTTCCAGCACGATTACCAGTTCATCATTCTTGCGCAGGTTCAGATCCTCCCGAAATTCGCGTTGAGCGCGTTGCAAATCCGTATTCACGTTATCCAGTTCACGTTCCTTGTTGCGGCGTTCCGCCTCCTGCAACGTGACTCCCTCCTTGTCCAGGTAGTTTTGGATGTCCTTGACTTGCTGGGTCATATCCTTGATTTGCTGATCGCGCGTGGCAAACTCCTTCTCGATTTTCTTCTCCGCTTTTAACGCGGGCTCTGATTCACGCAATATTCGCTCTGTATCCACAACGCCAATCCGAAGATCTGCAGCCGTTGCATGAGAACAAAACATCACTGTCATCAATAAAGGCGCCAATAATTTAAAAGTAAATTTCACTTTCCTGCTCCTTGAAAATTTAGAATATGGAACCCAGTGTAAACTGGAATTTCTGCAACTTGTCGGTTGGTTTCCTGTTCAACGGCGTCGCAAGACTGATCTTGAGCGGGCCGACCGGCGATATCCAGGTGAGCGCCATACCCGTAGAGTAGCGCATGCCGGACGTCCCGGCTACCAGATTGCCAGGTCCGTACACGGCGCCACCATCAACAAATGCGCTCAGACGCACCGATTGTTCCTTCGACATGCCCGGCATCGGAAATTGCAACTCGGCGTTTCCGATGACAAGTCGGGTACCACCTAGAGAATTATCTGAAATATCCCTTGGCCCCAAAGACATTGGTTCATAGCCGCGCACGGAACCCGGTCCGCCAGCGTAGAAGTTCTTGAAGAAAGGCAAGGGATCCCCGCCATAACCTTGACCAACTCCGGCTTCGCCGTTCAACATTAAAGTAACATTTCGCGCAACCGGATGGAACCACTGTTGCTTGTATTTCAACTTGTAATAGCGTTGACTCCATACGGGCAGGGCAATTTCAGCATTGACATTTTGCACCATCCCTTGCGTCGTATTTATCACACTGTCGCGGCTATCCCGGCTCCAGCCGGCCGTCCCCAGCAAGTCACTGGTAATTGATCCAGAGGTGTTGACGTAATCCACAAAACGCTGCGGACTGACGGCCAAGAGCCCAAGATGGGTATTCTCTGCGGCCAAACCATAACTGATGGTTTCATCATCGCTAATCGGCTTGCCAAAACGCACCCCCGTGCCCAGTGTTGAAGAGGTATATTGGCTGACTGCCGTACTGGTGGAATTTACGTTCCTGCTGTATACGTCAAAGCCGCGGCTGACTCCATCATCGGTGAAATAAGGATTGGTATAGGATACCGAGTAAATCTGGTTTACCCTGCTGGTATTGACTTGCGTGGAAAGAATGTTGCCGGACCCGAACATGTTGCGTTCAGTTACGGCGGCAGTTAATACCAGCCCTTGGCCGCTTACTATTCCGGCGCCAACCGAAAAATCGCCGGTTGGTTTTTCCTTTACGGCCAAATCGACATCCAACTGGTCATTGGTGCCGGCTACCGGAGGTGTTTCCACATTCACTTCGCTGAAGTAATCCAGGCGATCCACTTTTTGTTTGGATTTCTTTATTTGGGAAGCAGAAAACCAGCTTCCTTCCATTTGCCTGAACTCACGCCGGATCACCTCATCACGCGTTTTGGTATTGCCCGCAATATTGACCCGCCGCACGTACACACGCTGCCCCGGATCGGCCACGAAGGTGAAGGCAACCTGATGCTTTTCCTTGTCGAGTTCAGGGACCGCATTGACATTGGCAAATGCGTAGCCGTCATCCCCCAGCCAATCGCCTATCCGGCTCGTAGATTCGGTCAATTTCTTGCGTGAAAACTCCTCACCGGCGCTGACCGTGATCAGTTTGCGCATCTGGTCGTGGGGCAGAATCATTTCGGGTCCGGAAAGCTTGATGTCGGAAATCGAATATTTGGCGCCCTCGGTAAGATTGATGGTGATGTATATATCTTTCTTGTCCGGGGTGATCGAAACCTGGGTTGAGTCGAGCGAAAACTCCAGATAGCCCGCATCAAGATAGAATGAGCGCAAGGTTTCCAGATCGGCTGACAGTTTTTGTTTCGAATACTGGTCATTATTGGTGAACCAACTGGACCATCTGGGCGTATCCAGCTTCATCAGATCCAGCAACTCGCTTTCGCTGTAAGCATGGTTGCCGATGATATTGATCTGCTTGATTCTCGATGTATCCCCTTCCGTCACGTCGATAATCACCGCTACCCGGTTACGCTCAAGCTCGGTCAAACTGGTCTTGACCACCACACCATATTTCCCGTTTGCCACGTACTCGCGCTTGAGTTCCTGCTCGGCTTTGTCCAGCGTGGATCGGTCCAGAATGCGGCCCTGTGCCAGGCCGACCGATTTAAGGCTTTCCAGCAACTTGTCCTTTGGAAACTCCTTCACCCCTTCGATATCAACGCTGGCGATGGCCGGGCGTTCATGTACCTGAACCAGCAACACACCGTGATCTTCTTCCAGACGGATATCCTTGAAAAATCCGGTCGCGTACAGCGCATGAATTGCCGATACGGCACGCTCGCCATCCATTTTATCGCCAACCTTGACCGGCAAGTAACTGAATACGGTGCCCGCCTCGGTTCGCTGTATGCCTTCCACCCGGATGTCCTTGACTACAAACGGCTCGAAAGCGGCCGCAGCAGTGGCATACAACAACGGCAGGAGCGCCGCCAGTTTCGTTAATTTCATGTATTGTTAACCCAAGATCAGGCGGCTGATATCGTTATACAAAGCAAACGCCATCAAGGTGGCCAGCACTGCGATCCCCACATTTTGTCCCGCCTCCCAAGCCTTGTCTGACACGGGACTGCCCTTAATCAATTCAATCATATAATACAACAAATGCCCACCATCCAATACGGGAATGGGCAACAGATTCAATACCCCCAGGCTGATACTGATCAGCGCCAGAAACCCCAAATAGGCAGATACACCCAGCTGTGCCGACTGTCCTGCATAATCGGCTATGGTTATAGGACCACTCAGGTTTTTCAGTGAAACCTCGCCAAACACCATCTTGACCATCATCTTCAGGCTGATTGTCGAAGTTTCCCAGGTTTTGCGTATGCCCTGTGACAAGGCAGCCAAGGGTGAATAGCGGACAGTAGTCAGCATCGTGTCAAACTGCTGCTGATCAAATTGCGGCGCAGCCCCGATTTTGCCTATCTTCATTCCACCCTCATCAACGGCTTCCGGCGCAAGGTCAATGGTCAGCGGATGCCCTGCCCGCTCAATTTCCAGGTGCAGCGTTGAACCCGGATGGCTCCTCACCGCTTCCACCAGCTCCGACCAGCGTGAGATATCGCGCCCGTTGACGCGAACAATTTTGTCATTAACCATTAAGCCGGCACGCTGCGCGACACTGTTCTCAACCAATTTCCCAATAATCGGAAGCACCACCGGCTGATAAAGACTCAAACCAAGCTTTTGCAGGAAATCTCCGTCCAGGTCGCTGGGAGACAGTACTTTCAGATCGAGTTCGTGTTGCAGTATCTCGCCATTGATCGAACGACCCTCAATCTGTACTCTCCCATCCTGCAGCGCCTGATCAAGCAATACCCAATTGAACTCCTGCCAACTGGGGACAGGCTGTCCATTGACGCTGAGTATGGTTTCCCGAGATTGCAATTGCGCGGCAGCTGCGGGAGTTTTTGGTGCAACTTCTCCCAGCACGGCTTTTAATCCAGGCACGCCGTGGATAAACAGCCCCCAGTACAACAGAATGGCCAGCAGCAGATTGGCCAGCGGACCGGCTGCCACGATCAGCATGCGTTGCCATACCGGTTTTCGGTTGAACGCGCGATGCAGCTCATGTTCCGCCACTTCGCCTTCGCGCTCATCCACCATCTTGACGTAACCGCCAAACGGGATGGCGGAAATGACCCATTCCGTCTCGCCTCTGCCGAAATGCCTGCCAGCCAGAACCTTGCCAAATCCGACGGAGAAACGCAGTACCTTGACATTGCATAATCGTGCCACGCAGTAGTGCCCCAATTCATGGAACACGACCAGTATCCCAATGGCGACAACGAAAGCCAGTAGAGAGATCATGGCAAGCCGGTTATCACTTCCTGTGCCAGTGCACGTGCGGCCGCATCCGCCCCCAGTACATCATCCAGTTTGCTGGCTGATGAAACTGGCAAGGCTGCCAGCACTTCTTCTATCACGATCGGAATGGAAAGGAATGAGATGCGTTGCGCCAAAAATGCAGCTACGGCTACTTCGTTGGCTGCATTCAATGTGGCAGGCGCTGTTCCACCTGCGTGCAGCGATTGATATGCCAATGCCAGGCAGGGGAATCGCTTGAAATCCGGCGCGGCAAAATCGAGTTGCGCCACTTTGAACAAATCAAGCGGCGCAACTCCGGCTGCAATGCGTTCCGGATACGCCAAAGCATAGGCGATTGGCGTACGCATGTCTGGATTGCCCAGTTGTGCCAGGACCGAGCCATCCACATATTGCACCAGAGAATGAATCACGCTTTGCGGATGCACAACCACCTGAATTGCATCGGCTGGCGCATTGAACAGCCAATGTGCTTCGATAACCTCCAGCCCTTTGTTCATCATCGTGGCAGAGTCTACGGAAATTTTTTTCCCCATGTTCCATTTCGGATGCGCGCAAGCCTGTTCCGGTGTGACATGCCGCAATTCAGACAGCGGGGTATTGCGGAATGGCCCGCCGGAAGCCGTGAGCAATATTTTGCTTACCCCGCTGTTGGCGAGGTCACCGGAATAGTTGCGCGGCAGGGACTGGAAAATAGCATTATGTTCGCTGTCTATCGGCAGCAGCATCGAGCCGCCGGAATGCACGGCATCCATGAACACGGCTCCCGCCATTACCAGGGTTTCCTTGTTCGCCAGCAGAATTTTCTTTCCTGCGCGCGCCGCCGCCAGTGTGGGGCGCAATCCGGCGGCACCGACTATGGCTGCCATCACGGCATCGACATCAGGCAGGGACGCAACCTGTTCCAGTGCCTCGATCCCGTTCAGCACTTCTGTCGCCAGGCCTGCAGCCGCCACATTCCGGGCCAGCCGAGCAGCGGCATCCTTATCCAGCAACACGGCATGGCGTGGCTGAAAACGTTTGCACTGCTCGAACAGAACGTCGTCCCGGCAGTGGGCGGTCAGCGCCGTTATCCGGTAACGGTCAGGATGGCGTGAAACCACATCCAGCGTGCTTACGCCTATGCTGCCGGTAGAACCCAGAACAGCCAGGTGGGTAATGGCAAAACTCATGGGATCTTTTGAATAAGCATCGCCATTGCCGCCAATGGCAAGGTAGATGTCAAGGCATCGATACGGTCCAGCAGGCCGCCGTGGCCGGGCAGCAACGATCCGCTGTCCTTGACCCCGGCCTGACGCTTGACGGCAGATTCAAACAGGTCGCCCAGCACCGCCAGTCCAACCCAGCACCATGAAGCCAGCAAGATATTGGGTATATAAGCATAATATTGATGATAGCCGCTGAAGCTCCAGACCAGAACCACATAGATCGACACGCCGAACAATGCGCCGATGACTCCCTCCCACGTCTTGCCTGGACTGATGTTCGGTGCAAGCTTGTTCTTGCCGAATTTGCGCCCGACAAAATACGCCGAGCTATCCGCCACCCAAACCAGCACCATGATGCCTAACAGCAGCCAGGGGCTATACTGGCGCAAATCCATCATGGCCAGACCGGTTGGAATCAGCAGCGCCCAGCCCACCAGCATCATCAGCGGAGGCAGATCGATTTTCCAGCCTACCAGCATCCAGACCGGAACTACCAGCCACAATATCAGGGACAGCCCGTAAACCATCATGTGAGGTACCATCTGTTGCGCGGCAGAGGTGCTTGCATCAAACCAAACCATGACGCACATCATCATCAGGGTCAGCCACCAGTAAGCCTGGGCGGCCTTTCCGGAAAGCTTTGCCAGGTGAGACCATTCCACCGACGCCTGCAGCACGATGACCGTAATCAGCACAGCCCACCCCAATGCAGGCAGCATGAACAATGCGGCGAGAAACAGCAGCAACAGGATCAGGGCGGTAATGATTCGCTCCTTAAGCATTTGACTTGCTTTCCTGCACCTGATCGCTGGTGCGCCCAAAGCGGCGCTCACGTTTCTGGTATGAGTGGATGGCGGTTTCCAGCGCTTCCTTGTCAAAGGCCGGCCATAATGTTTCAGTGAAATACAATTCGGTGTAGGCCAACTGCCACAACAGGAAATTACTGATGCGTTGCTCGCCGCCGGTACGAATGAACAAATCCGGTTCCGGCGCATAGTTCATGGAAAGATACGGTTCGAGCTCATCCTCGGCAAAGCTTTCGGACAACTCGGGATGCGCCCGCAACATGGCATGGGTCGCCTGGATAATGTCCCAACGTCCCCCGTAATTCGCGGCAATCGTCAGCGTCAATCCGTCATTGGCGGCGGTGAATCGTTCCGCGTCGCTGATGTAACGGTTGAGCGTGTCATCGAAACGGCTGCGGTCACCGATGATCCTCAGGCGGATATTGTTCTGATGGAGCTTGGCAACTTCCCGTTTCAGCATTTTTAAAAACAATTGCATCAGGAAGGAAACTTCCTCCTCGGGTCGCCGCCAGTTTTCGCTGCTGAAGGCAAACAGGGTCAGGTACTTCACGCCCAGTTCGCGACAGCTTTTCACTACCTCGCGTACCGCCTCCACTCCGCGCTGGTGGCCCGCCATGCGTGGCAGCAGGCGCTTTCTGGCCCAGCGTCCATTGCCATCCATTATGATGGCGATATGGCATGGAACGGCTGGGGCATCGGGGATAATGCGGGTAGAGCTTTGGAGTAACGCCATCGGAAATCCTTTTGTCAGGTATCAGATGTCACGGGCCAGAAACCTGGGAGGCCGCCACGCAGCCCTGGTTTTATAAATGCGGCGCAGCCGCACAAGATTCTGATTCCTGATCCCTGTATCCTGACTCCTGTCATACCGCCATCAGGTCTGTTTCTTTTGCCTGCAGCGCCTTGTCAATTTCAGCCACGAAGCGGTCAGTCAATTTTTGCACATCATCCTGCGCGCGGCGTTCCTCATCCTCGCCGACTTCCTTGTCCTTGAGCAATTTCTTGAGTTGTTCGTTGGCGTCGCGGCGCACGTTGCGCACGGCAATCCTGGCATTTTCCGCCTCATTGCGCACTACCTTGATCAAATCGCGCCGCCGTTCTTCGGTCAGCATCGGCATCGGAACGCGGATCAGGTCGCCGTTGGTTGCCGGATTCAATCCCAGGTCAGCATCGCGGATGGCTTTCTCCACTGTGGAGACAATGTTCTTCTCCCAAGGCTGCACGCCTATGGTGCGGGAATCTATCAGGGTCAGATTGGCTACTTGATTGATCGGCGTCGGGTTGCCGTAATAGTCCACCATGACGTGATCCAGAATGCCGGTATGTGCACGGCCGGTGCGCACCTTGCCGAAGTCCGCCTTGAGCGTTTCCAGTGACTTGATCATTTTCTGTTCGGCATTTTTCTTGACATCGGCAATCATCGTTCACTCCCAATCAATTGCGGCTTACCAGTGTTCCTTCATCCTCGCCCATCACAACGCGCTTCAATGCGCCAGGCTTGAAAATGCTGAACACGATGATGGGCAGGTTCTGGTCGCGGCACAGGGTCAGCGCCGTAGCATCCACCACTTTGAGGTTCTTGCTGATCGCCTCATCGAAACTCAGCTTCTGGTAGCGGGTGGCAGCTGCGTCTTTTTTCGGGTCGGCGGTATAGACGCCGTCCACCTTGGTGGCCTTGATCACCACTTGCGCATCCATCTCCACGCCGCGCAATGCGGCGGCGGTGTCGGTGGTAAAAAATGGATTGCCGGTGCCGGCGCCGAAGATGACTACTTTACCCTCTTCCAGATAGCGCAATGCCTTGCCGCGGATATAAGGCTCGGCCACCTGCTCCAGATTCAGCGCGGATTGCACACGGCATTCCAGGCCCTGCTGCTTCATCGCATCCTGCAAGGCCATGGCGTTCATCACCGTGGCCAGCATGCCCATGTAATCGGCGGTGGCCCGGTCCATTCCGGCGGCGGCTGGCGCCACGCCGCGGAAGATATTGCCGCCGCCAATCACGATCGCCACTTGTACTCCCAGCGCCACCACCTCGCGGATCTCGGTGACGATGCGCCCGATCACGACCTGGTTGATTCCATAGCTGTCCTCGCCCATCAGGGCTTCGCCGGATAATTTGAGCAGGACGCGCTTGTATGGCCGGGGCATCTTTATCCCTTCGCTACGGCCGCCGCAGCCGCAGCAGCCGCCACTTCGGCCGCGTAATCCTCGACTTTTTTCTCGATGCCTTCGCCCACCACAAACATCTGGAAGGCTGACACGGAGGCACCTTTGCTCTTCAATAATTGTTCGATGGTCTGCTTGCCGTCTTCAGCCTTGACGAACACCTGTCCCAGCAACGTCACTTCCTTGAGGAATTTCTGCACCGTGCCTTCGGCGATCTTTTCCAGCATGGCTTCGGGCTTGCCGGCCTCGCGCGCCTTTTCGATGGCGATGCGACGTTCGGTGGCGACGTCCTCGGCCGAAACACCGGATGCATCGATGGATTTCGGCTTGCTCGCTGCGATATGCATCGCCAGGTCCTTGCCCAGCGTATCGTCGCCGCCGGTATAGTCCACGATGACGCCGATCTTGTTGCCGTGCAGGTAGGAAGACAGCTTGCCGGTGGTCGTGGCGTAGCGCACGAAGCGGCGCAAGCTGATGTTCTCGCCCAGTTTCATCACCAGGGCCTTGCGGGTTTCCTCCACACTGCCGGAACCGTTGACAATGGGCAGGTCCGCCAAGGCCGCCACATCCGCCGGGTTCTTTTCCGTCACCGTCTGCGCCACATTCCTGGCGAACGCCATGAAGTCGTCGTTCTTGGCGACGAAGTCGGTTTCGCAATTCACTTCCACTAGCGCGCCGGTCTTGCTGTCCACAGTCACATAAGACCTGACCACGCCTTCGGCCGCCACGCGCGCAGAGGCCTTGCTTGCCTTGGCGCCGCTCTTGATGCGCAACAATTCCTCAGCCGCCTTGAAGTCGCCATTGGTTTCCGCCAGCGCCCTCTTGCAATCCATCATGCCGAGGCCGGTCGCTTCGCGCAGTTCCTTCACCATGCCTGCGGTAATTTCCGCCATTGTCCTGCTCCTAAGTAAACATAACCTATAAAAAAAGGGGCTCGCGCCCCTTTCGGCCTGTCAGTGCAAGCTTAAACCGCCTGCTCTTCGACCTGCTGCGCCACCACTTCGTTGAGCGCCTGCTCGCGGCCTTCCAGCACCGCGTCGGCCATACCGCGCGCGTACAGGCGAATCGCCTGGCTGGAATCGTCGTTGCCGGGGATGGGATAATCCACGCCCAGCGGGCTGTGGTTGGTGTCCACCACGCCGACCACCGGGATACCCAGTTTCTGTGCTTCCACGATGGCGCCTTTCTGATAGCCGACATCGATCACGAATATCGCATCCGGCAAGCCGTGCATGTCCTTGATGCCGCCCAGGCTGCGTTCCAGTTTTTCCAGTTCGCGCTGCAACATCAGCCCTTCCTTCTTGGAAAGCCTTTCCATCGTGCCGTCCTGCATCATGGTTTCCACATCACGCAAACGCTTGATGGATTGCTGCACGGTCTTGAAGTTGGTCAGCATGCCGCCCAGCCAACGGTAATCCACATAGGGACAGCCGCAACGAATCGCTTCTTCCTTGATGATTTCCCGCGCCTGGCGCTTGGTCGCAACGAACAGGATGGTGCCCTTGTTGGCGGCCAGTTTGCGTACAAACTTGACCGCGTCATCGAACAGGGCCACGGTTTTTTCCAGATTGATGATATGAATCTTGTTGCGATGGCCAAAAATGAACGGTGCCATCTTGGGATTCCAGAAACGGGTCTGGTGGCCGAAATGAACACCGGCTTCCAGCATTTGACGCATAGTTACAGACATGCTTGCTCCTAATAATGTTGAGGGTTAGTTCTTGCAGCCGTCAGACTGACCCTGAACCAAGTCCGCCCAGCCTTGGACTGGTAACGGATCTGTTGCGGGCACCCTAACATGAACGGCTGTGAGATTTCTGTTCTCCGGCCCAATGCCGAAAAATCAGGGGGTGCATTGTAACTCAGGCACCCTGCCAACTCAACCGCACATACTCTGCCGACACCTGATTTTGTTCCGGTATCTGGTCAGTAAATATCCCGGCTGGTCATATCCCGGTTATTTTTTCCTATGGAAAAAACCCGCAGCACGGGTCTTTTCCAAACTTGATTGCTGCTACTCCGCAGCGGGAGCCGTATTTTCTTCGGCGGCCAGAGCTTTCATGCTCAGGCGCATGCGGCCCTTGTCGTCAGCTTCCAGAACCTTGACCTTGACGATTTGTCCTTCCTTCAGATGATCGGCCACGCTGTTGATGCGCTCGTTCGATATCTGCGAAATATGCAGCAGGCCATCCTTGCCCGGCAACACATTCACAATGGCGCCAAAATCCAGCAGCTTGACCACCGGACCTTCGTAGATCTTGCCCACTTCCACTTCGGCAACGATGTCCTCGATGCGTTTTTTCGCCAGCAACCCGCCCTCGCCGCTCACGCTGGCGATGGTTACATTGCCATCGTCATCAATGTCAATGGTGGTGCCGGTTTCCTCGGTCAGCGCACGGATCACCGCCCCGCCCTTGCCGATGACGTCGCGAATCTTGTCCGGGTTGATCTTGAGCTTGATCATGCGCGGCGCATGCATGGACACATCCGGGCGCACCGTCGGCATGGCCTGCTTCATGATGCCAAGGATGTGCATGCGGCCTTCGCGCGCCTGCGACAGCGCTGCCTGCATGATCTCGCGCGTGATGCCGTTGATCTTGATGTCCATCTGCAACGCGGTCACGCCCTTGTCGGAACCCGCCACCTTGAAATCCATATCGCCCAGGTGATCCTCGTCGCCCAGGATGTCGGTCAGCACGGCGAACCGGTTGCCTTCCTTGATCAGGCCCATGGCGATGCCCGCGATATGGGTCTTGACCGGCACGCCGGCATCCATCAGCGACAGGCAGCCGCCGCACACCGAGGCCATCGAGCTGGAGCCGTTCGATTCGGTGATTTCGGATACCACACGGATGGAGTAGCCGAAGTCTTCCTCGTTCGGCAACGCCGCGATCAGCGCGCGTTTGGCCAGGCGGCCATGGCCGATTTCGCGGCGCTTGGGCGAACCGACACGGCCGGTTTCGCCGGTGGAATAGGGTGGAAAGTTGTAGTGCAGCATGAAGCGGTCATTGTATTCGCCTTGCAACGCGTCAATGATCTGCGCGTCGCGTGCGGTGCCCAGCGTGGCAACCACCAGCGCCTGGGTTTCACCGCGCGTGAACAGCACGGAGCCGTGGGTGCGCGGCAGCACGCCGGTGCGGATGGTGATAGGGCGCACGGTACGAGTGTCGCGTCCGTCTATGCGCGGCTCACCATTCAAAATCTGGCCGCGCACGATCCTGGCTTCCACTGCGCTGAACAGGTCGTTGACATGATTCTTTTGCAGTGTGTCATCCGCTGCCAGCAGCTCATCGACCACGCGGGCGCGGATCGCGTCCACATGGGTGGTGCGCGCCTGTTTCTGGCGCACGGCATAAGCAGCCTGCAGGTCTTTCTCGGCCAGTTCGGCCAGTTTGGCGATAAGTGCTCCATCCTGGGCGGGAGGCGCCCAGTCCCAGGGATCCAGCCCGACGGCATTCGCCATTTCGTTGATCGCCTGGATCACCGCCTGCATCTGCTGGTGGCCGTACATGACCGCGCCCAGCATCACATCCTCCGGCAACTCCTGTGCTTCCGATTCCACCATCAGCACCGCCTGTGCCGTACCCGCCACCACCAGGTCCAATTGCGACTCCTTGAGCTGATCGGCGGTCGGGTTGAGCACATAGCCGCCATTGAGATAGCCCACGCGCGCCGCGCCGATGGGGCCGTCGAACGGGATGCCGGACAATGCCAGCGCTGCGGAGGCGCCTATCATGGAAGGGATGTCGGAATCAATCTGGTTGTCGGAGGACATCACCGTGGCGACGATTTGCACTTCGTTGTAAAAGCCTTCCGGGAACAGCGGGCGCAGGGGCCGGTCGATCAGGCGCGAGGTCAGAATTTCCTTCTCGCTGGGGCGGCCTTCGCGGCGGAAGAAACCGCCGGGAATTCTGCCTGCGGCGTAGGTGCGTTCCTGATAATCCACGGTCAGGGGAAAAAAATCCTGCTCCGGCTTGGCGTCTTTCCTGCCCACCACAGTGACCAGCACCACGGTGTCATCCAGGCTGACCATCACCGCGCCGCTGGCCTGGCGCGCGATTTCGCCGGTTTCCAGGGTGAGTTGATGATTGCCGTAAGTTAATGTTTTCCTATAGTGACTCAAAATTCGCCTCTCTTTAAATACATGGCATGGCGCACCGATGCGCCATGAAGATGGAAATACCGTACCCGAAATAAAATGGGCCGCATGCGCGACCCACTTGCTGTATTCTTACTTGCGCAAATCCAGGCGCTGAATCAGCGCGCGGTAGCTGTCCTCATTTTTTCCCCTGAGATAATCCAGCAGTTTGCGGCGACGGCTCACCAACCGCAGCAAACCGCGGCGTGAATGGTGATCCTTGTTGTGTTCCTTGAAATGATCGGTCAGGTGGTTGATGCGCGCGGTCATCAGAGCAACCTGGACTTCGGGAGAACCGGTGTCACCCTTGGTACGCTGGAAATCGGTAACGATTTGCGCTTTTTTCGCTGCCGTAATAGACATGTCTTTGAACTCTCCGTAATAAAGTTGTGCATTTTACCCTCGAATGCGGTAGTTGCTCAAGTCTCTTCATCGCAACGCGTCACTACCCAGGCAATTAGTTGACGTGCCCCGGATAAATCGTTAGTTTTTGCGCATCCGTCACCAGAGGAACACGCCAAATGAAATTTTACCTGTCAGTTTGCCTGTTGCTGTTTGGCATCAATGCACATGCGGCCCTTAATAAATGGGTGGATCCCAACGGACAGGTGCACTACTCCGATCAACCTCCCCCGACCAACGCAAATGCGCAAACCGTGACCGTCCCCTCCGCTGCCAGCGGAGTTCCCGAGGGAAAATCCTTGGCCGACCAACTGATGGACTTGAAGAAAAAGCAACAGGCCAGTGAAGAAGAAGCGCGGAAAGAAACCCAGCAGCGCGAAAAAGCGCAGGCAAAGCAGGATCACTGCAACAAGTTGCGCGCCAACTTGAACACCCTGGAAGCCGGTGGCCGCATCGTCACCCACACTGAAAAAGGCGAGACCGTCTTCATGGACGATGAGATGATTCAAAAGGAAATCAAGGATGTTCGCAAACGCATCAGCGACGAGTGCGACTAACGCGCGCCTGTAGAAATGTGGTAGTCGCGACTTGATCTGACGGGTAGTGTCTGAATCAGCGTCCTGATTTCGGCTAGTAGAGGCAGGTCGCGAGTGGCGGGTCTCGCGCAGGCAGACTCGCATCACGGAGTTCAGCTCGGTGCCAATGGAGCCAGCTATTCGAGAATATTCTCTAGAGCTGACGCGCACCATAAATATTAAGGCAGATTGAATATTAAGTTGAGAGGGCTAAGCTCCACTGTTTCACTTTTCCATTCCTTACGCAGAAAGCTGTAACTTATGGGGTCATTCCATTATTTCATACTGGAAGAGGTATTGAGATACACTTTCGGTATGAACGACGCGAATCGCAGCTCATCCCCCGCCTTGAGGCAGTGCCCGTGCTACCAGAGCTCGAAGTGGTGATCGAGATTCCGCGGGGTAGTTTTCTCAAACGCGGATCCACCGGCCGTGTCGATTTCATCTCGCCGCTGCCGTGTCCTTTCAACTACGGTTCCGTGCCGAAGTTCCTGGGACTCGATGGCGATCTGCTGGATGCGTTGGTGCTTGGACCTCGGCTGCCGCTCGGCACTCGCATACGGGTCAAGGCGTGGGGTGCAGTGACGCTCAGCGACCGCGGCATGATGGACGACAAACTGATCTGCAGCGACCACCCTCCGAGCCTGCGTGAGCGCCACAATGTGCTGCGGTTTTTTCGCTTCTATGCTAAGTGCAAGGGTCTCTTAAATATTTGGCGTCGACGTCCTGGGCGCAACGCATGCGAGGGTTGGTGTGAGGCTACTCAAGCGCTCGCTCGCGCCCGACCGCGGCACGATTCGTGGAATGGATCACCCATTGAGTTCTGATCCTTCGCTCGGGGCCATCACTTGCATTCGGCTTGACCCCTTGGCTGCTGAGCGTTTTGCGCAACGAGCGGTTTCCGAATAGAGTGCAATCAGTTTCATCGGCAGAGCGAACATAATGAAATGGATTGTTGCGAGATGTTTGATGGCGGCTAACCTAATAACCTCTAACAGGCAAGCATGAAGAAATTGGCTCTGGCAATTCTAATGGCCCTAAGCGGTACCGTATTTGCTGAAAGCTCTATCTGGAAACCAGGTTTGTGGGAAACAAAAGTGATCAGCCAGAGCATGGACGGCCGTGACATGACCGCCCAGATGGCCTCGACCCTGGCCAAAATGTCCCCCCATCAGCGCAGGCAGATGGAAGCTATGATGCGCATCTGCGTCAGTCCAGCCATGGCGGCCATGGACAAGCCTCTGATGAATCCAAAAGGTGGCTGCAAACCGGAAACGGTGAACCGCAGTGGCAACAAGATCAGTTTCGAGATCAGTTGCACCGACAACGGAAGCACCAGCGTTGTCAAGGGCGAAAATACTTACAGCGGCGACACGGTGACCTCCCGCATGGATACGACGACGACCGATGCTTTGGGCAACCGCCACACCATGCACATGGAGTCACAAATGAAGTATCTCGGCTCCGACTGCCAAGGCATCCAACCCTTGGATCAACTGGTCAAGAAGGCCGAGGATACTGTCCGCTAGAAAGTGTGTTCACGTTTGCTGGCAAGTATTCCCCGCCTCGGGGATTTTCCATCGTGCACATCTGGTGCACTTGTCTGAGCGCCAACTTCGAAGTCAACTGACAACGCCTTACGTGGCGCTCTCCCACCCATTGGCACCTTGCGCGCCATGTATATCTTCAAAAGTGAGGATGGTAGTTTGGTCGGCCTGTCAATGCTGACGAAGCACTGGCGAATCCAATTTCGGCCCAATCAAGTTCATCGTCAAGACTGGATAGTCTTCACGGACAACGTAATTTCAAATTGCCAGAAGGGGCGGGAGCAAAAACAGATGCGGCGAACTGACAGTTTGTGGCAGACGAAGTTTGAGTCACTCCATAGAAAATGATCCGGCGAGTCTTGGGGTAAACGCCGCCTGGTCAAGAAAATTCAAGCCGCGATCGCGCTGTCATCGCGCATGCGCATCGCTTCCTCGATATCCACCGCCACCACGTGGGACACGCCGCGTTCCTGCATGGTCACGCCGACCAGTTGCTGTGCCAGTTCCATCGTGATCTTGTTGTGGCTGATGAACACGAACTGGGTCTGCGCCGCCATTTTCCTGATCAGGTTGCACAGGCGTTCGGTATTGGTATCGTCCAGCGGCGCGTCCACCTCATCCAGCAGGCAGAACGGGGCGGGGTTGAGCTGGAATAGCGAGAACACCAGCGCAATGGCGGTCAGCGCCTTTTCGCCGCCGGAGAGCAGATGGATCGAAGAATTCTTCTTGCCCGGCGGCTGCGCCATCACCTGCACGCCGCTGTCCAGGATTTCCTCGCCGGTCAGCACCAGGCGCGCCTCGCCGCCGCCGAACAGCACCGGGAACATCTCGGACAAATGGCGGTTCACCTCGTCGTAGGTCGCCATCAGCAGGTCGCGCGACTCCTTGTCTATGCGGCGGATCGCGCCTTCCAGCGTTTCCATCGCCTCGGTCAAATCCCTGGCTTGCGCATCCAGATAAGCCTTGCGCTCCTGCGCCGCCTGCAGTTCTTCCAGCGCCGCCAGGTTCACTGCGCCCAGCGTTTCGATATCGCCATTCAGGCGGTTCAGTTCGTTCTGCAATGCGGAAGGTTTGGCATTGATGCCTTCCAGCAGCGGCATCAGCGCCGCCTCGTCCACGCCCTGCAACTGCTCCGCCCATTGCTGGTAATGCAGGCGCGCTTCCTGTTCCTTGAGCGACAGTTCGGTGGCTTTCTCGCGCAGCGGATTCAGCTTCTGCTCGCATGCCATGCGCTCCTGTTCCAGTTTGTTCAGGTTCAGCGTCGCGTACTCCATCTGATTGCGCGCTTCGGCCAGCGCCTGCTCGCGCACCCGGCGCTGATCCAGCGCTTGCTGCAATTGCTGCTGGCTGCTGCCGTCCTCTATCCGGCCCAGCTCGTCGCGGTTCTGCCCCAGTGCCTGTTCCAGTTGCGCCAGCGTATTCCCGATCTGTTTCAGGTTGTGCTCCAGGTCGGCGATTTTCTCCGCGCAGGTCTTGGCGAAGAAGCGCGCTTCCTGCAGCTCATGCTGCGCCTTCTGTGCACGCTCGCGCTGTTCGCGCAAGCGAGATTCCTGTAAAGCAGCCTGTTGCCGCACCTGCTCTACATCGGCATCCTGTGCAGCGATTTTTTCGCGCATCGCCTCCATGCGCTCGGAAATCGCCTGCCGCTGGCGCTGCTCGCCGGCGGATTGGTCGGACAGTTCCTGCAACTCGCCGGCAATCTGTATGGAGCGCTCATGGCTGCGCTCGTTGGCCTGGGTCAGTTTCAATATCTGCATCTGCAAGGTGTGCTGGCGCTGCTGCAATTCGCTGTTCGCAGTGCGCAGCGGCGCGATGCGGCTGTCGATGGCGTGATAATTCTCTTCTGCCTGCACCGCCTGCTGCCGGCCCTGCTCCAGCGCAGTGGCCTGCTGCTGCGCCTGCTGCTGCAAGGATTCGATCTCGCGCTGGCGTGCCAGCACGCCGTGCACCTGACTGTCCGGCGCATGGAACAGCACGCTGTGTGCGCCAACCAGGTGACCCTGCGGCGTGACCAGCCAGGCTCCGGCTGGCAAGTTTCCGCGCTGACTCAAAGCCTGCGCCAGGGTTTCCGCGGCATATATGCCGGACAGCCAGTCCGCCACCACCGGCACGGCGCGCTCGTCCTGGCAGGTCACGAATTTGGCCAACGGCGTGAATTCATGGTCGTGCGCAGCGGCTGTATGTGCGCCGTCCGCCGCGAACACCGCCAGCTTGGTCGGTGGCGCGCTGTCCCAAGCCGCCGTCTCGTCCAATTCTTGCAGCGCGATGGCATTGATGCGCTCGCGCAGCACCGCTTCCAGCGCATCTTCCCAGCCCGCTTCGATGCGGATGGATTGCCACAGGCGCGGCAGCGTGTCCAACCGGTGATCGGCCAGCCACTGTTTCAGGTTCTTGTCGTTGTCGATCTGTGCTTGCAACTGCATGAGCGCGACCAATTTCGCTTCCACCTGCGCAAGTTGCCGCTCCAGTTCCTGCGCCGCGATGCGCTGCTCGCGCCGCGCCGCATCGGCTGCGGGCAATTGTTCCTGCAACTGCGCCAGTTGCTGCTGCTGCGCGCTATGCTCGGCCTCCAGCTCGGCGGCCTGCCGCTGCGCCTGCGTCAGTGCCTCGGTGTCGGGGCGCGGCAGGTTGTCCTGCTCCAGCAACAAACGCGAGCGGCGTGAATCCAGTTGCTGCACGTTATGCAGGACGTGCTCGCGCTGCGTCTCGGCCAATTGCAGTTGCTGCTGCAACATCAGCTGTTCACGCTGCACCGCGTTGTGGCGTTCCTGCGCGGACCGCGCCGCTTCTTCCGCCTGCGGCAGGTGCTGTGCCTCGGTGTTCGCGTGGTTCTCGCACAGCTCCACTTTGCGGCCCGCATCCTGCTTCTGTTGCTGCCAGTGCGCCAGCAATCCTTGCACCCCCTGCAACTGTCCGCGCTGCTGCTCGATCTGGCGCTCGCCATTGACGATCTGCTGGGTCAGGCGCGCGCGCTGGTCGTGCAGGTGCGCGATGTGCTGCTCCAGCCGCGCGATCTCGGCGTTGACCGCATACAGCTCGCCCTGTTTTGCGTGCACCGCGTCGGAAAGCTGGTAATGCCCGCTGCGCGAACTTTCCAGCTGGCTTTCCGCCTCGCGCAGCCGCGCGGTCTCGGCTTCCAGTTCGGTCCTGGTCTTGTCGATTTGCTGCACGAAGCGTGCGCGGCGCGCCTCGGCATCCTGCTTGTTCACCAGCCACAGCAGATGTTGCGTGGCGTCACGCTTCGCTTCGAGTTCGCGGTATTTTTTCGCGACCTCGGCCTGCCCGGCCAGATGGGTGAGCTGCTTCTCCAGCTCCAGGCGGATATCATCCACGCGCAGCAGGTTCTCGCGCGTATCGGAAATGCGCAACTCGGTCTCGCGCCGGCGATCGCGGTATTTCGATACCCCGGCGGCCTCTTCCAGAAACACGCGCAGCTCCTCCGGCTTGGCCTCGATGATGCGCGAGATCATGCCCTGCTCGATGATCGCGTAGGCGCGCGCCCCCAAGCCGGTGCCGAGGAAGATGTCGGTGATGTCCTTGCGCCGCACATGCTGGTTGTTGATGTGGTAGCTGGATTCGCCGTCGCGCTGCAACACGCGCTTGATCGCGATCTCGGCGTAGCTCGACCACTGTCCGGCGGCCTTGCCCAGACTGTTGTCGAAGATCAGCTCGACGCTGGCGCGCCCGACCGGCTTGCGCTGGTCCGAACCGTTGAAGATCACGTCCTGCATCGAATCGCCGCGCAAGGCTGAAGCGCGCGACTCGCCCAGCACCCAGCGCAGCGCATCGATCACGTTCGACTTGCCGCAACCGTTGGGGCCGACGATGCCCACGATCTGCCCCGGCAGCGCGATATGCGTGGGATCAACGAACGATTTGAAGCCAGAAAGCTTGATATGGGAAAGGCGCAATTTGGGACGGTCTTGACGTTATAATTCCGCCTATTCTAACCGAAGCGGAACCAGGCTCAAAATGCCCACACCATCCAACAAAACCTTGGCCACTAAAACTCTGGAAACTTTTCCCAACCCCCAGCCCGCTCGGGATTACCACATCCACATGGAAATCCCCGAGTTCACCTGCCTGTGCCCCAAGACCGGCCAGCCGGACTTCGCCACGCTGTTCCTCGACTACATCGCCGACGAAAAATGCGTGGAACTGAAAAGCCTCAAACTCTACATCTGGTCGTTCCGCAACGAAGGCCACTTCCACGAGGACGTGGCCAACCGCATCCTCGACGACATGGTCGCCGCCATCCAACCGCGCTTCATGCGCCTCACTGCCAAGTTCTACGTGCGCGGCGGCATCTTCACCAACGTCGTGGCGGAACACCGCAAGCCGGGCTGGCAGCCGCAGCCGGTGGTGGATTTGGCGCGGTTTGAGGGGCAGTCGAATGTGCGGGGGTAAAATGTGCAGCAGGCGTGATCTGCAGACGCCGATTCGACGTTTCACCGTCATCTCGACAAGGGATGTATGCGCAAAACGTGCCGGTACGATGGAAAGGCAATGCGATGAATAATTGATGCGGCCGCGTGGGCACAAAATCGTGCCTACCCTGCTCAACCAGGGGGAAAAGTTGAGTGGCCTCCGATGCGTGCTGTCCCGTAATGGAATGGACGCCCACTTCCTAAAACGGCATCTGAGTGCCAAAGTAGTGGGGGCTTTACTACCACTAAAATAGAAAGGGCGTCCAACATGAAGATTACGACAATTGGCATCGATTTGGC
>JBAUUR010000169.1:0-41360 GCA_049582805.1 Gallionellaceae bacterium | reverse complement strand
TTACCCCTCCCGGTGATCTGAAAATCGACTGTAGGGCTTTCTGAGAGGTCAAAAATTTTCCACATTTGCAAACATCGAGAATTTCAACAAACTGCTAGAAAAGACTCGAAACCTTCATCTCACAAATGAGCAGTTATTTGAAAATCTCGTTGCTGTCTGGCTCAAACTTGGTCGTCAGCCGAAATACCAAGATTTAACAAGAGAGAATTCTTTGTTTTCCTCCGGTACGTATGAAAAGCGGTTTGGCACTTGGCGCAAAGCTCTCGAGGCTTTCGTTGCATGGGCCAATGAAGGCGTAGCTCCTGAACCAGCGACACAAAATGCTTCTCCTTTACAACTGCGACGCACCCCAAGAAATATCAATTGGCGGTTACGCGCTCTAGTTCTTATGCGTGATGGTGCGCGCTGTCAGCTTTGTGGTGCCGAAGCCCGCAATAGAGCTACTCTTCAAATCGATCATGTGATTCCTTGGAGCAAAGGTGGCGAAACAAAGCTTGAAAATCTTCAAGTTCTCTGTCATGTCTGCAACATTGGAAAAAGTGATGTTCAACCCACGTAGGGTGCAATAACCAACGGGCATTGCACCGGATGTTTCAACGAAATATGGTGCAATGCTCTGCGCTTATTGCACCCTACAAAACCAAATGCCCAACACTCTGGCCAGCTGGCTAACCTACCTCGAATCGTTACACCCGAAGACCATTGCGCTCGGTCTGGAGCGCGTCGCGCAAGTCAAACAGCGGCTGAGTCTTCACGCTGATTTTCCCATCATCACGGTCGGCGGCACCAACGGCAAGGGGTCGGTGTGCGCGATGCTGGAATCCATGCTGCACGCCGCCGGGTACCGCGTCGGCTGCTACACCTCGCCGCATCTGCTGGAGTACAACGAGCGGGTGCGCATCGCAAAGGAGCAGGCAAGCGATGCGGAGTTGTGTGCTGCGTTTGAGAAAATCGACCAAGCTCGTGGAGGCATATCGCTTACTTACTTTGAATTCGGCACGCTGGCCGCGATACAGTGCTTCATCGAGCACAAGGTGGAAGTCGCCATCCTGGAAGTCGGGCTGGGCGGCAGGCTGGATGCGGTGAATGTGTTCGACAGCGATTGCGCGGTGGTCGCCAGCGTGGACATCGACCACACCGAATACCTAGGCGATACGCGTGAACAGATCGCGTTTGAGAAGGCGGGGATTTTTCGGGCGGGCAAGGTGGCTATTTTTGGTGACCGGGACATGCCTGCCGCCATCGCAACAGAAGCGCAACGCATCGGCGCGGAGCTATGGCAACTGGGCAAGCAATTCCGTTACGCGGCAAGTTCGCAGCAATGGGATTTTCACGGGATGAATGGAACGCGCAATGCGTTACCTTATCCCGCCCTGCGCGGCGCGTACCAGCTCAACAATGCCGCAGCCGCGCTGGCCGCATTGGATGTGCTGAAAGATAAATTGCCGGTGAGCATGGAGGCGGTGCGGCGCGGACTGGTCGAAGTCAGCTTGCCGGGGCGCTTCCAGGTGCTGCCGGGTCGGCCGCAGATCATTCTGGATGTGGCGCACAATCCGCATGCCGCGCGTTCTCTGGCGCAGAATCTGGCCGGCCTGCCGCCTTGCCATAAAACTTTCGCTGTGTTCGCCATGCTCAAGGACAAGGACATGGCGGGGGTGGCGCGGGCGCTGAAGGAGCAGGTGGATGTGTGGCTGGTGGCGGACATAGACGCTCCGCGCGGGGCGAGCGCCGATGAACTGGCGCGGGTGCTGCGCGCAGAGGCGGTACAGGGGGAAATCATGGTATTCCCCTCCGCGCAAGAGGCTATGCACCATGCCTGCAATGTCGCTGCCGAAAATGATAGAATCGCGGCCTTCGGTTCATTCTACACGGTGGCGGATGTCATGCGGGCGCGCGGTTTGCGTTGCGGTTGACGGCGACAAGACACACGATGGCAAAACAGCAGAAAATGGATGATGAGGACAGCCTGAAGCGGCGTGCGCGACGGCGCCTGATCGGCGCGGTGGCATTGATCACGGTGGTTGTGGTGGTGTTGCCCATGGTGTTGGACAGAGAGCCCAAGCCTCTGGATCAGAACATCGAACTGCGCATCCCTGACAAAAATACCGTTGGCGAATTCAATCCCAAAATGGAGCCGGTACCGGCCAGTGCTCCGGACCTCGCCTCAAGCGTGCCGGTAGCCGCTGATACGCCTGCTGTGGCGGCTGCTGCCGGAGCTTTGCCAGTCGCGCCACAATCGCTTGCGGCGCAGCCGGAGATCAAAACCAAACCAGCCAGCGCACAGGCTCGGAGCGAAGCTGCATCCGCCAAGCCCGCAGCGTCAAGCGCGCCGGCCAAATCTGCTGCCAAACCAGAAGCCTCTGCCAAGGCTGCCGAAAAGCCGGCTGGCGAGGTTCCGCATCCTGCCGCGAAATCCGGTTTTGTGGTACAGGTTGGCGCATACTCCAATCCCCAGACTGCACATGATGTGCAGAAAAGGTTAAGCCAGAAAGGCATCAAGGCATATATCGAGAAGGCTGGAAATGTAATGCGCGTCAGGGTTGGGCCATTCAAGACGCGCGAGGAAGCGGACAAGGTTCAATCCAGGCTTGAAGCGCAGGGCTTGAAAGCGATAGTTACGCCATTGACTTAATTCAATGGGCGGGTTTGATTACACAGCCATCGCAATCTTGACATTGTCGGTGATTTTTGGGTGGTGGCGCGGGCTGGTTTATGAGGTGTTGTCGCTGGCCGGATGGGTAGCTGCATTTGTGGTTTCCAGGCTGTTTGCCGAAGATTTGGCAGCTATGCTGCCGCTGTCCCGTGAACATCTGAATCTGATGTTGTCGTATGCGCTGTTGTTCATGGCGACGTTGATAGCCAGCGGTATTCTGGCGTGGCTGTTGTCGAAATTGGTAAAGTGGGTTGGCTTGCGCTGGCTCGACGGTTTTTTGGGAGCCTTGTTCGGGGCATTGCGAGGTGTGCTGGTGCTGTTGGTGCTGGTGCTGCTGGCAGGATTGACCAAGTTGCCGCAACATACGTTTTGGAAAAATTCGGGGTTGAGCAAGCCCATGGAACAATTGGCACTGCAAGCCAGAATCTGGCTGCCGGATAGCGTGGCGCAGAAAATTCATTATCAAAACTGAAATCACTGGAAAAAACATGTGCGGCATTCTTGGCGTTGTAGCGCAAACCCCCGTCAACCAGTTGCTGTATGACGGCTTGCAGGTATTGCAGCATCGCGGACAGGATGCTGCCGGAATCGCCACCGTGAATGGAAACACCTTTCACCTGCACAAGGGCAATGGGCTGGTGCGCGATGTATTCCGCACCCGCAACATGCGTTCGCTGCAGGGCAATGCCGGCATCGCCCATGTGCGTTATCCGACGGCCGGATCGGCCATCGACCATAATGAAGCGCAGCCGTTCTACGTCAATTCACCTTTCGGCATCGTGCTGGGACATAACGGCAACCTGACCAACACGGCGCAGTTGCAGCAGGAAGTATTTCTCGATGACCGGCGCCATGTGAACACCAATTCCGATTCTGAAGTATTGCTCAATGTCCTGGCGCACGAACTGCAGGATGAATGCAAACAGCCGCGCCTCAATGCAAAAGCCATCTTTTCAGCAGTTGCCGGCGTGCATCGGCGGTGCCGCGGTGCCTATGCTGTGGTGGCGATGATCGCTGGCTACGGATTGCTGGCGTTTCGCGACGCATACGGCATCCGGCCGCTGGTGATCGGTGGTCATGAGACCGAACAGGGGATTGATTATCTGATCGCATCGGAAAGTGTGGCGCTGGATACGCTGGGCTTCAAATTGATACGCGATATCGCGCCTGGCGAAGCAGTGTTCATCGACTTTGACGGCAATTTTCACAGCCAGCAGTGCGCGCCGCATGCATCACTCAATCCCTGCATTTTCGAATATGTCTATCTGGCACGGCCCGATTCGGTTATCGACGGCGTATCGGTGTATGAGACCCGGCTCAACATGGGCGAATACCTGGCAGACAAACTCCGGCGTGAATGGCCGGAGCACGACATCGACGTGGTCATCCCCATCCCCGACTCCAGCCGCCCGAGTGCGCTGCAACTGGCCAATCGGCTTGGCATCCCGTTTCGCGAAGGCTTTGTGAAGAACCGCTACATCGGGCGCACTTTCATCATGCCGGGGCAGGCGATGCGCAAAAAATCGGTGCGCCAGAAGCTGAATCCCATCAGCGTGGAATTCAGGAACAAGAATGTGCTGCTGGTGGACGATTCCATCGTGCGCGGCACGACCAGCCGCGAGATCGTGCAAATGGCGCGGGAGGCCGGTGCGCGCAAGGTTTACTTCGCTTCCGCCGCACCGCCGGTGCGCTTCCCGAACGTGTATGGCATAGATATGCCATCGCGCAGCGAGTTGATCGCCACCGGCCGCAACGATGCGGAAATCTGCCGCGAGATCGAAGCCGATCGGCTCGTATACCAGGATCTTGAAGACCTCAAGGCGGCCGTGCAAAAGGCTAACCCGGCCATACGCCATTTTGACTCATCCTGCTTTGACGGCAAGTACATCACCGGCGACATCACGCCCGAGTATCTGGACATGGTCGAGGCGGCGCGCGGCAACGGCAAGGCCGACAAGACTGATGACATCAATCAGCTTGACCTTAACCTGGCAATCAGCGAATAATTTAGCTTTTCTGGTGGGTGCCGGCCACCGTCGGTGCTAACGCTATACATAGCGACAGAAATCTTAGCGAGCGGGCTGACATTGGGGGAGCCCGGAGCGCAGGCACCGGAATGTACACTCTAGTACATGAGGATGCCGAGCACCGCGCGACGCCGATGCCGGTTCGCGCAGTAGATTTATGTCGCTATGTATAACATGGCCGTCGAAACCGAACTCAAGCTGTCCATTGCGCCCGAGCAACTGAACCGGCTCAGGCGTCATCCTTCGCTCAAAGCGCTTGCCACAACGCGAGCTGCAACATGCAAGTTGCATAACATCTATTACGATACGCCTGCACTTGATTTGCACCGCGGCGCGATGGCATTGCGCCTGCGCCGCGTGGGCAAGGGCTGGCTGCAAACCCTGAAAAGCGGGGGGAGCGTACAGGCAGGGCTGCACCTGCGCAATGAATGGGAAACGCCGGTGCCAGGCGAGGCGCTGGATTTCAATGCGCTCCAGGCCATTGGCGGCAGGTTGCCAAAGGGGGTGCGCAATAAATTGCAGCCTGTCTTCACCACCGATTTTTCCCGTAACCAGCGCCTGCTGAAATTCGAGGATGCGGAAATCGAGTTGTCGCTGGACAGCGGCGAAATCCGCGCAGGAAAAAATATCCGCCCGATCTCCGAACTGGAGCTTGAGCTCAAGTCAGGTTCTCCGCAGCAATTGTTCAGGCTCGCGCAGGCGCTGCTCGACATTGTGCCGCTGCAAGTCGAGAACACCAGCAAGGCCGAATACGGCTACCTGCTGTTCAGCGGTGACCAGCCGACGGTGCTCAAGGCAAGCTTTCCCCCCCTGGATAAAGCGCAGAACATCGCTTCCGCATTGCAGAATATGATCGCTTGCTGCCTGCGGCACGTGCAGGCCAACGTGCCGGGCGCGATCCGCAAATTGGACGAGGAATACCTGCACCAGGTGCGTGTCGGACTGCGCCGTCTGCGTGTGGTGCTGGCGATGGCGGAAGCCTGCCGCGCCGATGCCGAACTTGGCACTTTGCATGATCAGGTGGCCGATCTGTGCGTGGAACTGGGACGGGCGCGCGAATGGGATGTGTTCGTGACGCAAACGCTGGAAGCGGTCCATGCGCGTCTGCCCGAACATGGCGGTTTGCACGCACTGCTGGAGACTGCAGGGCGCATCCGCGAACAGTATCAGGACAAGGTGCGCGCGCGCTTGCAGTCGAGTGATTATCAGCGGTTTCTGCTGCACTTCGGTGCCTGGATGCAGGGCGGTTACTGGCATGAAATTGCCGGGATCGATATGACGTTGCCTGATTTTGCTTGCGGCATTCTGCAGAAGCGCAGCAAACAGGTGCACAAGCGCGGGCAGAATCTTGTCAATGCCGATGCCCTTCAGCTCCATGCGTTGCGCATAGCGTGCAAGAAACTGCGCTACGGCGCCGAGATGTTTGCAGCGTTGTATGGCGAAAATAAAACGCGGCGCTATCTGGGTGGTCTTTCAGGGCTGCAGGATATCCTCGGGCAGATCAACGACATCGCGGTCGCTCGTCGCCTGTTGAACGAAGTGGATGACGAGGGTCAGCATGAAACGATAATCCTCATCCTTGGCTGGCTGGAACATGATTATGCAGGACGGTTGGTTGAGTTGGGCACAGCATGGAAGCGGTTTGCCGGGAATAGGCCATTCTGGAACGGGCGCGTGTAGCCGCGGCGGCCTTCAGACGGATTGGTCCAGCATCGCTTTCAGCCGCGCCAGTTTGCCCGTTACATGAGCCTTGCGGACTTCAGGGGGTTTATCTGCAACCATCCCCGCATAAACCACTTCTTCTTGGGCAGTATCGAGACTTTCTGCAAGCATGCAACCTGGCGGGCAGCATTAGCCGCCATGGCAACTGCCTCGTATCGCAGTGGCTGAAAGCTTCTTTAGTGACTCAAGGGTGAATGTATCAAGCGCGGAATTCACATTGACCGTGAAAGAGCCAGGCTGGGTGTGTTCGATTACGTCGGGTATTCACCATCCCAAAACGCGTCACGGATACAATGGCTGCCTGCATCCTATTGAATCCGAGAAATGGCATTGCGAGGGGCTGAACAGAGTCCGGCAAATCAGCGGCGATGCAGCCAGTCGGGAGAAACCAGCGGGTTGCCGGATGCGCACTAATCTCTGGACTTTGCTGTCTGGGTGAGTGATCAGGTGGCTACTCGCTCGGTATCGAGGTCAGGGAACCATCCGGGTTGCCGGAGAGTAGCAAAGCTGCCGAAAGGAAGGAGCGAAATGAAAAGTTACGGAATTGAACGGCAAACCCTGCTGGTCTCGCTGATTCCGGTTCTGGTCATGGCCGTGCTGATGAAAAGCCATGATATTTACACGCGTTTTGGCGATATGGACAAGGCAATGATTGAGCGCTCGAAATTGTTGGCGCTGCAGCTGGCGTCGTCCTGCGAATACGCTGTCCTTTCTGGAAATATTTCATTGCTGAAAAGGGAGGTTGATTCGGTATTTATCCGCAAGGATGTGGTCGGGTTGGCAGTGCTGGATGAAAGTCATCAGCTGTTGGCGGGAGGGGGACAAGCTGCGGTAAACGCAGATATGCTCGGGAAAATCGGCCCGGAAATTCCTTTGTATCAGGACGACGAGACATTGTTGCTGTATGAACCCATCATTGCCACACAAATTGATCTGGATGAAGCGGAGTTTGATCGGGCCAGCATTTCATTCACGCCTGCCGCCAAACCGCTGGGCGCCGTGGTTATTCAGATCAGCAAGCTTCACTTGAACAACCAAAAAAAGGAGGTATTGCTATTCAGCAGTCTGGCTACTATGTTGATTCTGGCAGTGACCTTCCTGGTGGCGTCATGGGCAGCCCGCAGAATCACCTTCCCCATTATGGACATGACGCGCGCGGTGGGCGATATAGGAAGTGGCGCGCTGGACACGCGTGTTCCATCCAAATCCGGAATATATGAATTGAATGATCTGGCTTCGGGAATAAACAGGATGGCGGAACGATTAAAGTTTGATCGGGAAACCTTGAAAAGCCGTATTGCGGAAGCGACCACCGAATTGCGTATGAAAAAGGAAGAAGCGGAAAATGCCAGCCGGGACAAAAGCCGTTTCCTTGCCGCAGCCAGCCATGATTTGCGCCAGCCCATCCATGCGCTCGGTTTGTTTATTGGGCAGTTGCGCGGCAAGGTCAATACGCCGGCACAGATCAGGATAGTCGCGCAGATCGAAGAGTCCGCTGATGCATTCCTGGATTTGCTGAGCGGGTTGCTGGATATTTCCAAACTGGATGCAGGGATCGTGCTTCCGCAGCTGCGCCCTTTCCAGATCAATATGCTGTTGAATCGAATGGCTCAGGAATATGATCCTGTGGCAAGGGACAAGGACATACGGCTCAGGGTCCGATCAACCGGCGTAGAAGTGCTGAGTGACCCCATGTTGCTTGAGCGCATTCTGTTTAACCTGCTCAACAACGCGCTGCGCTATACACCACGGCATGGGCGCGTGCTGGTGGCCTGCCGCAGGCGTGGCGACAACCTTCGAATCGAAGTGCGGGACAATGGCATCGGTATTCCACAGGCTGACCAGAAAGATATCTTTCGGGAATTCGTCCAGTTGTCGAATGCGGAACGGGATCGGGGCAAGGGACTCGGGCTGGGACTGGCCATAGTTGAGCGGCTGTCCAGATTGCTGGACCACCCCATTTCTTTGCGCTCTATGCCGGGTAAGGGTTCGGTATTCGCGGTAGATGTTCCGCTGAAAACAGCCTCTGCTGATTCGGCGGATCGGCTGGCGGATAATTCGCCGCTGGTGGAGCACCGGGATAGTCATGGGGGAATCGCACCTGCGAATCTGGAAGGGGTTAGCATATTGCTGGTCGATGATGACGAACTGGTGCGCACAAGTACGACAGGCATGCTGATGGAATGGGGATGCGAAGTGCGTGCCGCTGCATCACAACAGGAAGCCCGTGAACGTTATTCAGGGCAGGATTTTGACTTGCTGATTTGTGATTACCGCCTGCCTGATGGCACCGGCCTGGAAGTGATCGTTTGGGTTGAAAGCGTTTGCAAGCGGCATGTGCCGGCCATTCTGATCAGCGGTGATACTGCGCTGGAGGTGCTGCAGAAAGTATCCGCGAACGGATGTCATCTGTTGCATAAGCCGGTGCGTCCTGCGAAGCTCCGTTCCCTGGCGCTATTTCTTCTGGCTGAACCGGACTCCCTGACTGATGCAGGCAACGAGAATGCACATCAAAATCGCAGTTAGAATGGCGGGGACGGACCTTGTATGCGAGGGGCGTGGTAATGGCACTGTATTCGACTTATTGCACGCCTGCCACAGTTTCCAAGTGCATTGCTGCGACAAGAATCGCCTTGCTGAAATGCGGAGAAACGACTTCGAAATGCCAGAAGAATTTTCTTCGGTCCAGGCTGCGCCACTTCTTTGCGCGGGAATACTGTTTTGAGCGCGCCGAGCATGAAAAAATATTTGAGGGTTCGACGTGGTGGTGGAGATTTTTCGTAGCATAATGGATAGGGCAAAAATTGCTTGAAGGGCACCTCTGAAAATTCAGAGCTCGCCCAAATGCAAGGCGCGCAAAACGAAGTTTCAGTGAAGGGTAACCTTCAGGTTGGCCGGAACTGAGGCTTTTTCGAGCATCCGCTAGGCGTCTTGCCTGCTTACCGCTGCCGCAACGCAGCAGTTGGGATGACATGTGGATTTTTAGAGGTGCCCATAGGCTATTTATGAAAAAGTACGCAAAGTATCTTACCTTCTCGCTGCTTCTGGTTCTGATGGGGGCATTCGCCCAGGATGTCCCTCCCGCAGAGGGCAATCCGGCATTCTCGCAACCGGAGCTGGATCAGATGCTGGCGCCGATCGCGCTGTATCCGGACTCCCTGCTAGCGCAGATTCTGATGGCAGCGACCTATCCATTGGAGGTCGTCGAGGCCGCGCGCTGGTCGCGGGCTAATTCCACGCTCGGTGGCGAAGAGGCGATTCAGGCTGTAGATAGCCAGAATTGGGACTCAAGCGTCAAATCGCTGGTCGCCTTTCCGCAAGTGTTGCAAACACTGGACCAGAATATCGAGTGGACCGAGCGCCTGGGCGATGCGTTTCTCGCGCAACAACCGCAAGTGATGGACACGGTTCAGAATCTGCGCCAAAAAGCGCAGCAGGCCGGCAATCTGGATTCCAACTCGCAAATCAACGTAACCCAATCGGACGACAGTATCCAGGTCGCACCGGCGAATCCGGACATGGAATATGTGCCGTACTACGATCCAGAGGTGGCCTACGGCTCATGGTGGTGGCCGGATAATCCCCCTGTGTTCTGGGCACCATGGCCGGACTATGGCTGGAGTGGCGGATTCGCGTGGGGCATCGGTATCGGCATCGGGGCCGATTTCTTCTCCGGGTCGTGGGATTGGCGCAACCACCGCATCTACCCTCACAACCCTCGACATCCGGACCATGGACATGCGTGGCAGCACGATCCGGGACATCGTCACGGGGTACCATATCGTGACGCGTCGCTGAATCGACAATTCGGTCGCGCTGCCGCGCCACCTGCGTCGCGCGCTGAGTTTCGTGGCTATGCACCGCCAGTAAACGCGCGCCCTCGTGAACCTGGCAGGTCAATACCGACGCCACCTGTCGGTGGGTTGCGCTTGCCTGAAACGAGGGAAACGATGGCGCCACGCAGCGTGAGTCCGACGTTCGTTGAACCAAGGGCGCATGCTTTCGAGAATGTCGGGCGCGGCGCCGACGTGCGTAGTTTCAGCGCACGTGGCAACGCCAGTTTATCGAGCAGACCTTCTGCGCCTGAGTCATTGCGTGCGCCATCACCTGGGCCATCATTTGGGCCATCGCATCGGCAGGACAATTGAGGCTTGGTGTCGTTAGCAGTTAACATCGCTACCATACGCGGCACATGGAATACGAAAATGCAACGATTAATGACCTCAACATGCAGTGCAAATGGAAGGGAAAGGCAGTGAATATTTCGCAAGCAATATTTTTTCGCATGAACACACGCCGGCGCATCGCACAAACCATCATTTGCGCATTGGGACTGGCATTCGTCGCCACGACGGAGTCCTTCGCGGCGGTGTCGCAGCAGTCCTTTGAATCGCCACAGGCCGGTGTTGCTGCGTTGATAAAGGCGGTGAAGGCGAACGACAAGCCGGCATTGCGCGCCATCTTCGGACCCGAGGGCAGCAAGCTGCTCAGTTCGGGTGATGCGGTCGCCGACGCGCACAGCCGTGCCGCGTTCAGCAAATCCTATAGCGAGGCCAACAAAGTGGTGCTTGATGGCGAAGCACAAGCGACCCTCGTCATCGGAAAGGATGAATGGCCGATGCCGATCCCGTTGGTCAGGTATCCTGACGGCTGGCGCTTCGACACGGTCAAGGGCAAGGATGAAATACTCAAGCGGCGAATCGGCCGCAACGAACTCGAGACGATGCAGGTATGCTTGGCGATCGTCGATGCGGAACGTGAGTATGCGGCTCAGCACCTCGACAGCAGCGGTGTGCCGGTGTATGCGTCCCGGTTTACCAGTAGCCCGGGCAAACGCGACGGATTGTATTGGCCGACCCAGGCGAACGAAGCGCCGAGTCCGCTCGGTGCGCTGCTTGCGACGGCTGCCGATGAGGGGTATGCGCAACCTGGAGTGTTGCAGCGCAAGCCCTATGACGGTTACTACTACCGAATTCTGTCCAGCCAGGGAGAAGACGCACCGGGCGGTGCGCAAGATTATCTGGTCAAAGGCAAGATGATCGGCGGGTTTGCTGTGATCGCGTATCCGGCACGTTACGGCGCATCTGGAGTCACAAGCTTCATGGTCAATCACGATGGTGTGATCTATGAGAAGGATCTGGGTAATGATACAAAAGCCATCGCATCCGCAGTCACGACATTTAACCCGGGAGCAGGCTGGAAAAAAACCAAACCAACGAAGTGAACCATGGTAGAGAAGCGGTTGCCATTGTTTTTGGAATATCGATAACAGGGTATTTCAAAAAAGTTTGAAGCCAGAAATGTCGGCTTGGTCGATTGACACGATATAGTGGGTGTCAATTCCAGGCGCGCGTCAACATCGCCCTGACAATAAATTTATGAATACCCCCAGCAAATCAAGTTTGACCGGGCTGTCAATGGCCGCCCTTGGTGTGGTTTACGGAGATATCGGCACCAGTCCACTTTATACCTTGAATTCAATTTTCACTGGAGGGTTGCGCCCGGTTCCCCTGAATTCGGAGAACATACTGGGCATTCTGTCTCTGATTTTCTGGTCGTTAATGATAGTCGTTTCCTTCAAATATGTGATTTTTATCATGCGTGCGGACAACCGGGGCGAAGGGGGCATCATGGCATTGATGGCCCTGGCACTTCGAAAACTTGAAGATAAAGGAAAAGTTCGCACGTGGGTTATGCTGTTAGGAATCTTTGGTGCAGCGCTATTTTATGGAGACGGGATCATTACCCCGGCAATTTCCGTGTTGTCAGCTGTGGAAGGATTGCAGGTTGCCAGTCCTGCCTTCAAGGCCTATGTCATCCCTATAACGATAGCCGTGCTGTGCGGACTGTTTATTTTTGAGCGCAAAGGCACAGCCAGCGTGGGAGCCCTGTTTGGCCCGATCATGTGTGTGTGGTTTGGAGCGCTTACCATTCTCGGGGTTTTGAATATTCTTGCCGAACCGGGCGTGTTAAGCGCCCTGAATCCGTCACACGGAATTTCTTTCCTGATCGCCTCTCCCTGGATAGGCTTTATTGCCCTGGGTGGAGTCGTGTTGGCGATAACCGGTGTGGAAGCGCTCTATGCCGACATGGGACATTTTGGAAGACGGCCTATCCAGCTTGCCTGGTTCGGGTTTGTGCTGCCAGCCCTCGTGCTTAATTACTTCGGGCAGGGCGCGTTGCTGATTCACAATCCCAAAGCCATCGAAAACGCGTTTTACCTGCTCGCGCCAGGTTGGGCGCTATATCCTCTGGTCATATTATCAACTGTTGCGACAGTGATAGCTTCGCAGGCGGTGATTTCCGGGGCTTTTTCGATGACACAGCAAGCCACGTTGCTTGGATATTCGCCGCGAATGGAAACCCAACATACATCGGAACTTGAAATCGGCCAGATTTATCTGCCGGGAATTAACTGGGCGCTGCTGCTTGCCGTAATAGCCCTGGTTTTGGGGTTTCGCAGTTCCACCAATTTGGCCGCAGCCTACGGAATCGCCGTAACCGGGACAATGACAATTACCACCATTCTCGCTTTTATCGTGGTACGCAAGTTATGGGGGTGGGGATGGCTAAGTAGTGGATTGTTGATTGCCTTCCTGCTGGCAATCGATCTTGTTTTCTTTGGCGCGAATGCCATGAAAATCGAGGAAGGGGGCTGGCTTCCCCTGGTATTCGGTTTAGGTGTTTTCCTGTTGATGACCACCTGGAAGCGTGGAAGAAAGCTGCTGCAGGAAAGGTTGCAGAGCGATGCCTTGGACCTGAAGCCTTTCGCCGAATCGATGGGGCCCGGATTGGTCTTGCGGGTACCCGGAACCGCAATATTCTTGCATGTGAACCCAGACGGCGTACCCCAGGCTTTGCTGCACAACCTGAAGCACAACAAAGTGCTGCATGAGCATGTCGTGGTTCTATGCATTCGGATTCTGGATATACCGCATGCGTCTGATGAAGACCGGCTAGAAATCCAAGCCTTGCCGAACAATTTTTACCGGCTTGTCGTTAAGTTCGGTTTCAAAGATGAGCCTGATATACCGAAGGGGCTGGAACTGGCCGCGACGCATGGATTGCCTTTAGATCCAATGGAGGTGTCGTTTTTCATTGGGCGGCTGACGCTGATCCCGAAAGGGGACTCGGAAATGCCTCTATGGCGGGAGAAGCTTTTCATTGGCATGTACCGCAATGCGGGCAGCATAGTTAGCTATTTTAAAATACCTCCTGGACGTGTAGTGGAAATGGGAACGCAGGTGATCTTATAAAGAATGCTCCAGGGATGCGGCGTCAATTCGAGCTGGCGCATCATCAGCTTGTGTCGCGAAGTGGCTGCAGGTTGCTGGGCTTGATCAGGGATTCCAGAGGGTACAGTGAATCTAGCTGGAGAGGCAACGGTTGATCAGCGCATTGGTCGAGGCATCATGGCTGGATACCGGCTGGCCACTCTGGAGTTCCGGCAATAATCTTCCGGCGAGCTGCTTGCCGAACTCGACACCCCACTGGTCAAAGGCATTGATGTTCCACACCACGCTTTGCACGAAAACCTTATGTTCATAGAGGGCGATCAGCATGCCCAGGGTGTAGGGATCCAGCTTGTTGAACAGCAGGGTATTGGTTGGACGATTGCCGGGGAATACCTTGAAGGGCAGCAGGCTTTCGAGTGCCGCACCTTGCAGACCCTGACTTGCAAGTTCGGCTCGCGCTTCCTCGGTTGATTTGCCCAGCATCAGCGCTTCGGTCTGCGCTAGGCAATTGGACAGCAGCATCGCATGATGCTCGCCCAGCGGATTATGGCTGGTAATCGGCGCCATGAAATCCGCAGGCACCAGGTGCGTCCCCTGATGGATAAGCTGGTAAAAGGAATGCTGGCCGTTGGTGCCGGGTTCGCCCCAGATCACCACACCGGTTGCGTAGTCGACAGGATTGCCGTCGCGATCGACGCGCTTGCCATTGCTCTCCATCTCGAGTTGCTGCAGGTAAGCCGGGAAACGATGCAGGTATTGGTCATAGGGCAGGATGGCTTGCGATCCCGCGCCGAAAAAATTGGCATACCACACGCCGAGCATTCCCATGATGACCGGCATATTCCGTTCCAGTGGGGCTTCGCGGAAATGCTGGTCCATGGCATGGGCGCCGGCCAGCAATTGTTCGAAGGCATCCATGCCGGTAAACAGTGCGATGGGCAGCCCGATCGCTGACCAGAGCGAATAGCGTCCGCCTACCCAATCCCAGAACTCGAACACGTTGTCTGGATCGATCCCGAATTTTGAAGTTGCGGCAAGGTTGGTCGAAATCGCCACGAAGTGTCTTGCGACGGCAGCTTCGGCGCCCAGCTTTTTGACCAGCCAGTCGCGAGCGGAGCGGGCGTTGGTAAGGGTTTCCTGCGTAGTGAAGGTCTTTGAGCTGACGATAAACAACGTGGTTTCAGGATCGAGGCGTTTCAGGGTTTCCACCAGGTCGGTGGCATCGACATTGGAAACGAAGTGCGCGTTCAACTGTGCGCCATAGTGCTTGAGCGCTTCGCAAACCATCTGCGGCCCCAATGCCGAACCGCCGATGCCGATGTTGACTATGTCGCGGAACAGCTTGCCAGTGTAGCCACGCAATTCGCCGTTGCGCACGTGGTTGGAAAAGAGGCGCATCTGATCCAGCACACGATGCACATCCGGCACGACATCCTTGCTATCCAGCCGTATCGAGCTGTTGCGCGGCGCGCGCAATGCAGTATGCAATACCGCGCGATTTTCGCTGGTATTGATTTTGTCGCCGGTGAACATGCGGGATATCCATTCATCCAGTCCGGATCGGCGCGCCAGGGCTATCAGCAAATTCTGTGTTTCGGCGGTGATGAGATTCTTCGAATAATCCAGCAGCAAACTGTCGAGTTGCAGCGAAAATTTATCGAAACGATGCGCATCGGCGCTGAACATCTCGCGCATGGTTTGATTGCATAGCGTGGAGTGATGTGTCTTGAGGGCCTGCCAGGCAGCTGATTGGGTCAGGTTCGACATGGTTGGTATCAGTTAATAAATTCAGCCGCGCGGGCTTCCTGAAGCGGGTTGGCCAGCCTTTATACACAGCAAGTCACTTCTATTGCGCTCAACAGTTTGAGCAAGGCGGATCATCCGATTGTGCGTAGCAGCGATTGCCGGGATTGCACCGCTCAGGATTTGATCTTTGCGTCAATTTCCTTTTCAGCCGTTAACCAGTCTTCCATCTCATAACCGCGTGTAAACCCGCGGCATTCGGCCAGATAGAAGGCCGCTGTAGCGATCATCCGGTAACGTTCTTGCGGCGAAACCGTAATTTTCTTATTGCTCTTGGCCGGTGCAGTTTTTACGACAGCCGCCTTTGCGGCGTTGCTCTCGATAATTTCAGGTTTGGCGGCAATGGCTTTCCCGGTTTTTGGCAGGCTTTCGGTGTTCGATGCGCCGGTCTTTTTTGCTGCCGTTGTTGTCGCCTTTTTTGCAGGAGACTTTGCCTTGCTTGCCGAAGCTGCCGCAACAGGCTTTTTTGCCGCGGGTTTTTTGGCTGCGGTGTTGCTTGCAATTTTTGCGGTACCCTGCCTGGTTGTGGATTCACTCGTGGTTTTGGCAGAAGTTTTTTTTCTGCTTGTGGAGGTTGTGACCATGATAATTCCTTTCGAAAAGCTTTAAATTAGCGGTGTTCGATTAAGATTAAATTAATTGCACCAATCATTTTCCTATACAGGCGTCAGCAGTATGCCCGCCAGCGGCGGCAACTCAATTTCCGCGGAGTAGGGTTGTCCCATCCAGGGCAAATGCTCGGCGCGTATTCCTCCCGCATTGCCCAGGTTTCCTCCGCCGTAGTATTGCGAATCACTGTTGAACACCTCTTTGTAGGAGCAGTCGTACGGTAATCCGATGCGAAAACGATTGCGTGGAACAGGCGTGAAATTGAGGGCGACAACTGCGGTTTCCCCATTTCGCCCACGGCGCAGAAAAGACAGCAGCGAATGGTCGGTGTCATTGCAGTCGATCCAGGAAAAGCCGCCCTGCTCGAAATCCAGTTCATGCAACGCGTGCAGGTCGAGGTATAGCCGGTTCAGGTCGCGCACCAGATTCTGGATGCCGCTATGCAGATCAATCGCGTTCTGCCACCATTCGAGTTCCCAGCGTGGACTCCATTCCGGACCCTGGGCGAACTCATTTCCCATGAAGTTTAACTTCTTGCCGGGACTGAGCGCCTGGTAGGTCAGCAACAGGCGCAAATTGGCAAACTTCTGCCAGTTGTCGCCCGGCATCTTGCTGAGCAACGACCCTTTGCCGTGCACCACTTCGTCATGCGAAAAGGGCAACAGGAAATTCTCGGTGTAGGCATACAGCTGGCTGAAAGTTAGCTGGTTCAGATGGTAGCGGCGATACAGCGGATCGCGTTGCATGAAGTTCAGGGTGTCGTTCATCCAGCCCATGTTCCATTTAATGGAAAAGCCCAGCCCGCCGAGGTATACCGGGCGCGACACCGCAGGCCACGAGGTGGATTCCTCGGCCAGCGTCAGTGCGCCGGGAAAGACATCGTGCACCATGACGTTCAGTTGACGCAGGAATTCGATGGCCTCCAGATTTTCCCGCCCGCCGTACTTGTTCGGCAGCCATTCGCCTTCCTTGCGCGAATAGTCGAGGTAGAGCATGGAAGCGACGGCATCCACGCGCAATCCATCGAAATGGAATTCCGCCAGCCAGTAATGCGCGCTCGACAGCAGGAAACTCTTCACTTCATTGCGGCCATAGTTGAATATATGGGTGCCCCAATCGTGGTGGTAACCCAGGCGTGGATCCTCGTGTTCATACAGTGAGGTGCCATCGAAACGAGCCAGCGCCCAGGCATCCTGCGGGAAATGCGCGGGCACCCAATCGAGCAGCACCCCGATCCCGGCACGGTGGCAACTGTCCACGAAATGGCACAGGTCGTTGGGCGAGCCGAAACGGCTGGTCGCGGCAAAATATCCGGTGGTCTGGTAGCCCCAGGATTCATCCAGGGGATGCTCCGACACGGGCATCAGCTCGATGTGCGTGTAGTTCATTGCCTTGACATAGGGGATCAGGTGTTCCGCCAGTTCCCGGTATGTATAGAAGCGTCCGTCCGGGTGGCGCTTCCATGATCCGGCATGAATTTCATAAATATTCAGCGGGGCATGCAGCCAGTCCCACTTGGCTCGCTGCGCCATCCACTCGGCATCGCCCCAGGCGTGACTGATGCTGGCGCCGGCGCGGCAGGCGGTGCCGGGACGCAACTCGAATTCATTGGCGTAAGGGTCGGACTTGACCAGCAATGCACCTGAACGGTTACGGATTTCATATTTATACAGCGAGCCCGGATTAATATCGGGGATGAACAATTCCCAAACTCCACTGGAACCATGCGCCGCCATCGGGTGGACGCGACCGTCCCAACGGTTGAATTCTCCGACCACGCTGACGCGGTCGGCGTTGGGTGCCCACACCGAGAAGCGGATTCCGGAAACACCATCTATTTGGGTGGCAAGCGAACCGAGCATGCGATAACTCTGATGCAGCCTGCCTTCGTTGAACAGATGCAGGTCGAAGCTGGAAATGCGCGGGGGATAGGCATAGGGATCATGCTTCAGGAATTGCGTGCCATTTTCAGTGATGCGCAGCAGGTATTGATCCGGAGCGTGGTTGCCTTGCCATTCGAACAAGCCGTCCGGATGGATGCGCTTCATCACCTCGCTGCCGCTTGCAGTGTCGAGACTGACCTCATCCGCATAGGGCAGAAATGCGCGTACTACATGGGCATCGTGCTCACGGTGCAGGCCGAGGAAAGCATGAGGATCAAACAGACGGCCTTGCAACAGCAAATCGATTCTCGGATCGAGTTTGGGATGGATTTTTTTTATCATGGTTTCTAATTATAACCAATTTCATGTCTGTTCTGGCCAAGGTTTCAAAACTATTTCAGCATCAGGGATACCTGCAAATCTGTTAAAATATAAACTAAAGAAAATATTCAGGAGATATCCATGGCAATACAGGAAACTTCACGTTTTGTAAGTTCCATGACCAAGGATACCTATGCCATGGTGTTGGCGGGAGGTCGTGGTTCACGTCTGCACCAATTGACGGACTGGCGTGCAAAGCCGGCAGTGCCGTTTGGCGGCAAGTTCCGCATCATTGATTTCGTGCTGTCCAATTGCGTCAATTCCGGTATCCGGCGCATCGGTGTGGCGACACAGTACAAGGCGCACAGCCTGATCCAGCATATCCAGCGCGGCTGGAGTTTCTTGAATGGCCAATTTGGCGAGTTTGTCGATGTCTTGCCGGCGCAGCAACGGGTTGAAGAGTTATGGTATCAGGGGACCGCTGATGCGGTGTTCCAGAATCTCGACATCCTGCGCGACCTGGATCCGGAGTACGTGCTGATATTGGCCGGCGACCATGTATACAAGATGGACTATGGGAAGTTGCTGGCCTTCCACGCGAAAATGAAAGCAGACATGACCGTTGCCTGCATTGAAGTGCCGCTGGAAGACGCAAAAGCATTCGGTGTGATGGGAATCAACGAGGAATCGCGCGTGGTCGACTTTAGCGAGAAACCCTCCAAGCCGGCAGCGATTCCCGGCAAGCCGGATCGGGCCCTGGCCAGCATGGGCATCTATGTGTTCAATACCCGCTTCCTGTATGAGCAACTGATCCGGGATGCGGATAACCCGCGCTCCTCCCACGATTTCGGCAAGGACATCATCCCGCATCTGATCGCTTCGCATTATCGCGTTTACGCGCAGAACTTTGAGGATAGCTGCGTCAAGCTGGATGACGGCGTGCCCTATTGGCGTGACGTGGGAACCATAGATGCATACTGGGAAGCGAACATGGAATTGACCAAGATCGTTCCCGACCTGAATATGTATGACAAGGAATGGCCGATATGGACCTATCAGGAACAATTGCCGCCGGCCAAGTTTGTATTCGATGACGATACGCGCCGAGGGAAGGCGGTGGACTCGCTGGTTTCCGGCGGCTGCATCATCAGCGGCGCGGCGGTGCGCCGCTCACTGCTGTATTCAAACGTGCATGTGCGCAGTTACAGCAATGTCGAAGATTCCGTCATTTTGCCCAATGTGGAAGTGGCGCGTAATGTCACGCTCAAACGCGTGGTGGTGGACAAGAATTGCATCATTCCGGAAGGTTTGACCGTCGGGGTCGATCACGAGGAGGACGCCAAACGTTTCTTTGTCAGTGAAAGAGGGGTTACGCTAATCACCCCGGATATGCTCGGCCAGGATGTGCATCGCATGAGATAACTTTAAATTCAGTATTCATTTGTGCGAAATATCCGCCCCCGCCCAAGTATTCGGTTTTGAATGCCCGATGTAATGGAATTTCAATGACAAAATCCCTGGATCTGATTTTTCTCTGGCATATGCACCAGCCGGACTACCGCGATTATACGAGCGGTGATTTTCTGTTGCCGTGGGTGTATCTGCATGCCATCAAGGACTATACCGACATGGCCTATCATCTGGAGCAACATCCAAAGATGAAAGCAGTGGTGAATTTCGTACCCGTGTTGCTGGATCAACTGGAAGATTACGAGCAGCAGTTCGCCAGCGGGAAGATGCGTGACCCACTGTTGAGGCTGCTGGCGCGCGAGAGCCTGCATGACCTGGACAAGGAGGAGCGCGATCTGATATTGCGCAGTTGCTTCCTCAGCAACCACGTCAAGATGGTTGCCCCATATCCCGCCTACAAGCGCCTGTCCGACCTGTACAAGCTGCTTGAACCGGAAGGCGAAGCGGCACTTGCCTACCTGTCCGGGCAGTACTTTGCCGACCTGCTGGTCTGGTACCATCTGTCGTGGTGCGGTGAGAGCCTGCGGCGCGAACATGACCTGATCATCCGCCTGATGAGCAAGGATGAAGCTTATGACCTTGCCGACCGCAAACAACTGTTCGATCTGCTCGGAAAGGCCATAAGCGGAATCATTCCGCGTTATCGCAAGCTGGCCCAAAGCGGGCAGATCGAAATTTCCACGACACCGCACTATCATCCACTGGCTCCGCTGTTGCTTGACTTGAAAAGTGCGCGGGAAAGCACGCCGGACAGCAGCTTGCCGCAATCGCCGCGCTATCCGGGAGGCACGGAGCGCGTGCGGTTCCATGTGCTTTCCGCCCAGCACAGCCATCACGCGCGTTTTGGTGTGGAACCGCAGGGCATGTGGCCGGCTGAAGGGGCGGTTTCCACATACCTGCTGGAAGTGCTGTCAGAACATGGCTGCAAATGGGCGGCAAGCGGGGAAGCTGTCCTCGCCAATAGCTTGCGCCGCATCGATGCTGCCCTGCCGGAGCGTTCGCATTATCTCTATCGTCCGTATCATGTGGGTCAGAAGAAGGGCGGCGTCAGCTGTTTTTTTCGGGATGATCATCTGTCCGACCTGATAGGATTTGAATATTCCCGTTGGCATGGCAGGGATGCCGCTCTGCATTTTGTCGCCCAGCTCGAAGCGATTGCCAATCAGGCACCGGAAGATGAGACGCCTGTGGTCAGCGTCATACTCGATGGTGAAAATGCGTGGGAGTACTTTCCCTATAACGGCTATCATTTTCTGCATGACCTGTATGCCGCATTGCAGGATCATCCGATGGTCCGATGCACGACTTACCAGGATTATCTGAAACAGCGAGAGTCCGAGGCCGGACTGGCCAAACAAGGTGAATTGCCGAGCCTGGTTGCCGGCAGTTGGGTGTACGGGAACTTTGCCACCTGGATAGGATCCCCTGACAAGAACCGCGCCTGGGATTTGCTCTGCGTTGCCAAACAGAGTTATGACCTGGTCATGGCGAGCAAGCGCCTGACCCAGGCGGAGAAGGACGCTGCGGAGAGACAGCTTGCCTCATGTGAAAGCTCCGATTGGTTCTGGTGGTTCGGGGATTACAATCCATCTCATGCCGTTGAGAGTTTTGATCGCCTGTTTCGTCATAACCTGATGCGACTATACAAGATGCTGAAGTTGCCCGTGCCCCCGATACTCAACACGCCGATCAGCCACGGCGGGGGCAAGGCCGAGATGGGCGGAGCGATGCGGCGCTCTTCCGAATAGGCCGCAGATGTTGACAGATCGCGCCAGCGGAATACTGCTGCATCCGACATCCCTGCCCGGTGCATTTGGTGCGGGCGATTTCGGTGCGGAGGCATACAGGTTTGTTGACTGGCTGGCCAGCGCCGGCCAGGCCTATTGGCAAGTCCTGCCCCTGGGCGAAATCGGTCCTGGAAACTCCCCGTACATGAGCAGGTCCGCTTTCGCCGGCAACTTCCTGCTGATTGATCTCGCTGAGTTGGCCAGTCAAGGCTGGCTCAGCGACGAAGATCTGCAACCCCATCCTGAATTCCGCGCCGACCGCGTGGACTACGCGCTCATACAGCCGTTCCGCATCGAGCGGTTGCGCCGTGCTGCCGCGCGTTTCTTTGCGGGTCAGTACGACAACATGCACAGGGCATATACCGAGTTCTGTGCGGATGAAAGCAAATGGCTGGATGACTTTGCATTATTCATGACGATTTCGGAGCGCGAAAATTGGCGTGAATGGAACCACTGGCCGAGGGAACTGGTGCACCGCGAAGCGCAGGCGCTACGCCGCATGGAACAGCGCTACGCCGGCGAAATCAGTTTCTGGAAATTCTGCCAATGGTGCTTTGCGCGCCAGTGGTCGAGATTGAAACTTTACGCTAACACGCGCGGCGTCCGCATCATCGGTGACGTGCCGATATTCGTGGCCTATCAAAGCGCCGATGTGTGGTCGCATCAGGAGCTGTTCGAACTGGACGAGCAGGGACGCCCAACCCTCGTCGCCGGTGTCCCGCCCGATTACTTCAGCGAGACCGGGCAGTTATGGGGGAATCCGCTCTACCGCTGGGACATCCACGAAAAGACCGGCTATGCCTGGTGGATAGCGCGCTTGCGGCATGCGTTCAAGTTGGCCGACTGGGTGCGCATCGACCATTTCCGTGGCTTCGCCGCCTATTGGGAAATTCCTGCGGATGCGCCCAACGCGATTCCCGGAAAGTGGGAGCCCGGTCCCGGAGAAAAACTGTTCAAGGCGTTCGAAGTGGCTTTCCCGAAACTGCCGATTATTGCCGAAGATCTCGGACTGATTACGCCGGACGTGCTGGAATTGCGCGACAAATTCAACCTGCCGGGCATGCGTGTCCTGCAATTTGCATTTGGCAACGGCGAGGACAACTACTTTCTGCCGCACCACTATGTGGCCAACACCGTCGCCTACACGGGAACCCACGACAATGACACCACCGTCGGCTGGTGGCACGCTGCCCCTGATTATATAAAAGCCTTTGCCCAGCGTTACCTGGTCAGCGACGGGCATGAGATTCAGTGGGACATGATGCGCGCCCTGTCCCGCTCGGCGGCGAATTTAGTCATCTTCCCCATGCAGGACGTGCTCGGCCTGACCAGCGAACATCGCATGAACTATCCCGGCAAGCCGGATGGAAACTGGGAATGGCGTTTTACATGGGGGCAGATACAGCCGGAGCAAACCCTGGCATTGGTGAATATGTCCGCAGAATATAGCCGCTGAGAATCAATAATCAAGTTCGGACGCGACTGATTCTGAAGCTTGAGGTGCCCTTAAAACCCATCCTCGTACCTTGCAGTAATTGGATAGCGCCAATCCTTGCCGAACCCGCGGTCGGTGATGCGCACACCGACCGGCGCCTGGCGGCGCTTGTATTCATTGATGCGGATCAGTTTGACCACGCGCCGCACGTCGGCTTCGGCATAGCCGCGCGCCACGATCTCGGCGATCGGCAGGTTCTTTTCCACATAGCAGGCCATGATGCCGTCCAGCACATCGTATGGCGGCAGGCTGTCCTGGTCAGTCTGATCCGGTTTAAGTTCGGCGCTGGGCGGGCGCATGATGATGCGCTGAGGGATCACCCGGCTCAGACTGTTGCGGTAATTGGCGAGGCGGTAGACCCAGGTCTTGCTGACATCCTTGAGCACCGCAAAGCCGCCTGCCATATCGCCGTACAGCGTGCAGTAACCAACGGTCATCTCCGACTTGTTGCCGGTGGTCAGCACCAGCGCGCCGGTCTTGTTGGACAGAGCCATCAGCAGGTTACCGCGTATGCGCGCCTGGATGTTCTCTTCGGTTGCGTCCTGCGGCAGCCCGGCGAATTGCTTGCTCAGGGTGGCGAGATAGGCGTCGAACAGCGGCGCGATGTCCAGTATTTCGTAACGCACGCCGAGGAGGGCTGCCATCTCTTGCGCATCATCGAGGCTGATCTGCGCGGTGTAGGGCGAGGGCATCATCACGGTGCGCACCTTGTCCGCGCCCAGCGCATCCACTGCCACCGCCAGCGTCAGGGCTGAATCGATGCCGCCGGACAGACCCAGCAACACGCCGGGGAAGCGGTTCTTCCCGATGTAGTCGCGCACGCCGAGACACAACGCGCGATAGATGCCCTCTTCCTGAAAAGAAGGAGGAACCGTTTGGCCATGCACCAGCTTGCCGTCGCGGATTTCCACCAAGCCCAGCGCTTCCTCGAACGAGGGGAACTGGTGCGACAGATCACTGTGGGCATCCATGGCAAATGAACCGCCGTCGAACACCAGTTCATCCTGCCCGCCCACCATGTTGGCATACACCACCGCCAGCCCGGTCTCGCCGATACGGTCGCAGATCGCCTCGTAGCGCGACAGTTGCTTGTCTATGTGGTAGGGCGAGGCATTCAGCACCAGCAGCACCTGCGCCCCCGCCTTGTGCGCCAACCGGGCCGCATTTTCCTCCCATACATCGGCGCAGATGTTGAGAGCGAAACGGATGCCCTCCATCTCGAACAGACAGGGTTGCGTGCCATGCTCGAAATAGCGTTCTTCGTCGAACACGCTGTAATTGGGCAGTTCGTGCTTGAGATAGGTGGCCAATATATTTCCGTCGCGCATGACGGAAGCCGCGTTGTAGCAACAATCCTCCACTTTGTGCGGGTGGCCGACCACCACGCTGATGTCGTGCACCTGTTGCGCCAGATCGAGCAGCGCACGATGGCAGGCGTCGTAAAACCCGGGACGCAGCAACAAGTCCTCCGGTGGATAACCGCACAGGCTCAGTTCCGGGGCAAGCAGCAGCGATGCGCCTTGCTGTTTGGCACGTTCAGCATAGGCGAGAATTTTTGCGGCATTCCCTTCCAGGTCGCCGAGCAGACAATTAATTTGTGCTATTGCTATCTTCATTGATTCTTGTAACCATTTGTTGACGTGGCAATGATGCCGATAATGATTGTCCAGCTTCACACAACGGCTTCGCTACCGTGAGATTATGCCATCTCTATAAAAGAAAAACCGCCGGGCCATGTCTAGCAGCGGTAGGCTTGTAAATATGCCCGCCTGAAAGCAGCCACTGGTGACTCGCAGCCCTTCGACCCACAGCCACTGTACAAAGCTGGACATCTGGATGGCTGCTATGCAACCTAAAGCAGATATAGAAACGGGTATAAATCAGTTAGCGTGACTGTCGCTTCACGACCACGGTTGTGTGAAAACTTAATTTCGATCCATTTTCAGGGGTGTCAAACAATATATGACATCAAACAAATCGATTACAGTGCATTCTGGCAGATCGATTTTTCAGCAGTTCTTTTTACTCTGAGTTTTCACACGCCCTCGACCCGTTGCAGACGGTCGATGTTCAGAGTAGCAGATACTCAGCATCTCCTGACGCACATAGTTAAAAGCATCATGCAAAAGCTGTCCGCCCCAAGACTCGTTGCATCAGGTTGAGCTACATGTAGAGAGGTCACTATTCGTGCAACAGTTACCGGAGGATATCCGGTGATTGCCTGATCGTCGCGGTACCTCCCTATTTCACGCGGACGGATGGACGCTGCGCCCCACAAGTTCGAGTGCCCTCGCGATGGCTAGCCTATACGCGCCGGGTATTGTGTCGGCGTGCGCTGCATCCGGGCATATTTGGGCTAGCGTCGCATACCGCAGCCGTTGAGCCTCGGCAGCGCGCCGCTCGAAAACGGCACAACGGAACGCCATCAGCGACCGCTCGACTCGGGCCACGGCATCGTGCGGCTGCTCAAGCAGTGCCGCCAGCAGGCTCTCGTACGCAGCTGCCGCGCACAATTTCCCGCGAGCCTCGTCCGTCATGATTCCACTGGCGATGGCAATATGCTCAATGGACGTTTCGGCTAGTTCCGCAAGGAAACCTGCCATCCGCCGGTGGTAGGATGACTTGCTGCGTAACCATTCGCGAAGCAAGGCACCGGCCGCGGCAGCGGATTGCGTTGCGGCGAGGTCGCGCAGGTAGCGATGGAGCGCTCTAAACTCGAAATTCGCGACGTTCGAGCGCGCCGGGAAGAACGGATTAACGGAAACGTTGAAGTCTTTGCAGAATGCCGCGTTTTCCAGTGCATAGGCACTGCGCAAGTCCTCGAACCGGGCAAACTCAAAGTCGATGAACCCAGCGCGATCGCCATCGACCATAATGTTTGAGGCCTTGAGGTCGTAATGCATGAAGCCATGACAGTCCATCACGTACAAGGGGTCAAGAATCGCGCGCAGCTGGCGGCCATCGAGCGGATTCGTTCGGGGATCTGGATGTTTACCGGGCACCTCGGTCGTGAACAGGAAGTGCCTGCCCGCGACAGCAACGCGTCCCAGCAACGCGGGCGTTCCAATAATGCCTGTGACTGGTAATGCGGCGAGGATTTCGGCCTCCCATGCAAACGTCGTTTCAGCATTGGTCCGCTGCGGCCCAGGCCGGGGCACCTTGACGATCGCTGTGCAAGAAGCTTCATTTCGCTCAGCGAGGCTAACCCGGTAGCAGATTGCGTTGCGGTCGCGGCCGAGTTCGGCTACTTGGCCGTCCAGGATCGCCTGAATCGCACCGGCGAATTCGCGGTGATCAATGGTAAGGCGATGGGGAACGAAAACAGCGCACTCCACGGCTTCGGCGCGCTCGTTCAGCATGATGTGTGAGTGATGGCTAGCGGACATTGGATAGGTCTCTCTCACCGACCCGGGCCTTGGCGACGGCGATGTCCTCAATGTGGTCGATCTCCTTCCAGCGACGGTGGGCGAAATCGAACGGCACGAACACGACACCGGGATCCGCGATTAGCTTGCGCATGACGAAAAAGTAATATGTGCGTGATTCGTTGAATCCTCGCCGCACTCGGCTATCAAGCGCGTCCGCAAAAAGCCGCGCTGCGTGTGCCGAGAGTTTCAGCACGCCCGCATAGGCGCCGCTGTAGCCGGCAAAATTTACCCCGAAGCGCGTAACGCGATTGTCCTCCACCGCAAGATTGATTTCCTTGGGGTCGAGGACGCTGCTGTCGTAGGCCACCAGTGATTCGGCTTCCGCCGCAAAAAGGTCGGCCGCGAGTCTCTCAGACAGCACGACGTCCCCGTGGATCACCATTAGGGGCTGATCAAACGCAGCGCGCGCAAACCACAATGAAGCGTTGATCCCGGTGATGTCGAAGAATGGGTTGACGACGATCCGACAGTCATTGACCAATGGTGCGACGATATCATTCTTGTAACCAAGCACGACCTGGATATCGGCCCGCGCGTCACATTGACGGATCTGCCGCAGCAGCCGCACCAGCAACGGTTCGCCGTCAATGTCGATCAGACATTTTGGGAGGCCCGCAAGCGCTCCGCCCATGCGTCTCCCCATGCCGGCGGCAAGAATCAAGTAGCGCATGATCGCCATGCGGGCGTGGTTGAGCCGATCATTTCACCTCAGCTTAGAGAAGTCGAATGCAGGCATCGATGCTCGCGATGGCTGTACGTTATCCGCACCGCGGAAGAACGCCGCGCGCGCTTTGTCGTCGACGGCAGTAAGGCAACGCGGGTCAAGCGCGAAGGTTGGCTCGACACCACTTCCCACGATGTATGCTCGCTTGGCCGCGACGCGCTCGGCCAAAGCCACGCGTAGCGTCCTGAAATGCGCCGCGAGGTTGGCGACGGCGCGCGGGTTGTCTTGCAGCGCCGACCTGAAATGGCTGGCCACCCCAGGTCGTCCATGCAGCAGGAGACGCCCGTCCGGCATGACATTGAAAAAATGCAGCAGATTGCAGTGATTCCCGGGGTCGACGCGATACGCGTACAGTTCGAGGCCACGCGAGTTGACCAGCAGAATGTAGGTGTCGTCGATCGCGGCAAACGCCTTTACGATGCCGAATTCCCAATTGTCCGCCTGATTGGCCGTGAAGTTCTGCGAGAACACGAGCTCGGGAGCGCGCACTAGCAAATTCGTTCCAGAAGGCAGAAACAGGGATGCGTCGTTGATGCCGAGCAGCGCAAGGCAGGTCGGCGCGATGTCTATCGTGCTTGCGAGATTCTCGTTGGTTCCCGGGGTGAGCGCCGGATCACGGATCGCCAGTGGCGTCCACGTGATCTGTGTGTACGGTTCCGTCGCATGGATCATGCCGCCCTTGAAACTGTGGGTCCAGTAATCGTCACCGTGGTCGCCGTAAATAACGACAGTAGTGTTGTCGAGCATTCCCTTGCGCTCGAGTGTCGCCAAAATCACACCGACCGCATCATCGGCCACGCCACAGGCGCGCCGGATCTGGTCGGTGAGTCCGCTGGAGAAAGGCGCCAGTGCGAGGCTGTGCTCGATGTGCGTGATAAGGTCCCAAACATATATGGCGAACGGCGGCTCGTCGGTCAGTTCGTCGAAGCGGTCGAATAACGTCGGGAAATCGTTGGTGCCCCACACCGGCGGCAGATCGTCTGGCCAAGACACCAGCCGCGTCGGACTCGCGGCGTTGAAGGCGTTGAGGCAAATCAAATTTGCGTTGTAGCCACGACTTTCGAGAATGGAAAAAAGGTTCCTGTTATTTGCTGCGGGGCGCATTCCCTCGAATTCAGAAGCGGTGTCGAACTCGAAATCGTTGCCGTGGAACAGGTAGGTGATGACCATGAGCGTCGAGGTCGCCGACGAAAAGAAATTATCGAATACCAGCGCGTCCTGCATCAGGCGCTTGGTATTTGGAAACGACGATCCGAACGCGGCAAGGCGCTGCCGGTTGATGCTTTCCAGATGCAGGATCAGGAGGTTTTTCATCATGGCTGGTAGTCTGAGGATAGCAAATTCAATCGCACGGCTTAAGGTATCCTTGAGTCCTGCACCCCGGTCAAAGGAGAGCTGCGAACGTCTCGAATGTCCGTATACGGGCTCCTCCTCGTTTGCAAGTATTCCACTTTCTGGCGGGCGCGTCCGACTGCTCACGAATATCCGGTCTCCAACTGTGTATATTCCAATCCGAATATGAGTCTGAACAGAGAACGTTACGCACGCCTGTCTTCCCCTGATTCTATATCGGTTTGGTTAATAAAATTGCTTTGTTTGCGCCCCCAACGTTATTTCCTCAAGCGCATTTCTTGAGTGCTGCGGGAATGGCCTTGAACAACCGCTGCCTAGCCTTGTTAAGCGCGTCGGCGGCCTCATTGTCGCTCATGCTTGAAGCGATTGCATCCGGTTGTTCAAACGTCACGCCGGATTTGAGATATTGCTTGGCTTCGGGCAGTGATTTTAGCTTCTCGTCGGGCGTCATCATTTCCTCATGGAGACAACATTTGCGCTCTTTCCCTTTGGCATCCGTGACGTTTCCGGAAAGAAGCACGGGCGGTGGAAATTGACGCAGGGGTTAAGGAAGTCCGCACAGAACGCGTTGACCATTTCGGCAAACTGTTGCGGGATCTGCGCGTAGCCCGGATGCTTGCGCACTACCGCGCCACCGCGCCATTCTTGGATTCTGCCAGCGCGTTGTCGTTGGAGTGACGTGGTCGGGATTTGGTGAATTCAATGCACAATTTCTCCAGCAGCCTGGCGACTTTGTAATTGATGTACCCCGAGCCGTAATTGTCAAAAAAGAGCTTCAAATTGATGCCGGCTCTACCATTTGTGACAGATTTTATCGGTGTCAGCTTTTGAGAAAACCCCGCTATCTTAAGTCTTCGCAGGCAGCGGGCATCTCCCACAACAGACGGATTTTGCCAGCCAACAAAATTTGTTTGACTTTTAACCGGACCCTGCTGATTTGGGATAGACACAAACTGGTCATGCAGGATATCCTCAATGAAAGACAAAATCGGCTACGAGTAATGAGAAATGCTTGATCTTCATGTCCTGCAAATTTTACTCATCCCGCCATTGCCTTATTAGACATTGATTTCTTCATGAGCCCTAACTTCAATCGCCTCGCATACGAGCTTAGAAATTTTCTCGGCCTAGCCCCCAGGGCGTCCTTGACCGCCTTGAATAATGCAGGCATGAGAACCAATTTCATGGATATTCAGCGCCGCGTCGGGATGTATCTCCGAGCCTTGTGGGGCTCCGATTTCATCATGAAACAGTCAGACCTTGTTCTCGCGGAGGATGAAAATAGGAAGCCATTCATTGAGAATTTCCACATCCATTTGCCGGATGCCTTATACGATTCCACACAGGATGGTGTAAGGCACGTTACGGGGCTTCAAATCTATCGTGCAGCTGCCGCTCATGCTTCAGCTCACATCGTTTATACAAAGAGCCATTTCTCTGCACGGTCACTCGACAAATGGCAGATCGCCATGATTTCCATGATTGAGGATGCACGAGTTGAAACGCTGTCAATCCGCAGATTCCCTGGCCTGAAGCATCTCTGGGCCATGCAGCATAAGGCCACTCCCCTGGACAATAAGACCGCCGGGGATTATCTCAATCGCCTTGCGCGTGCCTTGCTGGACCAGACGTATCAAGATGACGATCCCTGGATCAGCCAAGGGCGGGCGCTCTTCAAGTCAGCTGGCAATTTGGAGGACAATCATGTTTCCCGGGTCATAGGCTTGAGACTTGCGGATTCATTTCGGGAAAAGAAAATCAAGTTCAATATCCACTCGGACATGCTAGGCGCTCCCTACCGGGACGACAACCGCTTTTTATGGAAGCGGCCCGGCCAGCCGCTGGAAATTATCAATCCGTACTTCAAGTCCAGGACCACGTTCAGAGTCGACGAATCTGGCGAGGACGTCAAGAAAGCCCGGGTGCCGACCAAGAAAGTGGAAAGTGAAAGGGTGGTGTTGGGAACATACTATTATCCGGAATGGAATTACCGCAGCCAGAGCCTGGATCAGTCCTGGGTGACTCTGCGGGAAACGAGTTCCGCATCCGGCGATTTGAATATCGTGCTCAGCATCATCGCGGAAAACCATCAGTTGCTGGCGCGCATGAAAACACTGCTCCATGCCATCCGGGATGGGGCGGTCCACCGCGCCCGCAAACTCGAAGAAGGTGACGAAATCGACATCAATGCCGCGATCCGCGCCCAGATCAATATCAGGCTGGGGATGCCGCCGGATACCCGGGTCATGATGCGTTTGGTGCGAAAGACTCGCGACATCTCGGTGCTGATGCTTCTGGACCTGTCCAATTCGATGAATAACAAGGTCCAGGGTCGGGGACATACCGCGCTGCAACTCACCCAACAGGTCAGCGTTCTGTTTGCAGATGCCATTGAGGCGGTCGGGGATGCCTTCGCGATCCACGGCTTCTGCTCGGAAAATCGGCACAATGTCGAATACTACCGAATAAAGGATTTCGAACAGCCCTACGACGACGTTCCGAAAGCCAGGATCGCCGGCATGACAGGCCAGCTTTGCACCCGCATGGGTGCGGCGATACGCCACGCGACTTATTATCTCAACAAGCAAAAATCCAGCAAAAAGTTATTGATTCTCATGTCTGACGGTGAACCATATGACATCGATATTCCCAACCGGAAATACTTGCGCGATGACGCAAAAAAATCGGTCGAAGAAGCCAAGCGCAGCGGTATCCATACCTATTGCATCAGTCTAGATCCCGGCGCGGACAAGTATGTATCCCGAATATTTGGCGCGAAGAACTACATTGTGGTCGACCACGTCAAATGCCTGCCTGAAAAAATACTCCTCATCTATGCGGCACTTACGCGTTAAATTTGCGGTCTGAAGCAGTAGCGACGGAGTCCCCTCTGCCCGGTAGCAGAAGTGGCAAGCAGGCTAACCGCCTGGCGATTCTGGCGACCAATCCAGCATGAGCTATACGTAACGACATAAATCTACTGCGCGGGCCGACATCGGCGTCGCGCGGTGCTCGGCATTCGGGGCCGCGTAGCGGCAGACTTCTGTGTACATTCCGGTGCCTGCGCTCCGGGCTCCCCCAATGTCGGCCCGCTCGCTACGATTTCTGTCGCTATGTGTAGAATTGTGCCAAACCCAGGTTAACCATGAAGGCAAGGCATGCCCTTCCTATTATTGACAAGAATGTTGTGGACATTATGGTTGCATTTGAAGCGGCTTGGCCTCGAACTAACTGCGGCTTCCCCATTTGTTCAAGTATTCAATACATCTTTGCAATATTGCCGCGCCAGCGCAGCGGGTTTGGAGCATATTGGTTGATCAGGTGATCAAAGCTTGTTCTAATGCATTACGTCTTGCTATTGGCAAATGACTGGGAGGTCAGGACCAGTGCTTTCAGTAATCCATGGCATCAGGGTTCAGGTGAATTCATGATTCGCGGATGGGCTCAGTTCGCGCTGGATCGCCAACCAGCCAGTCAAACCATAAACAAGATCGAACAAAGGGAGGTTACTTATGCTCAAGCTACCCCAATCAATCATTATTGCGATGGTGGCATTCAACATCACTGCATTCACCATATTGATACAGCTGGACATGTTTGACTTTGGCACGCCCATGGTGAAGTTCATTGCATGGGTAGTGACTATAGGCGCATGGAGATTGGCTTATATGAGAAGAAACAAATATTTTTCTATTTTCTGATGAGTCAATATGAGTTGCGGAGAGTGTCCGGAATTTTGTGTAAACGGAGTTTCACTACTTCTCCGACATCGGCTCTTCGAATTGTCTGGTGCAGTGTTGCATTCTGTTTGGAGCTTATCCCGTAAAAGCCATACTTGATCAGTTTCCCGATCAGGACTGCATCTCATCGATGGGCACGCATAATCAATACAGAAATGACAAGTGCCGTGAGAAAAATGAGTGCGCCGTAGAAGCAGGGCGTCATCAACGGATTGACCGCTGCTGCGCCCGCTGGGCAGCTGAAGGCTGATGCGGCGGGCTGCGACTGCATAAAAAGATATATCTCATAAGTGAAGTTTCCCCAGGCAAAGACAGTTCCTGCGGCCAGCAGGAACCGGAGGCCACGTTGCCTTTTTAATGCCGCCGTCGGGGCGGATCGCAAAATCGATAACGCCCACACGAACGCAGCGAGGAAAGCCAGGGCACCGTAAAAGCATGGAGTAATGGCAGGGTTTGTAACGGTGCAAGCGGATATATTCAGAACATGTCCGCCCGAAGCGAAGAAGCGGCGGTAGTCGAAGAGGAGCGTAATCCACGAAAAACCTGTGCCGATTGCGAGCACAGCGACTTGCACCTTCAATAAAGTCCGGTTCATTGTGGATACTCCTTTTTTCTACTACTTGCAAAACTTCTTAACAACATTCGTAACAACCTGTTGAGGAGAGATTGGCAATCAGTGCGTCAAAGACTGCGGCCTCGTTCGCTGTTTCAGGACGTTGCTTCGACATCAGATTGTTCGCGCCGAAGGGATCCTTTATGGCCTCAATATAAGCCTTGTGACAGAGTTTTAAAATCCCTCTTTTCCCCTTTGCTAAAGGGGGAAGTGAGTTTGCAGCCGCCGAGGGCGGCACAGCCTTTATCGGCCCGGTTGAGGGGCTCACCCAATAAGCCCCCGGCTATGCTGGGGCAATATATACATAACGATATAAATCACCTGCGCGAACCGGCATCGGCGTCGCGCGGTGCTCGGCGTCCGGGGCCGCGTAGCGGCAGACTTCTGTGTACATTCCGGTGCCTGCGTTCCGGGCTTCCCCAATGTCGGCCCGCTCGCTACGATTTCTGTCGCTATGTACAGCTGGTCATCATGCGGGGCATGATGGGAACACTGACCGGGCGCTGAATAGGCGCTGAATATTTGACAGATAATCTGGAACATTAAGGCGGCAGACCATCCTGTTGCAGGACAATCTGGCCAAGCCCCTGGTCTGTCAACAGCGTGCCAGAATATCGGCGCCAATTTGGCTTCTGATCAACAAAATGCTTATTGAAGGCAGGCCTTGTTAAAGCTCAGGCCGTTCATATTGTTGCATTTACCGTTGCAATGGAATCTAATTATGGGAACCGTGAACAAATCTCCAGAATCGATGGCATAACGTCTACTAGGGACTCGCTATTCAAGATGCTGCAATTGTCTTGATGAATCGAATTGTATCAGCCTTAATTAACCGCTCAATTTGAAATGGATGAGAGAGTTCTGCGATTGTTGAATGGCGATAAGTCGCGCTATCCCTATGCGCTTGAGCGGCAATTTGCCCGGGTTCTGAACAAAATAATCGAGCTGTGGGACACCCCGCAGATGGAAGCCTATTTCTATGATCTGCTCATGGACACACGTGCTGGCACGCGACAGGGGTTCCCAAAAGATGTGGCGCGCGACATCTTTATTTTGAGCAGAGTATATGACATCCGGAAGAACCTGAAAAATGGTCAGCAGGAAAAGGACGCCTGGTCAGATGTCCGCGAACAAGACAAGAAGGATGTCGAACTTAAGAGTTATCCCGTAATTGCTGCGGATTTTATGAAATTGGTCGAAAGCGGCAACACGGAAATGGTCCAGCAGGCTCTGTTGAACGGGGTGGATGTCGAATCCCGTGATGAGCGCAACTGGACCCCGCTCATGATTTCGGCATTCAATGGAAATGAAAAGCTTGCGATGGTTCTCATATGCAAGGGTGCAGATATTCACCCAAGAGACAAGAACGGTTATACAGCCTTGCACTGGACGGCTTACAATGGTTTCGACAAGGTAGTCGACCTGCTTATTCGTGAGGGCGCCGAGGTCAATGCACGCAGCGATTACGGCTGGACCCCCCTGATGCAGGCAGCCACTCGGGGACATGTGGTCGTGGTAATGCGGCTGATTGCCGGAGGGGCGAATGTCAACGAGGCCAGCAACGATGGCTGGACGGCTTTGCACAAAGCCGCTGCCAATGGCCATGAACAGATCGTCAAATTTCTTCTCAGCAAGGGCGCCGATCCCGGGATAGGGTATTCTGACGGTACTACAGCCTTGACGCTTGCCATCAAGAACAAGCATGAGGGCATTGTCGAGTTGCTGAGGTCGTATGGCAGAAGTGATTAACTGCCCGCAAAAAACTCCAGTGCAGCATCGGCAAGGATGCTTGCGGTGGTCAACGGCGGCTGTCTTCCGTTTGTGCCCATAAGTCGTGCGTGTCTGAGTCTGTTACACACACGTTCACGAGATCACCGGCCTGCAAGGATTGCCCGTCTTCAATATATACCAGTCCGTCAATTTCCGGCGCATCTGCAGAACTGCGCGCGACAGCGCCTTCTTCGTTCACTTCATCAACCAGCACCTGAATGGTCATCCCGATTTTTCGGCTTAACTTGTCAGAACTGATTTCTTCCTGAAGTTGCATCAGGCGAGACAAACGATCATTCTGCTCTTCCAATGGAATGTGATCAGGAAGTGCGTTTGCCGCAGCGCCTTCCACCGGCGAATACACGAAGGCGCCGACACGGTCCAGTTGCGCCTCTTCAAGAAAATCCAGCAGTTCCTCGAACTCCCGTTCGGTTTCTCCAGGAAAGCCGACGATGAACGTGCTGCGCAGGGTGATCCCAAGGCAGGCATCGCGCCATTGCCTGATACGCGACAATATGTTTTCACTGCTGGCCGGGCGCTTCATCAGTTTGAGGATGCGTGCGTTCGCGTGCTGAAATGGAATGTCCAGGTACGGCAATATCTTTCCCTCAGCCATTAGAGGGATGACTTCATCCACATGGGGGTACGGATAGACATAATGCAGACGCACCCAGACACCGAGGTCGCCCATGGCCTTTGCGAGTTCGGTCATGCGGGTCCGGATCGGCCTGCCTTCCCAGAAGCCGGTACGGTATTTCACGTCCACTCCGTACGCGCTGGTATCCTGCGAAATTACCAGAAGTTCCTTCGCGCCGGCATCAACCAGTGTTCGCGCCTCTTTCATTACGTCCCCCACCGGACGGCTGATTAAATCGCCGCGCAGGCTGGGGATAATGCAGAAACTGCAACGATGATTGCAGCCTTCCGAGATTTTTACATAGGCGTAGTGCCTGGGGGTCAGGCGTATGCCTTGCGGAGGCACCAGGTCCATGCGGGGGTCATGTGGTCTGGGCAAATGAGCATGCACAGCCTTCATTACCTGATCAATGGAATGCGGCCCGGTGACGGCCAAGACCTTCGGATGGGTTTGCTTGATGATATTTCCCTTGGCCCCAAGGCATCCGGTAACAATGACTTTGCCGTTCTCGGCCAGCGCTTCGCCGATGGAATCCAATGACTCCTGCACGGCACTGTCAATAAAGCCGCAGGTATTGACCACGACCAGATCGGAGTCCTGATAGTTGCCGGAAATGAGGTAACCCTCGGCACGCAGGCGGGTCAAAATCAGTTCGGAATCCGAGGCAGCCTTGGGGCAGCCGAGGGAAATAAAACCCACCATGGGTGGATGTTGTTGTGTCATAGCTTCCAGAATATCGAATTTCTCATTAGTCAGGGAGAAATCTGATCAGTTCTATTATGCTCCATAATAAAAAAGTTGCCCTGAATAACTGGCATTCAGGCAACGTTGAACGAGTCTCCGGCAAACCACAATATTTGATTATGGCTTGTTGCACCTGAACGGTGAACACGAGTGCAGATCCGGTATTTGCGTCCGAAAATGTGCGTCCAGTGGCCAGACCAGTGGAGGGGTAATAGTCCTCCACCAAAGCCGGACATGAACTTTTCCGGATACCTGGAAAATCGCTCTGGCACGCTTACCGGACGTTTGATATATTCTCCGTGCATTTTATGCGGAGCGCATGGCATGAACTTTAGAAAATGGTTTGCATCATTCAAGCCGGGTTTTGATCCCGTTCCGCTTGGCGAAAAGATCCGCAGCGGCTTTGCCGCCCTCGCAGGCGTATTGCTGCTGGGCTTGGCACTGCGATTTCTGCCGCAGGCCGGTTATCCGCTGGCCCTGATGGCTTCTATGGCGGCTGCAGCCGTATTGCTGTACGCCGTGCCGCACAGTCCGATGGCGCAGCCGTGGCCGCTGGTCGGTGGCAACCTGTTGTCCGGCGTGATCGGCTGGGCGTGCAGCCTGTTGATTCCCGATCCGGTGCTGGCTGCGGCCTGCGCGGTCGGCACCGCGGTGCTGGTCATGCACCTGCTTAACTGCCTGCACCCGCCCGGTGCCGCGACCGCGATGATCATGGTGCTTAGCACCGGAGAATTCCACCACCACGGCTGGCACTGGGTGGCATTAACTGTGCTGGCCAATACCTTCATTTCCCTGATGCTGGCACTCATCATCAACAACCTGATTCCCGGCAGGCGCTATCCATTGCATCATGTTTTTGTGCCGCGCCGCCCGCTTCCTCACATGGCTGGCAGTACAATCAAAGTGGAAGCCGAGGACATCGAATGGGCGTTGACGCAAATGGACGGCGTTATCGACGTCAGCGAAGAAGACCTGCTGGAAATATACCAACTGGCAGCGGAGAAGGCCCACAGCAGACGGAAACCTTCCTGAATGCCTGCCTGCATCGCTAAGGAAAGCCGGAAAACGCAAGGTGCGCCAAGTCATCGAAATTCACTGCGGCACATGGAGTTTCAAACGGTCGATTTCGTTTCTTCGCAATGCCGCTGGATCGTTGCCGGCGGCGCATGATCAGGGATGCGGCACAGCGGGACGGGATGGTATTATCCGCATGTTCCAGGCTTATAAAAACCTTGCCTCGTTGAGAAATCGGTGAACAAATGAAAAGCAGCGAAATCCGCCAGAAATTCCTGGACTTTTTTGCCTCCAAAGGCCATACCATCGTGCCGTCCAGTTCGCTGGTGCCGCACGAAGACCCGACGCTGCTGTTCACCAATGCCGGAATGAACCAGTTCAAGGATGTGTTTCTCGGCTTCGACAAGCGTCCCTACACCCGTGCAGCTTCGTCGCAGAAATGCGTGCGCGCCGGCGGCAAGCACAACGACCTGGAGAACGTCGGCTACACCGCGCGCCATCACACCTTCTTCGAAATGCTCGGCAACTTCAGCTTCGGCGATTACTTCAAGCGCGATGCGATCAAGTACGCATGGGAATTGCTGACCGTAGTCTACAAATTGCCTGCCGATAAATTGTGGGTGACGGTGTATGCCGAGGACGACGAGGCTTACGACATCTGGGCCAGGGAGATCGGTGTGCCCGAAGAGCGGGTGATCCGCATCGGCGACAACAAGGGCGCGCGTTACGCTTCGGACAATTTCTGGATGATGGGCGACACCGGCCCGTGCGGCCCGTGCACGGAAATCTTTTATGACCATGGCGCGGACATCTGGGGCGGTCCGCCCGGTTCGCCCGAGCAGGACGGCGACCGCTACATCGAAATCTGGAACAACGTTTTCATGCAGTTCAACCGCGACGAGCACGGCGTGATGCATGCGCTGCCCAAGCCTTCCGTGGATACCGGCATGGGGCTGGAGCGTATCTCGGCGGTGTTGCAGCATGTGCATTCCAACTACGACATCGACCTGTTCCAGAACCTCATCTGCGCGGCGGCACGCGAATCCAGAACCAGCGATCTGACCAACAATTCGCTCAAGGTGCTGGCCGACCATATCCGCGCCTGTTCCTTCCTGATCGCCGACGGCGTGATCCCCGGCAACGAAGGGCGCGGCTACGTGCTGCGCCGCATCATCCGCCGCGCGATCCGCCACGGTTACAAGCTGGGCGCGCGCGCGGCGTTCTTTCACAGGATGGTGCCGGATCTGGTGGCTGAAATGGGCGGGGCGTTTCCCGAGCTGGTCGCGGCACAGGGGCGCGTGATGGAGATACTGAGGCAGGAAGAAGATCGCTTCTTCGCGACGATCGAGCATGGCATGGCGATACTCGAATCTGAGATTAGCAAAGGGGCGTTGCGTAGCGTTGTCGAGATTCACTATCACTCAAGGCCAGTCGATTTGCAAAACCCTCCATTGTCTACACGTTCAGTTGTTCTTAGTGGTGAGATAGCTTTCAAACTTCACGACACCTACGGCTTTCCGCTCGACCTGACGCAGGACGTTTGCCGCGAGCATGGCGTGACGGTTGACGTTGCGGCTTTCGACCAGGCGATGGCGCATCAAAAAGAGCAGGCGCGCGCGGCGGGCAAGTTCAGGATGGCGGCCAATCTCGAATACGCCGGTCCGGCCACGGTCTTCCATGGCTACGAGATGCTGGAAGGCAAAGGCAACGTGCTGGCTTTGTACAAAGGGGGTGCTTCCGTCAACGAGCTGAAAGAAGGCGAGCTGGGCGTGGTGGTGCTGGATGACACGCCGTTCTACGCGGAGTCTGGCGGCCAGGTCGGCGATCGCGGCGAGTTGCGCAGCGTGCATGGCATCTTCGCGGTCGAGGACACGCAGAAGATCCAGGCCAGCGTGTTCGGCCATCACGGCGTGGTGACGACCGGCAAGCTGAGCGTGGGCAACAGCGTCACGGCGCGCGTGGACATGCAGGCGCGCGCGCGCACAGAGCGCAACCATTCGGTCACCCACCTGATGCACAAGGCGCTACGCGAAGTGCTGGGCAGCCATGTGCAGCAAAAGGGTTCGCAGGTTGATCCGGACAAGACGCGTTTCGATTTCGCGCATAAGCAGCCGATGACCGATGCCGAGATCCGCGAAGTGGAGCGCATCGTGAACCGGGAGATCCTTGCCAATGCCGCGACCAGCGCGCGCGTGATGTCGATCGAGGACGCGCAGAAGACCGGCGCGATGATGCTGTTCGGCGAGAAGTACGGCGACGAAGTGCGCGTGCTGGATATCGGCTCGTCGCGCGAGTTGTGCGGGGGCACGCATGTCAAGCGCACCGGCGACATCGGCCTGTTCAAGATCATGGCGGAAAGCGGCGTGGCGGCGGGCGTGCGCCGCGTCGAGGCGGTGACGGGCGACGGCGCCTTGGCGCTGGTGCAACAACAGGAACAGCAGTTGCAACAGGTGGCCGATGTGGTGAAGGTGCAGCCGCAGGAAGCGGCGGCGCGCATCGCGCAGATACTGGATAACGTGAAATCGCTGGAACGGGAACTGGCCGCGCTGAAATCGAGACTGGCCTCCGCGCAGGGCGATGAGTTGCTGGCGCAGGCGCACGACATTAACGGCGTGAAGGTGCTGGCCGCGCAACTTGAAGGCGCGGACAGCAAGACATTGCGCGAAACGCTGGACAAGCTGAAGGATAAACTCAAATCCGCCGCCATCGTGCTGGCTTCAGTTGCAGACGGCAAAGTCAGCCTGATCGCCGGCGTGACGACGGATCAGACCGGCAAGGTCAAGGCGGGCGAACTGGTGAACTTCGTCGCGCAGCAGGTCGGCGGTAAGGGCGGAGGCAGGCCGGACATGGCGCAGGCGGGCGGCACCCAACCTGAGCATCTGGCGAAAGCCTTGGCCTCCGTCCCGGCTTGGGTGCAGGCGAAGTTATAGTTCACGGATTTCCGCCGGGCAGGTCTTTAGGGCGCGTTTACGCACCATCGCCATTGTGATGCGCAAGCGCTGCACTCTACACGAATTACAGCGTCCACCCGATCGCCCTGCAGTCGCGCCCCGGGTGCCCATCACTCCGCGGGGGTACCGCGAGGCTCGAACCCCGGCAGTTGGCGGCTTGGAATATACCGTCGTTTGCGTTACTCACCACCCACCTGCACTCTTGCCTAATATCGTGACCTTTGCTCGCTGTTCTCATTAGGACTGACCAGCAATTCTCACGGTCAGTTACCATTGAAACCTCAAGCCGCGAGTGACCGCTGTTGGGCAGGCAGTTAGAATATACGTACAGTCGCTAGGTGCCAAAACCGGAACTTCCACTTGATATTCCATTTGATTCACGGCAGGATGCACCGATAACTTATTTTCATGGAGGTTCAAGTTGCTCCTGAGTTAGTTGCAAGGGAAAGGGATACGGCCATCAAACAATTAACAAGACTTATTCCTGCCGGGCTGTCTCTGGCGTTTTCCTGTTTGTTGGTTGCCTGCCTTGGCGGTGGGAGTACGGCCACGACGCCGATGATTCCGAATCCGGTGACACCGACCTTGGCACTGTTTGCCGGAAACATGGGCGGTGCTGGCAATAACGATGGGCCGGAAGCAACGGCACACTTTGATGCGCCGTACTCCGTTTCTACTGACACATCAGGCAATGTCTATGTGGCCGATTCCGGCAACAACACTATCCGCAGGATCACGCCGACCGGGATGGTCAGTACGTTGGCCGGGACACCGGCGATTTTCGGCAGCGCCGACGGAACCGGTGCGGCAGCGAGCTTTTATTACCCAAATGGCATCGCCACCGATAGCGTTGGCAATGTCTATGTGGCCGATTCCGGCAACAACACTATCCGCAAGATCACGCCGACCGGGGTAGTCAGTACGCTGGCCGGGACACCGGGAGTTCAAGGCAGCGCCGATGGAACCGGAACGGCAGCGAGCTTTAATTATCCGACTGGCGTAGCTACCGACAATGCTGGCAATGTCTATGTCGCCGATTCCGGCAACAATACGATCCGCAAGATCTCGCCAGCCGGAATAGTCTCTACAGTTGCGGGTGCGCCTGGCGTGACTGGCAGCGGCGACGGGACCGGGGCCGCAGCAAGCTTTCATTACCCAATCGGTGTAGCCACCGGCAGCGCTGGTCATGTCTATGTGGCCGATTCCGGCAACAACACCATCCGCAAGATTACGCCAGATGGAGCGGTTAGTACGCTAACAGTTTGTTGAAATTATCGCTCAAGCCGGTCCACCGAAATGAAGGTGAATCGTTAATAGGGGAGGCGAATTGAAACGAAAGCGGGGGCTGCGATGCGCGGAGCGGATGTGACCCAGGAAGGTT
>JBAUUR010000168.1:0-2833 GCA_049582805.1 Gallionellaceae bacterium | reverse complement strand
CCAAAGCCGAAAAAAGTAGCATGATCAGATTGGTCGCCACGAATCCGATGGTTTCGCAAGAGGACTGGTAAATCCTTTGGCCAACAGGCAGTCGGCAGCGGATCGCATACGCCTCAAGAACAGCCGGATCGCTCGCGTCCGGGTGCGATTTCAGGTAATTTCGCTCGAACCGCTGGAAGCGTTTTTCCCGCCTGTCGCCATATCCATGGAGCATGGCGTGCACGCTAGTCGCGCGGCGGTGGCTGTGTTCGTTAGAATGGGTCGTGCCTTCTAAATTGTCGGGTTTCATTTTGCTCCCCTTCTGGAAACGGGATGAGTTCTGTCATTATCCAAAATTTGCCATTAGAATTTGTTCAGGCGGCAAACGCTGAGGAAAAAAGGACTGGCAGCAGGATATCAGTTGGCTCCATCAGCGGAGAAACCACTCGCTGCATTTCATGGCCAAGGCCAGTTGAAGGATTTTGGCTCACTGCTTCAGGCTGTCCGTTTGATCTGCAAACGCTCCTTTGAATGACTGCGGGATATAGCTGTCAATGATGGCCACCCTGCCGCCCACGCATCTCGGATGCGGTGCGCACATCATGCATGGCGCGGGGAATATACTGGCTGGCATCGACCACTACCGACTTTGCCAGCGCTGCGCCCAATGCTTCGGCCGAGAATCCGCCGCTTGAGCTTGAGAAGGTGGAATAGATATTGACGGTATATCCGGACCGATAGGGGATCACGCACAGGAAGAAGGAGGTATTGCCGCCTGCGCCGGAATTCCCTGATGCAAGGGTAAGAACTGGATTGTCGCAGACGGGCCTCTTGACGGATTGGCCATTCGCTGCCAGCAGCGCACCCATGTTCGTGTTGGCAAAAATGTCCTTCAGCACAAATCGGACCGGGATTTCCGGCAACTCACCCGTCTGGATATCGCGCGTTATGCGTACCTGGCTTTGGTCCTTTTGCACTGCCTGAGTAATCGCATCAAGAATCTGGTGGCTATTCTGCTGAACGTGAACGGTGATTCTGGGCGAACGTGAACAGTGATTCTGCTCGAACGTGAACACCTTAATGGCGTGTTGTGCTGGTGGTTGGTTTTTACTCCAAGTGTTCACGTTGGGTCAAGTTTTTTTGGGTTTTCGCATGGTTTCTCCGGTTAATTTGATGGTGTGCGCGCGGTGGACGATGCGGTCGAGAATCGCGTCCGCAAGAGTGGGCTCGCCGATGACATCGTGCCATGCATTGACCGGGATCTGGCTGGTGATGATTGTCGATTTGGTGGTGCGATCATCGATGAGCTCCAGCAGATCCTGCCGCTCGGATTGGGTCAGCGTTGCCACCCCGAAGTCATCCAAAACAAGCAGCTCAAACTTGGCAATTTGCATCAGCCGTTTCCGGAAGCTGCCATCGGCGTGCGCCAGTTTCATTTCTTCCAGCAAGCGCGATGTCCTGACGTACAGCACTGACATCCCCAGCCTGCATGCCTGATTGCCCAGCGCACATGCCAGCCAGGTTTTGCCGCAGCCGGTGGATCCGGTCAGGATCAGATTTTGCGCTTGTTTGATCCATCCGCAATCAATCAGGTTGGCCATCACGGTCTTATCCAGCCCGCGACCAGATCGGTAGTCGATGTCCTCCACGCAGGCGTTATGTTTGAACCGCGCGCCTTTCAGCAAGCGCCCAAGCCTCTGGTTGTCGCGGTGGCTTGATTCCCGGTCGACGATAAGGCCGAACCGATCATTGAACGACAGCGATTGCGTGGCCGGTTGAATGAGCTGCTCTTCAAACGCCGCCGCCATGCCTGGCAGCTTGAGTGTTTTGAGTGTGTTCAGGGTGTGTTGATGCAACATGGTGAATCCTTTCTGTGGTTGGTAAATAGTGTTGGTGTGGTGCGTTTTTGGCGCGCTCTGGGCGCGCCGATGTGCGGTTGTTTTGGCTCAGTGGTAGTAGCCCGGCCCACGCACATTTGCGTGCGCGGGCAATGGCGCGGGCTCTGCCGGGAACAGTTCGGCATGGCGATCAAGTCCCGCCTCCAGAATCGACTTCACCGTCTGGCGTTTTGGCGACCCAATAGTGAGCGCCCGTGCACACGCCGCTTCCAGTCGATCTTCGCCATAGCGCTTGGCCAAGCTGAATACGCCAAGGCAGGAGCGATAACCCATCTCGGGATGGGGCTTGTCTTCCAGCAGATGGCGAATGATGGAACACGTAGCAGGGCCGATGCGTTCACCCCAGTTCAGGAGACGCTGCGGCGTCCATTCAAGATGCTTCTGGTGTGACTTGGGCATGTGTACCGGTAACGTGGTGTGCTTCCACGCCAGAGGGCTTCTGGCGTGCGAGGCAACACGTTGTCCCTTGTGCAGCACTTCGACCACGGAGCCGGTCAGTCGCACGTCCAACTGCATTTTGGCAAGCTGGAACGGCACGCTGTAATAGTGGCAAGCCACTTCGACGTGATAGTCGATATTGACCCGGGCCTTCAGCCACTCGGCGTACTCGTAAGGCTGTGCGGGAAGCGGCCTCATGGCGGGGTGGTCGAGGCTGTCAAACTGCGAGCGGCGGGACTCCGTTTTGTTCTTCTGGAATGGACGATTGTTCAAGCCTTGCAACAGCTCTGCAATGAGGCGATTCAATTCATGTAGGCTGAAGAAAGTGTGGCGGCGCAGGCGGGCTGTGATCCAGCGCTGCACCAGCAGCACGCCCAATTCAACCATCGCTTTCTCATGAGTCATCAACTATCTGCTGTGTGGATAGTTCTGTATCCGAAATCTCAACCTTCGAGATCACCCACCCATTCCACCCGAAGCGTGGAATGCGATTTGTATTGTTGACTCGCCAACTGAAT
>JBAUUR010000167.1:0-13688 GCA_049582805.1 Gallionellaceae bacterium | reverse complement strand
CCAAAGCCGAAAAAAGTAGCATGATCAGATTGGTCGCCACGAATCCGATGGTTTCGCAAGAGGACTGGTAAATCCTTTGGCCAACAGGCAGTCGGCAGCGGATCGCATACGCCTCAAGAACAGCCGGGTCACTCGCGTCCGGGTGCGATTTCAGGTAATTTCGCTCGAACCGCTGGAAGCGTTTTTCCCGCCTGTCGCCATATCCATGGATCATGGCGTGCACGCTAGTCGCGCGGCGGTGGCTGTGTTCGTTAGAACGGGTCGTGCTTGCTAAATTTTCGGGTTTCATTTTGCTCCCCTTCTGGAAACGGGATTAGTTCTGTCATTATCCAAAATTTGCCATTAAAAATTGTTCAGGCGGCAAACGCTAATATAAAAAGGACTGGCAGCAGGATAGCTCTTCAAGAGAAACATTGGTTGCAGACTTATTGCGTGAACGTGAAATTGTTCGTGATCTCACTACCCGCCTAATTACATCGGCTCAAGAATCTTAAACATGGCAGAAGAAAATTAATTATCTAAATAACGAGATCGGATTACTTAAGGCAGCCAAGCACAGAAAGCCGAAAAAAACTGTCGCGTAAGTTATCCCAGTCTTGGTTATCCCAGTCTTGGTTATCCCAGTCTTGGATGTGTAGGGCATGACTTCTTGATATTATAATCTTGAGTCATCGATGATGCGTATTGCTGACGTGGCCTTGGTTGCGACTAACATTCGTCCAATACGTTTGGATGGCCGCGTCGACTGGGGACATGATGTCGGCATGCGCCGTAGTTGCTGTCCCCCCTTGCGGCATATACTGCACGGCTTTCAGCGTTCTGTAGGGCACCACTTAGTTAGCGTCACCGCTCGTAAGCGGGATTTCTTCGATCCAGTACCCCGTTTCATCGGCAATTGCACACCACCTAATACGAAAGACCCATGCCATCTTCCTGGCGAAAAGCTTGTAAGCGTCCCACAGCGGACATAGCACCGCCAGGCCACCAACTGCGGCTTTGGCCGAATTGTGACTGCCTGGAAATCGGCCTAAGCGGACTGTGGCGATTTTATGAAAAGGCTGTCGATATAGCCTGCTGGGCTGTCCGCTTTCAAATTTTTCGCGCCGTCACTTTAGACCCATAACAGAAGTTTGATTTTCCTGAAAGTAGAACTTCAACGTTCTAGCTAACCGGCGGGCCGCTTGTCGGCGCGTCCGCGTTGAGCGTAGGGTTGGGCGTCGCTACGTGGGCAAGAACGTACTTGCGTAATAGCACGGAAAGCTCGTGGACAGGCAAATCTTTCTCGGAAAACTCTTCGCCGTGAAAGATTGAATCACGTAGCTGCTTTAGCTGGCTGAACTTCTTGAAGTCCTCCTGCATTTCGTAATCCGGGGCACCTGGAAATAGTACTGCCGCAACAGCAACGAACTTGTCCGTAAGTCTGTACTTATCTTGCATGACGCCTTTTATGCGCTCCAAAAATCTCTCGCGCAATGTGGGCTGACCGGCGTTTGTCAACGGTGAAAGAAAGGCATGTTCGTAGGCCTTGAATGCCTTTGCAATCAGTATTTCTAAGGCTGCCCAGCCAGAGAGAAACGCCTTAAGTCGGTCTGTTCCGTAGTCGGCCATCTGTGAAAAGAGCCGTTCTACCGATTCTACGTCGTTCGCTTTCTGGAGCATGGCGTATCGCGCAGATATCCGCCCAGCTCCCTCCGCCGACAGGCTGGTGGAGACGGTCGCTTCGCCGGACCCTGAGAAGCTAATGCTATAAACGACCTTTCCTGTTTCATTTGTTAAGTAGATACCAGCGCCAAGCGCGGCGAATCTTGATGGAGCTGCGCTTTCGAAAGCTACCGCCAACTTCATCGCCTCAATCTCGGCCTGGTGAATCCGCGCCACTGCCTGCTTATTCACAGCATCAAATGTGACGACAAACCCCTCATGCTCCCGTAATGGTTCCCTTATCTCGGCTTCAATCTCGCCATTTGCCTCGACCACCAAAACTGCTTGTGATCCGACTTTCTTAGCCCTCTCTATTTTGATCTCTTCAAGCTCAGCTTCAAGCGCAACAGGGAAATCGGCTGCATCACGCTGGCCTACAAGACCTTTCAACATTAACCGACCGACAGCAGTTCCTTTATCGATGTCGGCGAGCAGGATGTCGGGGATGTTTGTCAGCACAAATCGGTAGTATTCCGATTGGTAGAGGTCAATCGGTTGTGCATCCTTAGGCAGGTTGATTCCCCCGACAACGGACCATGCAGCTTTGTAGATGTAGTGCATCAGAATTTCGACGCCCAACATGGAACAAAGGGGCTGCGCGCTTTTGCGCAGTCCCGCTTGAGCGCAGGGCTAGTCCTGTTATTGTCCATTGATAGTGGGATCAACGTTAATGCCACTTTCACTGAGAACCTTTATCTGTTGAAGTTTGTCGATGAACGGCGCATTGCACGGGCTATCTACTGATTGAGCTTCCAGCGAGTGTTTGGATAAATAGCTCAAGACAGAATTAATTGCCTCTTGAAAGGCAAAAGTTCCACTTCTATGATTTGCCTTAATTCCGACTTTTGACAAGCTGTTAGCGTTCTCATGCAGAAACAACTCGGCCTCGAAGTCGGACGTGCCTACTGTGTTTGAAACATAAATGGTAAATTGAGTTTTGTTTGATAGCAGAATATCAATTTCTTGCACAAATGTTTGTGGCATTACAGACTCCTAAAGGGCTAAAGTTTGAATTAGGTCGCATTTTGTAGCTTCTGCTCGACCCAATTGGCCAGAAGGTGGATTACGAATGACTATGCCTCAACTAGCGACATTGGGTTTGTTGGTGGCTGCCGCAGTTCACGGCCATGACGTGCCGCGTCGCCATCCGATGTAAATACTCTTATGAACATGGATAACGCCTTTTTTGCTGTATGGTTTCTCACGCTTGGGAAATGGGAATTCCAGTTCATATATGCGCTGCCCTGCCAAGAACGCGACGGTATGGTTAATACTTGGAACCGCATTCGGAGCCGTCAAATTCTCTTAAAGAAATTCCTAAAGTAGAGGATATTCTGAAAAGAATTATCATGTCCCATAGATACGGCAAGCTCATTATTTGAACGTGATATTACCATGAAAAAATTGAACGAATCGGCGCTTCAGATCGGTGATATTATTTTGACGACGACCACAGACCTATTGAGCAAGGGCATTCGCCAGTTGACTGGGAGCGATATCTCGCATGCTCTCATCTACGTTGAGTCACATTCCGTTATTGATGCGACCGGTGACGGCGTGCATTCGCAAAACACACAGCGCCTATTTTGGGAGGACGACTGTGCCGTTCATGTGCTTCGATTAGTCGAAGGATTAGACGATACTCAGTCTCGCCGTATCATAAACTATGTCAGAGGTCGGATCGGCACACGGTATTCAAAAACGGAGGCTGCCCGGTCGGTACTAGGCGGCGCGACACATCCTAGCCGGAGGCAATTTTGTTCTCGTCTAGTGGCGCAAGCGTATGCCAGCGCGGGCTTGGACTTGGTGGTCGACCCAAACTATTGCGCGCCGGAACATTTGAAGAACAGCATACGGCTGGCCGACGTGCAAGGCGCCATTAGGAACGTCAGCGACGAGGAGATAAAGCGCTGGGATGATATTCACGACACCCCGCAGAGCATGCGCGATGCGACCAATTTTTTGCTGTCTGGTGCGCGGGCAAAAAGTGCACATATTGAAGATGTAAACGACATCGATCACCATCTACAGGGTGTGCCCGACGATGACGCATATTTTGCAGACCTCTACCAAAGATCGGGTTACCTGACGGTTTGGGTCGCTGAGCGCGAAAAAAATTGCTGGCAGTACGACTTGCAGGCATTGATCGACGCGCCGATCGCCGACGAAGCAAAAAGGCAATATTGTGAGAATTTGCTGGGTGATGATGAAGAAGGGCTGGTGCGTTTTGAGGTTAACCGGGCGGGATATTCTTTGCTTGCAGAAAAATTTCCACTAGAGACCTTTCGCCTACTCAAGACATTGTATGAAAAACTGGTCGAACTACACCTGATCCGTCGGCAGACAGCAGCGCAGTGGTTAAACCATCAAGGCTCAGTAGTTTTTTCTGCGAGGGCTTCCGCTCTCCTGTTGACACCACACACGTCGGAATGGTTTACCGCCTTGGCCGCATGGAATCCACAGCAAGCAGCCCACACGCGTTTGGTTTTGCAGAAGTCGGAAAGCAATGCCATTTGTTCTATTTGCGGGGACGAGCCGGTGAGAGACTATCGTCTTGTCGGACCTGGGGTTCCGGACGGCGTGATCTGTACCCTGCGTCTCTGCAATGATTGTTGGCGCATACGTAGCGAGATGTATGCGGAGTCATGGGCCATGTTGTCTTGACAGATGATCTGTCCCACACGAGATGGATATTTCAATAGCAACTCCAATCCAAATGAGCTAATTGATCGTCTGCTTTAGGCAAACCCGATAGACATCATAGAGTCGAAAGTGACGGTTCGAAAAAATTGAAAGCGGTCATTCCGGCAGGCTGCGCCGACAGCCATTTTAGAAAATTGCCACAGTCTGCGTAGGCCGAAATGAAGTCGGTCACAATTCAAGATTTGATCGCAGCATGTTAAACATGACAATTTGGCCTGACTTTGACCAATATTCAGATCGCGACTTGAATAAACAAATGACCTATTTGTCGTTTGGCATATTGGTGTAAGCTTCCAGCCAGTTCATTTTTACTCACTGCTGGTGCCATCGGAGGTTGAATGTGGCAATACTGATCCCCAGTCTTAGCACCTGCCTTTCCAGAATGACTGGAGGGGAGAAGAGATTTGCACAGCGTCTTGAAGCAAAGTTGGAGGATGATTATTTGCTTTGGTACGACGTTCCCATCGGCCCAGCCAATAGCCACCCAGATTTCGTTATCCTCCATCCGCAGCGTGGCATTCTTATCCTCGAAGTAAAGGACTGGAAGCCTGAAACGATTCGAAGTGCGAATAAGCAATCTTTCGAGATACTGATCAGCACAGGCATCAAGCATACGATCAATCCGCTGGAGCAAGCACGCCAGTATGCGCATGCGGTAAGCAACGTACTGCAAAAAGATCCGCAACTAACCATTAATAGTGGGGTGAAGACTGGCCACCTTGTGTTCCCCTGGAGCTATGGCGTGGTGCTTCCCAATATTATGCGTGGCGTATTTGACGCGTCCGACTTTGGCGAGGTCATAGAGCCTAGCCGTGTGATTTGCCAAGACGAAATGTTCGATAGCGTTGAGCCGGAAGAATTCCAGCAACGGTTGTGGAATATGTTCAAGCTCCAATTCCTCGGGAAGCTTTCTTTGCCGCAACTGGATCGTATTCGCTGGCACATGTTTCCCGAGGTGAGAATTGCAGCACCTTGTAGCGGCAGCCTCTTTCAAGATGACCCACAAGTCGAGATGGAGATGCCTGATATCTTGCGCGTGATGGATTTGCAGCAAGAGCAATTAGCGCGCAGCCTGGGAGAGGGGCATCGTGTTATTCATGGCGTTGCAGGATCTGGCAAGACGCTAATTCTCGGCTACAGGGCGATGCATTTGGCACAAACTTGTGCCAAACCGATTCTAATTCTTTGCTACAACAAATCGCTCGCCACGAAATTGCGTGAGCAGATGTCTGGAAAAGGACTCGGAGCAAAGGTGCTGGTGCAGACGTTCCATTCATGGTGCAGCACACAACTTCGCGCTTATAATGTCGATATTCCGAAAAATGATGGTGACGACGATGCATTCTATAGCAACATGGTTGATACGCTTATTCGCGCTGTCGATCAAAAACATGTTCCTTCAGGCCAATATGATGCAGTGCTGATAGACGAGGGGCATGATTTCCGTCCCGAGTGGCTCAAACTGGTCGTACAGATGATAGACCCACAAAGCAACTCGTTGATGGTGTTGTACGATGATGCGCAGTCAATATATGAACACACCAAGAAGCAGAAATTCAGTTTCAAGAGCCTCGGGATTCAGGCGCAAGGGCGCACGACGATTCTAAAAATAAACTACAGGAACACGCAGGAAATCCTGAACGTGGCGTCTTCGTTTGCCAGAGAGCTGCTCTCTTCTGCTGACGCGGACGAAGACGGCGTACCAACTGTGCAACCGATGAGTGCTGGACGACATGGCACTCCTCCCATTTTTGTGAATCTGCCCTCACTGGATGAAGAGTCCTTATGGATCATTAACCAGTTAAAAGAGGCGAATCACACGGGCACTCCGTGGAGAGAGATGGCGATCTTGTATCGCAGCTACTATCCTGTGGGACAGTCAGTTGAAAGAAGACTTAAAGCTGCCGGCATCCCAGTCAGTAGCAAGAAAGACGTAAAGTTCACTGACGACCAGAATACCGTTAAACTGATCACGATGCATTCATCAAAGGGGTTGGAGTTTCCTATCGTTGCCATTCCAAGCGTAGGCTTAATGCCTGACGATAAGTATGAGACCGCTGAAGAGGTTCGGTTGCTTTATGTCGCAATGACGCGAGCGACTTCTAGATTGATGATGAGCAGTCATCAAGACTCCCCCTTTACGCAGAAACTCCAATTTGCTATTAGCGGAAAGTGAAGAGCTGCACAAGCAGCCATACGACATCGCCGAACCTGATCTGCTAGAAGCCATCCAGTCGCGCCTCAATCAGATGGAGAAAAGCGGCGAGCTGGCAAAGAAACAATACAAGTATCGCGATCATGTCATCGGTGCTATCGAAAACCCTCAGCCGTGCGATTCCTCTTTCAAGCACAGTAACCCGGGTTCTCAAAGGGTTGCAGCGTGGCATTGGTGGCGGAAAAGTATTCACCATCACCCAATCGCAACTACGTGATGCATGGGAATCGGCTAACCCGACCGTCCTTTTTTCGGCCTAAGCGGACTGTAGCGAGCTATCCGTTTCTCTCAACTGCAAGTGACTGCTTATGATGTATAGAACGTTCAATATAGGCCAAGATCAGTTCGTCCATGCCACCGTATCAATGGAAAAGTCATTGAAGCTTTCAACCTCATCTTTAAAGCTGCGCTTAACCGCGCGCATGAAAGTGATCGGCGAGTAATGTTGAAGGATGGATATTTGAGCCTCCGGCGAAACAACCACCAACCAACCTTCTCCAGTTACCTCGTTACTGCGTGGAGGCTGACGATCCACAGGGCCATCCTGCCACCAGATGCTTTCCACCATGGTTTTTTCTGCTGTATCAACCCATCGAAATAAGCCCTCTTCAGAAAGCGACCAGCCAAGGCTCGTCGCAAAGGCAGGGTTGAACGCCAGCCATTCTGTGCCCCCGATAGCCACTTGCCGTGAATGTCCATAAATGACCAATACTGGAAACTTGTTTGCCCCTGAGAGGTTGAGATATTCACTTGCATTCCAGATAGATTTGTACGGGAAGAAATCGAATGCATCTCTCAATTCGTTTGTGCGTGGCCAGTCAGGATGACAGGCCATGGAGAAGCGGTGCTCAGTAGGAACCGACCAATCCCATGCTTTGAATCGCGACAATTCACCTGCCACCAAATATCCAGCATCAGAGCTAGCGGCCATATTCTCGAACGCAACCGCGCGCTGCTCTACCCATTCTTCTTTTTTTGAAAACAGCCCAAAATTCTTCAATGGTTCAACTGCATAAGGGCGGATTACTGGCTCTTTCCCTGCAAGCCGCCAGTCATAACGGTAAAGCCGACTATAAGCAAACATCTGCGCATCAATATCTATCCGATCAGCATCTGCAAGTTCCGCGACAACTTGGCAAATGGCACGCAATGCAACTTGTGGCCTTAATCGGTTGTACGGCAATTGCAATTCAATAGATTTCAGAAGCTTCAGGAATCTGTCTGCTGCCGATTTGCTCCACTGCTCCTCAGGAACCAACTGCCGCATCAGTGCTGCCGTCCTTTGCAACAAATTCTCCAGCGGGACTTCAGATGCACGACTTAGCAACCTCAACTCTGCATCAAATGGCCGTACCATTTCTAGGGCATCATCGGAGTCCGGGTATGACTCGTCTGCGCGTATGGCATCAAATGGCACAGCTCGCTCATCGCTCCCCAAGGGCGGCAGATGCAGGTTGTAGATCATGGGTAATGGCTTTACAGCATTCTGATCCGTTTCGATGCTCAGGCCGATTTTTTCGGCAAGCTCCGCTGCCATGCAGCGTAAGATAAAATCTGGGGAAGATAGAAATGAAAGTATTCGCTCAGAATAGTCTTGCGCGAGCAGCGATCCCAATTGCCAAGTCGTATCCAAGAGTGCAAGTCCTTGGATTGCCTTTGGCTGTTCTCCTGATAATTGCGCCGAGATGACTGCCTTTATGGCGGCGGGTGCTACATCACGAATTACGAAATCACAAAGCGCGCAATGCACTTGATCGCGAACTTCGTCGATAGGCAGATTCGCCGCCCACATCACGGCCTGCAGCAAGGTTTCTTCGGCTGTAAGGCCAGACTCATGCGGGGCTGGAGCATGCTCCTCAGCCATAGAAAAATCAGAGAGCTGATAGATGTGTTCCCGAATCTCCGGCCATAGCTGTTCCCACGGTACTTCCTCGAAAAGTATCTCGGCCAGTTCTTCAAGGTTGTGGATCAGATTGAATGGGTAGTGGAACTCGGAGATGTAGTCATCAACGAGAGTTTCCAGCGCGCGCGGACGCCACTTATCAGGGGCAATGGCAATTAGCGCCTTGATTGCGTGCTGACGGCTGCCACCATCCCAACTTCTGTCCCAACCCGACGCAGTAGTCTCGCCCAGAACGGCTTCCAATATGAGTAATGCTTCATTTGTGAGGCCAAGATCGTGGAGTCTGGATGCGCACATATTACGCACCATGCCATCAAGCCCATGAGGCTCCAACAAAGAAAGAAGACGGTGTATCTGCTGGGCAGAGAGTTTTCCAATCAATGGCTTGATCACCCTCCGCCATGGGAAGTATTCGGTCTTATCAATGGATTCGATCAAGGCAACTAACTGCTCATACGAGCTGACCAAAACAAGCACATCTTCCTCGGTCAACTTCCTGCCATCTTTCAGAAGCAAGCTAGAACTTGAGTTGTCTTGTTCGCCAGGGTTTTCAGAAAGCAACTGCTCGAAAATGCGACTGTCTTGGCCTGCCTCACGCAGCCCAGCGATCATTGCACTCCATAATCTTGGGCGCTCTCCCGGATAGGCCTTAACCTGAATTGCCCGAGTCAATTCGGCCATCAGATGTTCCGCGATCACAGGCTTGGCGCATTGCGCGGTGCGAGCGGCCAGTTGTTTTGCCAGTGGTTCATAAATGTAGGAATCAAACGGAACCAACAAGTGGCGCGCAACCACAAAGATCGACTCTAAGGGGGGATTCTCGTGGCGTAGCGCACCAAGCAAAAGCCCGCTCACCGCGCTGCTGAAATGTAGCCCACCATGTTCCAGCAGCCAATCGAATAAAGTTTTCGCATAACCGGGATTAGCAGACATAGCCAAGGCCAACAACTCGGTAGCGGCATCCTGCGTTCCGCGCCCACGCCCCGCTTGCTCCAAGACGACGAGCGCGCTGGAGAAACGTCCAATATCTTCATTTACCAAGTCTGGTTGATATGCAGCAGCTTTGGTGAGCAAATCAACCCACTGCTGCAATTGGCGGTCTTTGTGGTGATAGATGCCGAACGAACCCTTAAGAAGTAGCGGCACGAGTGATTTGCCTCGTTCCACTTCACCAGCCTCACGCCAAGCCAAGGCGAGTTGCCCATATTCTTCGGCCCGGTCGTGAACATCATGCCATACGCCGATTTCTTGCTCCAACCCTTCCAATCGGCGAATGAATACGTCTCGGTCATCACCATTTCGATAAAGCGCCAAAGCAATAGCACGCCGCCTGTTGGTAGACCAGTACTTGGCTGTTTTTTCATGTACCCATTGTTGCTCAAACTCATGACTAAGTTCACACACTGCGACTTGCCCATGAGCGGCAACTGACCGAATTATCAGATCAAAATAGTCTTTTGCTGCACTCTCAAACTGATACCAAGCCGTCCAGTCTCGCGTTTCATTGTAGTCTCGATTAAAGAGACGTAATGCAGGATACAACGAGCGGATAATTTCATCGGGAGACATAATTTCTCCCTTCTTTGCGCGCCCCCAGATTGATGCAATTATGACTAATTGCCGCTCAAACAGTACGGTTCCATGTTTGCGTGGATCATCCGATTCTGGCACAGCCTCAATCGGATCAATTGTTCGTCCAAGTGTTGCCAGGAGGCGGTTCAATCGAATTCGTAATGTGAAAGGGTCTAACCGCTTCCATTGCGAAGATGTCCAGTCGTAGTTCGGTGGCTGGGATAAACCATCAATCCAGCGATTTGCCCCCTCAACATCTCCTCGAATAGTCAACAGGTATTCCGCGATCAGCACTCTGTCCAAGTCATCCAGCGTCTCCTTGGTCGCCCATGACAGGATACGATCTAATGCTGCCTGTGCCTCTGGGTGTGAAGGATGCAGATTGCAGATATTGAAATCTAATTGCTGACAAAGCGCTTCCTGTTCTTCGGGTTCAATTGAAAATGTTCGCAGGCTTGCCCATTTATCACTGTCGGCAAACTCCGAAACTGCAGACACGAGCACCTGGCGCAAATAGGTGCGAAGGTTCGTCGTTGCAACAACTTCATCCTCATCTGGCGCATGCTGAGGTGCCTCGATCCGAAGTGCAGCAATGGCAGTTTCCATCTCTTGGAACGAGCGAAAGTGATGCGCACAACGAATCCAATGTTTCAACAATGATCGGTCAGAACCGTGTTGCTTGACAGGTTGTGTGCCGCTTAACAACTCGAGCGGTTCCGCCGCTTCAAATATCAGCTGTGCAGCCTTGATTTCACCTATAGCAACCAGACGCAGACAAAATTTAAGGCCGACTTCATCAGCGACACGCAGGTTGCTTCCGTCCATCAAATAATTTAGTACTGCTTCAGTCCCGTAGATCGCATGAATTAGCTCCGGCATATCCATTTGATCGAGCACCTGTTGACGCTCTCCCAACTCATGCTCGATTAACAGATAGCGAAATAACGCGATTCCATCCTGCTTTGCACGCGCGGCACGGAGAGCAAAGGCAATATTCTCCTTGATGTCCGCCAGCGGGCGTAGCGCATAAAATTGGTGGCGGAAATAATCCTGCGTTGCGAGCTGCAAAACGGATTCCCACTCTTCTGCACAAGCAAGGTGATACAGGGTTTCCCAGCTTCGCGGATTGTCAATGGGCGATTGGCAAGTTAAATCAGCTAGCTTGTGGTGATAAACACGATCTCGTGTTTCATCACGTTCGTCTAAAAGATTCAGCGAAGTGCGATGCAGAATAAATTGGCGAAAGCTATTGTGGAAGAATCGCCAGCGGTGAGGCGTGTCCTTGTGGAAGTAGAAACCGGCATCTCGAACTAGAGTTCGTACAGTAGCCTCATCCGTCCACATCACCAATTCCAACGGATCGAATGGAATGCGGAGACGGGCAAGCAAAGCCAGCAACTCTCTTAAGGAAGTATTTTGTTGGATGCCCTGCCAATAGGTGTCATAGCCTTGATCGACATGCCCCTGATAGGGATTGGCATTATCAAGGATCGCATCTATCGCTGACGATTCCGGAGCATCCGCCAATATTCTTATGAGATAACTGGTTGCCAACGGATGACCATCGGATATTCGATAGGCTTGTTCCTTTTGCTCTGGAGTAAGTGGAATTGATAATTTCGCCTCGTCGATCATGTCGAAAACCTGAGAACGTGCGAGTGGACGCATGTTCAGCACACGGGTCGAATCTGCCTGAAACTGGGCGTTGACCGCAGGTAGCAAATCCTTAAGCTCCAGAGTCTGGCTACCCAAGATGAATAACACCCCTTCAGGTAGCGTAGCGGGATGTGGCAAGACTTCAAGTAGGCTTCGTACCGTTTTTTGCTCGCGCTCAATATGGTCGAGACCGTCAACCAGAATCAGCGTAAGCACTCCATCGTTTAGCCATGAATCATGAAGTTCTACTAGCTGTTGGCTGAATTTATCAAGGAGCTCCTCGGTTGTTTTTGCCTGACTTGTACCTCGATGAAATCCACGCGATTTCAGAGCAAGAACCATGTCGTGCAAAAAGCTCGCGGCTTCGCCTCGCCCCTGAATGAAACTGTCAGGCACATAAGCGTAATAGCGCACAACCCGATAGCCACTTCGATAGCGCAAGGTATGAGTCAGAGTTGTGGATTTCCCGGAACCCGGCGTACCAAGCAAAGCCAGGTAGCCGCGCTTGTGCTTATTCAGAGCATTCTCCAGTTCGTTGATCGTGGCAGATATGGGCTGATAAAGTCTGTCGATCTTAAAATCGTGAATGAAGTGCGGCGAAAATCGTTCAACCCAACCTAAGCGTTTTAGTAACTCGCTCCTCTCTATTCGAATTTCTCGCTTGTCAGCTCCGACAGTTCGGAAGAGAAAGGCAGCGAGCGTCTCTATGTCCTCTGCTTGGCGCAATCCGTCGCGAGTGGATGATGCGCTCTGCAAGGAATAGCCAAACTCTAGTTCACAATCTCGAATGAAAGACAAGAAAGCAGCCTCGCCTATGCCGGATGCGTCCTTCAGTTTGGTAAGCGCAGGGTTCCATCCAGTGGGGCAGGCACCAAGCCCTTGGGTAGACCAGCTTCGATTTGCCCAGCAATCAGTCAGGAACCCCTGAAGGTTAGCCTTGGAAATTGTGTTGTTATCGTGAGGGATTGAGGCGTTTGTGGACGCTATGTCGCGCGCCACCAAATGGACAGCTACTCGGCGAGTGGGATGGGCTTGTTTAAATTTATGCCATCCACCCGCAAGCTGTCCTATCAAGCCCTTGCTTGACGCCAGTGTTGTATCACCCTTGCCGCTCGTTAAATCGTTAAAGGAAAGGGTGCCAGTTTGTTCTCCCCATTTCACCTGATAGGCATCTAGCCGACCCGGCGTAGCCACCTGGATGTCGTCCAATCTTCCGGCATCTGGATCGGCTAAGGCTATCCACTCCAACTCTTCCGCCACTAGAGCTGAATAGATAATCTCGGCCGCGATACGGTACTGTGCTGAGTATCCGATTATTGCAGCACGTTCCCCGCTGGAAGATGGGCGATTAGACATTGCGAAATGAAGTGGGAAAATATGTGGCAGTATAGCGGACGTTCACGGCCAGCAATAACGTAATGCTTACAAGCGTCCGCTTAGGCCGATTATGCACAGTTCTTGATTATGTGAAGTTGTGGTGCGGATTGTGCTGAGAGGCTGGAAATAAGCGGCATGGCAGGGTGTGATGCAAACTAAAACTTGACATAATTTCATCGGTGGCCTGAAGTGGTAGCTCCACTTCAGGAGACTATTCAGCCCACACTACTGCGCACTGTTCCGCGTAAGTCGAGGACCTGCACGATATACGAGGGTCGGCAGCCAATGTGATCGGCTGGTTGACTCGTTGATCGACTTCCTGAAGTTGCAGCGATTATGTGAAGGTCTGAATTTTCGCTTGTCTCTGCCTGTCAGCGTTTGGAGAGGATATTTACCTTTAACTTCACATAATCGCGGACTGTGCATAATCGGCCCTGTACTAAACCGCTAACGCGGTAGTGGCGGTTTCCAGAGTGCCGGCAGGATTTTCGCCGGGGTCAGCAGGTCAGATTCACAAAAACCTCCAATCGGAGAATGATGGTGTTGCTGCTCGCAGCACCC
>JBAUUR010000166.1:0-19753 GCA_049582805.1 Gallionellaceae bacterium | reverse complement strand
GCAGTTGTTCGTCGTTCATATTGATCACCATGCCTCGCATAATGATCGATCACGGCCACCTGTTCAGACTCAAACCCCGTTGGATTCACGCACCCCCGCTCAGACTCAAACCCCATTGGACAATGCTCAAGATCGACGTGCACGGTCGGTAGGTGGGATAATGGAGCGCGGCTTACCGCCTTTTTATATGTGATTCTCCATGCAGACGCTGAATATCAACCATGAACTGATACGTTGGGCGTTCGAACGTTGCGGGCGGAGCGTGGAGGGCCTTGCGCGCCAGTTTCCCAGGCTGGGGATGTGGGAAAGCGGGGAGGCGCAACAATGAACATCCAAACTAGGAAGCAACAGCTCAGGCAAAGTATAATTGCCGGCCGCGCCGCGTTGCCGCAGGACGTGCGCGCGCAGTTGAGCCATCAGATAACTGCGCGCCTCCTGCATCTCGCGCCCTATCGCGAGGCCGTCACGGTGCTGGGCTACATGCATTTCCGCGCCGAATTCATCAGCGAGCCCTGGCTGCAACAGGTGCTGCGCGACGGCAAGCGATTGCTGCTGCCCAGGGTAGACCCAGCCAGCCGGGAACTGGATGTGTACCACGTTGAAGATGTGGCCGCGCAACTTGCGCCGGGTGCTTACGGCATACGCGAACCGCAACCGGGACGCTGCGCACGGCTGGAACGGCTGGAGGATATCGATTTGATCCTGCTGCCCGGCGTGGCGTTCACCCGCGAGGGTGCGCGGCTGGGCTATGGCGGCGGATTTTATGACAAGTTGCTGGCGCGTATAAAGCACAACCCGGCGCTGGTTGCGGGAGCCTATTCGATGCAAATCGTCGGGGACATCCCGCAGGAAGCCACCGACCACAAGGTGGGATGGCTGGTGACGGAAAACGAGACGCTGTATTGTGCGGCGTGATTGAGGCGGTTTCCCCTCTCCCCAACCCTTTTCCCGAATTCGGGGAGAGGGCCGGGGAGAGGGGGCACACCATGAAGATAGAAAGTTGAGCGATGGAAAACAATACCCCGGATATTGATCCGCAGGAAACCCAGGAGTGGATGGACGCGCTTGCGTCGGTGCTGGAGAAAGAAGGCGCGGATCGCGCCCATTACCTGATCGACCAATTGATCCATCAGGCCCGGCTGGCAGGCGACGATCTGCCGATCAGTGCCACTACGCCCTATTTCAATTCCATTCCGCTGGACAAGGAAGAGCGCCCTGGCGGCAACCAGGAACTGGAACACCGCATCCGCGCGCTGATGCGCTGGAACGCGATGGTGCTGATCCTCAACGCCAACCGCGAATCGTCGGAGCTGGGCGGCCACATCGCCAGCTTCGCCTCGGCGGCGACGCTGTACGACGTGGGCTTCAACCATTTCTTCCATGGCAAGACCGAGAATCACGGCGGCGACCTGGTGTACTTCCAGGGTCATTCCTCGCCCGGCATGTATGCGCGCGCCTTCCTCGAAGGGCGCATCAGCGAGGCGCAAATGTACAAGTTCCGCCAGGAAGTGGACGGCGGCGGTCTGTCCTCTTACCCGCACCCATGGCTGATGCCGGACTTCTGGCAGTTCCCCACCGTGTCCATGGGACTCGGCCCGCTGATGGCGATCTATCAGGCGCGCTTCATGCGTTATCTGCAACATCGCGGCATCGTCAATACCGAGGGGCGGAAGGTATGGGCCTTCCTCGGCGACGGCGAAACCGACGAGCCGGAATCGCTCGGCGCGATCTCGATGGCCGGACGCGAACAGTTGGACAACCTGATCTTCGTAGTCAACTGCAACCTGCAACGCCTGGACGGCCCGGTGCGCGGCAACGGCAAGATCATCCAGGAACTGGAGGGTGTATTCCGCGGCGCGGGCTGGAACGTGATCAAGGTGATCTGGGGCGGCCGCTGGGATCGCCTGTTCGCCAAGGACAAGAGCGGCCTGCTGCTCAAGCGCATGGAAGAAGTGGTGGACGGCGAATACCAGACCTACAAATCCAGGGATGGCGCTTACGTGCGCCAGCATTTCTTCGGCAAATATCCGGAACTGCTGGAGCTGGTGTCCGACATGTCGGACGACGAGATCTGGCACCTCAACCGCGGCGGCCATGATCCGTACAAGGTGTTCGCCGCCTATGCGGCGGCGAGCCGGCACAAGGGGCAGCCCACGGTCATCCTGGCCAAGACCGTCAAGGGTTATGGCATGGGCGAAGCAGGCGAAGGACAGAACATCACCCACCAGCAGAAGAAAGTCGGCGAGGACGCGTTGCGCAAATTTCGCGACCGCTTCAACATCCCGGTTACCGACGAGCAACTCACCAAACTGCCATTCTGCCGCCCTGCCGAGGACAGCCTGGAAGCGAAGTACCTGCGCGAACGCACGCGCGAAATGGGTACCACACCGTTGCGCAAGCCGCTTGCCCAGCCCTTGCAGGTGCCGGGGCTGGATGCGTTCGAAGCGCTGCTGAAAGGCACGGAAGACCGCGAGATTTCCACCACCATGGCGTTCGTGCGCCTGCTCGGCATGCTGGCCAAGGACAAGAACATCGGCAAACTGGTGGTGCCCATCGTGCCGGATGAGTCGCGCACCTTCGGCATGGAAGGCATGTTCCGCCAGCTTGGCATCTACTCGCAGGTGGGCCAGCTCTACACCCCGCAGGATGCCGACCAGTTGATGTTCTACAAGGAGGACAAGCACGGGCAGATTCTGCAGGAGGGCATCAATGAAGCGGGCGGCATGGCCGACTGGATCGCCGCCGCGACTTCCTACGCCAACCACGGCACGGCGATGATTCCGTTTTACATCTATTACTCGATGTTCGGCTTCCAGCGCGTGGGCGACCTGGCCTGGGCGGCGGGCGACATGCGCGCGCGCGGCTTCCTGCTGGGCGGCACTGCCGGGCGCACCACGCTGAACGGCGAGGGCCTGCAGCATCAGGACGGGCACAGCCACATCCAGGCGTCGCTGATCCCCAATTGCGTGTCGTATGACCCGACCTTCGCCTACGAGCTCGCGGTCATCATTCAGGACGGCATGCGCCGCATGTGCCAGGAGCAGGAAGACGTGTTCTATTACCTCACCGTGATGAACGAGAACTACGCCCACCCGGCCATGCCGAAAGGCGTGGAACAAGGCATCATCAAGGGCATGTACCTGTTCAGGGGGCAGGAATCAGGAAACAGGAATCAGAAGAAACCGGCGGTTCAGCTATTGGGCAGCGGCACGATCCTGCGCGAAGTGATCGCGGCGGCGGATTTGCTGCAAAAGGATTTCGGCGTGGCCGCCGACGTGTGGAGCGTGACCAGCTTCAACGAGTTGCGCCGCGAAGGCCTCGATTGCGAACGCTGGAACATGCTTCATCCGCAAGCGCCGCGCCGGGTCAGCTATGTCGAGCAATGCCTGGCGCTGCGCAGCGGTCCGGCAGTCGCCGCGACCGACTACATCAAGAGCTATGCCGACCAGATTCGCCCGTATATACCGGGGCGCTACAAGGTGCTGGGCACGGATGGCTTTGGCCGTTCTGACACGCGCAAGAAACTGCGCCACTTCTTTGAGGTGGACCGCTATTACGTTGCAGTCGCGGCGCTCAAGGCACTGGCCGATGAGGGCGCGATCAGCGCAAAGGAAGTCAGCAGGGCGATCAAACTGTACGAGATCGATCCGGACAAACCCAACCCGGTGACGGTTTAACAGGGCATTGAAAAACTACTGCGCTCGACATAACTTTGTTGCTTAAGGACTCAACATGCTCATTTACCCAAATGTAAACTGCATCTGCGACACGTTACTGGTACAACTGCTAGGCAGTCGACTGGGCGAGCCAACTGCACTCGCCAAGTCGCTGGTTATGGCGAAGCCAGCCGCTTGCGGGAGCAGATGCAGGCCGCGCTTCCCGCACCAGAGGGTTTCACCCAACCGTGTCAGTGCGGCTGCTTCCTCGCCCTTGTGTGCCTTGTTCTGCCGTCGCTCGCGACGTTTTTCAATACCCTGTTAAGCGGAGAGTCAACGTGGCAGAACTCAAGCAAGTATTGGTGCCGGACATTGGCAATTTCAAGGATGTCGAGATCATCGAAGTGATGGTCAAGGCAGGCGACGCTGTCAAGGCGGAGGACTCCCTGATTACGCTGGAAACCGACAAGGCCACCATGGATGTGCCCTCACCGTTCTCCGGCGTGGTTAAGGAAATCAAGGTCAAGGCCGGCGACAAGGTTTCGGAAGGTGCGCTGATTGCACTGGTGGAAGCGAGCAGAGAACAAGCGCAAATCGGCCCTCCCGCGTCGACAAGCTCAGGACAGGCTTCGACGAAGGGGGGGGCGGACGCTAAGGCTTCTGCTTCGGCAGCGTCCATTCCAGTCGCGCCGATCCCCCACCCCTTTGCACCCGCAAGGGGTACGGCGCCAGACACTGGCCCTTTGGGCGGTCTTGGCGCAGCCCCGCTGCCGCGCAGCGACCCTTTCGCAGTTAAAGGGGGGGCCGGGGGGATTCCTGCGTCAGTCGAAAACTCCGGCAGCAAAGCACACGCCAGCCCGTCCATCCGCCGCTTCGCGCGCGAACTGGGCGTGAACCTGGCGCAGGTGCGGGGCAGCGGCGCCAAAGGGCGCGTGACCCGGGAGGATGTGCAGAATTTCGTCAAGTCGGCGCTGGCACAGCCGCGCGGCGCAGGCGGCCTGCAGGTGGCGGAAATGCCGGTGGTCGATTTTGCCAGGTTCGGCGAGATCGAAAGCAGGCCGTTATCGCGCATCAAGAAACTCTCCGGCGCATACCTGCACCGCAACTGGGTCAGCATTCCGCACATCACCCAGCACGACGAAGCCGACATCACCGAGATGGAGGCCTGGCGCAAGCAGCTCGGCGTGGAATATGCCGCGCAGGGCATCAAGATCACGCCGCTGTCCTTCCTGCTCAAGGCAGTGGTCGAAGTCTTGCAGCAATTCCCCGACTTCAACGCCTCGCTCGACGCCGGCGGCGAAAACCTGGTGCTGAAAAAATATTTCCACATCGGCGTGGCGGTGGATACGCCGGACGGGCTGGTGGTGCCGGTGCTGCGCGACGTGAACCAGAAAGGCATCGCGCAGCTGGCAAAGGAGCTGGGAGAGATCAGCGCCCGGGCGCGCGAGAAGAAAATCTCCGCCCCCGAGATGCAGGGCGGCTGCTTTACCATCTCCAGTTTGGGTGGCATCGGCGGCTCGTTCTTCACGCCGATCATCAACGCGCCGGAAGTCGCCATCCTCGGCGTGTCGCGGGCGAACCTGAAACCGGTGTGGCAGGACGGCAAATTCGAACCGCGCCTGATGCTGCCGCTGTCGCTGTCCTATGACCACCGGGTGATCGACGGTGCGGCGGGCGCGCGCTTCATCACCGCGCTGTCACAAGTGCTGGCGGACGTACGCCGCCTTGCCCTGTAAACTGTGCGCCAGCGACCGATCGGCATCCTGGGCGGCACCTTCGACCCAATCCACAACGGGCATCTGCGCCTCGCCCAGGAAGCGCTGGAGCAGTGCGGCCTGGCTGCCGTGCGTTTCATTCCCGCCGGCACGCCGCCGCATCGCGGCTTTCCTCACGCCAGCGCCGCACACCGGCTGGAGATGGTACGATTGGCCGTGCAGGACAACCCGGACTTTGTGCTGGACGAGCGCGAAATCCAGCGCAGCGGCCCCTGCTATACTGTGGACACGCTGGGCGAATTACGCGCCGAACTCGGCGCACAACAGCCGCTGTGCCTGCTGACGGGCGGCGACGCTTTTTTGCAATTGCAGACCTGGCATGAATGGAAAAAACTGTTCGGGCTGGCCCACATCATAGCCATGCAGCGTAGTGGACTTCCGCTGGGCAACGCAATGACTGCGGCTGACACGGAATTGCGCGATGAATATCTGGCGCGCCTGGCACCCGCCTCAAGTATCCTGCATGAAACACCCGCCGGTGCGATTCTGGTGCTGGACATGCCCACGCTGGATATTTCCGCCACCGGCATCCGCCAACGCTGCACATCCGGCAGGAGCATCCGTTACCTGCTGCCGGATGCGGCAGCCGATTACATTCTCACTCATGGACTTTACCAATGCTAACTGTTGAAGATAAAACCCGGGCTGTCGTCGCTGCGCTGGAAGACATCAAGGCCAGCGATATCACTGTGCTCGACACCAGCAAACTGAGCCCGCTGTTCGAGCGCATGGTCATCGCCAGCGCGCAGTCCACGCGCCAGACCAAGGCGCTGGCCGACAATGTGGTGGAGAAACTCAAGCTGCGCGGAGAAACCGTGGCCGGCACCGAAGGCGAAGAGAGCGGCGAATGGGTGCTGGTGGATTTGGGAGATGTCATTGTGCATATCATGCAGCCTGCGGTGCGCGCCTACTACAACCTCGAGGAGTTGTGGGGCATGCGGCATTTGCCGCGTGCCGCTGCCTGAAGCATGAAACTGCTGGTCGCCGCGGTTGGCCACAGGATGCCGGAGTGGATCGCCACAGGCTTTAACGAATATGCCAAACGCATGCCGCGCGAAGCCAGGATTGAATTGATCGAAATCAAACCCGAGCCGCGCACCACCGGCAAGACCACCGTCCAGATCATGGAGGCCGAAGCTCAGCGCATACTGGCTGCCATCCCGCAAAATGCGCTGAACGTGGCGCTGGATGAACGCGGCGCCAACTGGACCACCCGCCGATTATCAGAACAAATGCGTCTATGGATGAATGAGGGAAGGGATGTCGCATTTATCATCGGCGGGGCGGACGGTCTGCACGAATCGGTGAAAAACAGGGCGGATCAACTGTTGGCGCTGTCTGCCATGACCCTGCCGCACGCCATGGTGCGTGTATTGTTGGCAGAACAGATTTATCGTGCATATAGTCTGTTGCATAATCACCCGTACCACCGGGAGTAGAAACCCGGATTCGCGAGGATCCGCTATGCCGATTGCCTGCTAAAATCACTTCATCTCAACACCAAGGTGTTGCAGTTGGTTTTTGAGCGCGCCACGCCCTGCATATGCGCAGCATTCGGCTTTTTTGGGGTATCCTTGCTGCCATGATTATCCAGGAACGCATCTACCTTGCCTCGCAAAGTCCTCGCCGCAGGGAATTGCTGAAGCAGATCGGGGTCAATTTTGAGGTGTTGCTGTTGCGTACCGACCCGCGCCGCCAGGTGGATGTGGATGAGACGTCATACCCCAACGAAGCGCCCGGGGACTATGTCAAACGCATCAGCGATACCAAGGTCCGCGCTGGCTGGAACGCGCTGGTGTTCCGCAACCTGCCGCGATTCCCGGTGCTTGCCGCGGATACCGCAGTCATACTGGACGGCTGCATCCTCGGCAAACCGCGCGACAGGGAAGAGGCCGCTGACATGCTTGCAAGACTTTCCGGACGGAAGCACCTTGTATTAAGCGGGGTAGCGGTAGCTTTTGACGAGCGGGTGGAAATCCGCGTAAATACCAGCACGATCACTTTCGTCGAACTAAGCACGGAACGCATCCGACGCTACCTGGCCTCCAATGAAGCCTACGACAAAGCCGGAGCTTATGCGATCCAGGGGCGCGCAGGTGCATTTGTGCGACATATTGAAGGGAGCTATTCCGGTGTGATGGGTCTTCCATTGCACGAAACGATTGAGTTGCTCGAATTATTTGGCCATCCGGTGCCATGAACAATGAAATCCTGATCAATGTCACCCCGCAGGAAACCCGTGTTGCGATAATGCAGCAGGGCGTCGTGCAGGAATTGCACATTGAGCGTTTCGGCCATCTCGGTATCGTGAGCAATATTTACGTCGGGCGGGTGAAGCGCGTGCTGCCCGGCATGCAGTCCGCATTCATTGACATCGGCCTGGAACGCTCGGCATTTCTGCACGTTGCCGACATTTGGGAAAACCGCAATAACGGTGATATCGCCAAGCCTATCGAAAAAGTCCTGTCCGAGGGGCAAAGCATTCTGGTGCAGGTAATCAAGGAGCCGATAGGCAGCAAGGGCGCACGCCTTTCCACCCAGATCAGCATAGCAGGGCGCCTGCTGGTATACCTGCCGCAGGAATCACACATTGGCGTCTCGCAACGCATTGAAGGCGACGCAGAACGCGAATCGTTGCGCGCCCGGCTGCAACAGTTATTGCCAGCCGGACACAGCGGAGGCTACATCGTGCGCACCATGGCGGAAGCCGCCACGGACAAGGAATTGCTGGCGGACAACGATTATCTCAACAAGCTGTGGGACAACCTTCAGGAGCAGGCGAAAGCCGCACCCGCGCCTTCATTGCTTTACCAGGAACTCAACATAGGATTGCGTGTACTGCGCGATTTCGTCAACGAAGAGACTTCGCGCATTCTGATTGATTCGCGCGAGACCTACCAGCGCATGGTGACTTTTGCGCAAAACTATATTCCCGGCACCACTCCATTGTTGCATCATTATGCGGGAGAACGGCCCCTGTTCGATTTGTATAGCGTGGAAGAGGAAATCGAAAAGGCGCTGTCGCGGCGCGTCGACCTGAAATCCGGTGGTTATCTCATCATAGACCAGACCGAAGCCCTGACCACGGTAGACGTCAATACCGGCGGATTTGTCGGGGGCAGAAATTTTGATGACACCATCTTCAAGACCAATCTCGAGGCCGCCCAGGTCATTGCACGCCAATTACGCCTGCGCAATCTCGGCGGCATCATCATCTGCGATTTTATCGACATGGATACGGCGGGACACCGCAATGCCGTACTGGAGGAATTTAATAAAGCACTGGCGCGAGACCGCATGCGCATCTCGGTGAACGGCTTTTCCTCGCTGGGGTTGGTGGAAATGACGCGCAAACGCACCCGGGAAAGCCTGGCCCATATATTGTGCGAACCGTGCCCAACCTGCAAGGGGCGCGGAGAAGTCAAGACTGCGCAAACAGTATGCTATGAGATCCTGCGCGAAATCGTACGCGAGGAACGCCAGTTCAATGCGCGCGAATACCGCATCCTTGCTTCACAACAAGTGATTGACTTGTTTCTTGACGAGGAATCACAGAATCTGGCCCAAGTTTCCGACTTCATCGGAAAATCCGTTGCGCTGCAGGTGGAAACCATCTACACCCAGGAACAGTATGACATTATTCTGATGTAAGGTGCAAAAGCGAATCACGAAAAGACGGATCCTTTCCGCACGATAGCAATGCTGTCCGATGGATCACTATCTTGCTTTCAGCCTGCACAATGACCAGCCGAACTACGCTCCCACATGTAATAATTATGTAACAGTGCCGGGCTATGATTTGTTTCGCTGACAAACGGCAGAATCAATCTAGCGAACCTAATCTTTCTGGAGAGACCATGAACAAAATGACACGCCTCTTCTGCAGCATCAGCCTGGCCACCTCGCTGTTTGCCGCAAGTGGCGCTTTCGCCTCTGACATCACTGGCGCCGGCGCAACCTTTCCCTACCCGATCTACGCCAAGTGGGCCGAAGCCTACAAGGCCAAGACCAACATCGGCCTGAATTACCAGTCCATCGGTTCCGGCGGCGGCATCAAGCAAATCGAAGCCAACACCGTGGCCTTTGGCGCTTCCGACATGCCTCTGAAGCCCGAAGACCTGGAAAAGAACGGCCTGATGCAATTCCCGACTGTAATGGGTGGTGTGGTTCCAGTCATCAACGTGAACGGAATTGACGCTGGCAAACTGAAGCTGGACGGCAAGAGCCTGGCCGACATCTACCTGGGCAAGATCACCAAGTGGAACGACCCGGCGATCGCCGCAATGAACCCGGACGTGAAGCTGCCCGATGAAGACATTACCGTGGTGCATCGTTCCGATGGCTCCGGCACCACCTTCATCTTCACCAACTACCTGTCCAAGGTCAGCCCCGACTGGAAGTCTTCGGTTGGCGAAGGCACCTCGGTTTCCTGGAAGGCCGGCACCGGCGGCAAGGGTAACGAGGGCGTCGCCTCCTACGTGCAGCGCATCAAGAATTCGATCGGCTATGTGGAATATGCCTATGCCCTGCAAAACAAGATGAACCACGTTCAAATGAAGAACCATGATGGCAATTTCGTCTCCCCCAGTAGCGAAAGTTTCAAGGCTGCCGCTGCCGGCGCACGCTGGAAAGAAGCCCCGGGCTTCTATGAAATCCTGACCGATGAAGCCGGCAAGGACAGTTGGCCCATCGCCGGCGCCACCTTCATCCTGATGCACAAGGATCAGGATAAGCCTGTGACCGCCAAGGAAGTGCTGAACTTCTTCGACTGGGCCTATGCCAACGGCGACCAGATGGCCGAGTCCCTGGACTATGTCCCGATGCCCGACGCAGTGGTCAATCTGATCCATGACGCATGGAAGTCACAAATCAAGGATCACGGCGGCAAGGCTGTTTGGTAGTAAATTGTTATAAAGGCGCAAATCAAGACGCCTTGGCAAGATGAATACTCGGGGGGCTTATCGGCCCCCTGATTTTCGAGATTCAAACGAGAATTTCTCAAGTTCCCGAGTGACGAGTTACAAGTTAAACTGTCGCGCCTAAATTTGGACTGACTTCCCGACTGACCATGTCAACGTTAATACACGCGGCACGCATTCGGAGCCAGCAATGGCAGGACTGGCTGTTCCGCAACCTGACCCGCCTCGCCGCATTCGCCGTGCTGGCCTTGTTGACTGCCATCATGGCCTCGCTGGTCATCGGCAGCATGCCATCGATCAAGGCATTCGGGCTGGGGTTCCTGTTCAGCGACGCATGGGATCCGGTCCAGGATCAATTCGGTGCGTTGATCCCCATTCTCGGCACCCTGGCCACTTCCGGCATCGCCCTGCTCATCGGCATCCCGGTCAGTTTCGGCATCGCCCTGTTCCTCACCGAGTTGTCGCCGCGCTGGATGCGCCGCCCGCTCGGCGTCGCCATTGAGCTCCTGGCCGGCATCCCCAGCATCATTTACGGCATGTGGGGGCTGTTCGTGTTCGCTCCGCTGTTTGCCGACCATATCGAGCCATGGATCAACAAACATATCGGCACCCTCCCTGCCATAGGCCCGTTTTTTTCCGGCCCGCCCATGGGCATCGGCATACTGACCGCCGGCATCATCCTCGCCATCATGGTGATCCCGTTCATCGCCTCGGTGATGCGCGACGTATTCGAGGTAGTGCCCACCCTGCTCAAGGAATCCGCTTATGGTGTTGGCGCCACCACCTGGGAAGTCATGCGCAGCGTGGTTCTGCCCTACACCAAAATAGGCGTGGTAGGCGGCATCATGCTTGGGCTGGGCCGCGCTTTGGGCGAAACCATGGCGGTCACCTTCGTGATCGGCAACGCGCATGACCTCAACAAATCGCTGCTGATGCCCGGCAACAGCATATCTTCGGCACTGGCCAACGAATTCACCGAGGCAGTGGGAGACCTGTACACTTCGGCGCTGATCGAACTCGGCCTGATCCTGTTCTTCATCACTTTCATCGTTCTGTCGCTGGCGCGCTACATGCTCTACCAGCTTGCCAAAGGCGAAGGGAACCAGAGCTGACATGCTGACACTCTACCTGCGCCGCCGCCTGATCAATATCGCTGCCCTGACCGTTTCGGTGCTGGCCATGTCGTTCGGCCTGTTCTGGCTGGGCTGGATACTGCTGACCCTGCTGCAATACGGATTGCCGGGCATGAACCTCACCGTGTTTTCGCAAATGACTCCGCCACCCGGCAGTGCGGGCGGCCTGCTGAACGCGATATTCGGCAGCCTGTTGATGACCCTGTTCGGCACCCTGATCGGTACCCCGATCGGCATCCTCGCCGGCACCTACCTGGCCGAATTCGGCCAGCGCGGCTGGCTGGCGCCGGTCACCCGCTTCATCAACGATGTGCTGCTGTCCGCACCTTCCATCGTGATCGGCCTGTTCGTATATGAAATGTACGTGGTCAAGGTGAAACACTTTTCCGGCTGGGCAGGAACACTGGCCCTTGCCATCCTGGTCATTCCGGTGGTCATCCGCACCACGGAGAACATGCTGCGCCTGATACCGAACAGCCTGCGCGAAGCCGCCGCCGCGCTGGGATCGCCGCAGTGGAAAATCATCGCCTTCGTCACCTTGCGGGCAGCCAGGGCCGGTATCATCACCGGCGTGCTGCTGGCGGTGGCGCGCATTTCCGGCGAAACCGCCCCGCTGTTGTTCACCGCGCTCAACAACCAGTTCTGGAGCAACGACATGAACCAGCCGATGGCCAACCTGCCCGTTGTGATCTTCCAGTTCGCCATGAGTCCCTACGATGACTGGCATCACCTGGCCTGGGCGGGTTCGCTGCTGATCACTTTCAGCGTGCTGGCATTGAACATCATCGCGCGCATTCTTTTCCGCCAGAAAAGCAGTACGTACTAAAACAGGGAACCGAACCAATGAACGCCACTACCGCCCGCGAACCCAAGATTGTCGTACGCGACCTGAATTTCTACTACGGCAAGGACCGCGCTCTCAAGGACATCAACCTCACCATCCAGGAAAAAATGGTGACCGCCTTCATCGGCCCGTCCGGTTGCGGCAAGTCCACCCTGCTGCGCACCTTCAACCGCATGTACCAGCTTTATCCCAAGCAGAGAGCCACCGGTGAGATTTTGCTGGACGGGGAGAACCTGCTGGACAAGAAGCAGGATCTCAACACCCTGCGCGCCAAGATCGGCATGGTGTTCCAGAAGCCCACGCCATTCCCGATGTCCATCTACGATAACATCACATTCGGGGTAAAGCTCTACGAAAATCTCAACCGGCACGACATGGACGAACGCGTGGAATGGGCGCTCAAGAAAGCCGCCCTGTGGAATGAAGTGAAGGACAAGCTCAAGCAAAGCGGCATGGGCCTGTCCGGCGGACAGCAGCAGCGCCTGTGCATCGCCCGCGCCATCGCTGTCAAGCCGCAAGTCATGCTGCTCGACGAACCCACATCCGCGCTCGACCCGATTTCCACCGCGCATATCGAAAAGCTGATCGACGAATTGAAGGAAGACTTCACCATCGTCATCGTCACCCACAACATGCAGCAGGCCGCGCGCGTCTCCGACTTCACCGCCTATATGTACTTGGGCGACCTGATCGAGTTCGGTGACACCAGCACGGTGTTCACCAACCCAAAACGCAAGGAAACGGAAGATTACATTACCGGTCGCTTCGGTTAAGCGACCGGTAATGTAACGGTGGAGACTAATGCGCGAAGCGCGTTATGTCGGAGCCACGATATCACTGGACGATTTGGTTAAGCGTTCAGTTATTTGAGCGGGTAGCTCGTAGCGGGTAGCTTGCAGCAGAACCCGGGTTGGCTACCCGCTACAGGCTACCCGCTAAAATCATCTGTCACGCACCAGGCTGACACCGACCTGCACGGTATCACCCGGTTGATAGGGCAGTCTGACAGTCACGTCCTTGCCGCTGTAGCGATAGGTCACGTCATAGCCGCGAATAACGTCTTTATAGTTTTCTATCGTGCGGCAATGCTGTTCTTGCCGAACCTGCGGTGCTTGTGTAACCTGCTGAGATTGGCCATTCTGGTCCTGATTGGCCACTCGATCGCCTATGAGTGCGCCAGCGATCGCGCCGGCAGCGGTAGCTACTGAATTACCGTTGCCTTGACCGATCTGGTTGCCCACCACGCCTCCCACCACGCCGCCAAGCAATGCCCCGCCGATACTGTGCTCTTGCGGAACTGATTGCGTTACCACACCCGTAGAGCTGACTGTTTCCATCCAGCACTCCTGCTTCGGATCGGGAACCCGTTCATAAACCGGTGCACTTGAAACCACTCTGGCCGTGTCGATGAAATCTGCCGCAAAACCATTACCGGAACAAGCTGCCGTGAACATCAGCAGAATAAATTTTTTCATTTGCATTCCCTTTCAAGATCAGCAAAAGCCAATCGGCGTAATGGACTCAAAAAAACCACAAACGTTCCATAACGTATCAGGGAACCTGTGCCGCCTTCCGTACAGATTGCGCAATCGACTCACCCCACCGCCTGACTTCTACGCCATCCTTTCCTTCGACCATCACACGCAACAGCGGTTCTGTGCCGGAGGGGCGCAATAATACCCGGCCTTTGTCGCCCAATGCTGTTTCTGCCGAGGAAACCGCCGCTAGAACATCAGGATGTTGCAGACAGGCGCCACCGTTGCTTATTCGCACATTCACCAGAACCTGCGGATAAAGTGCCAATCCCTCCAGAGCCTGCGCCAGAGTCTGTTGATTCGAACGCAACGCATGCAGCACCTGCAATGCCGATACGATGCCATCCCCGGTGGTATGCCGATCGAGGCAAATGATGTGCCCGGAATTTTCGCCGCCCAACTGCCAGCCATTCTGCTGCAACAACTCCATCACATAGCGGTCGCCCACCCTGGCGCGCGCGAACGGGATGCCGAGGCGCTGCATGGCATGCTCAAAGGCGAGATTGGTCATCAGCGTGCCTGCCACGCCGCCCTTGAGCTTTCCCAGCGACTGGCGATGCCTGGCGATGACGTACATCAGCTGGTCGCCGTCGTACAAGGTCCCGTCCGCATCCGCCATCACCAGCCGGTCGCCATCGCCGTCCAGCGCGATGCCGATATCGGCCTGGTGCTCCCGGACCGCCTGCTGCATGTTAGCCGGGGAGGTAGCGCCATAGCCTTCGTTGATGTTCTTGCCATCCGGCTGCACGCCGATGGCGATTACATCCGCGCCGAGTTCATGGAAGACATCGCGCGCAATGTGATAGGCCGCGCCATGAGCGCAGTCAACCACCAGTTTCAAGCCGCGCAGGTCGAGACTGTAGGGGAAGCTGCTCTTGCAGAACTCGATGTAACGCCCCGCTGCGTCGTCGATGCGCCTGGCCTTGCCCAGACTGGCCGATGGCATGGTAACAATCGGGCTTTCCAGTCCGGCCTCGATCGCGCGCTCGGTTTCATCCGGCAGCTTGGTGCCATCGCCCGAAAAGAATTTGATGCCGTTGTCCTCGAACGGATTATGCGAGGCGGAAATCACGATGCCCGCCTGCAAGCGCAGCGCGCGGGTAAGGTAAGCCACCGCCGGGGTCGGCACCGGTCCAGCCAGATATACATCCACCCCGGCGGCGATCAACCCGGCCTGCAGCGCGGATTCCAGCATGTAGCCGGAGATGCGCGTGTCCTTGCCGATCAGCACGACCGGGCGCTCGCCCTGCGCCAGATGCCAGTCGGCGGAAGCCAGCACCTTGCCGGCGGAATATCCCAGGCGCATCACGAACTCGGGCGTGATGGGAAATTCTCCCACTCGTCCGCGCACTCCATCGGTACCGAAATATTTTCTGTTCACTTTGTTACTCCACTCACTCTGAAACTATGGACTAGCCACAGATTAACACTGATACACACGGATAAAAACCACAGGCAGCTTGAGCCATAACCAAATGCAAACCCTTCGCAAATCGTGTTGGTCCCTTAGAAGTAAGAAAACGAACTTCTGCTAACGACACACAGGAGACAGTCAAATTTCCAGAAAGCAGGATTTTAACATTCCCCTGCCCCAATAAAAAACCCGCCGTTTTAAGGGCGGGCTTGCAGGATGAATTCCGCGTTACTGGCGCTGACGGCGCAGGGCGAAAATTGCACCCAGAGCCAGCAGGCTGGAGAGAAGCAGCATGTCCCATTTAGATAGGGTTGGTACTGGAGCTGGACCGCCACCGCCGCCAGGCGTGCCTACAGCAGCATCCCCGCCGACTGCGTTAATGGCATCGCAGGCTGAAGGCGAACCGCAGTTTGACGGGGGTTGGATATAGACATAATTCGCTCCACCGGAGTTAATAACATCTAATTGGATTTGACCATGCATGGGATAAGAAATAGTTCCGGATGGAGGTTCGCCGGTACATGCATAGCCGGAAACGCAGAACAGATTCGTGTTACCAGCAGTTCCCCCACTCCAAGTCACTGTACAATTATTTAGTCCGACATCACAGCTGTTTATTTCTACGTATAAGGTGGCGTAAGCCGACGAGGCGGAGAAAACAAAAGCGACGAACAGAATCGCTTTAAGCAGTATTGAATATTTCGATTTCACGGTAAAAGCTCTCCCTTGTAGTATTAATAAAAATTGATATGCCTACCCGCCGTTGCAATACTTTGCAGCACCGTGTTTTTTCTGGGTTTGGATGATACAGGAATCGCAAGGGGGGGAGGCGGGGGGCAACTTATTTTTCAAGTTTTTTCAATGCACGATTGATAGACCGCTTGTGGCACACTCCAGCAGGTCAGGTTGCCATATTAACAGCCGGAAAGCGGCTAGTCGCGACGGCCGCAAACATGTTCAAAACTTGGCAGGCCTCCCAAAAATCTATCATTCTCCACTCGCTGGAGGGGGGGCTTTCCCCTTCGCCTACCAACTCACTCATCAAACCACTCTCCCGAGTCCGCGCGTAATCCATGGAAATAACACAACATCAAAAATTGAAGATGCGGACTTCGCCTCTAAGTGAGCGGGTAGGGGTGGAGAGAATAGGGGTGGGGAGAGAGAATTTTGCGACCAAAGCGTGACCGTGTGGGTTGAATGGATGCCCGCATCTTGTCACCAGATTGAAAGATAAATAGCTAATAATCATCCAGCGCGAGATGGAGATCCGCCGTGATCTCATACGAACGCAGCCGTGCGCGATGGTCAAACATCATCGAGGTGATCATCAATTCATCCGTGCCGGTCTGCGCGATGAAATCCTGCATTGCACGCTTTACCGTGGCGGGGGACCCGATCGCGGAACAGGACAGGACGTCGTCGAGCATGTCGCGAAATTGCGGCGGTATGCTGTCCAGATAGCCCCGCACCGGCGGTTGCAGGCTTTTGGGATGGCCGCTGCGCAAATTGACGAAGGCCTGCTGCATCGAGCTGGCGAGAAATTGCGCCTCCTCGTCGCTGTCTGCGGCAAAAACGTTGTAGCCGAGCATCACGTACGGCTTGGCCAGTTGGGCGGACGGTTTGAAGCTGGCGCGATACAGGGCGATCGCCTGCATCATCTGCTCGGGCGCGAAGTGCGAGGCGAAGGCGTAGGGCAGGCCGAGCGAGGCGGCCACTTGCGCGCCGAACAGGCTCGATCCGAGTATCCAGATCGGCACATGCAATCCCGCGCCCGGCACGGCGCGCACCGCATGGCGTTGCGCCTCGGCAAAGTAGTCCATCAGTTCGACGACATCCTGCGGGAACTGGTTGGGATTGGTGTCGAGATTGCGGCGCAGCGCGCGCGCGGTGAGCTGGTCCGAACCCGGCGCGCGTCCGAGGCCCAGGTCGATGCGTCCGGGATAGAGCGATTCCAGCGTGCCGAACTGCTCGGCGATCACCAGCGGCGAATGGTTGGGCAGCATGATGCCGCCGGCGCCGACGCGCATGGTCGAGGTGCCGCCTGCCACATGGCCGATCAGCACGGCAGTGGCGGCGCTGGCAATTCCCGGGATGCCATGATGCTCGGCCAGCCAATAGCGCGTGTAGCCCCAGCGTTCCGCGTGCCGCGCGAGATCGAGCGTGTTGCGGAACGACTGCGCCGCATCGCTGCCTTCGTTGATCGGGGAGAGGTCGAGGATGGAGAAGGGGATCATGTGTTTCACTTTGGGACGATAAACTCGATGGCAAGCTTAAACCAAAATCATGCTAGTGGTGCTAAATGCGGAAATGGGCAATGGCAACATGGAAGCGTAGAGAAATTGCGCTGAATGATACGGGAGCATCGGTCAGGTACGCATTGATGCTAACAGGAGCCAAAAAATAAGGGGTCGTGAGGGGTGATGCCAACAAATGCTGGCAGCGCAAATTCCTGGCGCGCGAACTGAATTGCCCGACAGCGGATATTGGCGAACTCACGCAATCGACCCGTAGCTGTCCTTCACAGCCAGCTACGCGAACGACTGCTTCGCGCTGTACAGCAGATATTCAACGTTCAAAATCACCGGCCTCGCGCGGCTTTACGCGCGAGGTCCGTGTGCATTGCAGGGTTAGACTGTGGGCAGGTACTTGATTTGTGAGTGGCATTATTGCGATTCGCTAATTTATCGTTGGAAGCTTCATTTTTGCCCTTAACCACTGCAAAGCTAGCTTGTAAGCGGGGTTGCTTTCGTTTTTAATAAGGATCTCTAATTTTGTGACGCTAGATGAATATTGAATAGGGAATTCGTCGCTTGGGATTTGGCTGGTCGGTTGGTTTTCTTCTGCGTGGAACCAAGGGTTGTTCTTCTCAAAAATCAGGATTAAGTCTGGGCTTAATTTCTTGAAGCTTTCATTTATTGGTATCGCGCCAATCTTTCTCCGCAACTGAAATGACAAGCTATCCATTGCGCAGAGATGGCCTGTGTTGTATTCGACGCCAAAGGCGTTGTATCTGTTGTCTGCGCTGCCATGCCTCTCTAGGTCATCGATGAAGTCCCGGATAGCAAACTTTTTTAAATGGTGTGATACGCTAGCCTCAACCTGAATGCTCTGGTGCGGCAGTATGTTGAGGTCGGCAAGTGAAGTGTCTATATTGCTTGCGGCCTCAAAGAGTGCCTTTATTGGGTGGGCTTTAAATCCTTTGACGCCCTCACCATTCATTAATAGGAAAGCCTTTATGTATTTCTCTATTGCTTGTGCTGCTGCCCAGTAAAATCCCCGTGGCAGCCCCTTTTGCGCTAGCAGTCGGGACATCAGATAATCCTGATCAGCAGGCACAACAAAAGACTCGTAAATGACGTCAACGGCGTTGCATTCGGCGCTTGACTGGATGTGCTCAGGCATGCGTTTGAAGTGAGCTATTTCTCCGCTCATGTCGAAGCTATAAATGAAGCCCATTTTGTCATTTTCTGAATTCAAGTCGCGCTCTTGGTTCTGGTTGGGGCAAAAAGTCTAACGTTCAAAATCACCGGCCTCGCGCGGCTTTTCGCGCGAGGTCCGTGTGCATTGCAGGTTGGGCATCACTTGGCTTTCTCCATGACGCCTCTGATTCGCTCAAGCTCTTCAACAACGGGATTCCGTTCTCCTTCGCTACCGATGTAAGGCCGAAGGTCGAGTCGGTTCACTTCAGTGACCGACTTTCCGAGAAACTGATAAGTGGCAGTAACGTTGAACTGCGTAGGACAAACATCGGAACGCGAGTTGTCACCTAAAATTACAGAGCCCTCAGCTAGCGCAAAAATCAGTTCCATCTCCGGTGCAAAACTATCGATTGGCGTAGAGAAGGCACTGATGGCTTTGAGATTCCTCTCAGGATTTGCTTGGCCGAACTGGAAGAAATCGCGATCCAGAGAGAGGCGAAGATTTTGTGCCGCCATTCTTCCTATGTTGCTCACGCGAAGATAGAGAAATGTGGTGTGAGGACGAATGAATGGCGCCACGGTAACGTATGGACGCGACATCGCCTCTGATTGATCGCGCATGGCTTCCACAGACGCCTCGCTTGCTTTCGCCATCCGAAGAGTTAAGTAGGCGTAGATGGCGGTAATGAATACAAGGATCGCGGTAAGGTACTCAATCACCATGTGGCTAGCTCCTGTGATGCCCAACAGTTATTCACCAGACCCAGCGGTCTGTACTATCAAAAATAGTGAGGAATGCATATTTTCGATAAGTAATTGATTCATTAAAGCCACCCGAATTTATTGTTCCGCATATGCATAATAGTATGGAGGCATTGAACCATACCTTTCACTCCCTGCATATTAGGCCAGAATATATATGCAATTTAACCTAACAGTTTGTTGAAATTATCGCTCAAGCCGGTCCACCGAAATGAAGGTGAATCGTTAATAGGGGAGGCGAATTGAAACGAAAGCGGGGGCTGCGATGCGCGGAGCGGATGTGACCCAGGAAGGTT
>JBAUUR010000165.1:0-128184 GCA_049582805.1 Gallionellaceae bacterium | reverse complement strand
GCACGGTTGGCGCTGGCGTGGTGGCAAAGGTTATCGAGTAAGGAACCGGTTGTTAGACGCAAGACTTGAGACGTAAGTTAAAACCGCAAAGCGACAACGCCAGCCATCAACTTACGTCTTCCGACTAGCAACTGAATTTAGAAAAATATTTACCAGGTGCGGTGTTTGTAGTAGAATCCGCGCCCTTCGTTCTTTAACGCGGCGGCTGTTTCGCCGAAAGTGGCAAGAGAGAAATTATGCAAAGTCAGAAAATCCGCATCCGCCTGAAAGCATTCGATTACGCTCTGATCGACCAATCCGCATTGCGTATTGTTGATACCGCAAAGCGTACCGGCGCCGTCGTGAAGGGGCCGGTGCCCCTGCCCACCAAGATCGAGCGGTTTGACGTATTGCGTTCTCCCCATGTCAACAAGACCTCGCGCGACCAATTCGAGATCCGCACGCATCTGCGTTTGATGGACATCGTTGATCCGACGGAGAAGACGGTGGATGCACTGATGAAGCTGGATCTGCCGGCGGGTGTGGATGTAGAGATCAAGTTGCAGTAGTAAAGAAGCAGTTGTTAGACGTAAGACAGTAAGACGTAAGTTAGAACCGCGAAGCGACAACGCCAACTATCAACTTACGTCTTCCGACTAACAGCTTTGCTTTAGAAGTTTTTGCAGTAACGGATTGGCTGGCCAATTGTAGTCAGCCACTTAAATAATATAAGGAAATAAAATGAGCTTAGGACTTGTCGGTCGCAAGATTGGCATGACCCGCATCTTTACCGACGATGGAGCATCGTTGCCGGTTACCGTGCTGGACGTGTCCAATAATCGGGTCACCCAGATCAAATCCGCAGACACCGATGGCTATAGTGCCGTGCAGGTGGCTTTTGGCACGCGCCGTCCCGCTCGTGTCAACAAGGCCGCAGCGGGGCATTTTGCCAAGGCCGGCGTGGAAGCGGGCAGTGTCCTGAAAGAATTCAGCATCAGCGCGGATCAGGCGGCGGCCCTTACAGCGGGCGCAGCCATCGGCGTTGATCACTTCAAGGTCGGGCAGAAAGTGGACGTCACTGGCGTGACCATCGGCAAGGGCTATGCCGGTGTCATCAAGCGCCACCATTTCAGCTCCAACCGTGCCACGCATGGCAACTCCAAGTCGCATAACGTTCCCGGTTCCATCGGTATGGCGCAAGACCCTGGCCGTGTGTTTCCGGGCAAGCGCATGACCGGCCATCTGGGCGATGTGCAGCGTACTGTGCAGAATCTCGAGATCGTGCGCATCGACGCCGAACGTCAATTGCTGTTGGTGATGGGAGCGGTTCCCGGCGCCAAGGGGGGCGACGTGGTTGTGCGGCCGGCAGTGAAGGCAGGTGCCTAATGGAACTGAAACTCATCAATGACCAAGGTCAGTCGACCTCGAGCATCTCCGCTTCGGATGATCTGTTCGGGCGTGAATACAATGAGGCGCTGATACACCAGCTGGTTACGGCCTACCAGGCCAATGCGCGTTCGGGCAACCGTGCGCAAAAAGGCCGCAGCGATATCAACAAGAGCACGCACAAGCCGTGGGCGCAAAAAGGCACCGGTCGTGCGCGTGCAGGTCGAGCCTCCAGCCCGCTGTGGCGCGGCGGCGGCAAGATTTTTCCGAACCTGCCGGATGAAAACTTCAGCCAGAAGATCAACCGCAAGATGTATCGCGCCGGCTTGGCATCCATTTTGTCGCAATTGGTGCGTGAAGACCGCTTGCGGGTGGTGGACAGCCTGACGGTGGATGCGCCCAAGACCAGGTTGCTGGCGCAGAAGATCAGGAACATGGGGCTGGGCAGGGTGCTGATCATCACCGACAGCATGGACGAGAATTTGTACCTGTCTTCGCGCAATCTGCCGGATGTGCTGGTGCTGGAAGCGCATCAGGCGGACCCGGTCAGCCTGGCGCATTTCCCCAGCGTGCTGATGACGCGCAACGCAGTTGCGAAATTCGAGGAGATGCTGGCATGAGCGCGCAAAATTTCAAGCAGGAGCGTTTGATGAACGTATTGCTGGCTCCGCAAATTTCGGAAAAGGCAACTTTCGTCGCAGAAAAAAATGAGCAGGTGATTTTCCGCGTCGCCCCCGATGCGTCCAAGCCCGAGATCAAGGCGGCGGTCGAGCTGCTGTTCAAGGTGAATGTCGAAGGTGTGCAAGTCTCCAACGTCAAAGGCAAGCAGAAGCGCTTCGGCAAGACCATCGGGCGGCGCAAGGATTGGAAGAAGGCCTATGTGAGCCTCGCGCCTGGTCAGGAAATCAATTTTGCCACAGGCGAACAAGGGTAAACATCATGGCACTGATCAAACTGAAACCAACATCTCCGGGACGCCGCGCGGTTGTGCGTGTCGTCAATCCAGATTTGCACAAGGGCAAGCCGCACGCTTCCCTGGTGGAAAAGAAGAACCGCACTGCCGGACGCAACCATAACGGCCACATTACGACGCGCCATATGGGCGGCGGCCACAAGAAAAATTATCGCGTGGTTGATTTCAAGCGCAACAAGGACGGCATCAAGGCTACCGTGGAGCGCCTGGAATATGATCCGAACCGCAGTGCACACCTGGCCTTGCTGTGCTATGCCGACGGCGAACGCCAGTACATCATTGCACCGATGGATATCGAGGCAGGAGCGCAACTGGTCAGCGGTGCCGAAGCGCCGATCAAGAATGGCAACGCATTGCCGTTGCGCAACATCCCGGTCGGTTCCACCATCCATTGCGTCGAAATGCTGCCCGGCAAGGGCGCCCAGCTGGCGCGTTCGGCCGGCGCATCGGTGCAGTTGCTGGCGCGCGAAGGCAGTTATGCCCAGCTGCGCTTGCGCTCCGGTGAAATCCGCAAGGTCCATGTGGACTGCCGCGCAACCATTGGCGAGGTCGGCAATGGCGAGCATTCCCTGCGTTCCATCGGCAAGGCTGGTGCCATGCGCTGGCGCGGCGTCCGCCCGACCGTGCGCGGCGTGGCGATGAACCCGGTGGACCATCCGCACGGCGGGGGTGAGGGCAAGACTGCGGCAGGCCGCAATCCGGTCAGCCCGTGGGGGGTGCCGGCCAAGGGCTTCCGTACCCGTCGCAACAAACGCACCAGCGGCATGATCGTGCGCCGCCGCTTTCAGATTTAAGGGGTAGACAGATATGGCACGTTCCATTAAAAAAGGCCCGTTCGTAGACTTGCACTTGATGAAGAAAGTGGAGGCTGTGCGCGCCACCAGTGACAAGCGTCCGGTTAAAACCTGGTCCCGTCGTTCCACCGTGCTGCCGGAATTCGTCGGCCTGACCATCGCGGTGCACAACGGCAAGCAGCATATCCCGGTATATATTTCCGAGAACATGGTTGGCCACAAGCTGGGTGAATTTTCACTGACCCGCACCTTCAAGGGTCATGCCGCCGACAAAAAAGCGGTCAAGAAATAAGGAGGCATGATGAGCACGATTGCAAAAGTAAAAGGTGTTCACCTGTCGGCCCAGAAAGGCCGTCTGGTGGCGGATCAGATTCGCGGGTTGCCGGTGGACAAGGCATTGAACCTGCTGGCGTTCAGCCCGAAGAAGGGCGCGGTGATCATCAGGAAAGGGCTGGAATCCGCAATCGCCAATGCCGAGCACAATGAAGGCGCTGACATCGACGAACTGAAAGTGACAACCATTTTCGTGGACAAAGGTGAGTCCATGGTGCGTTCCAGCGCACGGGCCAAGGGGCGCGGCAACCGCATCGAGAAGCAGACCTGCCACATCACGATAACTGTCGGGAACTGAGGATAAACATGGGACAGAAAATTCATCCAATCGGTTTCCGGTTGAGCGTAAATAAAGACTGGACTTCCAAGTGGTATGCCAGCAGCAAGAATTTTGCGGACATGTTGCACAAGGATATCGAAGTCCGCGAATACCTCAAAAAGAAACTGGCGAACGCCGGCGTGGCCAAGATCATTATCGAGCGTCCGGCCAAGAACGCCAAGATTACCATTTATACCGCGCGTCCGGGCGTGGTGATCGGCAAGAAGGGCGAGGATATCGAAGCATTGCGCGCCGAGCTGAGGAAACGCATGGGCCTGCCGGATGTGGCGCTGAACATCGAGGAAGTGCGCAAGCCGGAAGTCGATGCGCAGCTGATCGCTGACAGCATCACCTCGCAACTGGAAAAACGCATCATGTTCCGCCGTGCCATGAAGCGCGCAATTCAGAATGCGATGCGCCTGGGCGCGCAGGGCATCAAGATCATGAGCGCGGGCCGCCTGAATGGCATCGAAATCGCCCGCACCGAATGGTATCGGGAAGGCCGTGTGCCGTTGCACACCCTGCGTGCCGATATCGATTACGGGTTCTCCGAAGCGAAGACCACATACGGCGTCATCGGCGTCAAGGTGTGGGTGTACAAGGGTGAACATGCGGCAGCGGAAGAAACTGCCGCAGCGGTGACCGCCGAACCGGAAAAGAGAATCAGAAAGTCGGGAGCGAAACATGCTACAGCCAGCTAGAAGAAAATACCGCAAGGAACAGAAGGGCCGCAACACCGGTGTGGCGACGCGCGGCAACAAGGTCAGTTTCGGTGAATTCGGTCTGAAGGCCGTTGCGCGCGGACGTTTGACCGCCCGCCAGATCGAGGCCGCACGTCGCGCGATGACACGCCACATCAAACGCGGCGGGCGCATCTGGATACGTATTTTCCCGGACAAGCCGATTTCCCAGAAACCTGCCGAGGTGCGCATGGGTAACGGCAAGGGCAATCCGGAATACTATGTCGCGGAAATTCAGCCCGGCAAGATGCTGTATGAAATGGATGGCGTGGATGAAGTATTGGCGCGCGAGGCATTCCGCCTTGCTTCCGCCAAGCTGCCGATAGCCACCGCGTTTGTGGTCAGACAGGTAGGGGCGTAATCATGAAGGCAAGTGACTTGAGAGTGAAATCCGCGGCGGAACTGGAACAGGAATTGTTGTCCCTGGCCCGTGCGCAATTCAGCCTGCGCATGCAGCTGGCGACGCAGCAATTGGCCAATACCAGTCAGCTGGGCAAGGTGCGCCGCGACATTGCCCGGGTGAAAACCATTATCAAAGAGAAGGGTGCGCAGCAATGAGTGAAGCGAATCTGAAGCGTACGCTGACCGGCACGGTGGTGAGCGACAAGATGAACAAGACGGTAACCGTACTGGTCGAGCGCAAGGTCAAGCATCCACAATTGGGCAAGATCGTCAGCGTATCGAAGAAATACCATGCGCATGACCAGAACGACGAGTTCAACCAGGGTGATGTAGTGACTATCGAGGAATGCCGTCCGCTGTCGAAGACCAAGAGTTGGCGCGTCACCAAGCTGGTGGAAAAAGCGCAGGCAGCTTAATTTTAAAAATAATGCATCTTTCTCTTGTGCTCATGGCCAAGTTTGAATAGAATGCGCGGCTTCGTTTCAGAACCCCCTCCTCCGCAAGGATGAGAATGTTTATCTGCCGCTTGCGGCGACTTAACCCGAACGGGTTCCAAAACTAGCCGCCGCGGCGGAATAAGTTGGAGATTGAAAAATGATACAAATGCAATCGGTTTTGAATGTGGCCGACAACACCGGCGCACGCTCCGTCATGTGCATCAAGGTGCTGGGCGGATCCAAGCGCCGCTACGCGGCCATTGGTGATGTGATCAAGGTCAGTATCAAGGATGCCGCCCCGCGCGCCCGGGTGAAAAAGGGCGAGGTTTATAGCGCCGTGGTGGTGCGCACCGCCAAGGGTGTGCGCCGTCCCGACGGTTCGCTGGTGAAGTTTGACGGCAATGCGGCTGTGCTGCTGAATAACAAACTGGAGCCAATCGGCACCCGCATATTCGGGCCGGTGACCCGTGAGTTGCGCACGGAGCGTTTCATGAAAATCGTATCATTGGCCCCTGAGGTTCTGTAAGCGGCCTAACGCAGCAAGGAAAAATCATGCGCAAGATCAAGAAAAATGATGACGTCATCGTCATCGCTGGAAAAGACAAGGGTAATCGCGGCAACGTGCTGAGCGTGCTGGGCGATCGACTGCTGGTGAGCGGCATCAACAAGGTCAAGAAGAACCAGAAGCCGAATCCGGTTAAAGGCACGACCGGCGGTATCGTCGAGATGGAGGCATCCATTCATGTTTCGAATGTTGCCATATACAACGCGACGGCAAAGAAGGCCGACCGTGTCGGTAGCAAGACGCTGGCAGACGGACGCAAGGTCCGCGTCTTCAAGTCCAGCGGTGAAGTGATTGATGTTTAAGGAGTGAGCATGGCTCGTCTGTTTGATCATTACAAGGACAAGGTGGCTCCGGAACTGATGAAAAAGTTCGGCTACAAGTCCATCATGGAAGTGCCGCGCATCGAAAAAATCACCCTGAATATGGGGGTGGGCGAAGCGGTGGCGGACAAGAAGGTAATGGAGCATGCCGTGGCCGACATGCAGAAGATTGCGGGGCAGAAGCCGGTGGTGACCAAATCGAAGAAGTCCATTGCGGGCTTCAAGATTCGCGAGGGCTACCCGGTCGGTTGCAAGGTGACGCTGCGCAGGGCGCGCATGTACGAATTCCTCGACCGCCTGGTGACCATCGCCATTCCGCGTATCCGCGATTTTCGCGGTATCTCCGGCAAGGCATTTGATGGCCGCGGAAACTACAATATGGGTGTGCGGGAACAGATCATCTTCCCGGAAATCGAGTATGACAAGATTGATGCGCTGCGCGGCATGAATATCACCATCACCACCACCGCGAAGACCGACGAAGAGGCCAAGGCGCTTCTGTTGGCTTTCAAATTCCCACTGAAGAACTGAGGGCAAAATGGCCAAGACCGCTGTGATCAACCGTGAGCAGAAACGCCGTGATACGGTGAAGAAATTCGCCGGCAAGCGCGCCGAATTGCTGGCAATTATTTCCAACGTCAAGTTCAGCGAAGAGGAGCGTTTCGCCGCGCGCCAGAAGCTGCAGGCGCTGCCGCGTGACGCGAGTCCCGTGCGCTTGCGCAACCGTTGTGCGCTGACCGGTCGTCCTCGCGGAACCTTCCGCAAATTTGGCCTGGGCCGCACCAAGTTGCGCGAATTTGCGATGCGCGGTGAAATTCCCGGTGTAATCAAGGCAAGCTGGTAAGGGTGAATTTATGAGTATGAGTGATCCAATCGCCGATATGCTGACGCGCATCAGAAACGCGCAGATGGCGGAAAAAGTAACGGTGGTGATGCCTTCTTCCAGGCTCAAGGTGGCGATTGCCAAGGTGCTGCAGGATGAAGGTTACGTTGATGGCTACAAGGTTTCCGACAAGGATGGCAAGCCGGTCCTGGAAATCGGCCTGAAATATTACGCCGGACGTCCGGTAATCGAAAAGGTGCAGCGTGTCAGCCGTCCCGGCTTGCGCATCTACAAGGGTTGCCAGGATATACCCAAGGTGATGAACGGGCTGGGTATCGCCATCGTTTCGACATCAAAAGGGCTGATGACCGATCACAAGGCGCGCGCCAATGGTATTGGCGGTGAAGTGCTGTGCATCGTCGCGTAACGGGGGAGCCATGTCCAGAATAGCTAAAAATCCTATTCAGTTGCCAGCCGGAGTTGAGGTTGCGCTGGCTGCCAACGAAATTTCCGTCAAGGGCCCGCTGGGCACCCTGAAACAGGCTTTGAACAGCGATGTTGCCGTGCAGCGCGTGGGCGAGCAGTTGCAGTTCAGCGCAACCAGCGACTCGATGCAGGCGAATGCCATGTCGGGCACCCTGCGCGCACTGCTGGCCAATATGGTGCTGGGCGTAACCAAGGGCTATGAGCGCAAGCTGGCACTGGTCGGCGTGGGATACCGCGCCCAGGCTGCCGGGGATACGCTGAACCTGACCCTGGGTTATTCCCACCCGGTCGCATACAAGATGCCCAAAGGCGTGAAGGTTGAGACTCCTACCCAGACGGACATCATCCTGAAAGGTGCGGACAAGCAACAGGTCGGTCAGGTCGCTGCGGAAATCCGTGCGTTCCGTGAGCCCGAGCCCTACAAGGGCAAGGGAGTTCGCTACGCGGATGAAGTGGTGATCCTGAAAGAAACCAAGAAGAAATAAGCGAGGCGGATATGGTAAACAAGATTGAAGCGCGTCAACGCAGGGCAAGTAAAACCCGTATTCGCATTGCCGAGCAAAAGACCAATCGCCTGGCGATACACCGTACCAACCTGCACATCTACGCGCAGATAATTTCCGCATGTGGCAGCAAGGTGCTGGCAAGTGCATCCTCACTGGAGGCGGAGGTGCGCAAGGAGTTGGCTAACGGCGGCAATGCCAAGGCAGCTGCGGTGGTGGGCAAGCGCATCGCCGAGAAGGCCAGGAGCGCCGGTATCGATACCGTGGCATTCGACCGTTCCGGTTTTAAATATCATGGCCGTGTAAAAGCGCTGGCGGATGCTGCGCGTGAACATGGCTTGAAGATCTAACTTGGGGTAAATGATGGCTAAGGCGCAAGGAAAAGCACAGCAAACCGAAGAGCGTGGCGACGGTCTCATCGAGAAGATGATTTCGATCAACCGCGTGACCAAGGTGGTTAAGGGTGGTCGCGTACTCGGCTTCGCAGCCCTGACGGTGGTGGGCGACGGTGACGGCCGCATTGGCATGGGCAAGGGCAAGTCCAAGGAAGTTCCGGTGGCGGTGCAGAAGGCCATGGAGGAATCACGCCGCAAGATGGTCAAGGTCAACCTGAAGAACGGCACATTGCACCATACCGTGATCGGTCGTCATGGCGCCGCCAAGGTATATATGCAGCCAGCCTCGGAAGGCACCGGGATTATTGCCGGCGGAGCGATGCGCGCGGTGTTCGAGGCGGTGGGCGTGCGCAATATCCTGGCCAAGTGCATCGGGTCAAGCAATCCATACAATGTGGTTCGCGCAACCTTGAATGGTTTGCAAGCCATCAACTCTCCTGCCGAGATCGCTGCCAAGCGCGGCAAGAGTGTGGAAGAAATTCAGGGGTAAGACATGGCACAGAAACTTAAAGTAACGCTGGTAAAAAGCCCGATCGGCACCAAGCAGTCGCATCGTGACTGCGTGCGCGGCCTGGGTTTGCGTCGCATGCACCACACAGTTGAAGTTGAAGACACGCCGGCGGTGCGCGGCATGATTAACAAAGTGTATTACCTGGTCAAGTGTGAGGCGTAAATGCAACTCAATCAAATTAAACCTGCGGCAGGATCCAAGAAGGCGGCGCGTCGCGTCGGACGCGGTATCGGTTCCGGTCTGGGCAAGACTGCCGGGCGCGGCCATAAGGGCCAAAAATCCCGCTCCGGCGGATTCCACAAGGTGGGATTTGAGGGTGGCCAGATGCCGTTGCAACGCCGCTTGCCGAAGCGCGGTTTTGTTTCGCTGACACGCAACGACAATGCGCAGGTACGCCTGTCCGATCTGCAAAAGATGCCGGTGGATGATATCGACCTGCTGGCATTGAAGCAGGCCGGGGTGATCCCTGCGGCAGCCTTGACTGTCAAGGTGATCAAGTCCGGAGAAATAAAGCGCGCGGTCAAGTTGCAGGGTTTGTTGCTGACCAAGGGCGCGCGCAGCGCGGTCGAAGCTGCCGGCGGCAGTATTGTTGAGTAAGGATGGCTTTGAACGCGGTAACCAACAATAGCGTGAGCAAGGGCAAGTATGGCGATCTGAGTCGTCGCCTGTGGTTCCTGCTCGGTGCGATGGTGGTCTTTCGCATCGGCGCGCATATTCCGGTGCCCGGTATTGATGCGACCGTGCTGGCTGATCTGTTCAAGTCGCAGAAGAACGGCATTCTGGGCATGTTCAACATGTTTTCCGGCGGCGCGTTGTCGCGCTTCACGATTTTTGCGCTGGGAATCATGCCGTATATTTCTGCATCGATCATCCTGCAGATGGGCACCATGGCGATTCCGCACCTGGAGCAGTTGAAGAAGGAAGGTGAGTCGGGGCGCCGCAAGATTACGCAGTACACGCGTTACGGGACTTTGCTGCTGGCGCTGTTCCAGGCGTTCGGCATCTCCGTGGCGTTACAGGCGCAACCAGGACTGGTGCCGCACCCTGGCATGATGTTCCAGATGACTTCGGTGATCACCCTGGTGACGGGTACGATGTTCCTGATGTGGCTGGGTGAACAGATCACCGAGCGCGGTTTGGGTAATGGTATCTCGCTGATCATTTTTGCGGGTATTGCCGCAGGGTTGCCGCGTGCGATAGGCAGTACCCTGGAAATGGCCCGTACCGGTGCGTTTTCGATTCCGCAGGTGCTGCTGCTGTTTATTGCCGCGATCGCGGTAACGGCGCTGGTGGTGTTTGTCGAGCGCGGTCAGCGCAAGATATTGGTGAATTATGCCAAGCGTCAGGTGGGCAACAAGGTATATGGCGGGCAAAGTTCCTACCTGCCATTGAAGTTGAACATGTCCGGCGTGATTCCGCCGATCTTCGCTTCCAGCATCATCCTGTTTCCGGCAACGCTGGCCGGGTGGTTTGGCAGTGGCGCCAGCATGCTGTGGCTGAAGGATATCAGCGAGAAGCTGGCGCCGGGACAGCCGATATATGTATTGCTGTATGCGTCGGCGATTATTTTCTTCTGTTTCTTCTATACGGCGCTGGTGTTCAGCCCAAAGGAGACGGCGGATAATTTGAAAAAGAGCGGTGCTTTCCTGCCGGGGATACGGCCGGGTGACCAGACTGCGCGCTACATCGAAAAAATATTGCTGCGCCTGACGCTGATCGGCGCGCTGTACGTGACGCTGGTGTGCCTGTTGCCGGAATTTCTGGTGGTGCAGTGGAACGTGCCGTTTTATTTTGGCGGCACCTCGTTGCTGATTCTGGTGGTGGTGACCATGGATTTCATGGCGCAAGTGCAGTCCTACATGATGTCGCACCAGTATGAAAGCCTTTTGAAGAAGGCCAATTTCAAAGGCGGTTTGGTTCGCTGATGGGGAAGGAAGATGTAATTCAGATGCAGGGGGAGATAGAGGAGTCCCTTCCCAACGCAACCTTCCGCGTGAAACTTGAAAATGGCCATGTTGTGCTGGGACATATCTCCGGCAAGATGCGCATGCACTACATCCGCATCCTGCCGGGAGACAAGGTTACCGTCGAATTGACGCCGTATGATTTGACCAAAGGGCGCATTGTATTCCGCGCCAAATAGGAGGATGTTGAGCGGGGTGTGTTTGTGCTGGCGATTCGACACCCTGATACCAACCTTCCCCCCCCGAGGGGGAAGGGGCGAACGTCTCCCCGTGGCAAGTCACGGGGAATTGAAAGCAAGGAGGAAGCAAATGAAGGTAAAGGCATCCGTAAAGAAGGTTTGCCGTAATTGCAAGGTGATACGGCGTAACCGTGTAGTGCGCGTAATCTGCACCGACCCGCGCCACAAGCAACGTCAGGGCTGATTGATTCAAATTGGTCCTGGATGGTATAATTTTGGCTTTTTAAATGACTTTTTGAACGATAGGGTAGCTGCATGGCTCGTATTGCAGGGGTAAATATCCCCAACCACCAACACACGGTAATCGCCTTGACCGCGATTTATGGCATTGGACGTACGCGCGCGCAAGGCATTTGCGCCGCTACCGGCGTCGGCGCGTCCACCAAGATCAAGGATCTGACCGACGCGGACATGGATAAATTGCGTGACGAGGTCGCCAGGTTTACGGTCGAGGGCGATCTGCGCCGCGAGATATCCATGAACATCAAGCGTCTGATGGATCTGGGGTGTTATCGCGGGCTGCGCCACCGTCGTGGTCTGCCGGTTCGCGGCCAGCGCACCCGCACCAATGCACGCACCCGCAAAGGCCCCCGCAAGGCCATCGCCGGCGCCAAGAAGTAATTTACTGGGGATTTTGAGACATGGTTAAAGCCAGCACGCGAGTGCGCAAGAAAGTCAAGAAGAACGTAGCCGAAGGCATCGCCCATGTGCATGCTTCTTTTAACAATACCATCGTGACGATAACTGACCGCCAGGGCAATACGCTGGCCTGGTCCACCAGCGGTGGCAACGGATTCAAGGGTTCGCGCAAGAGCACCCCGTTTGCGGCGCAGATCGCCGCGGAAGTCGTCGGCAAAGCCGCGCAGGAATGCGGCGTGAAGAATCTTGAAGTGCGCATCAAGGGCCCGGGCCCTGGTCGCGAATCGGCTGTGCGTGCCTTGAATGCCGCCGGCTTCAGGATTACCAGCATCTCCGACATTACACCGGTGCCGCACAATGGCTGCCGCCCGCCGAAAAAGCGCCGTATTTAATTTTTTTGGAGACAGACCTTGGCTAGAAATCTGGATGCAAAGTGCCGTCAGTGCCGCCGTGAAGGCGAGAAGCTGTTCCTGAAGGGCGAGAAATGCTTCACCGACAAGTGTGCGGTGGAACGTCGCGCCTATCCGCCGGGACAGCACGGGCAAAAGAAAAATCAGCGCGTTTCCGAGTATGGCGGCCAATTGCGCGAAAAGCAGAAGCTGCGCCGTGTTTACGGTGTGCTGGAACGTCAGTTCCGCCTGACCTATCAGCGCGCCGAACAGGAACGCGGCATTACCGGCGAAAGTCTGCTGCAGATTCTCGAATCACGCCTGGACAATGTGTCCTATCGCATGGGTTTTGGCGCATCGCGTGGTGAAGCACGCCAGGTGGTGCGGCATAACGGCATCCTGGTGAACGGCAAGCGCGTCAACATTCCGTCTTATCAGGTTCGCCCTGGAGATGTGGTCGAGGTCGCGGAAAAAATCAAGGCGCATCTGCGTGTCAAGGCTGCGCTTGCAGCCGCCGAGCAGCGCGGTTTCCCGGAATGGATCGAGGTTGACAGCAAGGCGATGAAGGGTACCTACAAGGCCAGGCCGCAACGCTCCGAGCTGCCCGCTACTATTAATGAGCACCTGGTTGTTGAGCTGTATTCCAAGTAATCCACGCGGAGCCGGATATGCATAAGAATGATTTTATGAAACCTCGCATCATTGATGTGCAGAGAACTTCCAGCACAAATGCCAAAGTGGTGATGGAGCCCTTTGAGCGCGGTTATGGCCATACGCTGGGCAATGCGCTGCGCCGTATATTGTTGTCGTCCATGCCCGGCTACGCTCCGACCGAAGTCAGGATCGCCGGCGTGCTGCACGAGTACTCTTCCATCGATGGTGTGCAGGAAGACGTGGTGGAAATCCTGCTTAACCTGAAAGGGTTGGTGCTCAGGCTGCATAACTGCTCCGAAGCCGTGCTGACCCTGAAAAAGGAAGGCGCCGGCGTGGCAACGGCCGGGGACTTGGTGCACGATGCGGACACGGAAGTGGTCAACCCATCCCATGTCATTGCGCACCTGACTGCGGGCGGCAAACTGGATATGGAAATCAAGGTTGAACAGGGCCGCGGCTACGTGTCCGCGATTTCCCGGCAAGCTCCGGGACAGACCCGTGCCGTTGGCCACATCGCACTCGATTCCTCGTTCAGCCCGGTGAGCCGCGTCAGCTACGCCGTGGAAAGCGCGCGGGTTGAGCAGCGCACCGATCTCGACAAGCTGGTAATGGACATTGAGACCAACGGCGCCATCGATCCGGAAGAGGCCATTCGTTATGCCGCACGCATACTGGTTGAACAGTTTTCCGTGTTCGCCGCCCTGGAAGGGACGCCTGCGCCCGTCGAGAAGCCGCAAACACCAAAGGTCGATCCGATGTTGTTGCGCCCGGTGGACGACCTGGAGTTGACCCCGCGCTCGTCGAACTGCCTCAAGGCGCAGAGCATTCACTATATCGGCGACCTGATCCAGTACACCGAGAATGATCTGTTGCGCACCCCTAATCTGGGCCGCAAGTCGCTGAACGAAATCAAGCAGGTGCTCGCAGAGCATGGTTTGTCATTGGGCATGAAGCTGGAAAACTGGCCTGCGGCTGTTGAGAAGTAAGAGAGGAAAATCATGCGTCACCGTTTAGGACTGAGAAAACTCAACCGCACCAGCAGCCATCGTCTGGCCATGTTGCGCAACATGACCGTGTCGCTGCTGCGCCATGAAGTCATCAAGACCACTTTGCCCAAGGCCAAGGAGCTGCGCCGCGTGGCGGAACCGATCCTGACGCTGGGCAAGAAGCCGAGCCTGGCCAACCGCCGCCTGGCCTTCGACCGCCTGCGCGACCGCGAAATGGTCAGCAAGCTGTTCGACGAACTCGGTCCGCGCTATGCCGCCCGCAACGGCGGATACTCGCGCATCCTCAAGTTCGGATTCCGCAAGGGCGACAATGCGCCGATGGCGCTGGTCGAACTGCTGGACCGTCCGGCAGAAGCTGAGCCGGTTGAAGTCAGCGAGTGAGTTATATTGCGCACGATTAAAAAGCCAGACTGTTGTCTGGCTTTTTTGTTTATCCCAGATAATCCATTAGTCCAAAATGTCCTGCCCCCTCGCTTCGCTCTCCCCCTCTGCAAGGGGGAAGAGACAATTCGGTGCTAACGAATTTTTTGCATTTATATTAATAACAGCTTGGCGGATTCAACTGTTTATGAAATCAGTCGAGTCTTGCCTCATTGATATTGACATGATGGGCGCCGATTAATGCGCGAATCCACAGCGGCAAACAATTCGGCGGTGTTGGTCAGTATTGATTTCGGCGCGCCGGATTACGCGGAAAGCCTGGAAGAATTGCGCTTGCTCGCGGCGAGCGCGGGGGTGCGCACCCTTGCGCTGGTGGAAGGCAAGCGCCAGCGTCCCGATGCGTCGTTATTTGCGGGCAGCGGCAAGGTGGACGAAATCGCCGCCATCGTCGAGGAACACGAAGTTCCGCTGGTTATTTTCAACCACGACCTTTCCCCCGCGCAGATGCGCAATCTCTCCGCCAGAATCAAGGCGCGGGTAATCGACCGCACCATGCTGATCCTGGATATTTTTGCGCTGCGCGCGCAAAGCCATGAAGGCAAGCTGCAGGTCGAACTGGCGCAGCTCAAATATCTTTCCACGCGCCTGGTCGGGATGAATCAGGACATGGGGCAGCAGAAGTACGCCGTGGGGGCGCGCGGGCCGGGTGAGACACAACTGGAACTGGATCGGCGCAAGCTGGACAAGCGCGTGCACCTGCTGAATGACCGGCTGAAGAAGCTCAAGCGCCAGCGCCAGGTGCAGCGCCGCGCGCGCAACCGATCCGACGTATTGTCGGTGTCCATCGTCGGCTACACCAACGCCGGCAAATCCACCCTGTTCAACCGGCTGACCCAGGCCAAGGTGTATGTGGCGGACCAGTTGTTCGCCACGCTGGACACCACCTCGCGCAAGCTGTTTATCGAAGGCACGGGGCTGCGGACGGGTGATGCCGCAGGCATCGGGAACCCGCCGGCGTACTCCTCGCGGGTGCAGGTGGTGCTGTCGGATACGGTCGGATTCATACGCCATCTGCCGCACGGTCTGGTGGCGGCGTTCCGCAGCACGCTGGAGGAAACGGCGCAGGCTGATCTGTTGCTGCATGTGGTGGATGCCAACAGCCCGGAGCGGTTTGACCAGATCGCCGAAGTGAACAAGGTATTGCAGGAGATCAATGCGCAGCATATTCCGCAGATACTTGTGTTCAACAAGATTGATTTGCAGGACATGCCAGCGGGAGTCCGGCGCGACGAAAATGGTCGCATTGAGCGCATATTCCTGAGCGCGAAGACCGGCGCGGGGATAGATGAATTGCGCGCGGCGCTGGCGGAAGTACGCGCAGCGCGGACACAGGATGTACAAGGTGCGCAGGCGCAGCAATGGCATCCGCTGGATAACTGAATTAGGGCGATTATCTGCCTCTTGACAGAGGCGTTAACCCATGACGGGAAATCGCGCGGCTATCTCGATTGATATTTGAATCGACCTTGTCCTGGAACAAAGACTCACCAATCCTTCGCCACTGAAATGTTGCAGTGTGTCTGGAATAGTGCCCGATCTTCCAGGCGCAACGCAGTCAGCGAGCCGCCCCACAGGCAGCCGGTGTCCAGCGCGATGACGTTCGGTGTGATCTTCAGCCCCAATGCCGACCAGTGGCCGCACACGATCGTGGCGTTCGCGCTGGCGCGTCCGGGAACCTCGAACCACGGCATACAACCCGCAGGTATGTCTGCTGGCTCCCCCTTGAACCGGAATTCCATCTCGCCGCGCGCGCTGCAGATGCGCAGGCGGGTGAATGAGTTGGTAATGACACGCAGGCGCTGGTAGCCGGTGAGACTGTCATCCCAGTGGTCGGGTTGGTTGCCATACATGCGCAACAGGAACTCGCGATAGTGCTCGCCGCGCAATGCGGCCTCGACTTCAAGCGCAAGTTCTTTTGCCTGCCGGACGGTCCAGTTCGGCAGCAGGCCGGCATGCACCAATACCCAGTCGTTTTCCACATGCAGCAACTTTCGCGTGCGCAACCAGGCCAGCAACTCGTCACGGTCGGGTGCGTTGAGGATATCGTCCAGAGAATCGCTGCGGTGCGGTTCCGCCGCTCCTGCAGCCACCGCCAGCAGGTGCAGGTCGTGATTGCCCAGCACGGTGATGGCGGCATCACCCAGCGACTTCACCAGCCGCAAAACCCCGAGTGAATCCGGCCCGCGGTTGACCAGGTCACCCACCAGCCACAGCTTGTCCTGATGCGGGTCGAAGCGCACCTGATCCAGCAATTGCCTTAACTCGGAGTAACAGCCTTGAATGTCGCCGACCGAATAGGTTGCCATGGTTCTCAGCAGGTCAATTGTTGTATTGCCGCAATGACGCTTGCCACCGGAAGATTCTGCAGGCAATCGCTCAGGCTGGCGACGCGGCGCTCACAGCCTTCCAGCATGCACGGCACGCATTCGCCGCTACCTTGCAGCAGCACCACATTGTTGACTCGCTGTGAGCCCTTCATCTGGTAGGGATTGTGGTCTTGCGTGTATCCTTTGGGCCATGGTCCCCATTTGACAGGATTGGACGGGCCAAACAGCGCGATGGTGGGGGTGCCCACTGCCGCTGCCACGTGGGTTAGCATCGTGTCCGGTCCCACGTAAACTCTGGCACGGCTGACGAGAAAAGCGCTTTCAGGAATGTTGAGCCTGCCCGCCATGTTCACTGTACCATCTGGCAATGTGTGAAACACCTTGTCTATATACTCCCTCTCATCCGGAGCATCGCTGCCGGTGAGGACGACGCGAATTCCAGTTTCCTTCAGCCACAGTGCCAGCTCAGTCCAGTTTTCCTGGCGCCACATTTTGTAGGCAAATTGCGGATACACATGCAGTACCGCAAAAATCCCTGAGCCGAGATCAAACGGCAATAAACTGGCAACGCGGTCTTCATCGGCCGTGTTCCACGACACCACTATTTCGTGACTGCGCCGGATACCCAGCAAATCGGCCAGCCTCAGATTCATCAGCACGGTGTGGGTGCCCAGGTTATCAAATGCCGCCCAGTGAGACAGCATATGTTGTTTCCAGCGTTGTTTGCGGCTGTCCTCCAGCATGCCGATGCACATCTTCCCGGCAAGCCATGCGTATAGAGTCGGCCTGTCCCCTGTCAGCGTGGAGATGGCAAGGTCGTAGCGGCGAAATATCCGGCTGACAAAACTCAAATGCTGCCAGAATCCGGGGCGTGCCGGCACCGTCATCACGCGGTGAATATCGGGATTGTGCAACAGGACGCCTGCAGTATGCGCAAATACCAGCACATCTATTTTTGCCTGGGGCCACGCCTGCCGCAGCGAGCGCAGCAGCGGCGTTGTCAGCAGCACATCGCCGAGACGCCTGGTGGCGATCACCAGTACGCGTTGCGGTATTTTCAAGGCCGCTCCGGGTTTTTCGAAATGCTCAAAATTATATTTTCGCTACTGGGATTAATTTGTTTATTTTACCCGCTATGCCGAAACTTTTCATTGCGCACAACCGGTATGAGTTTCAAAGGTCTGCCCGGCATCGGCATTCAACCTGATAACCCTGCAATTCAAGCCACTGAGGACACAAGCGACCGAGCCGGTTCAGCTGGTTTTTCCGGTTTGGCAACCACCCCTGCCGAGGCAGTCCGGTACGGGTTGATTGGGCCATCTTGCCAATATAAGGATTTCCGGTCGTGCGGAAAATTTCCTTGAAAATGGATTTTGACGGACATGGCTCTTTGTGTATAATACGCGGCTCTGAAAAACCGCATTTAAGCGAGGCTGTCATGTATGCAGTAGTCAAAACGGGTGGTAAGCAATATCGCGTTTCCGCCGGGGAAACCCTGAAAATCGAAACCGTTGCAGGTGATGTCGGCAGCGCTGTCGTGCTGGACAAGGTGCTGATGGTTGGCGAGGGCGACAAGGTTTCGGTTGGCAAGCCATTGCTGAATGGCGCTACCGTGCAGGCGACCATCGTGTCGCATGGCCGCGCCGACAAGGTGAGGATCTTCAAGATGAAGCGCCGCAAGCATTACCAGAAGCGCCAGGGTCATCGTCAAAACTATACCGAAATCCGCATTGACGGGATTTCTGCTTAATTCTGAAGGAGTACAAACATGGCATCGAAAAAGGGCGGCGGCAGTACCAGTAACGGACGCGACTCGCACTCGAAACGACTGGGCGTAAAGAGCTACGGCGGTGAACTCATCAGTGCGGGCAGCATCATCGTGCGCCAGCGCGGCACCAAAATCCACGCCGGCGACAATGTCGGCATGGGCAAGGATCACACCCTGTTTGCCACGATCACCGGCAAAGTTGTGTTCGCCATCAAGGGTGCGGCCAGACGCAAGATCGTCAGCGTGGTTGCTGCGTAAGCGCGCGCAGCTCAAGTAAAATGAGCCCTATCGCAAGGTAGGGCTTTTTTGTTTGTGGCCAACCACGAAATATCCAGTCGGGCGCAGCCCGACCCACATTTTGGTTCCGGCTCGTCCGGCTTAGACTAATGAAGTTCATAGACGAATCCAAAATCGAGGTCATCGCAGGCAACGGCGGCAACGGAGCGGCCAGTTTCCGGCGCGAGAAGTATATCGCCAAGGGCGGTCCGGACGGCGGCGACGGCGGGCGCGGCGGCAGCGTGTATGCACTGGCCGACCGCAATATCAACACGCTGGTCGATTACCGCTTCGCGCGCATCCATCGCGCGCGCAACGGCGAATCGGGACGCGGCGCGGACTGCTACGGCAAGGGCGCGGACGACATAATCCTGCGCATGCCGGTGGGCACCGTCATCACCGACCTCGACAGCGGCGAACTGATCGCCGACCTCACCCACGACGGGGAGAAGGCGATGCTCGCCAAAGGGGGTGCGGGCGGCTTGGGCAACCTGCATTTCAAATCCAGCACCAACCGCGCGCCGCGCCAGTGCACCCCGGGCGAAGCAGGCCAACGGCGCGACCTGAAACTGGAATTGAAAGTGCTGGCCGATGTCGGCCTGCTGGGGATGCCCAACGCGGGCAAGTCCACCTTCATTCGCGCCGTGTCCGCCGCGCGCCCCAAGGTGGCCGATTATCCCTTCACCACGCTGCATCCCAACCTGGGCGTGGTGCGCGTCTCGAACGAGAAGAGTTTTGTCATTGCCGACATTCCCGGCCTGATCGAAGGCGCGGCGGAAGGCGCGGGCCTTGGCCACCAGTTCCTGCGCCACCTGGCGCGCACCCGTTTGCTGCTGCATCTGGTGGACATCGCACCGCTGCACCCGGAAACCAACCCGGTGCACGAGGCACGCGCCATCCTGAACGAACTGAAAAAATACGATGAGGCGCTGTACAACAAGCCACGCTGGCTGGTGCTGAACAAGGTGGACTTGCTGGAAGAGAAAGAACGCGACGAAAAAGTCGCCGCCTTCCTGCGCGAATTTGGCGACCACGCGCGCCACTTCGCCATCGCGGCGATCAATGGTGATGGCTGCAAGGAACTGACCTACGCTATCATGGAGCACCTGGAACAGTCTGCCGCACAAGAGCAGGCCGCGGCTGCGGAAAGCGCACAGGAAACAGACGTCCCAACACTCTGACACTTATGAAGACCATCTTAACCCAGTGTAAGCGCATCGTCGTCAAGGTCGGCAGTAGCCTGGTCACCAACCAGGGCGCCGGGCTGGATGTTCAGGCCATTGCCAGCTGGGCGCAGCAAATCGCCATGCTGCGCGAAAACGGCTGCGAGGCGGTGCTGGTTTCATCCGGCGCGATTGCCGAAGGCATGCAGCGCTTGGGCTGGAAGCAACGTCCCAGCGCCGTGCATGAATTGCAGGCCGCAGCGGCAGTCGGCCAGATGGGGCTGGTGCAGGTGTATGAAAGCTGTTTCCGCGAACATGGCCTGCACGCCGCGCAGGTGCTGCTCACCCACGCCGACCTCGCCGACCGCGAACGCTACCTCAATGCACGTTCCACCTTGCGCACGCTGCTCAAGCTGGGCGTCATCCCGATCATCAACGAGAACGATACGGTGGTCACCGATGAGATCAAGTTTGGCGACAACGATACGTTGGCCGCACTGGTCGCCAACCTGATCGAGGCCGATGCGCTGATCATCCTCACCGACCAAGCCGGCCTGTACAGCGCCGACCCGCGCAAGGACCCGAACGCCGTGTTAATCCATTCCATGCAAACGATCGACCCGATTCTGGAAAGTGTGGCAGGCGGCGCTGGCAGCCATATCGGTCGTGGCGGCATGATCACCAAGGTGCTCGCCGCCAAACGCGCGGCGCGCAGCGGTGCGCATACCGTGATCGCCTCCGGCCACGAACCCGAAATACTGCCGCGCCTGTTGCGCGGAGAGAGCATCGGCACACTGCTGATTGCTCCACAGATGACGCTGGCCGCACGCAAGCAATGGCTGGCGGACCACCTGCAAGTCAGCGGCAAGGTCGCATTGGACGCTGGCGCAGTGCGCGCCTTGCGCAATGAAGGCAAGAGCCTGTTGCCGATCGGTGTGACAGCAGTCAGTGGCCAGTTCGAGCGCGGCGCGGTGGTCGCCATCCTCGACGAGAACGGCAGCGACATAGCACGCGGCCTGGTCAACTACAGTGCCGAAGAAGCGCGCCGCATTGCACGCCATCCCAGCCACGAGATCGAGAGCGTCCTCGGATATGTGGACGAGCTGGAGCTGATACATAGAGACAATCTTGTATTGCTGTGAAACAGCAATACAAGATTGCGGCGCAGGCTAACCTTCAGGTTATGCCGAAGCCACAATCATCTAAATCCGTGAAACAGCAATACAAGATTGCGGCGCAGGCTAACCTTTAGGTCATGCCGAAGCCACAACCTGGTTTTGTTGAGAGCAACAGCAGGATAAGGTTGCAGCAATGCAACCTTGGTGCGATATGGAGTCGCATATCCCGCGTTTGCCGGTGAACAATCCAGTGAGTTGCATGTCACACCTGCCGCATCAGAGAATCGCTCAACCGGTTATCGCCATGAACAATTCATCCAAAAATCTTTCCAGTCACATCCTGCCCAACTCCGCCACCATGGCCGGGGTATGCGTAACGGCAATCAGCATCATCAAAGGCATGCACATCGGATATTCCGGGCTGATCGTCGACAAGGTGCTGGCCCTGGACAGCATTATCTTCCTTGGCAGCGCTGCCTGTTCCTACTTTTCCATGCGTCTTCTGCGCCTGTCCTTGCGCCTGGAGAGTGTGGCTGACGGGTTGTTCATGGTCGGCCTGTTTCTGATGGTCGTCGGCACCGTGGGGTTTGCCTTCGAGATACTGTGAGCGCATAACCGAGGTGGGTTGAGTTTTCCCGGCAGGATGGATGCTAGAATACTCGGCAATTCGACCATGTCACGAAAGCCACTGGCGCGCCAACATGCCTGTCCTGCGGAACCTCCGAAATTGGCTGCTTGGATCGCCGCTGGATCCCCTCAACCCACAAACGCGCCATAACATCCTGCTGGCGGCGTTCTTCGCCTGGGTCGGTCTGGGCGCAGACGGATTGTCGTCCTCCTGCTACGGCCCGGAAGAAGCCTTCCTCGCCCTCGGCGGCCATACCCATCTCGGCCTCTATCTCGCGCTGGCGACGGCATTCACCGTATTCATCATTGCGCTGGGCTACAACCAGGTGATCGAGCTGTTTCCATCCGGCGGCGGCGGCTACAAGGTCGCTTCGCATCTGCTGGGATCACATGCGGGACTGGTGTCCGGCGCTGCGTTGATCGTGGACTACGTGCTGACCATCGCCATTTCGGTTGCCAGTGGCGCGGATGCGCTGTTCAGCCTGCTGCCCGCTTCCTTGCACAGCATCAAGCTGGGCAGCGAGATCGGTGTGATCCTGCTGCTCATAACGCTCAATCTGCGCGGCATGAAGGAATCCATCAAGGTGCTGCTGCCCATCTTCCTCGGCTTCTTCGTTTCCCATGTGTTGCTCATCAGCTATGGTGTTTACGCCAAGGCCGACGGCTTACCGGCGCTGATCCCCGACACCTTGATGGAAACCCATGAACTGACCCGGCAGCTCGGCTGGGTATTCGTCGCCTCGCTGTTTCTGCGCGCCTACTCGCTCGGCGGCGGCACCTACACCGGCATCGAAGCCGTCTCCAACAACATCAACAAGCTGGCCGAGCCGCGCGTGCATACCGGCAAGCTGACCATGTTCTACATGGCGCTGTCGCTGGCCTTCACCGCGGGCGGCATCATCGTGCTGTACCTGCTGTGGCAGGCCAGGCATGTGGAGGGACAAACGCTGAACGCCGTCGCCTTCCAGTCCATCATCGCCACGCTCGGTTTGCCGGACTGGCTCAGCAGCAGCGCACTGGCATTGACTCTGGCGATGGAAGCCGGGCTGTTGCTGGTTGCGGCCAATACCGGCTTTCTCGGCGGCCCGGCGGTGATGGCCAACATGGCGGCTGATTTCTGGGTGCCGCGCCAGTTCCGCCAGCTCTCATCTCGGCTGGTCACGCAGAACGGCATCATCGTGATGGGCGTGTCGGCGCTATTGATTCTGATCTGGAGCCGCGGCCAAGTGTCGCTGCTGGTGGTGCTATACAGCATCAACGTGTTCCTCACCTTCAGCCTGTCCCTGCTGGGCCTGTCCAAGCATTGGTGGAGCGAACGACGCAGCAAGCGCGCCTGGAAACGCAGACTGGCGCTATCCCTGCTGGGCTTTCTGGTAACTGGCGGCATCCTCGCAGTGACGCTGGTGGAAAAATTCACCGAAGGCGGCTGGATGACCGTGCTCATCACCAGCCTGGTGGTTGCGCTGTGCCTGCTTATCCGCAGGCACTATGATGAAACCCACGAACAATTGCGTCAGGCGGAAAAACTGTTCGGCCAAACAGTGAAAAACGAACCCGGCCTGCCGCAGAAACTTGACCCGGTGTTGCCCACCGCCATCTTCCTGGTGGATGACCACCGGGGAGTGGGCATCCACACCATCATGTGGGTGCTGCGCCTGTTTCCCGGCCACTTCAAGAATTTCATTTTTCTCAGCGCGGGTGAAGTGGACACGCAGAGCTATGACAGTGCCGCCACCATCCGCACCATGCAATATAAAACCGAGAACGCGCTGTGCTATTACACCGGCTTCAGTCGCAGCCAGGGCTTGCAGGCCACCTGGCGCATGGCCTACGGCACCGACCCGATAGCGGTGCTGGACGATCTCGTGCAGGAAGTTATCGCCGAGTACCCGAACAGCGTGTGCTTCGCCGCCAAACTGATCTTCCTCCACGACAACATCTTCGTGCGCTGGCTGCACAACCAGACCGCACTCACCATGCAGCGCCGCCTGCACCTGCGCGGCCAGCAGATGGTGATATTGCCGATGAAGGTGGCTTGAAGCCCAGCGCGCTGCCTCAAGACATTTGGCGCCAACACCCGAGCAGACTGATTCCTCCAAGCCAGGGAACATGGCCCGCTGGTGGTGGTTCCGTCGGAGTGAGCGGTGTGCCAACGGGAGCGCAATCGACACTCTACTACCTATCCGGACCCAAACCGACGAGCGATTTGACCAACAACAACATCCCGCTCGATCCGTCGAGTTCGATTCCGGTTCCAGGCATTGCCGGGTGGGGCATGATCATCCTCTCAGGTCTGCTGGTACTGGTGGCAATCTTCGTCTTGCGTCGACAACAGTAAGCTTTTTACTTCGATGCCCACCCTGTTCGGGGCGGGTGTTTTTCGGCGACCGGAGCTGATGCCTGATTGTTCGTCCGGTCCCCCGGATCAATAGGCTTGAATTCCGGATTCGTACCAGCCTTGACTGCGCTTCACCAGATAAACCACGCTCAGCATCACCGGCACTTCGATCAGCACGCCGACCACGGTAGCCAGCGCCGCTCCGGATTCAAAGCCAAACAGGCTGATGGCCGCGGCCACAGCCAGTTCGAAGAAATTGGACGCGCCAATCAGCGCCGACGGCCCGGCCACGCAATGCGCCACGCCGAGGCGGCGGTTCAGCCAATAGGCGAAGCCGGAAGTGAAATACACCTGAATGGTGATCGGCACGGCGAGCATGGCGATGATCAGCGGCTGTTCGACGATGGCTTTGCCCTGAAAGGCGAACAGCAGCACCAGCGTCAGCAGCAGCGCCATCAGCGAGAACGGATGCAGCGCGGACAAGGTGCGTTCCAGCGCTTCCGTTCCACGCGCCAGCAGCGCCTTGCGCCATGCCTGCGCCAGCAGCACTGGCAGTACGATATAAAGCACCACTGAAACCAGCAGCGTATCCCACGGCACCACAATCGCGGACAAGCCAAGCAGCAAAGCCACCAGCGGCGCAAAGGCGAACACCATTATGGTGTCGTTGAGCGCGACCTGGCTCAACGTGAACAGCGGCTCGCCATTCACCAGGCGGCTCCAGACGAATACCATTGCGGTGCAGGGTGCGGCAGCCAGAAGCACCAAGCCGGCGATATAGCTGTCGATCTGCGCCGCAGGAAGATAGGGCGCGAACAGATGGCGGATGAACAGCCAGCCGAGCAGCGCCATCGAGAACGGTTTGACCGCCCAGTTGATGAACAGCGTCACGCCGATACCGCGCCAGTGCTGGCGCACCTGATGCAGCGCGCCGAAATCGATGCGCAGCAGCATGGGGATGATCATCACCCAGATCAGCAGACCGACCGGAAGATTGACGCGCGCCACTTGCAGGCCGCCGAGCAACTGGAACGGTGCGGGGAAGAATTGCCCCAGCGCAACGCCTGCGACGATGCACAAGAACACCCAGAGCGTGAGCCAGCGTTCGAACAGTCCCATGTCACACCTTGCCGATTTCCTGCAATTTCCGTTGCAGGCTCAATGCATCCAGCTTGGCAATCGGCAGGCTGACAAACAACTGGATGCGCGTGGACAATTGCTGCGCGACCTGCTCGAACAGCCTGTCCTGCTCCGCTTCGCTGCCCTCGCAAGCGGCGGGATCGGGCACGCCCCAATGCGCAGTCATCGGCTGCCCCGGCCACACCGGACAGACCTCGCCCGCTGCGTTGTCGCAAACGGTGAACACAAAATCAAGTTGCGCCGCGCCGGGCGCGGCGAACTCGTCCCAGCTCTTGCTGCGCAGCGCGGCAGTCGGCAAATTCATGCGTTGCAACAGGCGCAAAGTACCCGGATTCACTCTGCCATTCGGGTGGCTGCCCGCGCTGAAAGCACGGAAGCGCCCCTTGCCGAGATGATTCAGCATGACCTCGGCCAAGATGCTGCGCGCGGAATTGCCGGTGCAAAGGAACAGTACGTTGTAGATTTTTTCTGTCTGCATTTCATACCCCAGTCATTTACAAGATTTGCGTGGCGCACACTGCGTCGCATCCCCGGCGCAGCAATGCTCGGTCAGGTAGGCGATCAGCTTGTCCATCTCGGCATAGTTGGCGCTATAGATCACGTAGCGGCCCTCGCTGCGAGACCTTGCCAGTCTGGCATGGGCCAGCTCCTTGAGATGAAATGACAATGTGGCAGGCGGGATGCCGAGTCTTTCGCCCAGTATGCCTGCCGCCAGCCCCTCTTTCCCGGCCTGCACCAGCAACCGGAAAACCGCCAGCCTGGATTCCTGCGCCAGCGCCGCCAGCGCATTCACCGCCGTTTTTATTTTCATCACCGCACCATCCATATATTTTCCATATTTCCAATAATATCGAAATATAGACCGTGTGGCAAGCGCTATTCAGTGATGGTCGCAGGCAGTCCGAGGCGTGTTAGCATAACGGCTGATTATTTCCTGGATATTTCACTGCATGCCGATACGACCGACCTCCTTGCCGGGCATAGCCGTGCTGATGATTTTCACTTTCAGCATGCTGCTCATCGTCTTCGAAGGCAGGCTACGCATGGACAAGTTCAAGCCGGCCTTGTTCATGCTGACGACCTTCCTGCTTATCGGTCTGCATGACTGGCTTTCCAGCGATAATCCGCAACGCTTCCACGGCTTCATCGAAATGCAGAAAGAGAACAATACCGGCCTGTTCTCGCTGATCGCTTTCATGGCGTTCATGTGGATGATCGTCGAGATACTCGGTGAGCGCGGCGTGTTCAGCGCGCTCAACAGTTATCTTGTCAACAAGGGACTCGATGCAAAGGCGCTGTTCTGGGCGACCGGTGCGCTGGCCGCACTGCTCAGCCCCTTCATCAACAACATCACCACCGCGATGATCTTCGGCAAGTCGATCAAGGAGATTTCGCGCAATCAGGAATATCGCCACATCGCGCTGTGCAATCTGATCGTGGCCTCGAATTCCGGTGTCTGGTTCCTTGGCACCGCCACCAGCCTGATGCTGGTACTGGCGGGCAAGATCAGCATTGTGGGGTTGCTGGCGTTGCTGCCAGCCGGGCTTATCGGCTGGATTGCCAGCGCGGCGGTGCTGCAGTTCTTCTATATGAACAAACTGGAGGGCAACCTGATAGACACCACGCCGGGCAAGGTGCAGATCAAGCGCGGCGGCATCGGCATGATCTTCTTCAGTATTGCCGCGATTGCATCCGCCGTGGTGATGAACATCGTGCTGCACATAGACATTGAATACGCCATCGGCATGGGATTGTCCATACTCGCCCTATACGCCTGGCATCTCGAACGGGGCGGCCACCATATCGGGTTGCTGGCGCAACTGCAGAAGGTGGAATGGAACACGCTGCTGTTCTTCATCGGCATCATCAGCGGTGTGGCGGCGCTCAACCACGTCGGCTGGCTGTCCTACATCGCGCGGCTGTTCGAAATTCTCTCGCCCACCATGGTTAACATGCTGCTTGGCGTATTGTCCGGCATATTGGACAATGTCCCCGTGGAAGCCGCCGCCATCATGTCCAATCCACATCTGGGCACCTCGCAATGGGCGCTCAATGCCCTGATGGTGGGCATCGGCGGCAGCCTGACGGTGATAGGCTCCGCAGCCGGGGTAATGGTGATGTCCATAGACAGGAGCTACAGCTTTGGCACGCACCTGAAATTTCTGCCCGCGATCCTTGCGAACTTTCTGATATCCCTGTGTGTATGGTATGTGCAATTTGAAATTTTTGGAGGAAGTGCATGATTGAAACCTTGACCATTATCACGCTCAGCGTGTTGGCGCTTATCTTCTTCCGGCCGGGTAAGACCGAGCCGCTGAAGAATCCGCTGGTAATCAATCGTGGCGGCCAGTTTCATGCCGTGCTGGCGCCCATGCTCAATCTGTCCCAGCCGCTGCTTGAAAGCATTTCGCGTCACCTCAAAGATCAGGACAGGCAAAGCGGCAACAGCAAGCCGCTGTACTTCATGGTCAGCGACAAGGAAGTCAAGGCGCATGGAGGCAAGTTCTACCTGCTGGCGGCGACATTGCGCGATGGCGTGCTTTATTGCCAGGCGATAGCGCCGCAGGAAAGGGAGAATCATCTCGACACCATTCGCGCCTTTTCCGACGCGGAAATGTTCCGCCATCCCGAAACCCGGCCCCATAGCGATGCGGCACAAGCGGCACTGGCTGCCGCTATCCAGGCCGCCGCCGATCAGCGCGGTACAATCCTGACGCCAATCGCGCAATAAATCTGAAAAAGCATTCAGCCACATAACCATCGACTTGGCTGGCGTTAACCAATGACTTGGTTGGCGTAGTTTGCCAACCTGGTCAATGGCCACGCAAAGCCTTTTGGCAGCTTAGTCGAATGGCCGGGAGTTACGTCAGAGAACACAGAGTGCACAAAGAAAACCGGGTAGGCAGGAATGGGCGACTTGTTGCGCGACTCGCAAAAGACCATTGGCTACAGGAATATCCCCGTTGCCTATCCGTAATCGGCGAAAATAAGCGAAACCGGTGTCATCCCGGTGCCCTCTGTGATCTCTGCGGCTTGAGTTGTGGTTTTTGAATCAATCGAGGTGATTTGCTGTCTCGCAAGACAAAGGCGGCGGTGCAATAAGGACTCATGGTTTCTGTACAGCACAAATTAATGGCCCTGTCGGACCAGGATTGGAAAGGCAGCGCAGCCTGGCTCGGCGTCCTGTCGGGCGTCTTCCCTCCATCCGAACTTGAACCAATTGTCCGGGCCTGTGAGTTGGCCGAACCGCTTTACGCCGGGAGTCTCGAGATGACTGGCGTGCCGGTGATGCAACATGCGCTGGGCGCCGCTTCCATCCTGATCGGCATGAACATGGATGCCGAAACGATAGCCGCTTGTGTACTGCATGCGCTGCCCGATTTCATGAAGGACTGGGCGGAAAATCTCCAGGAGCTTTTTGGCGCCAACGTCAAAAATCTGGTTGAAGGTTTTTCCCGCATGGAACAGATCCAGCAATTTGGCGAGCTTGATAGCCCGCCAAGGCAAGGTAAAAACAAGGGGAACCATGTCCAGCAGATAGAGGGCTTGCGAAAAATGCTGCTGGCGATGGTGGAAGATATACGCGTGGTATTGATCAAGCTAGCCGAACGCACCCAGACATTGCGAAAACTGTCAGGCGCAAGCATCGATCAGCAGAAACTGATCGCACGGGAGATCCTCAGTATTTTTGCCCCGCTGGCCAACCGTCTCGGCGTGTGGCAGATAAAATGGGAAATGGAAGATCTTTCCCTGCGCTATCTGGAACCGGAGCTGTACAAAAAAGTTGCCGGGCTGCTGGATGAAAGAAGGGTCGATCGTGAACAATATATCGCGGATATCGTGTCCCGCATAAGGCAGGCATTGCAGCAAGCCGGCCTCAAGGCCGAAGTGACCGGCCGGCCAAAACATATTTACAGCATCGTCAACAAGATGAAGCGCAAGCAAGTGGATTTCAGTGATCTCTATGATGTCCGCGCCGTGCGCATACTGGTTGATGACATCGGCACATGTTATGCCGCGCTCAGTGTGGTGCATGAGTTGTGGCCGCCCATACAAAGTGAATTTGACGACTACATCGCCCATCCCAAGAGCAACAATTACCAATCACTGCATACTGCGGTGGTGGGACCGCGCGGTCTTGCGCTGGAGGTGCAGATCCGCACATTTGAAATGCACCGGTATGCGGAACTGGGTATCGCCGCACACTGGCGCTACAAGGAAGGCGGGAAGGCCGACAACGCGCTGGATCAGAAGGTCGCCTGGTTGCGCCAGGTTCTGGACTGGAAGGACGAGGTCGCCAGGGGAGGCGATATGCCGGAACAATTCAGGAACGAGTTGTTCGATGACCGGGTATATGTGTTTACGCCGCAGGGCAAGGTTGTCGACTTGCCAAAGGATGCGACCCCGATAGACTTTGCCTACGCATTGCATACCGATCTTGGGCATCGCACCCGGGGCGCCAAGGTGGATGGCAGCATCGTGCCGCTCAATTTCAGGTTGCATACCGGGCAGCGCGTGGAAATCCTGACTGCCAAACATGGTTCGCCCAGCCGCGACTGGATCAATCCGGCGCTTGGCTATTTGCAAAGCCCGCGAGCCAGGGCCAAGGTGCGAAACTGGTTCAGGCAGCAGAATCAGGATGAGAACATTGCCCGGGGCCGGGCCCTGCTGGACCGTGAATTGCACCGGCTGGGAATCACTTCGGCCAATCAGGAAGGGATAGCCCAGAAATTGCATTTCAACAAGCCGGAAGATTTTCTGGCGGCCCTCGGACGCGGCGAGATTACAGCGCAACGCATCTTCCCGGCAGTCCGGGACTTGATCCCAGCCAGGGCTCCGGAAAAAGCCAGAAATCCCACCCCGGTTTTTGATGCTGAACGATCTGCCTCGCCAGGCATCCTGGTCGAGGGAGTAGGGAACCTGATGACCAAGGTGGCAAAATGCTGCAAACCTGTACCACCCGATGAGATAGTCGGCTATGTCACGCGCGACCGCGGCATCACCATCCACCTGCGGAGTTGCCCGTCCATGCTGCGTATGGCTGAGACCAGGCAGGATCGGTTGCTGGCGGCGCAGTGGGGCAGCGGCAAGGGTGCCGAGACTTTTTCCGTGGACATTGAAATTGTGGCCCATGACCGTCAAGGCTTGTTGCAGGATGTCGGTGACCTGTTTGCCGGAGAGCATGTCAATGTCTCGAGGGTGGAAAGCCTGAGCAGGGACAATCAGGCGAGGATGCGATTCACCCTGGAGATAACGGATAGGGATCAACTAAAACGCTTGCTTGCTCTGATCCGTGATGTTCCCGGCGTCATTTCCGTGCGTCGGCAAGTTTGAATGGCAGAGGCTTGCAAATAAAAAACGGGCGCCGTGTGGCGCCCTTAGAGAGGAGAAACGCAATTAATCATTATCAATTCTCATGAACAGCATGATTCGAAAGCGATCCTGTGCGACGCGGGAAGTATATGCAGGGAATGTTAAGAATTAGTTACAACCAACATGGTGTCGCAAAAAAAAGGTTACGGGGGCTTGCGCCCCCGCTAACGTTTGCCGGACGTCCTGGAAGCGGAAGGCTACAGATCGTAACGTTCCATCCATTTCTTGACCCGGTTCGCATCACCGATACGGGTGCTTTTGCCCTGGGAATCAAGCAATACGATTACCACCGGCCGCTGGTTGATATTTGCCTCCATTACCAGGCAACGGCCTGCTTCGCTGATGTAGCCGGTTTTGCTCAGGCCTATTTCCCAGGAGGTGCTTTTCACCAGTGGATTGGTGTTGTTGAATAATATCGGCCGGTAGCCATCCGGTTCAACCATATGCTTGGTTGAAGTGGTGGATTCGCGGATTTCATCATACTGTTGTGCGGCAAGCACCATCTTCACCAGATCCTTGGCGGTGGAAACGTTGCCGCTGTTCAGGCCGGTTGGGTCGAGAAAATGAGTGTCCGTCATGCCCAGCGCGCGTGCTTTTTGGTTCATTGACGCCACCGCTGCCAGGGTGCCGCCGGGATAGGTGCGCGCCAGCGCAGCTGCAGCACGGTTCTCAGATGCCATCAGCGCCAGCTTGAGCAAATTCCTGCGAGTCAGCTTCATGCCGAAGCGCATGCGCGAATGGGTTCCCTTCAGTGTGTCGGTATCCTGCTCGCTGATGCGGATTTCTTCATCCATCGGCAGTTGCGCATCCAGCACCACCATGGCAGTCATCAGCTTGCTGATGGATGCGATGGGCGTGACGCTGTCTTTATGCTTCGCGTAAAGCGGGCGCTGTTCGTTGACGTCATAAATGAGCGCAATGGAGGAGCGCAACTTGGGAGAGGAAGAAGTCTTTTTTAAAATGGCGCTGGTAACTTCATCATCCTGGACCTGTGATTTCGCGGGTCGGGCGTAAACGGTCTGGGTTGTCAAAACCAGGCAGATCAACGACAGCAGCAAGACTCTTCTTCTCATTCTTAATCCTCCTTGAACTGATTTTTGGCAAGGATACCGTAAAATTTGAATAAATCAAACCCAAATATATCAAGGAAATGGAACGGTATATCGAGATTGTTTATCAGGAGTTCGTGGCGTGCAATTCCGTTTTGCGATAAAAATGATGACGATTATGCCGGATCTGGGGCAGGCTTTGCCCTCGAAAGTCTTGGTCGCGCATGGCCCGCTCCTGCAATCAAGGGCATCCCTAAAGTTCAGTTTTCAGTACGTGAATTGCCGGGTCATGGGTTGATGCATTTGTGCAGGGGATCATGCGAAAGAGAGTAGATCTGCAAAGTAGCTTTTTGACCGAGACCGGTATGCGCAGTTTACCCAGCCAGGGTTGCTCGGTGTGACAATCAAACATGGATTCAAAGTCGCATTGTGAACCATTGCACGCGAGGAGTTTTGCGTCGTCTTCACGACAGGCTATCTCTTGACCGACAGGCGACTCGATGAATGGAACGAAGGTCGCTGGAAAAAAACCAGAAATCAGGAAACGCCAGACAAGTGATCGGTACATTCGGTTTCGGGGACGGCAGGAGGGGCGTCGTTTCCCCTGGCCCGATGGCGGATTCTCTTCGTCGCTGGTGGAAACTTGAAAATATATTTCTGTACCGGTTGTGCTATTTTAGCTGGCCCTGTGTCTGAATCTCATGGGCAGGTTCTGGCGCATAGAAGGAGATTTTGCGGATGGCAAGAATTCTGGCAATTGAGGACGATGAGACCACAGGTCAGGAAATTGTGGACGAGCTCAACAACCACGGGTTTGAGGTTGACTGGGCAAGGAACGGAAAAGACGGGCTGGCCCGCGCGTTGAGTGGGCACTATGACCTCATCACGCTGGATCGCATGTTGCCTTCCATAGACGGATTGACCATAGTGACCACCATCCGGGGCAAGGGCATCAATACGCCTGTGCTGATGATTAGCGCGCTCAGCGATGTGGATGAACGGGTTGACGGTCTGCGCGCGGGCGGCGACGATTATCTGGTTAAACCTTTTGCATCCGAGGAAATGGCGGCGAGAGTGGAGGTCTTGCTACGGCGCCGAAATTGGCCTGAGCGCCAGACCACGCTTCGCGTTGCCGACCTTGAACTCGATCTGGTGGCGCGGCAGGCCAATCGGGGTGCTGTGGTGCTGGATTTATTGCCGACGGAATTTCGCCTGCTGGAATACATGATGCGCAACTCCGGGCAAATTCTTACCCGCACCATGCTGTTCGAGTCGGTTTGGGGCTACCACTTCGATCCGGGCACCAATATCATCGATGTGCATATCGGCCGCCTGCGCCGCAAGGTCGATGTTCCGGGTTTGTCGCCGCTCATCCATACGGTGCGCGGTTCAGGGTACATGATCAGTGAGCATTTCTGAATTATCGCGGACGGTTGCCTTCCGGCTGACCCTGTTCTACAGCATATTTTTCGCGGTGTGTGTGATCATGCTGCTGGGCTTCGTTTATTGGCAGACGGCCACGGAAATTACCCGACGGATAGATAAAATTCTCGTGCAGGAAAAAACCGACTTCATCAGCACCAGGTTTGAAGTGTTGCCCGACAGAATCAACGAAAGCATTCTGGGAGACCGGCGCCACGTATATTTTTATGGACTGTTTGCGCCGGATGGTCGCGTACTTGCCGGAAACATTTCCGAGCTTCCGCAGGAATTGCCGGCGGATGGCACCATTCACCAGGTCAGTCTGGCTACAACCGGTTTGCCAACTCACCCGCGTCCGATCCGTGCGCTGCTGACCCGCCTTGCCTCGGGGAACGCTCTTTTATTGGGATACAACGCAGAGCAGCTTGTCGAGTTCGGTGAAATAATGAGGCGTGCCTTTTTCTGGGGGGGCGCCCTGACCATCCTGCTTGGGCTGATGTTTGGTCTGGCGCTGAGCTTTCGCCCCTTGCGCCGCATCAAGCAGATCCAGCAGGTCTGCGAACTTATCATGCGCGGGAACATCAATGAGAGGCTGCCGGTCAGCCGGCACCGCGACGAGCTTGACATGCTGGCCGCCATCGTAAACACGATGCTCGATGACATCGAGAGGCTGATGTCGGAGGTCAAGAGCGCAGGCGACAATATCGCGCATGATCTGCGAACACCGTTGACCCGGCTACGCGCCGTGCTTTACCGGGCGCAGCAGCAGCAATTGGGCGATGCGCCCGCGCAACGCGCCATGGTGGATCAGTTGATTGCCGAAGTGGACTCGCTGTTGTTGCGTTTCCGTGCCCTGTTGCGTGTCTCGGAAATCGAAAATAAGCAGAGGCGTGCGGGTTTCGAGCTGATCCGGTTGCAGGAAATTCTGGAACAGGCGGTCAATTTCATTGAACCGCTGGCGGAGGATAAGTCGATACACCTGTCGCTGGCGGCGGAGCAAGTCGATCCGATCCATGGCGACGGCGAGCTTTTATTCGAGGCAATCGTCAACTTGCTTGACAATGCGATCAAATTTACCCCCGCTGGAGGGCATGTCGAAGTACGGCTTTCACGTAGGGCTGGAGGGGCGCAAGTCGATATTATCGATACCGGCGCCGGAATCAGGGAGAATGAAAGGACGGCTGTGCTCAATCGCTTCTACCGTGGCGCGAATGCCCCGCAAATTTCCGGTTATGGGTTGGGGCTGAGCATAGTCATGGCAATAATCAGGTTGCACGATTTTGGATTTGAGTTGGGCGATGCCAATCCCGGCACTCGCGCGACGATATTTTGCTGGCCGCATAGCGTATAACCTGCTCCGGGGTATTGTCCCCGGATCGATCAGGTTTATTAAATTTTTTTCATGTTCGGTTCTGCCCGGTCTCTTTGGCTACAATTCGCAGCCTTTAATATTCCGCCAGCGCCTGGCGGTCTATTTCCTGAAGAGATTGGTGTTCTTAGACTGGAGTAACCCCGCATGTTATGGATAGTCCGGGTCGCGTTAAGCCGACCTTATACCTTTATAGTGCTGGCGCTGCTGATCCTGATTCTCGGCCCGTTGGTCTATGTGAACATGCGCACGGACATTTTCCCGGATATCAAGGTGCCGGTGGTCAGCGCAGTATGGACCTACAATGGCATGCCGCCGTCTGATATGTCCAATCGTATCGTCACTTATTATGAAAGGCAGCTTTCGACGACGGTTAACGATATTGAGCATATCGAATCCCAGTCTCTGCCAGGCGTGGCTGTCGTCAAGATATTCTTTCAACCGGATGTCAACATCAATGCCGCCGTCAGCCAGGTTACCGCCCTCTCCCAGACTGTGCTGAAGCGCTTGCCGCCCGGTATTACCCCGCCGCTGATCCTGAGCTACAACGCGTCGAGCGTGCCGGTTCTGCAATTGGCCCTTTCCAGCGACACCCTGCTCGACAATCAGTTGTTCGACATCTCCAACAATTTCATTCGTCCCCAGCTGGCCCAGGTGGAAGGCGCGGCTGTTCCATCACCCTATGGCGGCAAGAACCGGCAGATCCAGGTGGATCTGGATATGCAGGCGCTACGCTCCAAGGGGCTTGCCCCCGAAGATGTGGCCGCTGCGATTCTCAGTCAGAACCTGATCCTGCCTGCAGGCACGGAGAAAATAGGCAAGTTCGAGTACAACGTCATGCTCAATGCGAGCCCGGATGTACTTGATGAACTCAACGATCTGCCTGTCAAGTCGGTCAATGGAACCACTATCCTGCTGAGAGACGTGGCGCATGTGCGCGATGGCTTTTCGCCGCAGCAGAACATGGTGCGGGTCAACGGCCAGCATTCGGTGCTGACCACCATCCAGAAAAATGGCGAAGCCTCCACGCTGGACATCATAGATCACGTCAAGGCGCTGCTGCCTCGCATCGAGGCGGGCGCTCCACCCGGTCTGATCGTCAAGCTGGTCGGGGACCAGTCGGTATTCGTCAGATCGGCAGTAGACGGTGTGATCCGCGAGGGCGTGATCGCAGCCGCGCTCACTGGCCTGATGATCCTGCTGTTCCTCGGCAGTTGGCGTTCCACCTTGATCATTACGATCTCCATCCCCCTGGCAGTGCTGTCGGCGATCATGGCGCTGTCCGCCTTCGGGCAGACGCTGAACATCATGACCCTGGGCGGGCTGGCACTGGCGGTGGGGATACTGGTTGACGATGCCACCGTGACCATCGAGAACATGAACTGGCATCTGGAGAAAGGCAAGCATGTGGAGGAATCCATCATGGATGGAGCGCACCAGATTGTGGTTCCAGCCTTCGTATCGCTGTTATGTATTTGCATCGTTTTTGTCCCGATGTTCTTTCTTGAGGGCGTGGCAAAGTATCTGTTCATTCCCCTTGCCGAGGCGGTCATATTCTCGATGATCGCGTCGTTCATCCTGTCGCGCACTTTGGTGCCGACGCTGGCGAAATATCTGCTGCGTGCCCATGCCCAACACCATGAGGAAGATGCGGACAGCCCGCATGTGCCGATCCCGCCGAAGAATCCGCTGGTTCGGTTTCAGCAGGCATTTGAACATGTTTTCAGCCGGATTCGCGAAAAATACAAGGAGATTCTGCTGGTGGCGCTCTCCCACCGCCGTCCCTTCATCATCGGATTTCTCGGGTTTGTGCTGATCTCGTTCGCGCTGGTGCCCTGGCTGGGCCGAAACTTCTTCCCTACAGTGGATGCCGGCCAGATCAAACTGCATATCCGGGCGCAGACCGGCACGAGGCTGGAAGAAACGGCGCGTCTCTGCGACGAGATCGAGCGCCAGATAAGGAACGAGATTCCCGCCGCTGAAATCAAGAATATCGTGGACAACATCGGCTTGCCGGTAAGCGGGATCAATCTGACCTACAGCAATTCTTCGCCGATCGGCCCCGGCGATGCGGACATCCTGATTTCGCTGAATAAAGGACATCGCCCCACCGATCAGTACGTGAAAGCCTTGCGCAAGCATCTGCAAGACGATTTCCCCGGCACATCCTTCGCATTTTTGCCTGCTGACATCGTGAGCCAGATATTGAACTTTGGCATGCCCGCGCCGATCGACGTGCAGGTGGTCGGCTTTAACCGCAAGGCTGACCAGGAGTACGCGGCGGCCATCATGAGCCGGATCAAGAAAATTCCCGGCCTGGTCGACGTGCGCATCCAGCAGGCCTTCAACCAGCCCGAGCTGTATGTCAATGTGGACCGGACCCGCGCCCGGGAATTGGGGCTGACCCAGCGCGACGTGGCCAACAATTTGCTGGTTTCGTTGTCCGGCAGCTTGCAGACTGCCCCTAATTTCTGGGTAAATCCGAGCAACAATGTTTCCTATCCACTGGTAGTGCAGGTTCCGCAGTACCGCCTCGATACGCTCAACGACCTGCAAAATATTCCGATCGCTTCGAGCTCGGACTCGAGTTCACAATTACTCGGCGGAGTGGCCAGCATCAGCAGGGGACAAGGTGAAGCTGTGGTGTCGCATTATGATGTGCAGCCAACCATCGACATCTTTGGCACCACGCAGGAACGCGATTTGGGCGATGTGGCGCATGACATAAATCAAATACTGCAAGATACGGCCAAGGATGTTCCCAAGGGTTCGTTCGTGGTCATGCGCGGACAAGTACAAGCCATGAACGATTCCTACAGCGGGCTATTGTTCGGCCTGCTGGGGGCGATCGTGCTGATCTACTTGTTGATCGTGGTCAACTTCCAGTCCTGGCTCGATCCATTCGTCATCATCACTGCATTGCCCGCCGCCTTGGCGGGGATAGTCTGGATGCTGTTTGTGACCCATACCACTTTATCGGTTCCCGCGCTCATCGGCTCAATCATGTGCATGGGCGTGGCCACTGCCAACAGTATCCTGGTGGTCAGCTTTGCGCGAGAAAGGCTGAGGGAGGGGGACAGTGGCTTTACCGCAGCTTTGGAAGCGGGCTTTATCCGTTTCCGTCCGGTCTTGATGACCGCGCTTGCCATGATTATCGGTATGGCGCCTATGGCTTTGGGCCTTGGCGAGGGCGGTGAGCAAAATGCGCCGCTGGGCAGGGCGGTGATCGGCGGACTCGCATTCGCAACCTGCGCAACACTGCTTTTTGTGCCAGTGGTATTCAGCCTCGTGCATAGAGTTCACGGAAGACGTGATGATGCCGAGCACAACCCTTTAATTGTGGAGCAAGCATGATGTCTGAACATGTCCCTGACGTTCCGGCGCCAGCGCGTTTGCGACTTGCCGGATGGATTTTTGCGGTGGTTGCGGTCGTCGTGGCGGCGGCGGGTATTTTAATTCGTATCAGCCACGAGCACGTATTGCAGAAGGAGGTCGAGTCACAGCACGTCACCGTTAAGGTTGTGCTTCCGCAATCCGGCCCCAGTGAGCAGGCGCTGATTTTGCCGGGGAACGTGCGTGCCGATCTTGACGCGCCGATTTACGCCAGAGTGAGCGGCTATCTCAAGGCCTGGTACACCGACATAGGCGCGCACGTCAAAAAAGGCCAGCTGCTTGGAGAAATCGAAACCCCGGAGCTTGACCAGCAAATACTGCGGGCGCAGGCTGATCTGTCCACTGCCAAATCAAATTGGCAGATTGCCGATGTCACGGCAAAGCGGTGGCAGAACCTGCTGGCTACGGACTCGGTTTCGCATCAGGAAGCCGATGAAAAAGCCGCGGATGCCAAGGCCAGGAATGACATTGTGAATGCCGCGCAAGCCAACTTGCAAGGCTTGCTGGCCGACCAATCGTTCCAGCGTATCGTAGCGCCTTTTGACGGAGTGGTCACCGAACGTAATACCGATATCGGCAAGTTGATTAGTCCCGGAAGCAGCAATGGCCAGGCATTGTTCAGGATCGTCGACAACCGGAGATTGCGGATATATGTGGAGGCGCCGCAGAACTACTCTTCTTTGATCAAGCCGCGAATGACGGCAAAGCTGTTCTTTCCGGAACGTCCCGAGCAGCATTTTGCGGCAACTGTTTCGAGTACCTCGGACGCTATCCACGAATCTTCGCGTACCTTGACCGTAGAATTAATCATGGACAACAAGGATGGCAAGCTGTTCTCCGGGAGTTATGCGGAAGTGCACTTTGACCTGCCCACCAGTTCCAGGGTATTCCGTTTGCCGGTGAGTACGTTGTTGTTCCGCAAGGAGGGGCTGGAGGTGGCGACCGTAGGCGCTGATAACCGCGTGGTTCTCAAGCACATCACCATTGCGCGTGACTTGGGGCGCGTGGTGGAAGTGGCCAGCGGTATCGACAACAACGACCGCGTGATTGATAGCCCGTCGGATTCCATCGTGCAAGGCGACGTTGTGCGCATCAAAAATCCGGATGTCCAATCCGCTGACCAGACGCCGGAGGAGAAGCCCGAGGAGAGGGGCCGGGAGCCCGAGGGTTCGCTATGAGTCTTATTCGACTTGCGGTGACCGGGTGTGTGTTGATGCTTATCGGCTGCTCGGAAGCGCCTGTTTACCAAACGCCCACGATTCCGGTTCCTGCGGCCTATAAAGGGGAAACGGCAATCTGGCAGCAGGCCCAGCCTGCGGATAAGCTGCCGCGCGGCGATTGGTGGAAGGAATACAAGGACCCATCGCTGGATGGCATGATTGTGCGGCTGGATGCGGCAAATGCCGATCTTGCCGTGGCAATTGCGCATTTCGATCAGGCGACCGCTTTTGCCGCACAAGCGCGCGCAGGTTTTTTCCCGACTGTCTCGGCAGGCACTTATGTGACACGCAACAGGCAATCTGACACCCGGGCGCTGCGCTCCAGCACCCAGCCTGATGTGTATGGAGATAACGCTGTCGGCTTGTTGGGCAATTATGAAGTTGACCTTTGGGGGCGTGTGCGCAATGAGGTTAACGCCGGAGAAGCCGGCGCACAAGCGGCTGCGGCAGACCTTGAGTCGATCCGGCTGAGCCTGAGGGCGGAACTCGCCAACGATTATCTTGCGCTGCGCATGCTGGATGCGCAGGCACAATTATTGTCCGAAGAAGTCAATGACTATGCAAAAGCGCTGGAGCTTACGCAAAAGCGTTTTCAGGGCGAGATTGCCTCGGCACTGGATGTGTCCCGTGCCAAGGTGCAGCTTGAGACAGCCAAAGCGAAATTTTCGGATATTGCCGCAAGCAGGGCGCTTTATGAGCATGCAATCGCTTCCCTGGTTGGCGAATCGGCTTCCGGTTTCTCCATTGCGCCCGCTGTGGTTGATATCCAGTTGCCGGCAATCCCGGTCGGCGTGCCCGCCACTTTACTGCAGCGCAGGCCGGACATCTCTGCGGCAGAGCGCCGTCTGGCAGAGGCCAATGCCCGTATCGGAGTTGCCAAAGCGGCATTTTATCCGACTGTAAATCTCTCTGCGGCAGCCGGATATGAAAGCACTTACCAGTCGGCGTGGCTGACTGCCCCGAATATTTTTTGGACTATCGGGCCGAACGCCTTGCTTACCATCTTCGATGCAGGCCGCCGCCACGCAGTGGTGGCTCAAGCCGAAGCTGTGTTCAGGGAGGAGGGTGCGCATTACCGTTCTACCGTGCTGCATGCATTTCAGGAAGTTGAAGACAATCTTTCCCTGTTAAACAACTTGTCAGAGGAATCGGTTGCCCTGAATGATGCGGTTGCCGATACCCGCCACACGCTGGATATCGCCATGAACCGCTATCGCGAAGGCATCGCGAGTTATCTCGAAGTCGTGACTGCGCAAGCATCTGCCCAGCAGGTTCAGCTCGACGAGCTAAGCCTGCGCAGCAGAAAACTGCAGGCGAGCGTCAATCTCATTCGTGCGCTGGGCGGCGGATGGGATTCAACCCAGGCATCGCCTCAGTGACGGGCGTATCGGGCAGATTCCTGAAGTGACCGGAAGAAAAGATGGTGTTCTTCAGAACGGCTCGGTGGCGCTCGTCTTGCGAATTGTTTGGAGGCAATGAAAAACCCCACTGTGGTTCCACAGCGGGTTTTCTGTTCCGGATACTAACTGGCCAAAGCCAGCGTGCGATTAGAACTTGAGACGTGCACCAACGGCATAGGCTGTAACTGAGGTGTTGAAACTGGCAGAGGGGAATGCATTTCCACTGAAGTTATTTGTAGTCAGAGCCGCATAAACATCAACCATTTTGAACATCTTATAATCCAGTACAGCAGATACAGTCTGTATGGTGCCGTCCTTATTGGCTACATCAGAAAGTTGACCTATAGCGTCATGATAATATCCGACGGACAAATTCCATTTAGGTGCAAGGTTATAGTCACCGCCCAGATAATAAATATCGTAATCTTGCGATTGCCCACTCGTTGTGAAGCCAGTCGCCGGAGTCGATGAGCTGACGGTGTATCCCCAGATTGATTGTATGTTCATAACATCAGACGGGGATTTCCTGGTAAATTTCTCATAGCCGGCGTCCAGTGTCAGATCCTGCATCGGTTTGTATTTTCCAGCCAGCAAGTATGCGTCGGTATCATACGGGTTAAGCGCAATATCACCCGGCGTAGTCGAACTAGTCGCCACGAGTGCGTCCGTGAAGTTGTTGTAAACGGCCTGCACACCAAAGGTGTCATTTTCATAGCCAAGTCTCAAGGCATAACCAGTCGTACCATTTGTTCCCGTACCTGCTGAATTACCGAACTGATATACCACAGCCAGTTTTAAGCTATCACCGAAAGTATTTTCATACTTGATGCTATCATCCATGCGCGCTGATTCGGAAACGCCGCCGCCGCCGCCGTAGGCACCGCTTTCACCAAATGGCGAGAAGGTATCCGACTTGACCGGATCATAAGCAGCAAACACATCTTTCATGGGATTGTTTTGACGGCCAAGCGTCAGCGCTCCCAGGTTTTGGTCACTCAAGCCGACCCAAGCTTGGCGGTTAAACAGTTGACCATTTAATGATGAGTCCGTATTTACAGATTGCTGGATAAGTTGACCCGCAGCATTATAAATTTTCGGGTTTGCCGCGATAGATCCAGCCGCATTATTTAGTTGGCCACTGATGACGTCAAAACCAGACTCCAGGTCAAAAATTGCTTTAGTCTGTGAATTCATCAGTACCGCTGCCCCCTTAACTCCCCAGCGGGAGTCAGACAAGCCGCCGCTAATCAACCCCGTTACCGAGCCGTTTGAAGGGTTTATTGGTTGAGATTGAAAGGGATAAATTTGGTTGGGTAACACAGGTGAAATGCCATAGGAATGGTTGTCGTTGGCAATAGCAGCATCCAATACCCCATATAACGATACAGAATAATCTCCTGATTGGAGAGTAAGAGGACTATCGGCAGGCTGAGCATCGGCATAAGCCATACCTGTAATGGAACTCATCGCCAATGCAGCCAGCAACGATCTTTGTATTTTCATTTGTTAATACCCCCATAATATTAATTAAAACTCTCCCGTGGTCGACCGGCACAGGCCGGCCAATGGACGGGCAACGATATAAATTCCCCGCTGGAGAACTCATTGCTAAATATCTCATGAAAAAATCGGCAACAAGGAGTGTAATAAAAATTTAATCTGGTGGAACGCAGATTTATTGTGCGGGGATAATTCGCGGATCAATCGGTATCGTTGGGGGATTTCCGCTGCTGTTGCAGCGCCCACATTTGCGCGTATAAACCCTGTTGCGCGAGCAATTCCCGATGCATGCCGCGCTCGACGATGCGTCCCTTGTCCATCACCAATATCTGCTCGGCGTCGATGACGGTGGACAACCGGTGCGCAATGACCAGGGTGGTGCGGTTGCGCGCGATGTTGCGCAATTCGTCCTGTATCGCTTTTTCCGATTTTGAGTCCAGCGCCGATGTCGCTTCATCGAAAATCAGAATCGCAGGGTTCTTCAGGATCGCGCGCGCAATCGCCACGCGCTGTTTCTCGCCACCGGAGAGTTTCAGCCCGCGTTCGCCCACCATGCTGTCATAGCCGTGGGGCAGAGACTCGATGAAGGCGTGGATGTGCGCCGAGCGTGCCGCTTGCAGCACTTCCTCGCGCGTCGTGCCGACGCGCCCATAGGCGATGTTGTAATAAATGGTGTCGTTGAACAGCACGGTGTCCTGCGGCACGATGCCGATGGCAGCACGCAGGCTGGCCTGGGTGACCGAGCGGATGTCCTGGCCATCGATCAGGATGCGACCTTCGTTGACGTCATAGAAGCGGAACAACAGCCGCGACAGCGTTGATTTGCCCGCACCGCTGGCCCCGACCACCGCGACGGTGTGGCCGGGTGGAATCACGAAACTGACAGCGGCCAAGATCCGGCGTTCTGGGTCGTAGGAGAAACCCACCTGATCGAAGCGCACCTCGGCATTTTTTAGCGCAAGCGGAGCTGCATCAGGCGCATCCTCGATCTCGCGGTGCTCGTCGAGCAGGCGGAACATCCTCTCCATATCGGCCAATGAGTGGCGTATCTCGCGGTAAACGAAACCGAGGAAGTTCAGCGGCATGTAGAGTTGCAGCATGTACACGTTGACCAGCACCAGATCGCCAATCGTCATGCTGCCGCGCGCCACACCATTCGCCGCCAGCAGCATCAGCGCGGTGATGCCCACGGCAATGATCATGCTCTGTCCGGCGTTCAGAGCGGACAGCGAGGTCTGGTTGCGCACCGCCGCGACTTCCCACTTGGACATCTGATCGTCGTAGCGCTGCGCCTCGTAGTTCTCGTTGCCGAAATATTTCACCGTCTCATAGTTGAGCAGGCTGTCTATGGCGCGCGTATTGGCCTTCGAGTCCATGTCGTTCATGGTGCGGCGGAACGACATGCGCCATTCGGTGATCGCCAGCGTGAAAGCGATATACACCAGCAGCGTGGTGAACGTGATTACCGCGAACCACGGGCTGTATTTGATGAACAGGATGGCGGCGACCAGCAGGATCTCAAACAGCGTAGGCAGGATGTTGAACAGCATGAAGTTCAGCAAAAAGCTGATGCCCTTGGTGCCGCGTTCGATGTCGCGCGATACGCCGCCAGTCTGCCGTTCCAGGTGGAAGCGCAGGCTCAACCCGTGCAGATGGGCGAACACTTGCAACGCCGCACGCCGGATCGCGCGCTGCGTGACCTTGGCAAACACCGCGTCGCGCAATTCGCCGAACAGGGTGCTGAACATGCGCAGCAACCCGTAGCCGACCACCAGCAACACCGGCACCGCGAGCAATATCTTGGGCTTGTCCATCGCATCCACGATCTGCTTGAGCACCAGCGGCACCGCCACGTTGGCGAGTTTGGCCAGCATCAGCAGCAGGAGCGCCAGCGCAACCCGCCCCTTGAATTCGGACAGGTAGGGCAGCAGGGTGCGGATGGTGCGCCAGTCGCCGCGTGGCGGGGATGCGGCAGGAGTGGGATGGGGGCGCATGATGGTGTGGCTTAAAAGAGTGGGTTCATTATCGCTGAAAATAACCATTTATCCGCGGCATAACATGGCTGGTCATGGAGAATTCCTTGCGACTGCAGGGCGCCTCTAAAAATTCAGAGTTCGCCCAGCTGCAAGGCTATGCCGCGTCTTCTTCCCACTTTGCCAAAGGGGAAGCAACTGTGCCGCCAAGCTTTAGCGTCGCTCTTGCAATGGCTGCCGGAACGGTCAAACCTGACGGCGTCCCGCGGCAAAGCCGGGGGTTTACCCAATCGAATCAGACATCGTCCTGGCCGCGCGCATAGCCAATCACGCTGGTCAACAAGCGCATGAAGGCATAGCTGGCACGCGTCGCCAGGCGCATCCAGGCACTGCGCTTGCTCCAGGTGGAATGCTCGACGAAATGCGCGCCACGCGCCATTTCCTGCAGCAGACTGGCGCGCAGCGAACCGGCAAATTCCGCATCGCGTACCACCAGGTTGGCTTCACGCGCGAGCCACAGGCTGAACGGCTCGATGTTGGAGGAACCCACGGTCGCCCAGTGTCCGTCCACCACCGCCACCTTGGCGTGCAGATAACTGGCGTGGTACTCGTAGATTTCCATGCCCGAGCGCAGCAGCACATCATACAGCGCAAGCGTGGCGTAGTGCTGCAAGCGGTATTCCACTTTGCCCTGCAGCAGCAGCATGACTTTCACCCCGCGCTGTGCCGCTTGTTGCAGCGCCTGGCGCAAATGCTGGCCGGGCAGGAAATAGGCGTTGGCGAGGATGATTTCCTGCTGCGCCCCGGCTATCGCATCGACGTAAGCCTGCTCGATGTCGCGCCGGTGGCGCAGGTTGTCGCGCAGCAAGAAAGTGACCTTCTGATCGCGCGCCTGTTGGAAATTGGGCGGCAACCTTATCCGTTCGCGTTGCCGCCGGAAATTCGTCCACGATACCAGCGTCCACAAGCGCCGCATGGCGGCATACATGCGTTTCACGGTTATGCCCTGCACCTCCACCGCATAATCCAGGCGCGGCGCAGGGATTTCCTTGCCGGGTATGTCGTCAACGATGTTGATGCCGCCGATGAAAGCGATGTTTTCATCCATGCATGCGAGCTTGCGGTGCAAACGGCGTAGCCGCTGGCGGCGCAGCGTGAGCCAGGAAATCTGCGGGCGGAATTTCAACACCTCGACGCCCGCCGTCCGCAATTCCTCCAGCCATGACAGTGGAAACTCCGAGCTGCCATAACCGTCCAGCAGCAAATGCGTGCGCACGCCGCGCCGCGCCGCGCGTTGCAGGGCATCAGCCACCATGCGCCCGGTTGTGTCGTCAGCGTAAATATAGGTTTCCAGATAAACCGATCTGGTTGCGCTGTCTATTGCGGCGATAAGGCGCGGAAAATATTCCTCGCCGTCGCGCAGCAAGGTGAGCGTGTGCCCGTCAACATTGTGCACGCTGCTCATGGCAGCACCAGCGTGGCGGACAATGCCGCATGATCGGAAATTTTGCGCCAGGCAAATACCTCGCTGTGCCTGATGTTCAGCCCGCGCACGTAGATGCGATCCATGCGCAGCAGTGGCAACCCCGCCGGGAAACTGCGCGCCAGTTTGCCATGGCTGGCATCAAATACCTCGTGCAATTGCAGCTCGTGCGCCAGCAGATGGCTGGCATGGTTGTTCCAGTCGTTGAAATCGCCCGCAAGGATCAGCGGCGCATGTTCCGGCACCATGCGGTTGATGCGCTCCACCAGCGCGCTGAATTGCCGCCCGCGCCCGCGCTTGAACAGGCCAAGATGCACGCACATGCAATGCAGAATTTCTTCCCGTTGCGGCAGGGCCAGCTCGCAATGCAACACCCCGCGACTCTCGAAACCGTGCGCGGAAATGTCCTGATTGTCCCAGCGCAATATGGGATAACGGCTGAGAATGGCGTTGCCATGATGGCCTGCCTCGTACGCCGCGTTCATGCCATAAACGCTATGCGGCCATATCTGCTCAGCCAGAAACTCGTGCTGCGGCTGCTGCGGATAGTCTAGCGCATGGCGCCGGGCAATGCGGGTGTGCTCGCCCCGCACCTCCTGCAGGAAAACAACGTCTGCGCCCAGTTCGCGCAGGCGCTCGCGAAGCTCGGGCAACACCATGCGCCGGTTGAACTGGGACAGGCCTTTGTGGATGTTGTAAGTGGCGATTTTCAGGGTGGTCATGGGGGTATTCTACCCATATCCCAACTTTACAGGGGGTAGCAGCAGCAGGGTGGGCACGCCGTTGTGCCCACGCGGGATTCCAACCTTGGTGTTACGCGCAAAGGTTATGGCGGAGGTAACCATTCGGCGCAATGCCCGTTGGTTATTGCGCCCTACATCCGCTAAGCGTTGCCTATCCCGCGCGTCGGCAGATTGATCTGCCTGGCAAAATTCAGCATACGCTCTATGGAAACCCTGGCGCGCCGCCCGATGGCAGGATCAATATGGATTTCGTTCCTGCCAGTTTCCAGCCCGCGTAGGGCGCAATAACCAACGGGCATTGCGCCGGATGTTAAACAGCATCTGGTGCAATGCGCTACGCTTATTGCACCCTACCACTGTTATTCGTCATATCCTGCATCACCCTCGCTTCCTCCCGCCCAATTCGCCGGATAAACACCTTCCGCAACCATGCGGTGAAACGTTGAATAAGGCCAATCTGCGACAAACTTTACCAAGCCATGTTTTACCGGATTAATATGCACGTAATCCATGTGCGCCCGATAATCGCGCTCATCTCGGATCAGGTGTTCCCAATATCTCCGCTGCCATATGCCCCGCTCTCCGCGCCGAATGCGCACCGCCGATAATCTTTCGGTGTGCGGCAATGCCTTGGAAAATTCCATTTTGATCAGCCGCCAGCGCGTTGCGTAATTCGCATCCTCCGACGGCAATTCAATGACGCAATGCAGGTGTTCGGGCAATACCACCCAGCCGTGAATCTTGAAAGGGTGACGTTGTCGTACCGATTTGACTACTGTGCGCAACAGTTCGATGTGGCGAGTCAGCAGATCATTGCCCTGCCGTTGCAGCAGGTTGACGGTGAAGAAGTATGTTCCGCCCGGATGCCAGGCGCGACGGTAATCAGGCATGAAAGCAGTATCGCGGAGGTAATCATTCGGCGCAATGCCCGTTGGTTATTGCGCCCTACATCCGCTAAGCGTTGCCTATCCCCCGCGTCGGCAGGTTGATCTGCCTGGCAAAACTCAGCATACGCTCTATGGAAACCCTGGCGCGCCGCCCGATGGCAGGATCAACATGGATTTCGTTCCTGCCAGTTTCCAGCACCTCGGCCAGCCCGGACAGGCTGTTCATCGCCATCCACGGGCAATGGTTGCAGCTGGTGCAGTTCGCGCCGTGCCCTGCGGTCGGCGCTTCGAGAAATATCTTATGCGGCGACAGCGTGCGCATCTTGTGCAGGATGCCGTTGTCGGTGGCGACGATGAATTCCTTTGCGTCCAATGACTGCGAGGCCTTGACCAGTTGCGTGGTGGAACCCACCACGTCGGCCAGCATGACCACTGCGCGCGGTGATTCGGGATGCACCAGCACCCTGGCTTGCGGATGCTGCGCCTTGAGCTCGGCCAGCTCCCTGGCCTTGAACTCGTCATGCACCACGCACGAACCCTGCCACAACAGCATGTCGGCGCCGGTCTGCTGCTGGACGTATTCGCCCAGATGGCGGTCCGGCGCCCACAGGATGGTCTGTCCCTGCTCCTTGAGGTGTTTGACGATGGGCAACGCGATGGAACTGGTCACCGTCCAGTCGGCGCGCGCCTTGACCGCCGCGCTGGTGTTGGCGTACACCACCACGGTGCGATCCGGGTGCGCGTCGCATAACGCGATGAACTCGTCCGCCGGGCAGCCCAGATCCAGTGAACACTCCGCCTGCAAATCCGGCATCAGCACGCGTTTCTCCGGGTTGAGTATCTTCGCGGTCTCGCCCATGAAACGCACTCCGGCGACGACGATGGTCTTGGCCGGATGCTGATGGCCGAAGTTGGCCATGTCGAGCGAATCCGACACCAGTCCGCCGGTTGCCTCGGCCAGATCCTGCAAATCGGGATGCACATAGTAATGCGCCACCAGTACCGCATCCTGTTCTTGCAGCAGGCTTTTGACGCGCGCGAGCAACTCCGCCTTCTCTTCCGGGCCGGGTTCGCGCGGCTTCCTGGCCCATGCCAGTTCCGTGCTGCAACTGGTTTGTCCGGCGTTGGGGTGGTCATAAGCAATGGGAATGACGTTGTCCTGCATTCTGATTCCTTGATTAAAAATCGGGGAAGTTCAAAGCCCCGTTCTCTCCGGCAACTGCAGAATCGCCGCGCGGTTGCTCGGCGAAAACACTTTATCCGCCGCTTCCTTCCATGGCAGCCAGACATAACTTAAATGTTCGCGCGGCGACAATTGGACAGCAACTTGTTCCGGCAATTCCAGTCCGAATACATGCTCGGTATTGTGCGTGGTGCCGGGCGGGTAACGGTGCCGCCACCTGGGATAGATGTCATACACATTCTGCATTTGCCAATCTGTCAGCGCATAGCGCGTGGCATCCAGTCCGGTCTCCTCGGCCACCTCGCGGATCGCTGTGTCGCGCAGCGTCTCATCGTCATCGCGGCTGCCGGTCACCGACTGCCAATAACCAGGATAATCGGCACGCTCCAGCAGCAGCGCTTCAAGAGCGGAGGTGTAGATTACCACCAGTGCGGAGATGGGTTGCTTATACGGCATCGGCAAAAAACACCCAGAACGGTCTGCCCAGCGACTTCCAGAAATCCACCGTATGGGCAAAAATCTCCGATACTGTCTCATGGTCCGCGGCACTTAGCCCCAGCGCTTCACCGCCATTGCGCAGCAGCAGCACATAACCGGCAGCAGGTTGCCAGGAAAGGTCGCCCAAAGCATCGGCCAGCGCATCCCAGTTATTGCCGAACCATTCCGGTGCGTTCACCGCCAGCGCCACAGCGGCGAGAAATCCGCCTTTTCCATGCAATGCCGCCAAGTCGGCCTCGAATAACGCAAAGCTGGCCTGCGTCGCTTCCGCGCGCAACTCATCCAGTGGACAATTCAGGCGATACGCGCCCGCCTCGTTTACATCCTGCAGGCGCGTGCACACAGTTCCCATCGCTTACTCCCTGATGCGTTGAAAAGTCCGGTAATGGTCGCCGCTGTAATAGCACTCCGGCAGCGGCCCGCATATGATGCGCCGCGCGCCGCGATTGTGCGCGCCAGGCGTTTTCACCGTGTATTCGTGGTAATAGCCGCGCGGCTGCCGCGGCAGGCGATGCTCGTAATTGCCAAACACCACGCCGTCGCGCGGAAAGGGAAAGGGGCCGCCCTGTTTGATCAGGCGCAGGGTGGTGCGGGCTTCGGGGGCTAACTGGTACTGACTGATGTAAGGCAGGTCAGCGTCATGGCGAGAGTGTTGGCGTGCCTGCACTGCCAATGGCAGACACATTAGCAGCCCAAACAGCACCAGCGTTCTGACGCTGCGCAGCATGAATTACTCCTTGGTCACTTCCACCGTAGTCTGCGTTTGCTGGCGCAGGCGGATGTGCAGTTCGCGCAACTGCTTTTCATCCACCGCGCTCGGCGCGTGGGTCAGCAGGCATTGTGCGCGCTGGGTCTTGGGGAAGGCGATCACGTCGCGGATGGATTCGGCGCCGGTCATCATGGCGACGATGCGGTCGAGGCCGAAGGCCAGCCCGCCGTGCGGCGGCGCGCCGTATTGCAGGGCGTCGAGCAGAAAGCCGAACTTGAGCTGCGCTTCTTCCGCGCCGATGTTGAGCGCGCGGAACACCTGGCTCTGCACTGCTTCCTTGTGGATACGCACCGAGCCACCGCCGATTTCGGAACCGTTCAAGGCGAGGTCGTAGGCCTTGGCCAGACACCTGCCCGGATCGGTCTCCAGATACTCGAGGTGCTCGTCCTTGGGCGAGGTGAACGGATGGTGGCAGGCATTCCAGCGCTTCGCCTCTTCATCGTATTCGAACATCGGAAAGTCCGTCACCCATACCGGTTCCCATGCCTTGCCATTGGTATGGTTTTTTTCATGGCCGATCCTGCTGCGCAATGCGCCCAGCGCGTCGTTCACGATCCTGGCCTTGTCCGCGCCGAAGAATATGATATCGCCGTTCGCGGCGCCTGTCCGGGTGATGATGGTCTTCAGTGCGGCCTCATGCAGGTTTTTGACGATCGGCGATTGCAGGCCGGTTTCATTCAACTGGGTCACGTCGTTGACCTTGATGTAGGCCAGTCCCTTGGCGCCGTAGATGCCGACGAACTTGGTGTAGTCGTCGATCTCGCCGCGCGTGAACGCCGCACCGCCCGGCACGCGCAACGCTGCCACCCGCCCGTTTTCGGAATTCGCCACGCCGGCGAATACCTTGAACGCGACGTCCCTGACCGCATCGGTCACTTCGGTCAGTTCCAGTGTCACGCGCAGGTCCGGCTTGTCGGAGCCGAAGCGCCGCATCGCCTCGGCGTGGGTGAGGCGCGGGAACGGGTTGGGCAGCGCCACATTCAGCACTTCCTTGAACACGGTGCGGATCATGTCTTCCATCAGCGCCATGATCTGCTCTTCGCCGAGGAACGAAGTCTCGATATCCACCTGGGTGAATTCGGGCTGGCGGTCGGCGCGCAGGTCTTCGTCGCGGAAGCATTTGGTGATCTGGTAATAGCGGTCGAAGCCGGCCACCATCAACAGTTGCTTGAACAATTGCGGCGATTGCGGCAGCGCAAAGAATTCCCCGGCATGCACGCGCGACGGCACCAGATAGTCGCGCGCGCCTTCCGGCGTGGATTTGGTCAGCATCGGCGTCTCGATGTCGATGAAGCCCTTGTCGTCGAGGAAGCGGCGGAAGGCCCGCGCGGTCCTGTAGCGCAGCATCATGTTGTTCTGCATCTGCGGGCGGCGCAGGTCTATCACGCGGTGCGTCAGGCGCACGTTTTCGGACAGGTTCTCGTCGTCGAGCTGGAACGGCGGCGTCACCGAAGTGTTCAGCACATCGATTTCGTGGCACAGGATTTCAATCTCGCCGCTGGGGATGTTGGGATTGTCGGTGCCGTCCGGACGGCGGCGCACGCGCCCCGTCACTTTCAACACAAATTCGTTGCGCACCGATTCGGCAGTCTTGAACATCTCGGCGCGGTCGGGATCGCACACCACTTGCGCCAGTCCCTCGCGGTCGCGCAGGTCGATGAATATCACCCCGCCGTGGTCGCGGCGGCGGTGCGCCCAGCCGCACAGGGTGACAGTCTGGCCCAGATTGGAAACATTAAGTTGTCCGCAAAAATGTGTACGCATGATTCAGTCAGATAAACAAAAATTAATTGAAGTCGTTGGCAGAATTGTGCCGGGAGACTGGCAAGGCAGTGGCGACGGGCGGAACCACTCCCATGGAAATTATGGATTTCAGCGCCATGTCCACGCTGATGTTCAGTTCGATGGTCTCGGATTTGCGCACATAAAAGTAGAATCCGTTCACCGGGCTGGGCGTGGTCGGAATGAATACCCCCACATATTCCCCGTCCAGATGGGATGCGACCGCTTCGCTGGCCACGCTGGTCTGGAAAGCCAGCGACCAGGCCTGAGGATGCGGGTAGCGCACCAGCAACACCTTGCGGAACGAATTGCCTTCGCTGGATAGCAGCGTATCGCTGACTTGCTTGACGCTCTTGTAAATCGAGTTCACGAAGGGGATGCGCTGCAGCAAGCCATCCCAATAAACCAGTATGCGCTGGCCGAGCACATTGCGTGTCAGCAGGCCGGTGCCGATCACGATCACTGCAGTGAGTATCACGCCAAGGCCGGGAATGTGGATGCCCAGTACATGGTCCGGGCGCCAGCTTTCCGGCAGCAGCAACAAGGTTTGATCCATGATGCCTATGGTCAGGTTCAGCACCCAGATGGTGATGCCGAGCGGCACCCAGACCAATAACCCGGTCAGCAAATATTTTTTCACGCGTTGTTACCGGCGGCCGGACATGTGGCGCACGGCGCCGTCTCGCACTTGCTCTCGGGCTTGTTCTCGGGCTTGCTTCCGCCCTTGAAATCGGTGGCGTACCAGCCGCTGCCCTTGAGCTGAAAACCGGCAGCGGATAGCTGTTTGCTGAAGGTTTCCTTGCCGCATTCCGGGCAGGTGGTGAGCGGCGGTTCGCTGATCTTCTGCATCATGTCCTTCTGTGCGCCGCAACTGCTGCAACGGTATTCGTAAATGGGCATGACAGGCTCCTTTCGCTAAATCATGGAAGGCGCGCATTATACCTTATGCAAGCGCTGAAAAAAGTTGGCCAGGCGGATGCAACGCAAGGCGCACGCCGCACGGCGACCGCGACAGATGGTGCCCATAATAGGAAAGCATGCCATGCCGTCGAGGTTCAGAGTGGAGTTGGCCGCGGTGTCCGTCCGATTCAATGAGTCGGGCAGATTGAATGGGTTATAATTCCGGCAAAAAGCGGCCGAGTTCCAATTGCGAATGCATCCATCCGAAGGTTCAATCAAGCCGCACAGCGGTTAGCTGCGCTTGCCGGCACATTGGAAGACTGACCGCTTGTTTTCGTTGCCGGCGGATTTGGGACAGCTCCTGTATCTATGAATTTACGCCATGTCAAACACGCGCTCGATTGAAAGTCATTTCCATGGAATCGCCGGGATGGGATTGGTCATCAGCACTGCACGGGTTTGCCGGTTCAATCCACAGTTTCCTGATCATGCCGGTTTGATTTGCCTTGATGAGCGCCCTGTCCTTTGCCAATTCTGAAGCCGGGGAAGCGGTGTGACTGGCTTGCCGGTATGTTTGGGCGACAGGGTTGCGCCGGTTCTTGACCGGCTGCATGAGCCTCGAAAGTAGATCGTCTTGTTATCAAAAAAAAATCTTTTTACCTCGTTTGTCGATCAAATGATCGTGTCAGGAGGGAGTTTCCTGACAATCGTCATTGGCGCCCACCTGTTGGGGTTGAGCGATCAGGGTAAGCTGGGGTATGTGCTGACTGCCTACACGCTGACCATATTGCTTAACGTTGCTTTGTTCATCTATGCGGCGCCATTGGTCAGTTCCCACACCCCGTATTTGAGTTTTTACCGGCATGGTTTGCAGATAGCCCAGATTATTTGGGCCATATTGCTTGCCGCAATAATCGCAGCCGGGTTCAGCGGGTATGGCAGCTCGTTAGGGTGGGAAATCTCTGCCCAGGAAGCGGTTTTATTGTGGCTGTTCCTGGCAGCCCAGCAGACTTCGGACTATTGTCGCAGGGCGAGCTATGTGTTTCAGGATGCGGCGGCAGCCTGCAAGGTGAGCATGGTCACCCTTGGGCTCCGCATCGTATTGCTGCTGCTGGTGCGGCCTGCCGACTTGTCTGGCGTATTGATCGTGCTGATTGCTTCTGCGCTGGTTGGTGCATCTCCCACCCTGTTTCACACGTTCTCCACAGAACACGAATCTATCGCCTTGTCCCAGGTGAAGGCCTTGGCCAGGGAGCATTTGCACCTTAGTCGCTGGTCCGTGTTGCAAGCATTGTTCAACTGGATCGCATTCCTGCAGGCGTTTGTGCTGGGTTATTTTTATTCTGCCGAATCGGTTGCCATCCTGGTCAGCATTCGAAGCATTGGCAATGCAGCCAATGTATTGCTGGAACAGCTGGAGACCATTGTTCCCGTCTGGTTTGCGCATCTTGCCGGGAAAATAGGGCTGGCAGAATTGAAGTTGTCTACGGGAAGACTGCTGGTTATCGGTATCGGAATATGGTTTCTCGGCGTTTTGTTGATACTTGTGTTTGGAAAACTTGCAATCAGGCTGATACTGGGGGATCGATTCGAGCCTTATTCATACATCTTGTTGATTGCCTGGTTTGGCAACGGAATCTACTTTGTCAACCGGGTTGCCGGATTATATTGGAGAGCTCAGAAAAATGTGAAGGCAGAATTCTTTGGATCCCTTGGGGGCCTGGTATTTTTTATTGGCTCTGTGCCTATTATTGCCATGTATGGGTTAGAAGGGGCGGCCTGGGGTTATGTACTCGTTCCGATCGGAACGGCTACGGCACAGTACCTGTATGCAAGGTCGCGCAAGTTTGTTGTTTGATAAACAGCATGGGCCTTAACGGCAAACGGATAATCAATCTGGTGCGGATGCGGATGGAAAAATCATGGAAGCGGGAAGCCGATGCATGGGCGTTGGTGAAGAGACAGTGCGCATACTGCGCAGCGTTGGGAATTGACCTGGCATGATGTTCAAGGCGACAAAACTTGCAAAGATATTGCGGGCGGCTTTTTTCATTAATGGGTTGTTTAAGGGCGCTGCGGCAGGAGTGGAGCATGAGGCCGTGCTCAGAGGCCTGGGCGAGTGCCGGTTGCTGGTGGACATTGGCGCAAATCGCGGACAATTCGCCCTGGTGGCCAGGCACTGTTTTCCAAACGCGAAAATCATTTCTTTCGAGCCGCTGCAGAAACCTGCGGCAATTTTTCGTCGGGTATTTTCCGGGGATGGCAATGTTCAGCTGCATCAGGTTGCGATAGGTGCGGCGGCGGAAACGCGTGCCATGCATATTTCACAGCGGGATGATTCTTCTTCGTTGCTTCCCATTTCTTCTGTTCAGACAACAATGTTCCCGGGCACGGCGGAGGTTGCCCAGGTCGATGTGAGAGTTGCCCCGCTCGATGAATTTCTGAAGGCGGAACAGATGCTCGCCCCAGCCTTGCTGAAGCTGGATGTCCAGGGTTTTGAGTATGAAGCACTGGCTGGTTGTGAGTCACTGCTCAAGCACTTTGACTGGATTTATTGCGAGTGCTCTTTCGTTGAGTTGTATGCAGGCCAGAAATTGGCGTGGGAAATAATAAATTGGCTATCGGACCGGGGCTTTCATCTCGCTGGTGTATTCAATACTGCCTACGATAGCTGTGGACAGGCTGTTCAGGCGGATTTTCTGTGCAAGAGAGCTGGCTAGATATCGGGAGTGGCAAGGCTGGGGATGTGTTGGGTTGTCTGAGGTGAGTGCGCTGGCCATCCGGATTTTCTTGCAGTTGCTTGCCGGACTACGCTCTGCGGTAATGCAGCAGACGTCCGCGGTACAGGCTGCCGTCCTGCAGCGGAGTATCCAGCATCGTGCTGGTCAGCGCGAATCCGGCTACTGCCATGCAGCGGTTGAGCGCGCTGCGGTTGCCGCGATTCGGGTCGATGATCAGCACCTCGGCACGTGGTGCGGCGTGCAGCAGGATGAATTCCGCCAGCTGTGCCGGATGGTCGCGCTCATACAGGACATCGCTGCCGATGATCAGGTCGAACTCGCCCAGCGCCGCATTGGCGTGTCCCCAGTTGCCGGTGCAGTACTTCAAATCCGGCAGATGATTTAGCAGCAGATTGGCTTGCAGAAACTCTTTAGTCAACGGGTGGCAATCGCTGGCCGTGATATCGCCCAGCCGCCGGTGGATCACCATGCTGGCCAGCCCCAGACCGCAGCCGATTTCCAGCACACGCTGTGACCCCAGTTCCCAGCACTGCATCAGGTCGGCCAGCTTCTGTGCCGATGGCCAGACCTGACCGAACAGCGGCCAGCAAGCCGGCGAAATTCCGGCAGCTTCAGCTTCGCCGAGGGGATCGCAGTATTGCTGCCGGTCAAGCAGGGAGCGGACATGCAGATCGGCTCCGCCGGCAATCGCGATCTGCTGCCGCCTCACTTCATAGCCGGGCATCGCGGGCCTTGCTCAATACCTGCGCCGCTGCTGCTGCTGGGGAATGGCTGGGCCGCGCGTTTCGATATGGCGGAAAGTGATGCGTCCCTTGCTCAGATCGTAGGGGGAAATTTCCAGGGAGACCTTGTCGCCGGCAATGATGCGGATGTGGTTCTTGCGCATCTTGCCGGCGCTATAGGCAATGAGCCGGTGACCGTTCTCCAGCGTGACGCGGTAACGCGAGTCAGGCAGGACTTCGTCCACCTGGCCATTCATTTCGAGCAGTTCTTCCTTGGCCATTTAATTTGCGCCACGGATGTTCGACGCCTGCTGACCCTTGGGGCCGACGGTGATGTCGAAATTCACGCGCTGACCTTCGGTCAGCGTCTTGAAGCCGGAATTCTGGATTGCGGAAAAATGCGCGAAGAGATCATTGCCGCCACTCTCCGGCGTAATGAAACCGAAGCCCTTGGAATCGTTGAACCACTTTACAGTACCTGTTGCCATATTGAATCTCCTGAAAACAAACATAAGGGGACGATCCCCTGATCGGGGCGACGGTCAAGACGGCAAGGATATGAAGGGAAGAATTCCGCAGAAGTGCGGGCACTGAACCAGACAACAACAACAGACTTGAGAATCGCTGGCGCGCACTATGCGCCGTATTGGGCGGAATAGCAAATGAAATGATCAGAAGCTGTTTGGCAGAACATCACGCCCTGCCGGTGATGCGACCAACAAATCATTTTTTTCGCTTATCCTCGTAGAGAGCCTGATCCGCCTGGGCCAACAGGGTCGCCATGGAGTCGTTGGCATCCGTATAGGTCGCAATACCGACCGAAATGCCGACGCTGACCGTGTCGCCAGTGGAAAGGGTGATGGGTGCCGCTACCACCTCAATGATGCGCCGGGCCAGTGTTTCGGCTGAGTCCTCGTTGCTTTGGCGCATGAATATGGCAAATTCGTCGCCGCCTATGCGTGCCAGCAGATCCTCGGTGCGCACCTGCTCTGTCATGCGGGCGGCGACCTCGCGCAGCACCTCGTCACCCGCAGCGTGGCCGAGGGTGTCATTGACGTCCTTGAAGTCATCCAGGTCCATGTAAAACACGGTGAACGGCTCGTCCGTACGCCGCGCATGGGCCATTTCGGCATTCAGGGTCCGTTCGAACTGCGCCCTGTTAGCCAGTCCGGTCAGATGATCGGTCATGGCCAGATGGCCGAGCATGTTCGCGCGCTGCCGGTTTTCCAGAGCGGCGATCACCAGGGTAGACAGATCACGCAGCAAGACGCGTTGGGCCTCGTTTATCGTGCGAGGCTGCGTGTCCACTACGGCGATGGTGCCGAGTGCATAGCCATGCTGATCGATGAGTGGGGCGCCCGCATAAAAACGCAGATGAGGAGCCTGCGTCACCAGCGGGTTTCCCTTGAAGCGATGGTCCTGTTGCAGGTCTTCCACGACAAGCGGCTCGTCGGGCCGCATGATGGCATGCGCGCAAAAGGCAATCTGGCGATCGAGCTGTGGCACCTCCAGTCCAAGTCGTGACTTGAACCATAGCCGTTCCGCATCCATCAACCCGATCACTGCCGCCGGCGTGTTCAAAGCGTGGCCCGCCACCCGTGTCAGAGTATCAAAATCCACCTCCGGCGGGGTGTCAAGAATGTCGTAGGAACGGACCGCCCGCAGGCGCTGTGCTTCATTCGTGGGAAGGGGGCATTGCACGGCTTGGTCGTCGGTCACGGTTCCTCCTGAAAGATCATGTTATGCATGGGACATGCAAAAATCACGCTTGCCATCGCTTGAAGCGGCACTTGGCGGGCCATGTCCCAACGCGGCAATGTGCAGACTTTAATCCTTTCTTTTTATTGTTTCAATCCCTGGTGTCCGGCAGCAGGCTTGCCATGTCCGGTACGCGCGTGGATGACATGGGTCGCATGACCTGCCCTGCTCAATCAGCCAAGCTCTGCGCCAGCAGCTTCTTCATCATTGCTTCAGCCTGGCGCGCATAGCCGCCGCCAAATAAATTGGCGTGATTGAGGATGTGGTAGAGGTTGTATAAATTCCTGCGCGTGGAATAACCCGCGTCCAGCGGCCATGCGGCGCGATACGCGGCATAGAAATCCGCCGGGTAGCCGCCGAACAATTCGGTCATCGCGAGGTCGGCTTCGCGGTCGCCGTAATAGCTGGCGGGGTCGAATATTGTCGGGGTGCCGTCGGCAAGAAAACCATGGTTGCCGCTCCACAGGTCGCCGTGCAGCAGCGAGGGTTGCGGCACGTAGCCATCGTAGAAGGCGGGCAGCGCATCCAGCAACTTCTTGCCCAGGTGCTGTAACCGTCCGTCATAGCCGTTCTGCGCCGCAAGCTGCAATTGAAACCCCAGGCGCCGCTCGCGCCAGAAATCCAGCCAGTTTTCCTTCCACCCATTCGGCTGCGGCGTGGTGCCGATGAAATTGCCCTGCGAAAAGCCGAAGCGGGTCGAAATGCAGCGATGCAATGCGGCGAGTTGTTCGCCAAGCCGCTTGGCATCGCCGCGCGAACCCAGCTGCAGATATTCCAGCACCAGATAACTGTGTCCGCCTGCGATGCCGTGCGCGACGGGGCGCGGCACGCGGATGGTATTGGTCGCGGCGATCGTGTCGAGCCCTGCGGCTTCAGCAACAAACATCGGATGATGTTGCGCGTGATTGACTTTGAGGAAATAGCGCGACCCGTCAGTCCCATCCAATCGGAAGGCTTCGTTGATGCTGCCGCCGCCGACCGGGATCGCAGTGCGCACTTCGAACGCACGATGCGTTGCATCGTGGATGGCGGTGGAGAGGTGGGCGACGAGTTTCGGCTGCATGGGGTCGGTTAGGGCATCCCCCTCTCCCTCGATGGGAGAGGGGTGCGCGATAGCGCGGGACAGGGCACGCATGTCCGTGTTGAATTACAGGCTGATGGAATAACCAAAATGTTGCCGGAATAAACCGCCCAGTTCGTCGCGCGTCGGCTTGTGGTTCTGTCCGCCGCGGTGCGCGATCTTGATCGCGCCGAGCAGCGAGGCGGTGCGTCCGGTGGTTTCCCAGTCCCAGCCTTGCTGTATGCCGTGCAGCAGGCCGGCACGGTAGGCATCGCCGCAGCCGGTGGGGTCGAGCATCTCGGTTGGCTGCACCGCCGGGATGCGAATTTCCTTGCCATCCGCGTAGATCACCGAGCCTTCGCCGCCCAGTGTTATCACCAGCGCCTTTACCCGTGCGGCGATCTGCTCCAGCGTCTTGCCGGTCTTGTCCTGCAACAGTTTGGCCTCGTAGTCGTTCATCGTGACATAAGTCGCCTGCTCGACGAAATTCAGCAGTTCTTCCGCGCTGAACATCGGCATGCCCTGGCCCGGATCGAATATGAAGGGGATGGCCCCCTCGTGAAATTCGCGCGCGTGCTGCAACATGCCATCGCGCCCGTCCGGCGAGACGATGCCGAGGGTGACCCCATCCGCCGCGCCGACGCTGTTCTGCTCCGAAAAGCCCATCGCGCCCGGATGGAAGGCGGTGATCTGGTTGTCGTCGAGGTCGGTGGTGATGAACGCCTGGCCGGTATAACTATCCGGCACGTGGCGGATGTGCCGCTGCGCCAGGCCGAGCTTTTCCAGGCGCGCGGCGTAGGGACCAAAATCGTCGCCCACCGTCGCCATGATCAGCGGATGGCCGCCGAGCAGTTTCAGGTTGTAGGCGATGTTGCCCGCGCAGCCGCCGAATTCGCGGCGCATCTGCGGCACCAGAAAGGCGACGTTCAGGATGTGGATCTGCTCCGGCAGGATGTGCTTCTTGAACTGGTCAGGGAACACCATGATGGTGTCATAGGCCATGGAGCCGCAGATGAGGGTGTTCATATTTGTTGGCGTATAGATAATGATTGACAGGTGCAGATTATAACCATGACCAGGATGATCGATGCGACACATAATAAAGCAGGCGCTATTCGCGGCTACCCGGTCCTGGTGAGGGCAGCAATATGGAATTGCATTTCACGGCAACTTGACCAAACAGCCGTCGTAAGTTCTCGTGCTTGAGTCTGATGCCCGCAGGTTGGGCACGAATCAGATAAGTTGATACCATGAGCTGCTGCCCGGAAAATGATCAATGACAACCTCAAAGGACGAGACGGCACGGATGCCGAACACGATCATCATTAGCGATTTGGACGGAACATTGCTGGATTCGGCGGATTACTCTTTTGCCGAAGCCATGCCGGCACTGGATATGATACGGGTGCAGGATGTGCCGTTGATCCTGTGTTCCAGCAAGACGCGCGCGGAGATGGAGCTGTATCGGCGGCGGCTGGATAATCACCATCCGTTCATCGCCGAGAATGGCGGCGGGATCTTCATCCCGAAAGGATATTTTTCCGTTAGTGTGGAAGCGGAGCAATTCGATGGGTATCAGCTCATTCTGCTCGGCATGCCATATGCGGAGATCAGGAAGCGGTTTGTCAGGTTGCGCGATCAATTCGGGATCAGGGTTCGCGGTTTCGCGGACATGACGGTCGAGGAGGTCGCAGAGTTGACCGGTCTCTCCCGCGAACAGGCGATGTGGTCCAGACAGCGCGATTTCGACGAAGTCTTTGTGTTCGCGGGGGCGCCCGACCAAGTCTTCTTGCGGGCAATCGAAGCATCCGGCCTGCGCTGGACTCAGGGGCAGTTTTTCCACATCATGGGCGATCACGACAAGGGCCGCGCCGTAGAATTGCTGCTGTCGCTCTATCGGCAGGAGCGCGGTGCGACCATCTGCATCGGGCTGGGGGACAGCCTGAATGATTTGCCCTTGTTGCAGGCGGCTGACCATCCCGTGCTGGTGCGGCATACGGATGGAAGTTTCGATCCGCGCATCGATATTCCTGGGCTGCTGCGGACGCAACACGCCGGGCCGCTCGGCTGGAACGAAGCCGTGCTGCAACTGCTGGCGCCTACGCCGGACCAGCATGTGCCGAAGTTGCCATATCGGCAATATCTGCTGGAGATTTTTAATGCCGCGCTGGCAGCAGTCGATCCGTACCGCGCGGTGCTGAAAGCGATGAGAGTCGAACACAATCAGTTGCACGTTGCCGGCACGAAGTACGACCTCGGCACTTTCAACCGCATCATGGTGGTCGGCGCGGGCAAGGCCACGGCGCGCATGGCACTGGCCATCGAATTCCTGCTCGATGCAAGCATCGCCTCCGGATTGATCGTCGTCAAGGACGGACATACGGCGCCGCTGTCCATCATCGAACAGGTGGAGGCCGCCCATCCGGTGCCAAACCAAGCCGGGATCGCAGGCGCACAACGAATTTTGCATATGGTGCGCGCCGCCGATGACAAAACGCTGGTCATCTGCCTGCTCTCCGGCGGCGCATCCGCGCTGCTGGTTGCGCCGGTCAATGGCGTGACGCTGCAGGACAAGCAGGAGGTGACCGGATTGCTGTTGAATGCGGGCGCATCAATAGCCGAGATGAACTCCGTGCGCAAACATCTGTCAATCATAAAGGGCGGCCGACTGGCGCAGGCGGCCCGGCCGGCGCAGCTGGTGACGCTGCTGCTTTCCGACGTGATCGGCGATCCGCTCGATGTAATCGCTTCGGGTCCGACGGCGCCGGACAGCTCGACCTTCGCCGATGCGTGGTCGGTGCTCGTGAAATATGGCTTGCAGGAAAAAGTGCCCGCGCGCGCCAGGAAATATTTGCTGCGAGGAGTGGCCGGGGACGAGGCCGAGACAGCGAAGGGCAGCGATCCCTGCTTCGCGACGACGCATAACACTATCGTCGGCGGGATACGCCTGGCTTTGGCGGCGGCGGAAGAGAAGGCGCGGCAACTCGGTTTCACAACGGAAATCTTCAGCGCGGAACAGCAGGGCGAGGCGCGCGCCGCTGCGCATCTGCTGGCCCAGGCCACGCGTGCCAGAAAAGCCGGTTTGCGGGCGGGCGAAAAGTTCTGCCTGCTGTGCGGCGGCGAGACCACGGTGACGGTCAGGGGAACGGGAAAGGGCGGCAGGAACCAGGAGCTGGCGCTGGCCTTTGCCCTGGAGGTCGAGGGGATGGCCGGTCTATCGATGCTGTCTGCAGGCACCGACGGGACTGACGGACCGACTGATGCCGCAGGCGCGATAGTGAATGGGGAAACCGTCACACAGGGGCGCCGGTTCGGGATGGAACCGGCCCGGTATCTTGAAAACAACGATTCCTATTCGTTCTTCCAGCGCTTCGATGAATTGTCCGGCGGGAATTGCCATCTGAAGACCGGGCCGACCGGAACCAATGTGATGGACATCCAGATAGTACTTTGCATCTGGGAGCATAAGATGCAGGAGAGTGAAAGTGAATAACGCTACTATCCGCTCCGACGTGCGTGAACAACTTGAGCAGATAGGACGGGCTGACATTGTCGTCGGCATTCCAAGTTACAACAGCGCGCACACGATTGGCCATGTGGTGAGGGCGGTGCAGGCCGGCCTGGCCAAATACTTTCCCAGCCACAAGGCGGTGATTGTGAATTCGGACGGCGGCTCCAGCGACGGGACGATGGACATGGTGCGCAAGACTTCGATTGAAGATTTCAACGCGATCCTGCTGCACCATCGGGTTGAACCGGCATACAAGCTGGCGTTTCCCTATTCCGGCATTCCCGGCAAGGGGAGCGCTTTCCGCTCCATATTCGAGATTGCCAGAACGCTAAACGCCAAGGCATGCGCGGTTGTCGATTCCGATCTCAGGAGCATCACGCCGGAGTGGATCGAATTGCTGGTGAAGCCGGTGCTGGAGGGCGGAGTCGACTATGTTTCCCCGCTCTATCACCGGCACAAGTTCGACGGCACCATAACCAACAGCATCGTCTATCCGCTTACCCGCGCGCTTTACGGCAAGCGCGTGCGCCAGCCCATCGGCGGCGATTTCGGCTTTTCCGGCAGGCTGGCGCGGTTTTATCTGACCAAGGACGTGTGGGAATCCGATGTCGCGCGCTTCGGCATAGACATCTGGATGACCACGACGGCGATCGCGAATGGCTTCAAGGTCACCCAGTCGTTTCTCGGCGCCAAGATCCACGATGCCAAGGATCCGGGTACCGATCTCAGCAACATGCTGTACCAGGTGGTCAGCGCAACCTTCGAACTGATGGATGCCTATGCCGGGGTGTGGATGCCGATCCGCGGCTCAGAACCGGTTGCGGCCTTCGGTTTTGAATATTCGGTCGGCCTCGAACCGGTCAACGTCAACATCGCGAGGATGCTGAATATATTCCGCGAGGGACTCAGGAACCTCGGCGAGATATGGCGCGACATCCTCGGCGCGGGCGATTTCGGCGAAGTGGAAAGGGTGGGCGCGCTGGCAGATGGCGAATTTTATTTTCCGATCGGCTTGTGGACGCGCGTGATCTATGACTATGCGCTGGCCTTCCACAAAAGAAAGCTGCCGGTCGAGCACCTGATAAAATCCATGACCCCGCTCTATGTCGGCAAGACGGCCTCGTTCATTCTGCAGGCCAGGGACATGGGGCAGCAGGAAGCGGAAGCAGAGATCGAAAAACTTTGCATGGAGTTCGAAAGCAACAAGGACTACCTGGTAAGCAACTGGAATTAACCATATGGAGGTGTGCCATGGAAGATTTTATCGACCCGGTTCTTGAACCGCTGCAGCAGTTGTTTCTGAAGTTCAAGCTATTTGTGCCCAACTTTCTGGCCATGCTGGTGATCCTGTTCGTCGGTATTCTTCTGGCCCTGATCCTCAAGCGCATCCTGCTCAAGTTCCTGGCCGCGATCAATTTCGACAGCTGGTCCGACCGCATGGGCTTTACCAAGTTGATGCGCAAGGGCGACATGTGGAGCAAGCCTTCCGCTGCACTTGGCGAGGTTGTCTTCTGGCTGCTGATCATCGTTACCCTGATGAGCGGCCTGAGCGCCCTGCAGATAGCGGCGATCGACCATCTGGTGGAACAGTTTTTCAGTTACATACCCCGCATCCTCTCCGCCGCCATCATCATGATCGTCGGTTACGTGCTTTCCGGATTCGTCAGCCGCACGGTGCTGATCGCGGCGGCGAACAGCGGCTTCCACTACGCCAAGATCCTGGCAGAGACGATATATGCCCTGCTGATCCTGCTGATCCTGGCGATGGTCATGGAGCAGTTGCAGATCGCGCCCGGCATCGTGCTGGCCGCCTTCTCGATCATCTTCGGCGGCATCGTCATCGCCCTTGCCATCGCCTTCGGCGCGGGCGGCATTGATGCGGCGAGGCGGATAATAGAAAGGGAGGCGACAGCAAAGAGCGCAGAAGAACCGAAGGACGAGATCGAACATATCTGAGCAAGAGGCACGCCATGACTGATTTTTACCAGACCGGAATCATCACGACCTTGCACCAGATCGGCAAACCTTCACTCGAGCGTCTGGAGTCAGAGTTATACGGTTTCTCAAAGCTCAGGCCGATCGCCCTGGTGTTGCCGGCGCTCTATTCCGAATTCGAAGGTCCGGCCATGCCCGGCATCATCCAGGAACTGACCAAGGTAAAGTACCTGAATGAAATCGTGCTGGCGCTGGATCAGGCGTCAGAAAAGGATTTCCAGCGCGTGCGCGAACTCATGGCGACTATACCCACGGAAGTCAGGATCATCCACAACAAGGGCAAAAGAATAACTGAAGTGTATGAAACGCTGGCGCGCAACGGACTGGATGTGGGAGAACGCGGGAAAGGCCGTTCCGCATGGCTGTCCTATGGATATGTGCTGGCGCGCGGCCGCTCGGATGTGATCGCGCTGCATGATTGTGACATCGTCACCTATAGCCGGGAACTGCTGGCCAGGCTGTGCTACCCGGTGGTTAACCCAAACCTGGATTACGTGTTCTGCAAGGGCTATTACAGCCGGGTCACCAACAAGATGAACGGCCGGGTCACCCGGCTGCTGATGACGCCGCTGGTACGCTCCATCCAGCAACTGGTCGGGCCGCACGATTTCCTCGTGTTCCTCGACAGCTTCCGCTATGCGCTCGCCGGGGAATTCTGCATGACCACCGACCTGGCCCGGGTGAACCGGATCCCGTGGGACTGGGGGCTGGAGGTCGGCTCGCTCGCCGAAGTGCACCGCAATTATTCTCCGCGCCGGGTTTGCCAGGTCGACATTGCCGCCACCTATGAGCACAAGCACCAGATGCTTTCCCCGGACGATGCCGGCAAGGGCCTGATGAAGATGGCGGTCGACATCAGCAAATCGATATTCCGCACGCTCGCCTCCGAAGGGGTCGTGTTCTCGGACGGCCTGTTCAAGTCGCTGCTGGTGACCTACCTGCGGCAGGCGGAAGACACGATCATGAAATACGAGGCGGACGCGACAATCAACGGGCTCGATTTCGACCGGCACGAAGAAGCCAAGGCCGTGGAAACCTTTACCCGAGCCATCGCCATGGCCGCGCAGGCATTCATGGAGAACCCGATGGGTACCCCGCTGATCCCGAACTGGAACCGGGTCAACTCGGCCATTCCGGATATCTTCGAGATGTTGAAAGCTGCCGTGGAAGCGGACAACAAGTAACCAGGCGGATCAGGCATGCGGATTTCTGCCGCAGCACCATTCTAGGAGTCACTGATTTAGTCCCGCATGCTGATTGCGCGAGGTTTGCGGATGAAGAAGCCAGCTGCAACATCCGGATAAATGCGAAATCCGGTCAATGCTCCGCACTTTGTTCCAGCAGGAATACATCCTTGTTGCTGCCGATAATGACCAGCAGCACGGCCGAATAGATGAACGTGGAAAGCATGATGACCCCGATCACCACTGCCTTGAACATCTGGAGATATTGGAACGAAGCGGGGATCATCGTGAGCATAACAATGGACAGTCCTCCCTTGATGCCGGCGAAGGTCAGCACGCCCCACCAGCGCAAATTGATGTCGGGCATCTTTTCCGTCCGGTTGGAAATCCAGGCAAAAAGTCCCATCATTGCGCCGCGAATCAGCGGAGTGGCCAGGAACATCGCCAGAATCTCGACCCGGTATTGCCACAACAGATCCAGATCGATCATTTCCGCCATGGCCACGAACAGGATGGTATTGGCCACCATTGCCAGCAGTTGCACATCTTCCTTGCTGCGCAGGTGGCGGTCACGCTCCGCTATGGTTGCCTTGACACGTTGCAGTACATTTCCTATCACGCCGGATGAGGTATCGCGCTTCTGGGCTTCGATGTGGAGTTCGGTTTCATCGCTGTCGATGCGGATGTTGTCCTCGGCTATGGCCCGGGTCATCACATGATTGACCGTGATCGTGGCAAAGATACAGGACAGGATGCCGGACAGATGCATGTGCGAGTGCCCGCCCAGCATATTGAGCAGAACAAAGAAATGCTCGGACAGCCAGAACGCGCCATAGCCGGTAATGATCAGCACCATCATTTCGGCGATGCGGTTTTCCGTGGTCTTCATGATGGTCAGGCCGATAAAGCCGATCACTACGCCGACGGCGACCGAGCCGAGCACCACTGCCCCGCTGATCTGTGCCACATAACCGGGCGTTAATGCACCTCCATCCAAGACATACAGCCCGATAAAGACAAACACGATCAATGCGGTGGCATCGTTAAACAGGCTCTCGCCCTCGGCCAGGATTTTCAACCGATGCGGCAAGTCGAATTTTGAAAAAATGCTGACCACGGAAACCGGATTGGTTGCCAGCACCATGGCAAACAATACAATGACCGCCGCGCTGGACAGGGCATAGTCAGCGAACAGCCAGTTGGAGATGAACAATGCCATGATGACCGAGAGTACCACTGCCACCACAGCCAGGTAGAGCAGGCTCAGGCCATGCTGTTTCAGGTCGGGCACCTTGAGTTCCAGCGAATCGGAAATCAGCAGGATCGGCAGCAGAAAGATCACCAGCGAAGCAAAATGCTCGGCGTCTCCGGTCAGCACCGGCACTTGCTGAAAGCCGAAATGGGCCGCAAACGAGAGCGCGATCAATCCGAGCGGTGAAGTACCCCCAGCTTGTCCTCAAGTTGCAGCGCCAGGAATAGAATTACAGTGATCACCAGCAAGGTTATTATCAATCAGATGTCTCCCGTGAATACTGCACTATCCTGCGCATTGTCGCATAAACGCGCGCTGACACATTATGCCGGGGCTTGCCCCTGGTTCGAACCGGGGGCAGCCGAATGATGGCTGACCTGGCTTTGTTCTCCAGGGTCAGGGAAGGCGCCGGGAGTCACTCGGCTCTTGGTTCGGCCAGCGGCTTGCCAAGCGCCAGGGAATAGAATTTTTGTGCTGCAGGAGCCGGATAGGCCATGACCAGCAATGCGGTCAGCGTGATGCTGACCAACACCACCATATTAGTCACATCGCGGATCACCTCGCCGCCCGCCACGCCGTACTCCAGCGGCAGGGCGGCCAGCACGGCGGCCGCCAAGTCCCTGTGGGGCCATCATCGAGGTGATGGCGGCATCGCGCAGGCTGTAGCTGGCATCACGGAAAATGAAACGGGTAAGGCCCAGCCGCATGGCATATGCAATCAGCACCATGGCGATTGCAGTGATAGCCAGAAAGGCATCACCGAAATGAATGGGGATGCCGAGATAAACGAAGAAATAGGTCTTCAGCAGAAACACCGCTTCGCGGTAAAAGGTCAAATCCATTTCGTTCAGCGCCACGATGTTCCGGTCGATGCTCGGGATGCGGTCCAGATGGAGCTTCTCGAAATTGGTCAGTGTGATGCCCAGGGCCAGGGCAGCGATCGCGCCGGAAAAGCCCAGCATCTCGGTCAGGCCATCGAGGATGAACACATAAGCCAGCGTGGAGGAAATGGTATTGGGGAAGTCGCGCACCTTGCCCAGCACCAGAAGCCAGCCGATGCCGCCCAGCACGCCGATCGCCGCTGCGAAGATCAGTGCGGCCAGCACGCTGCCGACCAGCTTGCCCAGCTCGACGCCGCCTTGCGTATGGATCTGCAACAAGGCGAACACGCCGACGATGCTCAGCACGTCGGTCAGTGTCGATTCCAGCACCAATACGGTGGCAGGTTTTTCCGCCAGTCGCAGCGCGCTCACCATCGGGATGACCATGGCGGAAGATGTGTTGCCCAAGGTGACGCCAAGCAAGGTGGCGGGCAGCAGCGTCAGTCCCAGTGCATAAATACCGATCAACGTAACGATGACGGCAGTCAGCACAAAACAGGCAATGGCCAACAAGCCGGTCGTGCCCAGTGATTTGCCCAGCACATCCAGATTCAGCGAAGTACCGCCTTCGAACAGAATTATCACCAGGGCAATGGTGGCGATCAATGAACCTATCTTGCCAAAATCCTGCGGTGTGGCAATGCCCAGCAGCGGGCCGATCAGGATGCGGACCAGCATCAGCACCAGCACATCCGGAATATTGGTCTTGCGAAATTGTAAAGACAGAAAGTGCGCAAAAACCACCATCAAGCCGATGATCAAAATGGTTGCGGACATTTTTTCATTTTGCTGTTTGACAGGAGCGGATTATACCTGTTGGACACATCGAATCTTTGCGCCGGGACGGCTGCGATAGAATCCGCATCTCAACCAGCAAGGAGACACCATGGCTAACACTTCCATTTCAGAGTATCTGCACGTATCCAGGGAAATGCTGCATGTCATCGTCATTCTGATGCTGGCCTGGCTGCTCGCGAGGTTGAGCAGCCGGTTGATCCGCCTGTTCCGCAATTACATGAACTCGCGCACGGACTCGGCGGAAAAGGGCCGCCGCATCGAAACGCTTGCTCGCGTATTCCGCTACATCTCCACCGTGGTGATCTCGCTGGTGGCGGGCATGCTGGCATTGAGCGAACTGGGCATTTCCATTACGCCGATACTCGGCGCTGCCGGCGTGGTCGGCATCGCGGTCGGGTTTGGCGCGCAAAGCCTGATCAAGGATTACTTCAACGGCTTCTTCATGTTGCTGGAGAACCAGATCCGCCAGGGCGACGTGGTCGACGTGTGCGGCAAGGTCGGTACGGTAGAGGACATTACGTTGCGCTATGTTTGCCTGCGCGACAACGAGGGCAGCGTGCACTATGTGCCGAACGGGCAGATCACCACGGTCACCAACAAATCGCGCGACTATGCCTACGCCCTGATCGACGTGGGCGTGGCTTACCGCGAAAACATAGATGAAGTCTGCGCAGTGCTGCGCGAGGTGGGCGAAGAATTGCGCGCGGATGCGGTGGCAGGCCCCAAGATTCTGGATGACATCGAGATACAGGGGGTTCAGGAACTGGGAGATTCGCAGGTGATCCTGCGCTGTCGTTTCAAGACCGTTGCCATGGAGCAGTGGAATGTCCGCCGCATTTATCTCGGGCGGCTCAAGCAGACTTTCGATGCGCGCGGTATCGAGATTCCCTACCCGCACCTGACCGTCTATGCGGGGCAGGACAAGCAAGGCAAGGCGCCTCCGTTTCGTGTGACCGGGCATGACGCCGACGAATAGTGGCTGGCAAAAACTGCGGCGCGCAGATACTGTTTGAACTGGCGGAGCATGGCCGCAAGGCTTGCGCCAACATTGGGGTCAGCTCGTGCGATAGATCCATCCCCGCCGCACCAGCCACTTTTCGATTTCCACCGCCAGCAGAACAACGCCGGAGATCATCAGGCATGCCGCCAGTTCGCCTGGCTCGAGTGCTTCGGTTTTGAATATCGGATTGAGCGCCGGCACGTAAATGGTCGCCATTTGCAGCAGGAAGGTAATAATGATGGTGGCCGCCATCGACCGGTTGGAGAAAAGGCCAATGGTAAGCAATGATTCCTTTTCCGAGCGGATGGCCAGCACGTGAGCAAGCTGGGACAGGGTGAGCACGGTGAACACCATGGTTTGCCAGTGCGCGTGGCCGGTGTGATAGGCCCACGCATGGGTGAGCAAGGTCAGCCCCGCCATCAGCAAACCCACCCAGAGCATATGCTGCCACATGCCGTGCGCGAAGATGCTTTCCTGCAATGGCCGCGGCGGGCGGCGCATGATGCCGTGTTCGGCGGGTTCGGCAGTGAGGGCGAGAGCGGGCAAACCATCGGTAACCAGGTTGATCCACAGAATGTGGATCGGCAACAGCGGGATCGGCAGGCCCAGGAACGGCGCCAGGAAGATGGTCCAGATTTCGGCGGAGTTGGTGGTTACCGCGTAACGGATGAATTTGCGGATATTGTCATAGAGGTGGCGGCCGTAGCGCACCGCGTGCACGATGGTGGCGAAGTTATCGTCGAGCAGCACCATGTGCGCAGCTTCGCGCGCCACGTCGGTGCCACCCTTGCCCATGGCCACGCCGATGTTGGCGGCTTTCAGCGCCGGCGCGTCGTTGACGCCATCGCCGGTCATCGCTACCACCTCACCCTTGTCTTGCAGTGCCCGCACGATCCTGATTTTCTGCGCCGGGTCGACGCGTGCGTAAACGCGTACCTGTTCAACCTCGGCCTCGAACGCTTCCTGATCGAGCTGAGCCAATTCAGCCCCGCTCATCACACGGCTGTCGCCGTCGGCGAGGATCCCGAGTTCGCGCGCGATCGCGCGCGCAGTGGCCGGATGGTCGCCGGTGATCATCACTGGCGTGATGCCGGCCGACTTGCACTGCGCGACGGCTTCCTTCACTTCGGCGCGTGGCGGGTCGATCAGCCCGGCAAGGCCAAGGAACACCAGCTCTTTTTCCACTGCGGCATGGTCAGTGCTGTCAGGCAACACCTGCCAGCGCCGGAATGCGAAGGCCAGCACGCGCAAGCCGTCAGCGGCCATGTCCTCGGCCTGCCGCAGCAACGCCGCGCGGTCAATGGTGTGCTCGCCGCCGCTGGTCAGTATGCTCGCGCATAATGGTAGAACGGCCTCAGGAGAACCCTTGGTATAGGCGATTATTCCGGTGCCATCAAGATGCATGGTGGTCATGCGCTGGCGCTCAGAGTCAAATGGCAGTTCCCGCAGGCGCGGCGCTTTCTGCTCCAGGGCGGCCTTGTGGTAACCCGCTGCCTGCGCGGCGCGCAGCAGCGCAGCCTCGGTCGGTTCACCGCGCACATCGCCTTGCTGGTCGAGGTGCGCGTCATTGTTCAGCGCCAGCGCCTGCAGCAGCGTGACCCAGGGCTCACGGTTGCCGGCCCAGGTTTTGTGCAAGGCATCGTCGGCATAAATCGCCGTCACCTGCATCTTGTTCTGGGTGAGGGTGCCGGTCTTGTCCGAGCAGATGTAGCTCACCGAACCCAGCGTTTCCACAGCGGGCAGGCGGCGGATCAGCGCGTGCTGCCTGACCATCTTGCGCGCACCCAAGGCCAGCGAGATCGTCACCACCGCAGGCAGTGCCTCGGGAATGGCCGCCACCGCCAGGCTGACGGCGGTCATGAACATCAGCAGCAGCGGCTCGCCGTGCAGCACGCCGATCAAAAACACCAGCGCGCAGATTGCCAGCGCGGCGCTGGCCAGGCGCTTGCCGAAGCGCGCCAGACGTTGTTGCAGCGGCGTCCTGGTATCCGTGTCCTCGCTCAACAGCGCCGCGATCTTGCCCAGTTCGCTGTCCGTACCGGTCGCCGTCACCAGGCCGCGCCCGCGCCCGTGCACGACGGTGGTGCCTTTGTAGGCGAGGTTGAGGCGGTCGCCCAGCGGCGCGTCGATCGCGGAAATGGGGTCGATCTGCTTTTCGACGGCGACCGATTCGCCGGTGAGCGCGGACTCATCGATCTTGAGGCGCGCCGCTTCGATGATGCGCAGATCAGCGGGCACCACGTTGCCTGCTTCCAGCAGCACCACGTCGCCCGGCACCAGTTCCGCTGCGCTGACGGTTTCGATGCGGCCGTCGCGCAGTACGCGCGCGCTGGCCGCAGCCATGCGCTTGAGCGCCGCCATCGCCTGTTCCGCGCGATATTCCTGGACGAAGCCGATTACCGCATTCAGGATCACGATGACGATGATCGCAACGGTGTCTTCCACATCGCCCACGATGCCGGAAATGATCGCCGCGACGATCAGCACGATGATCATGAAATCGCTGAACTGGTCGAATAGCATGCGCCAGGGGGAACGGGCGCGCTTTTCCTGCAACGCATTCGGGCCGAAGTGCGCCAGCCGTGTGGCAGCATGGTCCGGGCTCAAGCCGGATTGCGGGCTGGTCTCCAGACGTTGCGCGACTTCCTCGCTGGTCAGCGTGTGCCAGTTGTCATCTTCAATCTGCATGCTCGAAAAGGATCCATGAGTTGAGTACATACAGCAAGAACAATCCCAACCTCACCCAGGCCGATCGCGGCGCGACGCGTCATTGCGGACGGAAGATAAAGCCCACGGTCACCAGGGTGCTCCGCAGCGCCGCAGTGAGCGCGCTCAGCGCATGGCCTTTGCTGGGCGCTGCGCAACGTCACATCCGGATAACGTCCGGCGGACACCTTGGAGTATGCGGCCAGAGTGCAGTGTGCGTAACTGTAAACAGCGCGCATCGCAATCAGGTAGAGGAACGAGCAATACGGTGTGATGTTAAAATTGTAACGAATTTGTAAAGAACATTATCTTGATAATAACGAAATGGAAGGTGACAGATGAAAGTTTCCCTATCTCTATTGTTCCTGGCGACCATGGCAAGCTGTGGCAATGCGCTGGCAGATGACGCAAAACTGGACGGTCAGTGGCGAGGAAGCGCCGGGGCTGCCCTGTCCGCTTCTTCCGGCAACACGCAAAGCAGCAGCGTGACTGTTACCGCCGATGCCGTGCGCCAGACAGCGGACGACAAGCTTTCGCTCCATGGCCAGATTCTCGGCAGTCAATCCAAGAGCAATGGCGTTACCAGCACCACAGCCAACCAGTGGGCTGCCGGCACCCGATACGATCACAATATTTCGGCGGATACGTTCGGATTTGGCGGTCTCGATTTCAATCATGACCAACTCGAACAGCTAACCCTGCGCAGCGTGGTCAGCGGCGGTTTGGGCTACCATCTGATCAAGACGCCGGAGAATCAATTGGACCTGTTTGGCGGTGTCACTTACCGGGCCGATCAATACAGCGGTGCAGGGGTAAACATCAATGACCAGATGAAAACCAGCCTCAACGCCGTGGAACTGTTGTTGGGCGAGGAGTCGCACCACAAACTTACCGAATCCACCAGCTTCAAGCAACGCCTCGAGATCGACCCCAACATGAGCAGCGACAAAGGCACCCGTGCCGAATTTGATGCCGGCCTGCTGGTCGCGATGAGCAAGACATTGAGCTTGAACGTAACATTGCAGGATCGTTACAACAGCCTGTCAGAAGCGCCCATCAAGAAAAACGACCTCACATTCTTCACCGGGGTCAATGTTAAATTCGGTAACTAACCAATAGAGCAAGGAAGGAGAAGGCTATGGGCATGCTGCAGGAGTTCAGGGAATTCGCCGTCAAGGGGAATGTGGTAGATATGGCCGTTGGCGTAATTATCGGCGGCGCATTCGGGAAAATCGTTTCTTCTTTTGTATCTGATGTTGTCATGCCGCCGATCGGGATTCTGATTGGCGGGGTGGATTTCTCGAAACTGGCGGTTACCCTGCAGGAAGCCACCGCAACAGCGCCGGCGGTCGTAATCAGCTATGGCAAATTCATCCAGACGCTGGTTGACTTCACCATTATCGCAGCAGTTATTTTCCTGGTCATCAAAGGCATCAACTCGATGAAGAGGAAAGCTGAAGAAGCACCAGCGACACCTGCCCCACCTCCGGCGCAAGAAGTTCTGCTCACGGAAATTCGGGATCTTCTGAAAAAATAATTAACTGAGGTAAACCCCCGGCTCTGCCAGGGCGACTCGGTCAGGTTTGATCGTTCCGGCGGGCATTAATGAGTGATGTAAAAACTAAGCGACTCGTTCGGCCCCCTCGCTTCGCTCTCCCCCTTGCACCCGCAGGGGGCAGGCCGTGGTTGTAAAGCCGCTGAAGCGGCAACAACCACGCACCAGGGGGAGGGTTAGGGAGGGGGTAGAAACATTGCATCTCCACTGTTCTACCCCCATCCCAATTGCCCCCTCGCTTCGCTCTCCCCCTCTGCAAGGGGGAAGGAGCGAAAGCAGCCGCCTTGGGCGGCTCACGGGTTTATCGGCCCCTTTGAGGGGCTAACCCAATAAGCCACCGGCTTTGCCGGTGGTAATTTAACTCAGCGAAAAAGGAACAACCGGTAGTTTGCAAAGCGCTCCGCCAGTCGGTGCGTTTGGGTTAGCCTGGCTCCGTTCATCGGCGATATTCTGTGCGAGCCATCTATGCGGTCGAAGACAGAACAGCGCGGCTTCAGCGGCTGACCTGCCCGGGCGTCTTGATGCTGCTGGTGCGTTTCCAGGCCAGGTCAAGTTCACGCGCCGCCTTTACGTCGTCGAGGCGGCGCACAGGCTGGCTGTAGGGCGCGCCCTTCACCATCGCGGCATCGCGGAACGCTTCTTCGCGTATCTCCTTCATCGCGGCGACGAATGCATCCAGCGTTTCCTTTGATTCAGTCTCGGTCGGCTCGATCAGCAGGCACTCCGGCACCAGCATCGGAAAATACGTCGTGGGCGCATGGAAGCCCTTATCCAGCAGACGCTTGGCGATGTCCATGGCGGACACGCCGGTGGCGTCCTTGAGTTCTTTGGCTGAGACGATAAATTCGTGGCTGGCGCGGCGCTGCGGGAAGGCGACGGTGTAGCCAGCCTTCTGCAATTCCGCCATCAGATAGTTGGCGTTGAGCGTGGCGAAATCGGCGACGCGGTGCATGCCTTCCGCGCCCAGCATGCGCGCATACACATAGGCGCGCAGCAGCACGCCGGCATTGCCCATCCATGCTGACAGGCGGCCGATCGATTGCGGCAGGTCTTTCTCGGTGAGCCAGCGGTACGCATCACCATCTTTGCCGACAAGCGGAACCGGCATGAACGGCAGCAGGCGCTTGTTCACGCCAACCGCGCCCGCGCCCGGCCCGCCGCCACCGTGCGGCGTGGAGAAGGTCTTGTGCAGATTCATGTGGATCACGTCGAAACCCATGTCGCCCGGCTTCACCTTGCCGAGGATAGCGTTAAGGTTCGCGCCGTCGTAATACAGCAGGCCGCCAGCGTCGTGCACGATCTTCTGGATGTCCTGAATGCGCTTCTCGAACACGCCCAGCGTAGAAGGATTGGTCAGCATCAGTCCGGCGGTCCGCGGGCCGACGGCAGCGCGCAGCGCGTCGAGATCGACATCGCCGTTGCGGTCGGTGGGAATTTCCTTCACGGTGTAGCCGCACATCACCGCCGTCGCCGGGTTGGTGCCGTGCGCCGCATCCGGCACGATGATCTCGATGCGTGCCTTGTCGCTGCGCGATTCGTGATAGGCGCGGATCATCGCGATACCGGCGAACTCTCCCTGCGCGCCCGCCATCGGAGTCAGCGAGACGCCGGCCATGCCGGTCACGTCCTTCAATATTTCCTGCAAGTCGTACAAACAAGCCAGGAAACCTTGACCAGTGGAATCCGGTGCGAGCGGGTGGCGCGCCAGGAAGTTCGGCAGCATCGCAAGCGAATTGCAGGCGCGCGGGTTGTACTTCATGGTGCAGGAACCGAGCGGGTAGAAGTTGGTGTCGATGGAGAAGTTCTTCTGTGACAGGCGCGTGTAATGGCGCACCACATCCATCTCCGAGGCTTCCGGCAACAGCGGCGCATCCTTGCGCAGGAACGCAGCGGGGATGCCGCTCAACTCGGCAGCGTGGTTGGGTGCCTGGGCTGCATTGCGGCGACCGGGGCGGGAATGTTCGAATATCAGCATGGGGGCACCTCGTTATTGCAGGGCGTGGCGCAGAACGTCCACATAGCGCTGCAGATCTTCCGCCGTTTTAGTCTCGGTTGCGCATACCAGGATAGCGTTGCCGAGCTGCGGATAATGCGGCTGCAGATCGAAGCCGCCCAACACGCCTAGCGCTGCCATGCGCGCCAGCACTTCGCCGGATGACCTGGGCAAATGCAGCACCACCTCGTGAAAGTGCGGCGCGCCGAACAGGCGCTGCACGCCATGCACTCCCCCTGCCTGTACCGCCAGCGCGGCAGTGTTGGCATGCGCTACGGCGGCCACCCGGCGCAGTCCATCCACACCGAGCAGCGCCATGTGGATGGTCGCGGCGGTAACGACCAATCCCTGGTTGGAACAGATATTGGAGGTCGCCTTGGCGCGGCGGATGTGCTGCTCGCGTGCCTGCAGCGTCAGCGTGAAGCCGACCTTGCCTTCCAGGTCGACGGTGCGCCCGATGATGCGTCCCGGCATCTGGCGCACCAACGCTTGCTTGCAGCACATGAAGCCGAAGTATGGCCCGCCGTTGGACAGCGGCGCACCCAGCGGCTGGCCGTCGCCCACGGCAATGTCCGCTCCCTTGCTGCCCCAGTTGCCCGGTGCTTTCAGCAAAGCGAGTGCCAACGGATTCACCAGCGCGATGGCCACCGCATTCTGCGCGTGCACCCAGTCGGTGAGGGCATCCACGTCTTCCAGCGCGCCGAAGAAATTCGGCTGCGGAATGACCAATGCGGCAAGGTCGCTGCCGGTGTATTGCTGCAGCGCTTTTGTATCTATCGTGCCGCTCGTGCGATCGAAATCCACTTCGATCAGTTCGATCTCCTGCAGCTTGACGATGCTCTGTACCACGCTGCGATAGATCGGCGAGACCGTCGCAGGCAACAGCACCTTGCGTGAAGTCTTGTGCGTACGCACCGCCATCAGGATCGCTTCGGCCAGACCCGAAGCGCCGTCGTACAGGCTGGCGTTGGACACGTCCATGCCGGTGAGTGAGGCCATCATGGTCTGGTACTCGTACAGCATCTGCAGCGTACCCTGGCTGGCCTCGGCCTGGTACGGCGTGTACGCGGTGTAGAATTCGCCGCGTGTGGCGATCTGCCATACGGCCGACGGAATGTGATGCTCGTAGGCGCCGGCACCGATGAAGTTGAGCAACGGCGCATCCTGCGCGGCACGCTGATTCATCAGGCGCGTCACCTGCATCTCGTTCATGCCCTCGGGAACCTGGGTGAGTTTGCCGTTGCGTAGCGCGGCGGGGATTTCGTCGAACAGCGCGTCCAAGCCAGGCACGCCGATGCTGGCAAGCATGGCGGCGATGTCGGATTCGGTATGGGGAATGAAAGGCATAAGGCAGTTGGTAGTCGTTAGACGTTAGTTGTTAGTTAGATACAAAGGCAGTGGCTAGTCGTTAGTCGGCTTTGTCCACTACGCGGATTTGACTAGCGACTAACGACTAACGACTGTTTCTAATGTGCTTCGCTGTCCACGTGCGCCTGGTATGCGTCAGCATCCATCAGGGCGTTCAGGTCGGCGGCACTGGCCGGTTTCAGCCGGAACATCCATGCGCCATAAGGATCGCTGTTGATCTTCTCCGGCGCGCTGTCCAGTTCGCTGTTGCCTGCCACCACTTCACCGGCGATCGGCGCATACACATCCGCCGCTGCCTTCACCGATTCCACCACCGCGCACTCCTCGCCCGCTTTCAGCTTGCGGCCAACGGCCGGGGTTTCCACGAACACCATGTCGCCTAGCAGTTCCTGCGCATGGTCGGTGATGCCCACGCTGACGGTGCCGTCGGCTTCGGCTTTGACCCACTCGTGGGAGGCGGTGTATTTGAGGTTGGTCGGGTTGCTCATGAAAATCTCCTAAAATCAGACGTAAGACTTAAGACGTAAGTTGTGTTTAATGGTGTCTGCTATTAATCAGTAGTAAAGCCGCGCAGCGACAAAATCAACTAATGGCTAATAACTTGCGACTTCAGACTGCCTTGCCATTGCGCGCGAATGGGTACTTCACCACTTTTGCCGCCAGCATTTTATCGCGTATCGCCACTTGCACCGTATCGCCGATCTGCACCGCGGTCGGCACGCGCGCCAGAGCGATGGATTTCTCCAGCGTCGGCGAAAAGGTGCCACTGGTGATCTCGCCTGCACCGTGTGCGGTGTGTACCTGCTGATGGCCGCGCAGCACGCCGCGATCCAGCAGCACCAGCCCCACCAGCTTGCGCGTCGGCGGGTTCGCCAGCAGCGCCGCCTTGCCGATGAAATCGCGTTCGCTCTTCAAGTCCACCGTCCAGGCCAGCCCGGATTCAAGCGCGCTGACGCTCTCGTCCATGTCCTGCCCATAGAGATTCATGCCCGCCTCCAGGCGCAGCGTGTCGCGCGCGCCGAGGCCGATGGGCTTCACGCCTTTTTCTGCCAGTGTCGCCCAGAAAAACGGTGCGGCGTTGGCGGGAATCATGATTTCAAAACCGTCTTCGCCGGTGTAACCGGTGCGGGCGATGAACATCGTGCCCATCTCCGCCGCACTGAAAGGAACGAGGCGTTCGGTCAATTTACGGCTGCCGGGCAATGCCTCCCAAACCTTTGCGCGAGCATTCGGGCCTTGCACGGCGATCATCGCCAGTTCAGGATGGTCGGCGATAATCAGCTGAGGTGCGTGTTGCGTGGCTTGTTGTTTCATCCATGCGACGTCTTTGTCCGCAGTGCCGGCGTTTACCACGATGCGAAACCAGTCTTCGGTCATGAAATATACGATCAGGTCGTCGATCACCCCACCATTTTCCAGCAGCATGCAGGAATACAACGCCTTGCCCGGGGATGCGAGCTTGTCCACATTGTTCGCCAGCAGGTAGCGCAAGAAGCCGCGCACGCCCGTGCCTTTCACATCCACCACGCGCATGTGCGAAACATCGAACATGCCGCAGTCGTTGCGTACCTTGTGGTGCTCGTCTATTTGCGAGCCGTAATTCACCGGCATGTCCCAGCCGCCGAAATCCACCATCTTCGCGCCCATGGCGCGGTGCGCTGCATTCAGGGGGGTTTGCTTTAACGTCATATAGCGGCTTTCGGAAAACAAAGTTTGCGAGCTTTGCGAGTTATTGCCTACGGCAATATCCCTGCCAGCCCGATTCGCCTGTCGGCGAAATGCCTGCTTAAATCACTTCAGCGCAGACTTACCTCAGGGTTAGTCGGAACTAAAATAAAAAGGCGCAGCAGATCATTCTGCTGCGCCCCATCTGTCCTCGGTACCTGAGAGATTTCAACTTGCGTTGCGTGCCCCTTCGGTGGCTGTGAAAAACAGCGCTCTCCAGATTTGCCTGATCCAACGGTTCCTTGAGCCTGAGCGGTTACGGGTGTTGCGCCTTCGGCGGTGTCATGGCGGACACGCTCTCCCGTTGGTCTGAACGGCAGACGGCACTATACCGAAGACGGAAACGGGCGGCAAGCTGGATGCGAATCCTGGATGCGAATCCCTCAGGCAGGTTGGCCGGATTTCATCAAAAGATAAACAACTTGTAACCGGACGGCCTGAGGTCAGAGGTATCGAGGTTCAGTGTGATGTTGAACTCGTGGTTGGGCAGGAAGCCTTGTTGTTCGTCATTGCCGGCACCGAGATATTCAGCCGGACTGAAGGTGCGCCGGCCCACCGGGCTATTCTGTTCATCGGTAAACGTGAGTTCCATATTGGGGAATGCTTGTATGTATGGAGCCTGGTTGCGCAGGATTGCGTTGAGCGTGATGACGCTGGGCTGCAGCGGATCGGCTTCCAGGCTCGATGATTCGATGCTCATCAGGTCGACCTTGCGCGGCAACGGGACAGTGCAACGGAAAACCTTGCAATAGGAAACCAGGGCGGGTTTCAGGCCGGGCATGCTGGCGGCCAGTTGGATCCGGAAGAAATAGGCGCACTGTCCGAGCAGGACAAGCAATAGCATTATGTTGGCGGCGATCAGCGGCCAGCCACGCTGCTTTGGCGGCGACTGGAAAAGTGTTTCGTCGGGAAGGTTGGCAGAGGTGATTTTCTCTGCCTGGGTGATCGACACTGCGGTCCCGGTTGCGACTGGATACTCCGCGTGGGCGGCCGCATTGCCAAGCGGGCTGGTAGTATCAGGTTGTCCGCTGTCCGGCGCCTCATGCTCTTCGTGGGGCTGCCAATTCTCGAGAATGGGCAAGTCGAGTTGCGGACTGGGCGTATCGTCCTGCAAATATTCCCGGGCGTCGAACACCGCCTGGCAGCGTCCGCAGCGCACCAGTCCGTTATGCGCTTCAAGCTGTTCCTGACTGATCTTGAAGCGTGTATTGCAAGTGGGGCACAGTGTGGTAGTGCTCATTGTTTTATGCCGGACAGGCAAGCCCAGCCTTCTTCCAGGATCGGTGGTGCAAGGTTAAACCATTGTGCGTAGATTTTCATCACATCATCAGCCTGCTCGGCGAGTATGCCAGAAAGCACGATGCGACCACCTTGTTTCGTCGCGCCAGCCAGCAACGGGGCGAGCAGCTTGAGCGGGTTGGTCAGGATATTGGCGACAACAATGTCGGCCTGAACCTGCGGCACGTCCCCTCGACTCAGCTCATGACCAGCGACTTGGCTATCGTCTTTTGATAGCCTGGTCGAATGGCCAGTCGTTTCATCAGGACTGGCATCCGCCAGGAAAAATTGCACGGGCACCTGATTGGCAGCCGCGTTGTCGCGGCTGGCCCTGATGGCCTGTGCATCAAGATCGACGCCGATGGCGGAGGCCGCGCCCAGCTTGAGTGCGGCAATGGCGAGGATGCCTGAGCCGCAGCCATAATCCAGCACCGCTTCTCCGCCCTTGATATGGTCGTCCAGCCAGCGCAAACACAGCCGCGTGGTGGGGTGGCTGCCGGTGCCGAAGGCCAGGCCCGGATCGAGCGTGATGTTGATGGCCTGCGGATCGGATGGCTTATGCCAGGTTGGGACGATCCATAGCCGCTGTGAAATGCGGATGGCATCGAACTGCGACTGGGTGAGGCGCACCCAGTCGTTGTCTTCCAGCGTTTCGATATGGTAGTCGGAAACGGCGGGCAAACCTGCGGCCTGAGCGGCTTCCTTCAATAGGGATTCGACCGGCGCTTCGGAGGGGAACAGCGCGGTGACGCGATTATGCGGCCAGAAATGAGCATCCGCTTCGCCCGGCTCGCCGAAGATCGCCTGCTCTGCCAGCGTATCGGCGTCTGCGTCGTGCACGTCTACCGACAGCGCGCCGAATTCCAGCAAGGCTTCGCTCAAGATGTCAGCGGACTGCGCATCGGCATTCACGGTCAGCGTGAGCCAGCCCATTACTTGCCTTTGACCCGTTTCGCGAGCTGGTTTTCCAGATAATGGATACTGGTGCCGCCGCGCATGAAGGCGGCATCCACCATGAGTTCCTGGTGCAGTGGGATATTGGTGTCTATCCCTTCAACTGCCATCTCGGACAAGGCGGTGCGCATCCGTGCCATCGCCTGCTGGCGCGTGTCACCGTAAGCAATGATTTTGCCTATCATCGAATCGTAATACGGCGGTACAAAGTAGTTGGCATAAACGTGGGAATCAACGCGGATGCCGGGGCCTCCCGGCGTGTGCCAGGTCGTGATGCGCCCGGGTGAGGGGGTGAATTTGTACGGATGTTCGGCGTTGATGCGGCATTCGATGGCGTGCCCCCGGAACACGATGTCCTTCTGCCGGAAACTGAGTTTTTCCCCGGCGGCGACGCGGATCTGCTGCTGCACGATGTCGATGCCGGTGATCATTTCGGTGACCGGGTGCTCCACCTGCACGCGGGTGTTCATTTCGATGAAGTAGAACTCGTTGTTCTCGTACAGGAACTCGAATGTACCGGCGCCGCGATAGCCGATCTTGCGGCAGGCTTCGGCGCAGCGTTCTGCGATCCTGTTGCGCAGACGCACGTTGATCAGCGGTGCGGGCGCTTCCTCGATGATCTTCTGGTGGCGGCGCTGCATCGAGCAGTCACGGTCGCCCAGATGGACGGCATTGCCATGCTGGTCGGCCATCACCTGGATCTCGATGTGGCGCGGGTTTTCCAGGAATTTCTCCACGTATACCATGGGATTGTTGAAAGCGGCCTGCGCTTCGGTGCGCGTCATGGTCACCGCATTCAGCAGCGCCGCCTCGGTATGCACCACGCGCATGCCGCGTCCGCCGCCGCCGCCGGATGCCTTGATGATGACCGGGTAACCAATACTGCGGGCGATCTTGATGATTTCGGCCGGGTCGGCCGGCAGTGCGCCATCCACGCCAGGAACACAGGGCACCCCAGCCTTCTTCATGGCATTCTTGGCGGAAACCTTGTCGCCCATCAAGCGTATGGTATCGGGTCGCGGGCCGATGAACACAAAGCCGCTTTTTTCGACGCGTTCGGCGAAATCGGCGTTCTCCGACAGAAAGCCATAGCCCGGATGGATGGCTTGCGCATCGGTGACTTCAGCGGCGCTGATGATGGCCGGGATGTGCAGATAGCTTTGATTGGAAGGCGCCGGGCCGATGCATACCGATTCGTCCGCCAGCTTGACGTATTTGGCGTCGGCGTCAGCCTCGGAATGGACTGCCACGGTCTTGATGCCCATTTCACGGCAAGCGCGCTGGATACGCAGGGCGATCTCACCCCGGTTGGCAATGAGGATCTTTTCAAACATTACGGGCTCCGTTTTGAGTGCCGAGCGCATGATCCCACGCTTCAATATGCTGCTCGGCTTCTTGCGATCGACTTGCGGGACGGGCGGCTTCTTTTCAAACATTTTATGTAGTTAATCATTCAATGGCGAACAGGGGTTGCCCGAACTATCCTCATTGCGGGGAGGAACGCCTCAACCAAACGGCCAAAGAGGTTGTTTGTGGCTTTGGTCATGGCTTAACCAATCACGAACAGCGGCTGGCCGAACTCCACCGGCTGCCCGTTTTGGCTTTGGCCGCCGCTTTGCGGCTTAACGTTCGCTGCGCTTGCGTTAGCCTGCGCCGAAACGGTCATGGGGTTGGAGGTAATTTTGGTCATGGCTTAACCAATCACGAACAGCGGCTGGCCGAACTCCACCGGCTGCCCGTTTTCAACGAGTATGGCCTTGATTACACCGGTCTTGTCCGCTTCGATTTCATTGAGCAGTTTCATGGCCTCGATGATGCATAGCGTTTCGCCTTCCTTGACGCTTTGACCTATATCAATGAAAACTTTTGCTCCGGGAGACGGGCTGCGGTAAAAAGTGCCGACCATGGGCGACTTGACCACATGACCTTCCGGTTCGGCAGCCTTGGCAGCTTCGGCGGGCGTGGGGGCGACGGAAAGTTGTGCGGCGGCCGCGGCCACCATCGGTTGCGGCGGAGCTGCGGCATAGGCATGCTGAGGCATGGCAGCAGGGGAGCGCGTAATACGCACGCGCTCTTCGCCTTCACTGATTTCCAACTCGGCGATGCCGGAGTTTTCGACCAGGTCTATCAAGGTCTTAAGTTTGCGTAAATCCATGGTTAGCTCCTGACTGGATATTGAATTGCGTATTGCACTGAGAGTTCATAACCGGTTGCCCCCAGACCGCTGATTATCCCGACAGCGATGTCCGAGAAAAAAGATTCCCGGCGGAATGCTTCGCGTGCGAATACGTTGGAAAGATGTATTTCAATAAAGGGTATGCCGACCGCTGCCAGGGCGTCGCGCAAGGCAACACTGGTATGGGTAAAAGCGGCGGGATTGATAATGATGAAGTCGGTGCCGTCCTGGCGGGCCTGCTGGATGCGCTCTACCAATGCGGATTCGGCATTGCTCTGGAAATGCGCCAGGTTGGCGCCATTGCTTTTGGCTAAATTCACTAATTTGTTGTTAATTTCATCTAACGTGAGACGGCCATAAATCTCCGGCTCGCGTGTGCCAAGCAGATTCAGGTTGGGGCCATGCAATACCAACAGATTTTTCATGCGGCCATTTTGCCGCAAGTTGGGGATAATTGTCCAGATTTTAGCTGGAAATGAACTGCGAATTGGTTTTATGCGGATTAAATGCCTTGAAAGAAATATGCGATCAGAACCATACCCAGCAAGGCGACCATCAGGTTGACGATGACTCCCGGATTGGTACGATAGCCCTGCGGAATCTCAATTGGCTTAAGGGTCTTGAGCATCCTGTGGTATTGCACGCTCGAGTAGGCAGCGACGCAAGCGCCCAGCAACACGAAAGCCAATCCTGTCCAGAATGAGGTGCCGCGGTGCATGGTCAGCGCGTGCGGGGGCAGGAGAATGCTCGCGAACAGGCCGAAGCGCTCAATGACGAAGCCGAACGCCATAAGGGCGAGGCTGGTGCGGTTCCAGGCGAGCAACGTCCGCTCGGCGGCGAAAAACACTCTGGGATCGTTGAGGTCCGACACCTCACAGTCCCGCGTTTTGCAGCGACTGCAAGAATTGCCCGGCGTCCTGGTAACCGGTTACACGCAGGTCGGCCAATTCCTTGCCTTGCGCGCCGAAGAACAGGATGGCTGGCGGGCCGAACAATTGATAGCGCGCCAGCAGGGCCTTGTCGTCCGCGCTGTTGGCGGTGACGTCGGCCTGCAGCAGTACAGCGCTTTTAAGCTTTGCCTGCACTTTTGAATCACTGAAGCTGAAACGTTCCATCTCCTTGCAGGAGACGCACCAGTCCGCGTAGTAGTCCAGCATCACGGTCTTGCCGCCCGCCTGCGCAATGCGGGCATCCAGTTCCGCGAGATCTTTTATCCGGACAAATGGCAGGGTAGCAGGAATTTCAACCTGGGCGCCGCCGCCCAGCGCGCCAAGCGGGCGCAGCACATCGCGCGCGCCGGATAATGCTCCGATCAGGTAGGCGATGCCAATCAGCAAGGAAAGGATCCCTATACCCTTCCACAGCTTGTGCATATGGGTCGCGTTATGCGGAAGTGCATCCAGTGCGCGCAGGAAGATGGCGGAAAGTATCAGCAATGCGGCCCATAACGCCATCTGCGCACTGACCGGGATCAGCGGTGAAATGATCCAGATGGCGACCGCCAGCAGCAGCATGCCGAACAAGCGTTTGACCGACTCCATCCATGCTCCGGCTTTGGGCAACAGCGTTCCGGCGGATGCGCCGATCAGCAGCAGCGGCACGCCCATGCCCAGCGCCATGGAGAACAGTGCCATGGCGCCGAGGAAGGCGTCATGTGTCTGACCGATATACAGCAGCGCACCGGCCAGCGGTGCGGCCACGCAGGGACCGACGATGATGGCGGACAGCGCGCCCATCACGAACACGCCGGACAGGTGTCCGCCGTGCAGCCTGTTGCTGGTATCGGTCAGGCGGCTCTGCAGGGCGGTGGGCAGTTGCAGTTCGTAGAAGCCGAACATGGACAACGACAGCAGCACGAATATCACGGCGAAGCCACCGAGCGCCCACGGCGTTTGCAGTGCGTTGGACAGCAACGTGCCGGATAGTCCGGCGGCCACCCCCACTGCGGCATAAGTGACTGCCATGCCCAGCACGTAAGCCAGCGACAGCATGAAGCCGTGCGCGTGGGTGATCTTGTGGCCGCGCCCGACGATGATGCCGGACAGGATCGGCACCATCGGGAACATGCATGGGGTAAAGGCGAGCAGCAGGCCCGCGCCGAAAAAGAACGAGACGATCAGCCAGAAGCTGCCCTGCCTGAACAGCTTGGCGATTTGCGAGTTTTCATTGGCGGCGGATGGCGGCGATGCCGAAAGCGGCGGCGCAGCGCTGATTTCCTGATGCGCCGCCGGCAGGGGCGCTACCGAGGTTGCGAGGGTGGTGGTGGCTTGTGCGGCAGTAATTGCCGGCAGGGAGATGTTGATGACCTTGGTGATCGGCGGGTAGCACAGACCTTTCTCGCTGCATCCCTGATACGTCGCATCCAGCGCTATATTCCGGGCTGCGTTATTGCTGCGGTCAAGGGCGATTTCCGCTTGAAAGGATTGATGGAACACTTCCATGTCGCCGAAGTTGGCATCATGCTTCATCTGTCCTCTGGGCATGGATACCTGGGTGACCTTGACGCCCAGGTCGGAGGTATTGAACACGACCTTGTCGCGGTACAGATAATATTCGGGCGTAATTCTGAAGCTGGCGAGCAGCGTGTGCGCATCCTTGACCGAAACATCCAGGCCGAATGCCTGGTCCGGTTGCAGGAATGTGGGCTGTTTCGAGCCGAACATGGGTATCCGGTCGAAAAATCCATCCGCGTGAGAGAGCGGGGCGAGGCTTAGCAGAAATAACAGCAAAAATCGCATCTTGTTCCAGTTCCACTGCATCGCTGACGCTGTGCTGGTTTCCTCGCACACCTGCGGCCGTGCTACTTGCACAGTAGCTTCCGCCGCCCTTGCGGGCTTAACTTCGCAAGCGAAGTCAGCATGCGCTGAAACTTTCGTTTTCTGGGTCGTCTGCTCGTCGCCGCCTTGTTTCGCCCGCGCATTGAAATTGGAATTATTCATGATATGGAATGGTTCGAAGCTGGAACGCCTATTTCGGCTGCGGGGTCGTTTCTTGCGCCACCCATTGCAGATAACCGGGCAAGCCGGTGGTTACAGGGACAGCAATAATTTCCGGAAGTTCATACGGATGATGCGCGCGGATAAGCGTTTCGAGACGTCCATAAGCAGCTTGCGTGGTTTTGATCAACATCGGCGTTTCACTGGCCGCTTCGGTTATTCCCTGCCAGCGATAAACCGAACTGCACTCGGGCAGGATGCTAACACAAGCTGCGGCGCGTTCACCGACGAGCGCCTCGGCCATCCGTCGGGCGCTGTCGCGGTCGGGCAGGTTGGTCAGCACCAGCAGCACTTGTTCTTCGCTCATGCCGTTCCCGTCCGCGCGCAACGCAGGCCCAGTTGCAGCAATTCATCCCACGCGTCTCCCGGACGCAAGCCCTTGATCACCTTGTCCAGATGCGCGGCCTGGCGCAGCGCACGCTCGGCCGTCGCAGGTTTGAAGCGTCGCGCCGCGCGTTCCATCGACTTTTGGCGTACGCCCCACACACGCGCCTCTTTCAGGGCGGCAGTGATATTGCCACCCTGCTGCACGCTGCGTGAAACTTTGGCGAGCGCGCGGATATCCTCGGTCAACGCCCACAGGATCAGCACCATGGCCTCGCCTTCCGCGCGCAGGCCGTCGAGGATGTGCGCATAGCGCGCCGCGTCGCCCGCGAGCATGGCCTCGGACAGTTTGAAAACATCGTAGCGCGCCACATCCATGACCGCATCCTTCACCTGCTCGAAGCTCAGATGTCCGGTGGGATAAAGCAGGCCCAGCTTCTGGATCTCCTGCCAGGCTGCCAGCAGGTTGCCTTCCACCCGCTCTGCCACAAAGCGCAAGGTGTCTGCATCGGCGGACTGTCCCTGCCGCTTCATCCGGGCTGCAATCCAGCCGGGCAGCGCATTGAGGGCGATCTCTTCGTTTGCTATGACCATACCGTGTTCAGCCAGCGCGGTGAACCACTTGCTGTTCTGCCCCGTCTTGTCCATGCGCGGCAACGTGACCACGGTGACCGTGTCGGCATTCAATCGTTCGCAATAGTCCTGCAGGGCCTGTGCGCCCTCCACGCCGGGCTTGCCGGAGGGGATCTGCAACTCCACCAGCTTGCGCGAGGAAAACAATGACAGATTCTGCGCACTATTGCGCAGCTCTGCCCACTGGAACCCTCTTTCGACCGTCAGCACCTCGCACTCGCTATAGCCTGCCGCGCGCGCCGCGGCGCGAATTGCATCTGCCGCCTCGATGGATAGCAGCAATGCATCACCGTGGATGACATACAGCGGCGCAAGCCCCTTGGCCAGGTGGCGCGGGAGATCTTCGGCAGAGAGCTTCATGATCAGAAAACGGATTTCATAAAGGCGCCTTGGCGTGGTTAAGGCGGCGCAGCATCTGCTGCACCGCGTCACCGCGCATGTCCTGGTAAAGCTGTGTTGCTTCCTGCTGCTTGGCGAGAACTTGCGTGACATCGTAGGAATAATCCCGCTGCAGCGTGATTTGATCGGGCGCCAGCCATTCACGCTGGTTTTTGTCGTACGCCTGGTACGAAATACGGTAATACAAACGATATTCAATCACCTGGCCGATGCTGTTCAAGGAAAGAATCTGCTGGTCCGTAGATTCGGAAACAATATACAGCGTCAGTTGCGCCTGTTCCGGTTTATCGGTGACCTGCACGCCGGTCAATTCGATGGCGTGTTTCAGCTCGGTGATGAAGGGAGCATTGGCGTTGGCCGACTTTATGTACAAAGTCTTGAACGGCAATGCAAACGCAGCCTGCCCGCGCAGGTGGAATCCGCACGCACCCAGCAGCAGGGTGAGCATCAGCACGATCAGCAAGGTTGCGCGCATCGGCATTTTCATCTGTTCAGATTACCACGTTGATCAGGCGTCCCGGCACCACGATGATCTTTTTCGCCGCGCCGCCAGCGAGCTGCCTCTGCACCGCTTCGTGCGCCAGCGCCAGTTGTTCCAGGGTCGCCCTGTCGGCTGTCCTGGCAGCAGTCAGATTGCCGCGCAGCTTGCCGTTTACCTGGATCACCAGCTCGATCTCGTCCTGCACCAGCGCAGCTTCGTCAACTTCCGGCCACGGGGCAGACAGGATGTCATCGCCGTAGCCGAGTTCTTGCCACAAGGTTTGCGTGATGTGCGGGGCGATGGGGGAGAGCAGGCGCAGCAAGGTCGAAAACGATTCTGAAATCAGCGCGGGAAATATATGGGTCTGCTTTGGACTGCCTAATTCTACTTTGACCATTGGTCCAGGAAACCGCTCGATCGTATTCAACATTTTCATTGTCGCAGAAACAACGGTGTTGAACTGCAATCTGCTGAAATCGTAGTTGGCTTGTCGTAGCAACGAATGAATTTCTCTTCTTGCATCCTTAAATTCACCGGGCACATTTTTCCATTCGATAACATGGCTTGATCCTTGACTAATAAATCCACGGTTTTCTAGGGCAGACGCCCACAGACGCTTCAGAAAGCGGTATGCCCCTTCCACTCCGCTATCGGACCATTCCAGTTGCTGGTCGGGCGGCGCGGCGAACATCATGAACAGGCGTGCGGTGTCGGCGCCGTACTGGTCAATGATGGCCTGCGGATCGACGCCGTTGTTCTTCGACTTAGCCATCTTCTCTGTGCCGCCAATGGTGACCGGCCGTCCATCCGCTTTAAGTTTGGCACCTGTTGGACGGCCTTTCGCATCAGTCTCCACATCGACATCGGCGGGATTGATCCACTGTTTCTTGCCCGTGGCATCTTCGCGATAGAACGTTGGCGCGATCACCATGCCCTGGGTCAGTAAATTCTTGAACGGCTCATCCAATGGGTTGAGTGCGCGTCGCGCATCGTTCGCTCCCTCTCCCGCCGGGGGAGGGTTGGGGTGGGGGATGTCACCGAATACTCCCACGTCGCGCATCAGCTTGTGGAAAAAACGCGCATACAGCAGATGCAGGATCGCATGCTCGATACCGCCGATGTACTGGTCCACCGGCAGCCACTGTTGCGCGGCCTGCTTGTCCACCATGCCGGTGGTGCAGTTCGGGCTGGCGTAGCGCGCGTAGTACCAGGACGACTCGACGAAGGTATCCATGGTGTCGGTCTCGCGCCGCGCCTTGCCACCGCACTTCGGGCAAGTGCATTCGTAGAACTCCGGCATCTTCGCCAGCGGCGAACCCGTGCCGTCCGGCACCACGTCTTCCGGCAGCACCACCGGCAACTGCTGGTCCGGCACCGGCACGTCGCCGCAACTCGCGCAATGGATGATAGGAATCGGGCAGCCCCAGTAACGCTGGCGCGAGATGCCCCAGTCGCGCAGGCGGAATTGCACTTTCTTTCCGCCCAGGCCTTTTGCGGCGAGGTCGGCGGCGATGGCGTCTACCGCCTGTTCATAATTCAGGCCGTCGTATTTGCCGGAGTTCACGCAGACACCTTGCTCCTTGTCGGCATACCACTCGGCCCAGGCTTCGGCAGAAAATGTTTCGCTTGCCACTTGGATCGATTGCCGGATCGGCAGACCGTATTTCCTGGCAAAACCGAAATCGCGCTCGTCATGCGCGGGCACCGCCATCACCGCACCTTCGCCGTAGCCCATCAGCACATAGTTGCCGACCCATACCGGGATCTGCTCGCCGGTCAGCGGATGAGGGACGGAGATGCCCGTGGGCATGCCTTTCTTTTCCATCGTGGCGATGTCGGCCTCGGCTACCCCGCCGCGCTTGCATTCCTCGATGAAGGCGGCGAGTTGCGGATTATTTTTCGCGGCATGCGTCGCCAACGGGTGTTCTGCGGCGACGGCGCAGAAGGTGACGCCCATGATGGTGTCGGCGCGGGTGGTGTAGACCCAGAGGAGTCCTTTCTCAAGGGCGCTCCCCCCTTCTAACTTCCCCCCGGAGGGGGGAAGGACAATCGTCCCCTCTCCCATCGGGGGAGGGTTAGGGAGGGGGAGATTCTTCGGCGAGATGTCATATTCAAACGCAAACCGCACGCCGTAGCTCTTGCCGATCCAGTTGCGCTGCATGGTCTTTACCTGCTCCGGCCAGCCGTCGAGCTGGTCGAGGTCGGCGAGCAGTTCTTCGGCATACTGGGTGATGCGGAAGAAATACATCGGGATCTCGCGCTTCTCCACCAGTGCGCCGCTGCGCCAGCCGCGCCCGTCGATCACTTGCTCGTTGGCCAGCACGGTGTTGTCCTCCGGGTCCCAGTTCACCGTGGCGGTTTTCTTGTAGATGATGCCCTTTTCGAACAGGCGCGTGAACAGCCATTGCTCCCAGCGGTAATACTCCGGCTTGCAGGTGGTGACTTCGCGCGACCAGTCGATGCCCAGCCCCAGCGACTTCAGCTGCTGCTTCATGTAGTCGATGTTGGAATAAGTCCATGCGGCGGGCGGCACATGGTTGGCCATCGCGGCGTTCTCGGCAGGCAGGCCGAACGCATCCCAGCCCATCGGCTGCATCACGTTGCAGCCCTTCATGCGGTGGTAGCGCGACAGCACATCGCCGATCGTGTAGTTGCGCACATGCCCCATGTGCAGCTTGCCGGAAGGGTAGGGGAACATGGACAGGCAATAATATTTCGCTTTGTCCGAGCTGTCCTCCGCGCGGAAGGCCTGCCGTTGTTGCCAGAATTGTTGCGCGGCGGTTTCAATATTTTTGGGTTGATAGTTCTGCTGCATTTTTGGATGCGTTGATTCGGAAGGCGGCTATTATATACATAGCGACTTCGCGCCACCCCAAAACAAGCATTCTGCTAGAATTATGAAACAATAATTTTATTAAATCCGTTCAGGAGAGTCTAATCATGTCCCAGAAACATCCCGTGATTGCTGTGACCGGTTCTTCCGGTGCAGGCACCACCACCGTCAAGCGCGCTTTTGAAAACATCTTCCGCCGCGAGCACATCGACGCGGCGGTGATCGAGGGTGACAGCCTGCACAGCCTGGATCGCGCAGCGTTCCGCGCTGCCGTGGCCGAGGCCAACAAGGACGGCAACCAATCGTTCAGCCATTTTGGCCCTGAAGCCAACCACTTCGACAAGATTGAGGAAACCTTCAGGGTGTATGGCGAGACAGGCTCCTGCAAACGCCGTTATTACATCCACAGCGATGCGGAAGCCAAGGAGCTCAACGCGCATTTCGGCACCAGCCTCAGCCCCGGCCAGTTCACCCCGTGGGAAGATATTCCCGCCGGCTCCGACATCCTGTTCTATGAAGGCCTGCACGGCATGGTGAAAACCGACAAGGTCGATGCCAGCAGATATGTGGATTTGAGCATAGGCGTGGTGCCTAACGTCAACCTGGAATGGATACAGAAGATCCACCGCGACAAGGCAGAGCGCGGCTATTCCGCCGAAGCAACCGTGGACACCATCCTGCGCCGCATGCCGGACTACATCAACTACATCACGCCGCAGTTCACCTATAGCGACATCAACTTCCAGCGCGTTGCCACGGTGGACACTTCCAACCCGTTTATCGCGCGCGACATCCCCACGCCGGATGAAAGCTTTGTGGTGGTGCGTTTCCGCAAGCCGCAGGGCGTGGATTTTCCTTACTTCCTCAGCATGATTAACGGTTCCTTCATGTCGCGCCCGAACACCCTGGTGGTGCCGGGCGGAAAGATGAGCTTTACGCTGGAACTGATCCTGACCCCGATCATGCATGAGATGATCGAGAAGAAGAACAAGTAGGATTTGCTGCGGTTCAAGAACCAGGGGCCGCGCATGCGGCCCCTGGTTCATCCGTTGGCCAGCACCTGCAGGGCTGTGCTGATAATTCACTCACGGGAAAATTTCATTTTTTCATCGCCTGGAGCGACAGCGAGGCTAGTTGCCACTGTGCATGCCGATAGCCGATGGCTATGATTTCCTCGGCGCGGTCGAATTCCAGAAAACGGATGTGTCCCAGCGGCGGCTGGATGATCACGTCCGGTTCGTCCAGCTGCAGACGCGTTTGGGTAATGCGGGTTTCCATGATGTTGATCGAGGCCAGCAGAACTTCGAAGATGCTGGGCAGCGGCTCCGCGGAAGTCCATTTCCTGAATTGCGCCGAGGCTGGATTGTCTCCGGCGAGCAGTCTCTGCCTGATGTCCTTCATCGACATGCGGTAGTCACCCACCCAGCGCGAGAACATGTCGAATACGTCGTGTTCTGCGCTACTCGCTTTTTCAGTGGCCAGCAGCGGCTTCAGGTTCTTGCCGGCAATGATCTCATGGTTTAGGTCGACCGCAATCACGATGTCGGCGCCGATCGCGCGGGCCGTGCTTACCGGCACCGGGTTGGTCAGGCCGCCGTCCACCAGGATGCGCCTGTTGCTGCGCACCGGCGTAAAAATGCCTGGTACCGAAATGCTGGCGCGCACCGCATCGATCACGTCGCCGCTGCGGATCGCAACCTCCTCGCCGCTGACGATATCCGTCGCCACGGCGGCAAAGGGAATCGGCAGCGTTTCGATGGTGTCGGCATGGACATGTGCGCGCACCAGTTCGCTGATCCTGGCGCCGTCAAGCAATCCGGACTTCGGCAGCACGACATCGAAGAAGGAAGCCGTTCTTTTCCAGTCGAAGGCCAAGAAGGTGGCTTCCAGTTTGCCCAGTTTGCCGGCGGCATGGATCGCCCCGATAAGCGCCCCCATGCTCGTGCCGGCGATGAAGCCCACCTCGATGTCGGCCTCCTCGATGGCACGGATCACGCCCAGGTGTGCCAGCCCGCGCGCCGAGCCGCTACCCAGCGCGAGGCCGACTTTGCGGCGGCGACCTGAATCACTGCCGACTGTATTCCTTGCCAACGCTGGATTTTCCATTTCTTTCTATCACTGGAGTCCGCTACTTGCACAGTCTTGCACAACGTTCAAGTACAAGGGGAATCCCACCCGGAGTCCCATGCGTCATGCTTCTTCTTCTGTGAATCGTCAGTGAGCTGGTAACGTCCGACACAAGCGGCTGGCGCGGCCTTATCGCGCCATTCCGTGTTGATGGATGGGTTGGGTCATGTTGGAGAACTGTCGGACGTCTGTGGTCATGGAGCGTCAACCGTCTTCCATACCCAAATGTCTATCAAAGCACCGGTCGCATCAAAACCCCAAAATGCAGTGACATCAGTTCGGAGCGGCAAGTAGTAGTGACCGAGTTCAGCTCGAATTGAAGAGACACCAATGGTCTTTGGCGTTTCTCCTGATTCTTGCTTTAGAAAACCAGTGCTCTGAAATCGTCCTTGAATGCCGCGCTGTGACAGCACCGACTGCACCAACACCGCGTTGCTACCTATTGGGGTCGAGACCAGCAACGTTGCACGAATACTACTCGGAGACCGCAACAAGTTGAATGGAACGTACCAAGCCAGCAATACTGCTACTGCCAAAGCAACGCCTAGGATGAGGAGAGTTCGATACTTCATGGAGAGACTGTCATGCCGCCCAACGTAAAAGTGAGGGGCTGCGCGCTTTTGCGCAGTCCCTCTCGACTGACGGGTTGGGCTTTTTGATAATCATGGGCCGAATGTATTACCTACCACTAACCCAAAGCACCATATCGAGCTTACGCGGCGTCCATTCCGTTGAGCCAAGCAGGCGATTCAATTCTTTAGCCTTTCGAGCATAGATGTCGATTAACAGTGCGCCATCAGGTAAGCGCAATTGTTTCGGCTCTCCCTTGTTGTTCCTTTGATTCATTTTCGATATGGCGCTCGCCTCTGGTAGGTTCTTGATCTGCGCCAGTGCATCGACAGCAAATTGATCGACTGTTCCGAAATGCTCGGGGTACATCAATGATAGTAACCCCGATGCACCCGCTATTCCCAGGCCCTTTATTTCAGTCGCGGTGCTGAGACCCAAGCGAATATCATTGGGGTTCAGATTCAGGAGTTTGTTCCGGATGCTGTCCAATTCGCTCAGTTCGTTGGCTTCGATGTACTTCCTGAGGTGGCTAGTGGTTGTGGCGTAGCGATTGTCCGCCGTGTATTTCCAGCGGAAGTATTCGTCGTGCAGGAAGTCATACCACTCTTGTGGCGTGAACCGCTGAAGCCTCTTTAGGTCCAGTGCGTTTAACGCACGCTCCAACTCAACATTCCGATCTTTAACAAAATGCCAATAGCGTTGAAGTGCTTGCTCCCAAGCCGAGGAATTAGATGAGTACCAAAGTTCAGAAATATTCATCGCGAAACCTTTCAATGCGGGCAGGACTCTGCGGCCCAACGCGAAGTACACCCCAATAAAGGACTTAATCTTTTATTTGGACAGGTGGATAAATAGCTATCAGCGTTAAGAGTTGTTTTCATTTCAATCAGATGGGTATTTTTAGCGCACCACTTTTCTGAATATTCAAAACGACAAACACACCTTGGCATTATCCCGGTTTCGGGCATGTCGCCTCCTCCAAAAGTTATCTTTGCAGCCCGGCTTCAACTTCCTCGCGTTTGGATAACCCCATCAGGCGCTCAACCAGTGTCAGTGCAAAGTCCATCGCCGTGCCCGGTCCGCGTGAGGTGATCAGTTTGCCGTCCTCGACGACAGCCGCCTGTTGTTGCTGCACGTGTGGATAGGAGTCGAGTGAACCGGGGAAGCTGGTGGCGCGCTTGCCGTCAAGCAGGCCGGCAGTCGCCAGTACGGACGGCGCGGCGCATATGGCGGCGACATAATGACCTTGCCGCTCCATCTTCTGCACCAGTTGCAATACGCGCGCATCGGCCTTCAGATTGTTGGTGCCGGGCTGTCCGCCGGGCAGCACAATCATGTCATAGTCGTGTTTGAGGGCTTCAGCCAAAGCGTTGTCCGGCAGCAGCACCGTGCCGCGGCTGCCGCGCAGCGCGCCGCCATGCAATCCAGCCAGCGTGACGGCAACGCCGGCGCGTCGCAGGATGTCGACGACCGTGACCGCCTCCAGTTCTTCGCTGCCTTCAGCGAACAGTACGAGTACGTTTTTCATGTGAGATCAAGTTGGCAGAGATGAGGAAAATGTAATTGCGATTAGCACTAGGATAACAAATTTTGTAGGGTGCGTTTACGCACCATGATGCTTTGGTGCGCGAGCGCACCCTACATGTTTCCGGTCAGGCGCAGCCCGATGCGGCCCACGGAAAATTTCAGCACAGCGTCACGATGCCGCTGGCGATCAGGCTGCAGACGAAGCCGGATTGCATGGCTGGACCACGGGCGATTTAGTCGCGGAAATTCTGGTATTGCAACGGGAAGTCGGTGATGGATTTTTTGACGAAGGCGATCGCAGCCTGCAGGTCGTCGCGGTTCTTGCCGGTCACCCGCACGCTGTCGCCCTGGATGCCGGCCTGCACTTTGAGTTTGCTGTCCTTGAGCAGTTTGACGATCTTTTTCGCCAGCTCGATTTCCACGCCGACCTTCACGGTGCAGGCGCGTTTGACCTTGTTGCCGCTGACCTTGTCGATTTTTTCGCTGATCTCCAGGCACTTGATGTCCACGCCGCGCTTGGTCAGCTTGCCATTGAGGATGTCCTGCACCTGGTTGAGCTGGAATTCGTTGTCGGCGAATACGGTCAGCACCAGTTCCGCCTGCTCGACGCGCGCATCGGAGCCCTTGAAATCGAAGCGCGTAGTGACTTCCTTGTTGGTTTGTTCGACCGCGTTCTTGACCTCGGTCTTTTCTACTTCGGAAACGATGTCGAAAGAAGGCATGGTGTTATATCTCCTGATTCAAATTAACCACAACACGCCGCGTAGCGGCTTGTTGCGGCGTAGACTAACCTTCAGGTTAGTCGGAGCCAAAACTGCAGATGTAATTGACTTCATCTTTTGCATGTATCTCGAAACTGCTGTTCGCAGCCACTTTGAAGCTGGTGCCTGCGATATAGGTTTTGAACACGGGCTCTCCGGCGATCTTCACCGAGCATTCGCCGGCGGTGATTTCCATCAGTTCCGGCGCGCCGACGTTGAAGGTCAACTGGCTGCCAGGCATGATCACGCCGACGGTCTTGCGCGAGCCGTCTGGAAGGAACACCGAGTGCGAGACGCACTTGCCGCCGAAAAATACGTTGGCTTTTTTTCCGACGCCGACGTTATCGATTCTGTCTGACATGCTTGCTCCTGTTTGCGATTTCAAATCACCCTACATATTCCTATTTGCGGTTTTTCAGATTTGCCGCGATGCGCATGCGCAGTGCGTTGAGCTTGATGAAGCCGCCCGCGTCCTTCTGGTCGTAGGCGCCCTTATCGTCCTCGAAGGTGGCGATGGTCGGGTCGAACAGGGAATCGGTCTTCGAGTCGCGCCCGGCGACGATCACGTTGCCCTTGTACAGTTTGACGCGCACCCAGCCGTTGACACAGCTCTGGGTATGGTCGATCAGCACTTGCAGCGCCTTGCGTTCCGGACTCCACCAGTAGCCGTTGTAAATCATGCTGGCGTAGCGTGGCATCAAATCATCTTTCAGGTGCGCCACTTCGCGGTCCAGCGTGATCGATTCGATGGCGCGGTGCGCCTTGAGCATGATGGTGCCGCCGGGTGTTTCGTAGCAGCCGCGCGACTTCATGCCGACGTAGCGGTTTTCCACCAGATCGAGGCGGCCGATGCCGTGCTTGCCCCCCAGCTCATTCAGTTGGGCCAGCACCTGTGCGGGCGACATCTTCGCGCCGTTCAGCGCCACGATATCGCCGTTAGCGAATTCGAGGTCGAGATATTCGGCGTCGTCCGGCGCCTTCTCCGGCGACACCGTCCAGCGCCACATGCTTTCTTCGGCTTCGGCGGCGGGATCTTCCAGATGGCGGCCTTCGTAGGAAATATGCAGCAGGTTGGCGTCCATCGAATACGGTGAGCCGCCTTGCTTGTGCTTCATGTCAATCGGGATGCCGGCCTGCTCGGCGTAAGCCATCAGTTTCTCGCGCGACAACAGATCCCACTCGCGCCAGGGCGCGATGACCTTGATGTTCGGATTCAGCGCATACGCGCCCAACTCGAAACGCACCTGGTCGTTGCCCTTGCCGGTAGCGCCATGCGAAATTGCCTGGGCACCGGTCTTGGCGGCGATCTCGATCAGCCGCTTGGCGATCAGCGGGCGGGCGATGGAAGTGCCCAACAGGTATTCGCCTTCATAGACGGTGTTGGCGTGGAACATCGGGAACACGAAATCGCGCACGAATTCTTCGCGCAAGTCATCGATGAAAATGTTCTCCGGTTTGATGCCCATCTTCAGCGCTTTGGCGCGCGCCGGTTCCAGTTCTTCACCCTGACCCAGGTCGGCGGTGAAGGTGACCACTTCGCAGTGGTAGGTGTCCTGCAACCACTTGAGAATTACAGATGTATCCAGTCCGCCGGAGTAGGCGAGGACGGCTTTCTTGATTTCGCTCATTTCATTTTCTCTGTCAGAAACTTATAAATCGGTTCCTTCCCTCTTGCCGGGGGAAGGAACGATAACGATAAGTTTTAATTGTTCACCTTGCCCAGCAGCAGATATTCCAACAGTGCTTTCTGCACATGCAACCGGTTCTCTGCTTCATCCCAGACAACGCTTTGCGGGCCGTCGATCACGGCGGAATCCACCTCCTCGCCGCGGTGTGCGGGCAGGCAATGCATGAACAATGCATCGGGTTTGGCGACAGCCATCATGTCTGCATCGACTTGCCAGTCGGCGAAATCCTTCATGCGTTCTTCATTCTCTGCTTCGAAACCCATGGAGGTCCATACATCGGTGGTCACCAGATCGGCATTGCGCGCGGCATCCATCGGGTCGGCAAATTCCTCGTAATGATCTTCGCCGAATAATCCGGCACGCTCCGGTTCCACCTCGTAGCCGGGAGGAGTGGAGACATGTACGTTGAAATCAAACACCTCCGCCGCCTGCAGCCAGGTGTTGCAGACATTGTTCGAATCGCCGATCCAGGCCACGGTCTTGCCTCTGATCGAACCGCGTTGTTCGATGTAGGTGTAGATGTCGGCCAGGATCTGGCACGGATGGTATTCGTTGGTCAGACCATTGATCACCGGCACGCGCGAATTGGCGGAGAAACGTTCAATGATCTCTTGCTCGAAGGTGCGGATCATCACGATGTCGCTCATGCGTGAAATGACCTGCGCCGCATCTTCCACCGGCTCGCCGCGCCCCAGCTGCGAATCGCGCGTGTTGAGATAGATGGCGTTGCCGCCAAGCTGCTGCATCCCCGCCTCGAACGACAGGCGGGTGCGTGTGGAACTTTTTTCGAAGATCATCACCAGGGTGCGGTCCACCAGGGGGTGGTATTTCTGGTAGGCCTTGAAACGCTGCTTGATGATGCGCGTGCGTTCGAACAGGTGCACCATCTCCGCGCCGGAAAAATCCTTGAGCTGCAAGAAATGCTTGATGTCCATGATTACGTGCCATGCGACAGGAAAGTGACGATCAGGGGACAGAGTATATCCAGCAATTGTTTCACTTCCACATCGGAGAAGATCAGCGGCGGCAGCAGGCGTATGACATTCTCGGCCGTGACGTTGATCAGCAGCCCTTGCGCCAGCGCCAGCCTGACCAGTTCGCCGCACGGTTTGCCCAGTTCTATGCCTATCATCAGTCCCTGGCCGCGAACTTGCACGACGCCTGCCACGCCGTGCAGACGCTGGCGCAAACCGTCCATCAGCAATTCGCCGGTGGCCGCGGCGCGTGCCGGCAAATTGTCCTGCTGCATGATTTCCAGCGTGGTCAGCGCGGCGGTGCAGGCCAGTGGATTGCCGCCGAAAGTGGAGCCGTGGTTGCCGGGCTTGAACGTTCCGGTTGCCCTGCCCGCAGCCAGGCAGGCGCCCACCGGCACGCCCGAGCCCAGGCCCTTGGCCAGCGTCATCACGTCCGGCAGGATGCCGGTGTGCTGGAAAGCGAACCATTTGCCGGTGCGCCCGATGCCGCATTGCACTTCGTCCAGCATCAGCAGCCAGCCATGCTGGTCGCAGATGCCGCGCAGTTGTTCCAGATAGTGAATGTCCAGCGTGCGGATGCCGCCTTCGCCCTGTATCGGCTCGACCAGCACGGCCACCACTTCAGGATTGCGTTCGGCGACCTGATGGATCGCGTCCAGGTCGTTATAGGGCACGCGCACGAACCCTTTGACCAGCGGCTCGAAACCGGCCTGCACCTTGCGGTTGCCCGTTGCCGAAAGCGTCGCCAGCGTGCGCCCGTGAAAAGCCTTTTCCATCACGATGATGTGGGGTGTTTCCACGCCCTTGTTATGCCCGACCATGCGCGCCAGCTTGATCGCCGCTTCATTCGCCTCGCAGCCGGAATTGCACAGGAACACCTCCTCCATGCCTGATAGCGCGCACAGCTTGTCGGCAAGCAGTTCCTGCTGCGGAACCTGGTAAATGTTGGAAACGTGGATCAGCTTGCCGATCTGCATATTCAGCGCGGCAGTGTAGCGTGGATGCGCATGTCCCAGCGTGTTCACCGCGATTCCGGCGAGCGCATCCAGATAGCGTTTGCCATTGCTGTCCCACAGCCATGCCCCTTCGCCATGCGTGAAAGCAATGGGGAGGCGGGCGTAGGTGTTCATCAGGTGCGACATGGGTATCCCAGTAAGCTCGATATATCCGCTATTTCAAATATTTCAAAACGAAAAAGGCCGACGATCGGTCGGCCTTTTCCTGTAGCTCCAGTGCCGCGCGGGCTTAGGCCATTGCCTTGATGGCGGCGGACAGGCGGCTCTTGTGGCGAGCTGCCTTGTTCTTGTGAATGATCTTCTTGTCGGCGATGGAATCCACAACGCTGGTGGACTCGCTGAACACAACCTGTGCGGCAGCCTTGTCGCCGGCTTCGATAGCCTTCGCGACTTTCCTGATTGCGGTGCGCAACTCCGAACGCAGGCTCGCGTTATGGTGACGCTGCTTGTCCGTTTGTCTTGCGCGCTTTCTGGCCTGTGCGCTGTTTGCCATGATAACTCCTTGAAATTCGCTTGCGATGAAAGGCGCGCATTATAGGGACGCTTCTCAACTTTGGCAAATGGTTATTTTGCGGGCGGGCGGGATGGTATGATGGCAGCCAGCCGACGGCCTGACAACATCAAGCACAGGGAGGGCTGGAATATGCCATTTGATGCCGCCGAATCCGTTATTCAGGGGACAATCGCGGAACGAAATACCTATCAGTCTCCGGATCGGGCGGAGCATTATCTTGAGCAGTGAGCGCTGCGGCCCGAGCCACAATATCTGGTAACCACATGCGCTTATTCCGGGCGGGGGCAGAACCCGCATGAATCTACTCAAGGCTCTCGCCACCATCAGCAGTCTGACGCTGCTTTCACGCATCCTTGCCTTCGTGCGCGACGTGCTGATTGCCAGGATATTCGGCGCGGGCATGGCGACCGATGCGTTCTTTGTCGCGTTCAAACTGCCTAACCTGCTGCGCCGCCTGTTCGCGGAAGGCGCCTTCTCACAGGCGTTCGTGCCGATCTTCGGCGAATACAGGAACCGGCGCGGGCATGAAGAGACCCAGTTGCTGGTCGACCATGTCACCACGATGCTGGCGATCATCCTGTTTGCGGTGACGCTGATCGGCATCCTAGCCGCACCTGTTCTTGTATACATCAGCGCGCCGGGCTTCCTCAAGGATGCCGCGAAGTTCGACCTTACCGTGCAATTGCTGCGCATCACCACACCTTACATCTTCTTCATCTCGCTGGTCGCGGTGGCGGCAGGCATACTCAATACCTACAACAAATTCTGGGTGCCCGCGTTTGCGCCGGTCCTGCTCAACCTGTGCTTCATCGGCGCCGCGCTGTGGCTGGCGCCGTATTTCGACCCGCCTATCCTGGCGCTGGCCTGGGCGGTGTTCGTTGCGGGCATCGTGCAACTGGCTTTCCAGATCCCGTTCCTGAAGGAGATCGGCATGCTGCCGAATATCCGCTTCAGTCTGAAAGATACGGGGATGCGGCGCGTCATCAGGCAGATGGGGCCTGCGGTGTTCGGCGTGTCCATCGCGCAGATCAGCCTGATCATCAACACGATTTTCGCGTCGTTTCTGGTGGCGGGCAGCGTGTCGTGGCTGTATTACGCCGACCGGCTGATGGAATTTCCCTCAGGAATCCTCGGGGTGGCGCTGGGCTCAATCCTGCTGCCCTCGCTTTCCAAATGCCATGCCGATAACAACACCGCGGAATATTCCAGGCTGCTGGATTGGGGCTTGCGCCTGACCATCATGCTGACGCTGCCTGCCGCACTTGCCTTGGGCATGATCGCCGTGCCCCTGCTGGCCACGTTCTTTCAGCGCGGCGCGTTCGTCGCGCACGATGTGCTGATGACCAGTTACGCGCTGATCGGCTACAGCGTCGGCCTGATCGGCATGATCCTGGTGAAGATACTCGCACCTGGTTTCTACGCACGGCAAGACATCAGGACTCCCGTGAAAATCGGCATCGTGACCCTGCTGGCGACCCAGGCGATGAACGCGCTGTTCGTAGGCTGGATACAGCATGCCGGTCTGGCCTTGTCGATCGGACTTGGCGCATGCCTGAACTCAGCGATCCTGTTCCGTTATCTGCGCAAACGCGGCATCTACCAACCCGAGCCGGGCTGGGCGAAATTCTTTGCCAAGATCGCCATCGCCTTGCTGGCCCTGGCAATTACGCTGTGGTTCGGCATGGGCAGCGAACAAAGCTGGCTGACCGGCTCAGGCTGGTCGCGCATCCTGCGCTTGGCGGCGCTGGTAGCGGGCGGTGTAATGGTTTATTTTGCCGTGCTCGCTGCGCTGGGTTTCCGGCCCAGGGATTATTCCCGGCGGGCGATACACTGAGTGCGATTCAGATTCAAAAGCTGACACAGTAGCGTGGAGGAACAAATGAAGATTCAGACCAGAGTGTTGCTGTTAATGATTTCGATGACCACCCTGTCGATGATTGCAGCGATTGCCGTTTCATCCTATTTGAGTCGGGACTACCTGCAAACGGCTGCGCAGGAGAAATTATCTACTGTGCTTCAATTACGCTACAGCGAGGTCACCAGCCTGCTGGAAGCGCTCAAAAAGAATATGAATATATTGGCCCTGGACAATGCGACGACCAGCGGACTTTCCGCAATGTCTGAAGGCTACGCCAGGCTGGGGAAGGATGCTCAATCCCTGTTACAGAACAAATACAAGGGAGTTGACCAGACAGGCAGAAAATTCAACTCCCCGGCTTTGTCCACGTCATTCTACGAGCAGGCCCACGGAAAATACGCGCCAATTTTCCTCAAGCTCTGTGATGCTTACGGATGGGAAGATATGTATCTGATCGATACGCGAGGAAACGTGGTTTTCAGCACGCTCAAGAAAAGCGAATTTGCCACCAATCTGGTGTCCGGCCCCTGGAAGGATTCGGGGCTGGCCCGGGCGGTGAAGCCTCTGTTGCATGATGCGGTGCCGGGAATGCTGAGCTTTGCCGATTTTTCAGTCTATGCCCCGAGGGGTCGTCTGCCGGCCGCTTTCGTGGCGATACCGATATTCGATGAGGATAAGCACGGGTTTCTGGGGGTGGCGGCGATTCAGTTCCCCATCAAGCAGCTCAATTCATTGATGCATAACGAAACCGGTCTGGAAGAAACCGGCGAGTCGCTGGTGGTCGGCAAGGATGGGTTAATGTTAAGCGACTCACGCTTTGATAAAGAAGGCAGTGTCTTGAGGGCACAAATCAAATCAACGACCGTGCAAAGGGTGTTGGCCGGGGAGGCAGGACAGGGGGAATCGATCGATTATCTTAACCATGAGGCCTTTGAAGCATTCAAGCCCCTGCAGCCGTTCCCGGGCGCGCTGGGTGATCATGCGCAATGGGGTGTGATCGCCAAAATAGACAAGGATGAGGTGCTGAAAGAGTTCTATGACCTGCGCCTGAAATTGTTGATTACTGCCGCTGAGCTTGCCTTGATTACCCTTGCGGTTGGTTTGCGCGGAGCACTCAGCATAACGCGGCCACTGGTGAAGATGAAGGATGCGCTCAACAAGTTATCCAGAGGTGAGCATACCGGAATACCCGGTTTGGAGCGTACTGACGAAATCGGGGAAATGGCCCATGCGGCAGAATTGTTTCACGAAATGGCCCAGCATATCGAGCGTGACCATTGGATCGCCGAGAATGTCGCGGTAGTGACCAGCACGGTCTCCTCGGAGCTGGCTCTGAAAAAAGCAGCAGATAACGTCTTGCATCTGTTGTGCGACAAGCTGGAAGTGCCGGTCGGGGCCATCTACTTGCTGGACAGGGACTGTTACCGGCTGGCTGTGGCGCATGGTCTTGCTCCCCGTGATCATGCCGAGGATTGCTTCCCATTGGGGGTGGGGGTAATTGGGCAATGTGCCAAGGACCGTGAGCCTGTAGTGATCTCGCCTGTCCCGGTCGGCTTGCCTGCGATCAGTACCGGTCTGGCAGAATTCCAGCCGCAGGAACTGGTGATCTATCCGATCCTGCACAAGGAAAAGGTGCTCGCGGTACTGGAGTTGGCTGCCCTGAAAGCATTGACTCCCCTGCACCATGAGTTTCTGAAGGCGGCTTGCGCGGCATTGGGTCTGCACATGGCTAACTTGCAGTCCGCCGAGCACAATTCGTTGTTGCTGGAAGAAACGCGCAGGCAATCTCTGGCGCTGAAGGAGCAGCAGGATTCTCTGCTCAGGAAAAACGAAGAAATGCAGGACCTGACCGCCGAGTTGCGGGCCCAGGCTGAGGAGATGAAAGCGCAGAACGAGGAACTCAGGGCAAATCAGGAGGAAATGCGCGCCCAGCAAGAGGAAATGAAGCATAAAAATATCATGCTGGAGACGCAAAGTTCCAAACTCAAGGAAGCGATACATGAAATCGAAACCAAGGCGAATGACCTGCAGCGAGCGAATCAATACAAGTCGGAATTCCTCGCGAACATGTCGCATGAGCTGCGAACCCCTCTCAACAGCGTGCTGATCCTGTCCAAAACCCTGGCCGAGAATGAAGAGAATAATCTCACGCACGAGCAGGTCGAATCTGCCAGAGTGATCAGCGAAAGCGGCACACAGTTATTGATGCTGATCAACGATATTCTCGATCTCTCCAAAGTCGAGGCAGGCAAGCTGGAGTTGCGCAAGCAAGAGTTCATGCTCGACGACATACTGGCTTATTTGCGCCGGGTGTTTTCTCCGCAAGCCGAGAAGAAGCACCTTGGTTTTCATATCAAGGTAGATGCTGCCCTGCCGGAAATGATCTATTCCGACCGGCAGCGGCTTACGCAGATTCTAACCAACCTGCTGGCCAATGCAATCAAGTTTACCGACCGGGGTGAAGTCAGGCTGCTGGTCAGCAAGGACGACGAGCATTTGCAGTTCGAAGTTATCGATACCGGTATAGGGATAGCTGCTGACAAGCTGGAACATATTTTTGGCGTATTCCAGCAAGTGGACGGCTCGGCCAGCAGAAAATACGGTGGATCGGGATTGGGTTTGCCGATCTGTCGGAATCTGGCAGCGTTGCTGGGCGGAGAAATCACGGTGAAGAGCCAGCTCGGTAAAGGAAGCAGTTTCACGCTCCTGCTGTTCAGTCCTTTCATCAATCCGGAATTGCCTGCCGGGCAAAAGCGCGAATCGAAACGTTTGGCTGCGCACCCTGCGGCGCTTGGCAGTGAGGACTCCGCGAATGCCGGCATCAGCATATTGGTGGTCGAGGACGATGCCCGACTGCGGGCGATATTGGAAAGGATGATCAGGGCGTTCGGATTTTCCCCGGTATCTGCCGGGTCTGCCGAGCAGGCTCTGGAAGCCCTGGCCGAGAGCAAGCCGGCGGGGATTTTGCTGGATTTGGGTCTGCCGCGGATGAGCGGCATGGAAATGCTCAGGCGCCTGAAGTCCGATGAAGTCACCGCGCAAATTCCCGTATATATCATGTCTGGGGCCGCGGATAGTGGTGAAGCGAAGGTGCTGGGGGCAAAGGGTTTCCTCAGGAAGCCGGTCACACGGGACGCCATTTACACGGTGATCCGGGCGATGATTGAAGGCGAGTCTCCGGGTGTGCACAAGCGTATATTGCTGGTTGATGATAATCCCGTGGACATGCAATCCATTGGGAACATGTTCAGGAAGGACGAGGTCGAGATCGTGTCGTCCAATAATGGGGGTGACGCTCTGCAACTTTTGCAGACGCAACGGTTCGACACAGTCATCCTGGATTTGAAGCTGCCCGACATGACCGGCTTTGAGTGGCTGAAGCAGGCTCGTCACATATTGAATCCTCCTCCGGTAGTCGTCTATTCGGCGCGTGATCTGTCAGAGGCAGAAGTGTTCGAGCTGAAGGCCGTCACCGAAAGTATCGTGACCAAGAGCGCGCTGAACGACAGGTTGCGCGAAGAAGTTTTGCTGGCCCTGCAGCTGGATATGAGTTCAGGCAAAATCCGGTCTCCTGACCGCAAGTCTGGAGCCGGAAAGAAATTGCTTCTGGTAGATGATGATGCGCGGAATCTATACGCATTGACCAAGGTATTGCGCTCCAGGGGATATGAGGTGGAGGTGGCTGCGGATGGCGATAAGGCGCTCGAGTTGCTGTCGCGGTCCGCCTTTGCGGCGGTACTGACCGATATCATGATGCCGGATATGGACGGTTATGCACTGATCCGCCAGATACGCAAATTGGGATACACCGACATCCCGGTCATCGCCATCACGGCGAAGGCCATGCAGGGGGATGATGAGCTGTGCATGCAGGCTGGAGCGACTGCATATATGGCCAAGCCGGTGGATACCGGCAAGCTGTTTGAATTGCTGAGGAACGTTTAGCAATATGTCCTTGGTCAAGTGGAAAAATCACAATACCAAAGATGTCGAGGTGGACCTGATACTGGGCGCCCTGAAGGAGCGCTATGGCTATGACTTTAGCGGCTATGCACGGGCCTCATTGAAGCGACGCTTGCAGGAATTGACCAGGTATTTTGATGTTGAACACTTGTCCCAGCTGATACCCGAGATATTATTTGACGAGGCGGTCGCACAGAGTGTCATCAACAGTATCTCGGTGCCTTCGTCGGAATTTTTTCGCGATGCTCAAGTGTGGAAAATTATCCGCGAGGTTACAATGCCACAGTTGAACAGTTTTCCATGGATCAATATCTGGCAAGTTGGCTGTGGCAGAGGTGAAGAAACCTATACTTTGGCGATCCTGTTGCATGAAGCGGGCCTGTTGAAAAAGTCGCGCATTTTCACCTCTGACATCAATCCTGCATTTCTGGATGAGGCGCGCGCCGGATGCTGGTCACGCCGGCGTCTGGCGGCCTGGCGAACCAGCTATCAGCATGCCGGTGGCTTGAGCGATTTTGATGGCTATTTCGAGGAGCGGGAGGGCGCAATCGCGATTCGTCCGGAGCTGAAGCGTTCCATTGAATTCGTTCAGCACAACCTGGTCGAGGATGATGTCTTTAAAGAGGTCCAGTTCGTGGTTTGCAGAAATGTGCTGATCTATTTTGGAGATGCGTTGCAGGATAGGGTATTGAAGCTTTGCTCGCGCAGTTTGGAAAGGGGAGGGTATCTCCTGCTGGGGCTGTCGGAAAGGATACTGGATTTGCGCGAGAAACATCGCGAGCTGGAAGAGGTGGACGGGGAACGTCAGCTGTACCGCAAGAAAATCGGGAGCGAACACTATGTATAGCATGTTGGCCATCGGATTTTCGGCCGGAGGAATCCCGCTGATCAAACGGGTGTTGAAGGCATTGCCGGAAAATTATCCATTGCCGATCGCGATAGTGGCACACCTGGGCGCTGGGGAGCCAAACCACTTTGCCGAAATGCTCGATGCATCTACCTGTCTGCCGGTCAGCATGGCGCTCGACAAGGAGGTTATCTTGCCTGGGCGGGTATATATTGCTCCGCCCGATTACCACTTGCTGGTCGAGCAGAATCAGCACTCGGTGCGCTCCTTCGCGCTTTCCCTGGATGAACCGGTGCGGTCGGTTCGTCCAAGTATTGATGTTTTGTTTGAAAGCGCGGCGGAAGTGTTTGAATCAGGATTGATAGCGCTATTGTTGAGCGGCGCCAATTCCGATGGTGTGGATGGGATGGCTTTTGTCAAGCAGCTGGGCGGGCTGGGTATCGTGCTTGACCCGGGGGAATGTGAATACAGTACCATGTCTGAAGCAGTTATCAGAAAGGTTGAAGTGGACTATGTAGTCAGTCTGGACGAAATCATCAGTTTATTGCTATCGGTGCACGAAGCAACATGAGCACAACCCCCAAAATACTTATAGTTGATGACAATCCCAACAACCGGCTTGCGGTACGCACGATATTGAAGGGGCTGGACGCCGAGCTGCACGAAGCGGGGAACGGCTTTGATGCGTTGACCATGTCCCTGGAAAATGAGTATGCGTTGATTCTGCTCGATGTGCAGATGCCCGAGATGGATGGCTTCGAAGTGTGCGAACAGCTGCGAGCCGATCAGCGCACTGCGGAAGTCCCGGTTATTTTCCTGACTGCGGCCTACAAAGAGCTGGTTGACAAGGTGCGCGGATATATTGCGGGCGCCACCGATTATCTGGCCAAACCGATCGAGGATCATATTCTCAAGGCCAAAGTGCAGGTGTTCCTCCGGCTTTTCAATCAACAGCGGTTGCTGCAGGAGAGCAATGCGTCCCTGCGCGTGGCGGCGACAGTGTTTGAGTCCCAGGAAGGCATGTTTGTGGCCGATGCGGACGCCATTATCCTGCAAGTCAATAAAGCGTTCAGCCAAATCACCGGTTATCAGCCGGAATATGTCATCGGGAAAAACAGCGAAATACTGCGATCCGGGCAGCTCAGTGCCCACTTTTATGAGGACATGAGGCGTGAGCTTGCCCTGAACGGCTATTGGCAGGGTGAGGATTGGAACCGTCGTAAAAATGGTGAGGAGTATCCGTGCTGGTTGACCATCAGTGCCGTTGCCAATTCAGCAGGCAAGGTGACCAACTATGTCGGCGCCTTTTCCGACATCACCAGCCATAAACAGGCCGAAGAGAAGATCCATAATCTGGCCTTCTACGACCATTTGACCGGACTGCCAAACCGCCGATTGTTGCTTGACCGTATTGGACTGGCAAAAGCATCAAGCATGCGCAATCGGCATTTTGGTGCGCTGATGTTTCTGGATATGGATAACTTCAAGGTCCTCAATGACACGAGAGGGCACGAAATCGGGGATCGCCTGCTGGTGGAAGTCGCCAGGCGCTTGAAGAATGGGGTGCGTGAGAAGGATACGGTTGCCAGGCTGGGCGGCGATGAATTCGTCGTGGTACTGGATGATCTGGATGAAACCGAAGCTCGCGCCGTTACCCAGATAGAGGCGGTGGCGGAAAAGCTGCTGGGGATTTTGGCGGAACCTTATCATTTGCCGACTTCCGTCCCCGACAAGCAAGGCACCATTGAGTACCGCTGTACTTCAAGCATCGGAATCGCGTTGTTTCGCTATCACGAAGATTCGGTGGAGGACATGCTTAAAAAAGCAGATGCGGCGATGTATCAGGCCAAAGCGGCGGGACGAAATGCCATTCGCTTCTTTGATCCGGCCATGCAACAGGCTGTGCAAATGCGTTCCGAGCTTGAGGCGCAATTGCGCAATAGTCTGGGTAACCACGAGTTGATCCTGCACTACCAGTTGCAGATCGATGCGGAAGGCCGTCCAATCGGTGTGGAAGCATTGCTGCGCTGGAATCATCCCGAACGTGGCATGTTGATGCCAGACGATTTCATCCTCCTCGCCGAAGATATCGGCGAGATTGTGCCGATCGGCTGCTGGGTTCTCGAACAAGCCTGTGGACAGCTGAAACAATGGCAGGGTGTTGACGTGCTTAAGCAATTGCGGATAGCGGTCAATGTCAGCGCAAAACAATTCAAGCAGAGTGACTTTGTTGAGCGGATCGAACGACTCATAACCAATTTCGGCGTCGATCCGGCACTGCTCAAGCTTGAACTGACCGAAAGCGTGATTCTGGATGATGTGAAGGATGCGGTTAGCAAAATGAACGAGCTCAAGGAGCTCGGCATCAGACTTTCCATGGACGATTTCGGCACGGGCTACTCGTCTCTCTCCTATTTGCAACGGCTGCCTATCGATGAGCTTAAAATCGATCAATCATTTGTGCGCGATCTGATCGGAAGTGCCAGCAATGAAAGCATAGTTAAGACCATCATCGGATTGGCGAAAAGTCTGGAGATGGGGGTGGTCGCCGAGGGTGTGGAAATACAAGGGCAATTTGATTTGCTGAAAGAAAAAGGCTGCAACGGATTCCAGGGCTACCTTATTTCCCGGCCGGTTCCGTTAGGGGGGCTTGAGATATTGATAATGAATTTGCGTAATGATCAAACTGCTTTGGGTGGCTCGGCGTAATATGTTCTGACTCGCATCCTGAGTCATGTTTGAATGCCAAAAAAGAAAGGATTGAGCCGCCCGCAAATGGTGCTTGACACTGGCATGGTGAGTTCAGCCGAGCAGGTTTCGCGCCTGCGCTGGCGAAGCGGGGGGTGTCCTGGCTAAAAAGTCGTACAGAATCCATCTGTGGCTGCCGCTCCTGAGACTGGGGAATTTTGCCAGGCGCGGGGCCTGAGGACAATCGCTGGATTAACCGACCGCTGAACGAGGAGGAGCAAATGGCTGGCCAACCTGAAATCACCAACATGGCATTGTTCTGTGATTTCGAAAATATCGCGCTCGGTGTGCGCGATGCCAAGTATGCGCAGTTCGATATCAGGAAAGTGCTCGAACGCCTGTTGCTGAAGGGCAGCATCGTTGTCAAGAAGGCTTATTGCGACTGGGAGCGCTACAAGGATTTCAAGGCGACGATGCATGAAGCGGCATTCGAGCTCATCGAGATCCCGCATGTGCGGCAGTCGGGCAAGAATTCCGCCGACATCCGCATGGTGGTCGATGCGCTTGACCTCTGCTATACAAAATCCCATGTGGATACATTTGTCATCATCAGCGGCGATTCGGATTTTTCGCCGCTGGTTTCCAAGCTGCGGGAGAACAACAAGTACGTCATCGGGATCGGCGTGAAGGATTCGACCTCGGACCTGCTCAGCGCCAACTGCGACGAGTTCATTTTTTACGACGACCTGGTGCGCGAGCAGGAAGCGAAGCAAAAACGCAACGAAAAGAAAGCCCCGGCAAAAGCCGTGGCCAGCAAGGCGAAGCTGTCTGCCGCTAAAGGTGAAGACGACAAGCGTCAGGAGGCGCTCGATTTCATCGTCGAGACCGTCGAGGCACTGATAGCGGAGCGCGGTTCCGACGAGAAGATCTGGGGTTCGATGGTCAAGACCACCATGCAGCGGCGCAGACCGGGCTTTACCGAATCATCTTATGGCTACCGCTCGTTCAAGGAGCTGGTGGAGGATGCGCAGAAGCGCAAGCTGCTCGTGGTGATGCGCGATGAGAAATCGGGACAGTACACCATACGCTTGCCGGTGACCGATGAGTAGCCAAAAGGCAAATTGCCTGTCAATCGGAGCATTCCTTGAGCCCGCATTTTTACAACGTCGAAGAATCCAGTTTTGATCATCTGGTCGTGGCGCGTTCGCATGAAACGCCGGTGCTGGTGGACATCAGCGCGGATTGGTGCGCGCCATGCCGGGTGCTGGGTCCGATGTTGCACAAGCTGGCCGTTGTCTACGGAGGCAAGTTTCTGCTCGGGCTGGTCGATGCCGACGAGAACATGAAAATCGCCGGACGGCACAAGGTGCGCGGCTTCCCCACGGTAATCGCCTACAGTCATGGCAAGGAAATTGACCGTTTCCACGGCGCGCAGCCGGAAAATTTCCTGCGCCGCTTTATTGATGGCGTGGTCGAGCGGCATGCTGCCGCCATGCAACAGGCCTCCAGCCGCACGGACGCCGTCAGGTAGGGGCGTTACTCCGCGCCGTGCATTGCCTTGGCCACCGCTGCGCGCGTCAGGTGCGGGGCGAACAATTCGATGAAGTCGTAAGTATAGCCGCGCAGGTATTCGTTCCTGCGGATGGCGATGCGCGTCGTGCTCGGCTGGAACAGGTGCGCGGCGTCCAGCATGCGCAGGTGTTTGTCGCGCTCGGGGATGTAGGCCATGCGGGCGACGATGCCGATGCCCAGGCCCAATTCCACGTAGGTCTTGATCACGTCCGCGTCTATCGCGGTGAGCACGATGTTGGGCGCGAGGTTCTTTGCCTGAAACGCAGCGTTGATCTTGTTGCGCCCGGTAAAGGCGAAGTCGTAGGTGATGATCGGATATTGCGCGATTTTTTCCAGCGTCAATTTTTTCCCATCGAGCAGCGGGTGTTTCGGCGGGGTAATGACGCAGTGGTTCCATTCATAGCAGGGCAGGGTGACCAGTTCGTCATACAGCGCCAGGCTTTCCGTGGCGATGGCGATGTCCGCCGCACCGTCCAGCACCTGTTGTGCGATCTGGGAAGGGTTGCCCTGATGCAGGTTGAGCCTGACTTTCGGGTAACGCCTGATGAATTGCCTGACCACCGGCGGCAGCGCATAACGCGCCTGGGTGTGGGTGGTGGCAATGGTCAGCGCACCGCTGTCCTGCGCGCGGAATTCTTCGCTCACCTGGCGCAGGTTGTCGGTGTCGTGCAGGATGCGGCCGACGATTTCCAGTATCGCCTTGCCCGGTTCGGTGACGGCGCTGAGGCGCTTGCCGTTGCGCACGAAGATTTCGATGCCGAGTTCCTCTTCCAGCAATTTGATTTGCTTGCTGATGCCCGGTTGCGAGGTGAACAGCGCGTTCGCCGCGCTGGAGATTTTCAATCCCTGTTTGCTGACCTCGTGCAGATAGCGCAGTTGCTGCATATTCATCTGGCGGCTCCTTATAGCTGATAGTTATAACATACTAACATAATACCATTTGGAAACAATAAGCCAGTCCGCTACGATGCGCTCCATATTCCAAGGATATATATGGGCTGGCTCTACACATTTTCCGGTTTTCTGGTGGGCTTCATCGTCGGGGTGACCGGTGTCGGCGGCGGCTCGCTGATGACGCCGCTGCTGGTGCTGGTGTTCGGCGTCGCGCCGGCGACCGCCGTTGGCACCGATCTGCTGTATGCCGCGCTGACCAAGCTGGGCGGCAGTTGGGCGCACAGCCGGCAGGGCACGGTGGACTGGAAAGTAGTGCGCCTGTTGGCGACCGGCAGCATGCCGGCCGCCCTGCTTTGCATGTTGTTGCTGCATCAGCTGGCGCTGGATGCCGGCCACCTGAAATCGTTGATCACCGGTGTGTTGAGCGTGGCGCTGGTGCTGACCGCACTGGCTTTGTTGCTGAAGCCGTGGTTGCAGCGGCTCGCCAGCAGCGCCGATGGCGTGGCGTACGAATTGCATGCGCATCATTTGCCCGGTGCAACCATCCTGACCGGCGCCGTGCTCGGTGTGTTGGTCACCCTGTCCTCCGTGGGTGCGGGCGCGCTCGGTGTGGTGCTGCTGCTGTTTTTGTATCCGCGCCTTCCAATGGCCAGGATTGTCGGAACCGATATTGCGCACGCGGTGCCGCTGACCCTGGTGGCCGGGTTGGGCCATGCCGCATTGGGCACGGTGAACTTCGGGCTGCTGGGCAACCTGCTGCTGGGTTCGCTGCCGGGGATTTATCTGGGCAGCCATCTGGGCTTGAAGATACCGGAGCGTGTGTTGCGCCCGATTTTGGCGGCGATGCTGATGCTGATCGGCGGCCGTCTGTTGTGGGCGTAGGAATTTTGTAAAAGGAAATCGCAATGAGCATCAATGCAAGCAATCTGTCGAATCTGGAAGAGATCAACCTGTTCGAACAGGCAGTACAAACCTTCTTTGACGGCCACATGGATGCCGACAGATTTACCTCCGCTCGCCTGCAGATGGGCGTGTATGGCCAGCGCCAGGAAGGCGTGAACATGCTGCGCGTCAAGGTTCCCGGCGGACGGATCACGCCGGATCAACTGGACGCATTGGCAGACGTGACGGAAAGATACTCACAGAAGGGCTACGCCAACATCACCACGCGCCAGTCCATCCAGATTCATTACATTCCGCTGGCGCAAACGCCGGAGGCGATGCGTCGCCTGGCACGGTCAGGATTGACCACGCGCGAGGCGTGCAACAACACGATACGCAACATGACGGCCTGCCCGCTGGCGGGCGTGTGCCCGCGCGAGCATGTAGATATCGGCACACATCTGGACGGCGCGATGCAGCATTTCCTGCGCAACCCGCTCACCCAGCAGATGCCGCGCAAGTTCAAGATCAGCTTTTCCGGCTGCGAGTCGGACTGCGCGCAATCGCTGCTGCACGATGCGGGGGTGGTGGCGGTCAGCAGGAACGGCCAGTTCGGGTTCATGGTGAAAGCGGGTGGCGGCCTCGGCCACAAGCCGCACGAGGCCATCGTGGTGGAGGAATTCATCCCGGAACGCGAATTGCTGTTCGCGCTGGAAGCACTGGTGACCCTGCACAACAAATATTCGGACCGCACCAAGCGCGCCAAATCGCGCATCAAGTTCCTGGTCGACCGCTTCGGCGCGGACGGTTTCCGCGAGAAATACCGCGAGGAATTCACGCGTACCAGGGAAGCGCTGGCAAACAAGCCTTTTCCGCAAGGCGCATGGCGCAAGTCCAGCGATGTGGCGGCACCCGGACCCGGCGCGCCGCGCACGCTGTTTGCCCAGCACCAAAGCGGATTATCCGTACTGCCGCTGGCCGTGCCGCTCGGAGAGCTGAAAGTTCCGCAGCTGCGCGGCATTGCCAGCCTGCTGCACGAGCAAGGGCTGGGCGAAGTCCATACCACGCAGGACCAGAACCTGGTGGTTACCAATGTCTCATCGGAAAAAGTTGCTGCGTTGCGCGCCGGCTTCGCCGCGCTGGGATTGCGCGAGCCTGCCCGGGGCGACAACGTCGTGGCCTGTCCCGGCACATCCACCTGCCGCCTGGGCATCACCTCCAGCACCATCGTGGCGCCCAAGCTGTCCGGCGGCCCCAGGGACCTGAGCATCCGCGTATCCGGCTGCCATAACGGCTGCGCCCAGCCGGAGACCGGGGACATCGGCATCTACGGCGAAGGCAAGCGCCTGCACGGCAAGCTGGTGCCGCACTACCAGACCTATTTCGGCGGCAACGGACTCGGCGGCGGCAAGCTGGCACTGAAGGGGCCGTCGGTGCCGGCAGCGCGGGTGACACAGGCCATCGAACGCGTGCAGCAGGCCTATGCGGACAGCGGCGAACAAATATTCTTCGACTGGGCGCACAAGCAGGAAAGCGGGTATTTCAAAAACCTGCTGGCTGACCTGGCTGAAGTCAAGGAAGCGGATGCGCCAGCGGTGATGCGCGACCATGGCGACGAGAGCGATTTCCGCGTGCTGCAACTGGGCGGCGGCGAATGCGCGGGCGCCTCGCAGGTATTGATCGGCGCGAATTTCTTCGAAGCGGCGCACGAGCGTGAATATCGCAACGCGCTCATGTTCCAGCGCAAGTATGCCGAAGCGGCGCAGTGCAACGAATCCATCCTGCGCATCTTGGGCAGCGGTCTGGCGCAGCTGCTGGGGGGAATCCGTCAGGACGAAATGGGCAAACTTGCCGTTCAGCTGGAGCAACTGGGGTCGGATCAGATTACGCAAGAGTTTGGGCGACTGGCAGGGATATTCACCAGGGCACAGGAAATGACCGATGAGACGCTGTCGCCGCTGAACCGGGCGGTGGATGCGTGGACGGTAAAAGTGGCCACCTTGTGCGTGGCGCTGGATGAAGGTCTGGATCTGAACGAGGCGTTGCCGGAAGGAATCGCGGTATGACACTGGAACACAAAATAGAGCAAGTGATCGCCGTGCTGGCGCAGGCGGTGCGCGAGCACGCACCGGTCAGCTTCGCCAACAGCCTGGGCGCGGAAGACATGGTGCTCACCGATTTGGTCATCAAGCATCAGCCGGATATAGCGATGTTCACGCTGGATACCAACCGCCTGCCGAAAGAAACTTACGAGTTGATGCAGGAAGTGCGCCGGCACTATGACATCCCGCTGCAAATCTATTATCCCGACACTCGGCTGATCGCGGAATATGTCGCGCAGTACGGCAAGGATGGCTTCTACGACAGTGTGGAAGCGCGCAAGCGCTGCTGCCACATCCGCAAGGTGGAGCCGCTACGCCGCGCACTGTCCGGCAAGCGCGCATGGCTCACCGGCATGCGCCAGGATCAGGCGGTGACGCGCGGCACTCTGCAGCTGTTGTCTTTTGACGAAGGCAACAGCCTGCATAAATTCAACCCGCTGCTGGACTGGAGCAATGATGACGTGTGGGCCTACATCAGGCAATATGATGTGCCATACAACAAGCTGCACGACCGATTCTATCCCAGCATCGGCTGTGAGCCATGCACCCGCGCGGTCACGCCGGGCGAAGACATTCGCGCCGGACGCTGGTGGTGGGAGCATCCGCAGAACAAGGAGTGTGGATTGCACGTGATTCATATTCCGAGGCACGCGAAGCATGCCGTTAGCCTGTAGGGTGGATAAAGACGCCTGGTGGTGTGTCCACCACTGGATGAAACGGGAAATATCATGAAACTGGTCGAGAAAAACAACATGAGCAGTCACACCTTCACTCATCTGGAGGCGCTGGAGAGCGAATCCATTCATATCATGCGCGAGGTCGCGGCCGAGTGCAAAAATCCTGCGCTGCTGTTCTCCGGCGGCAAGGATTCCATCGTGATGCTGCGTTTGGCCGAGAAGGCGTTCCGTCCGGCGAAATTCCCGTTCCCGCTGGTGCACATCGACACCGAGCACAACTTTCCCGAGGTGATCGCCTGCCGCGACAAACTGGCGGCCGATCTCGGCGAGCGGCTGATCGTGCGTTCGCTGGAAGACTCGATCAAGCGTGGCAGCATCGTCATCAAGGACCCGGACAAGCCGCGCAATCCGTACCAGTCGGTGACGTTGCTGGAGGCCATTGCCGAGTTCGGCTTCGATGCCTGCATGGGCGGTGCGCGGCGCGACGAGGAAAAGGCGCGGGCCAAGGAGCGCATCTTCTCGTTCCGCGACGAGTTCGGCCAGTGGGACCCGAAGAACCAGCGCCCGGAGCTGTGGGACATTTACAACACGCGCGTGCACAGCAGCGAGAACATCCGCGTGTTCCCGATCAGCAACTGGACCGAGATGGACATCTGGGAATACATCGCGCGCGAGAATTTGTACATCCCCGATATTTACTACGCACATGAACGCGAAGTCATACGCCGTGGCAATGCCGTTATTCCGGTGTCGCATCTGGTGCAGCCGCAGCCGGGAGAAAAAGTGGAAGTCGTTTCGGTGCGTTTCCGCACGGTGGGCGACATGACCTGTACCGCGCCGGTGGAGTCGACCGCAGGCAACGTACTGGAGATCATCGCAGAGACCGCGACCACGCGTATCACCGAACGCGGCGCCACGCGCATGGACGACCAGACGTCTGATGCTTCGATGGAGCTGCGCAAGAAGGAAGGATATTTCTAACTCCCTCCCCCTTGCAGGGGGAGGGCTGGGGTGGGGGGGTAGAAGTCGCGAGCTTCACCCCCATCCTAACCTTCCCCCTGAGAGGGGGAAGGAACTGGAGTCCCGTTACCACATAGAAATTTTCTAGGGTTTGATTATGAGCAACGCAATACAACTCCTCCGCTTCATCACCGCCGGCAGCGTGGACGACGGCAAGAGCACGCTGATCGGGCGGCTGCTGCACGACTCGAAGTCCATCTTCGAGGATCAGTTCGCCGCGATTTCCAGAACCAGCGAAAAGCGCGGCATGGCCACAGTTGATTTGTCTTTGCTCACCGATGGACTGCAAGCCGAGCGCGAGCAGGGCATCACCATCGACGTGGCCTACCGCTATTTCGCCACGCCCAAACGCAAGTTCATCATCGGCGATACGCCGGGGCATGAACAGTACACGCGCAACATGGTGACTGCCGCGAGCACGGCGAACCTGGTGGTCATCCTGGTCGATGCGCGCAAGGGCGTGCTGACGCAGACGCGCCGCCATACCTACCTTGCCAGCCTGGTCGGCGTGCCGCACATCGTGCTGGCCGTGAACAAGATGGACATGGTGGATTACTCGGAAGACACCTTCAACGCCATCGCGGCCGAGTACCGCGCCTTTGCCGCGCAGCTCGGCATCCATGAGGTGACCTGCATCCCGATGTCCGCGCTGAACGGCGACATGGTGGTGGAGCACGGCGACAACCTGGGCTGGTACAAAGGCGCGCCATTGCTGGAGTTCCTGGAAAACGTGGTGATCGACTATGACGTGAACACCGCCGACTTCCGCTACCCGGTGCAATGGGTGTGCCGCCCGCAGACCCAGGAATACCATGACTTCAGGGGGTTCAGCGGACGAATCGAATCGGGCGAGATTGCGGTCGGCGACGAGATCACCGTGCTGCCAGCGGGCCGCACCAGCAAGGTGAAAGAGATCGTGACCTACGACGGCAACCTGCAGCGCGCCTATGCACCGCAGTCCGTCACGCTGACGCTGGAAGACGAGATAGACATCTCGCGCGGCGACATGTTTGTCAAGGCGAACGCGGCGCCGCAGGTCACCAAGGAATTCGAAGCCATGCTGTGCTGGCTGTCCGAATCGCCCCTGGACCTGAACCGCAAATACATCATCAAGCACACCACGCGCATGGTGAAGAGCCTGTTCTCGCGCCTCGAATACCGCGTCGATGTGAACACGCTGGCGCATCACCAGACTAACGTGCTGAACATGAACGACATCGCGCGCGTGGCGCTGAAAGTGCAACAGCCGCTGGCGCTGGATCACTACAGCGAGAACCGCTCTACCGGCAGCTTCATCGTGATTGATGAAGCGACCAACAATACGGTGGCGGCGGGGATGATTGCCTGAAGTCGAACGCTGGGGTTCGTGCCTCACCCCAGACTACATGCTTATATCCCGCCTGATACAGCTTACTTGGAGCGACCGTATTTGGCGGTGAAGCTGGCCTTGCCCAGCGCGTTCGCATGGATCATGAAGCCGGTCAACGCAGCGGTGGCATCGGCGGGAACATCAAGCTTTTCAGTCTTCAGTGCATACACGGTGAAGATATAGCGATGCGGCTTGTCACCCTGTGGCGGGCAGGTGCCACCCCAGGCCGCCACGCCGTAGTCTATACGGTTCTGTACCGCGCCTTTGGGCAGCGTCGTGCTGTTGACCGCCCCGGCGCCAGCAGCCAGTTCGGTGACATCGGCCGGGATGTCGATGACCATCCAGTGCCACCAGCCCGAGCCGGTTGGCGCATCCGGGTCGTACACGGTCACGGCAAAGCTTTTCGTGTCCTTGGGGGCGCCGCTCCATTTGAGTGCGGGCGATTTGTTCTCACCCGAACAGCCAAAACCATTGAACTCGAAGCTCTTGGGTATCATGCCGTTGGCTTTGATTTCCGGGCTGGAAAGCTTGAAGCCGGAGGCGTAAGCCAAGGTCGATAAACCAGCTAAAGCAACTGCAAACAGCATGCGACGCATGAGGGTTCTCCTTGGTACTGATCAGGGATCCGGATTTTAGCACCGTTGCCCCCCATATAAAATCCTTTACGTGGCTATTACGGCCAAAGCAGGACGGCGGCAGGCGGATGCGGACGCGAAACTGGGAAAGTACGCGGCTGCACTGGAGCAGATCAACGACGGCTCGCTACAGATCGGAACTGCGCTTAACGTGCTGGGGATTACTTATTGACCCCGGGCAATTTGGCCGCAGGGCTGCCCCCGGAAATTATTTGCGACACAGACGCTGTTAATTGCCCTCATTAATACTGACCAGCAATGCCGCCATTCCTTGGAATTTGATTGCTTGCAGCATGGGCGCTAGAGTCGCAGCATCAGCTTGTCATGAGGCAGTATGGGTAATCGCAAAAAGCTCTTGGCGGATGTGTTCCACTGGTCGATCCCAGTCCGCCGGATCTTTCTGCCGGAACAGGCGCATGCTTGCGTACCACGGGCTGTCTTCCCGATCACGGAGCCAGCGCCAGTCGGTACCGAAGGCTGGGAGCAGCACCCAGCAAGGTTTGCCCAGGGCGCCCGCAACGTGGGCAATCGCCGTGTCAACGCAGATTACCAAATCCAACTGATCTATGATGGCTGCTGTATCGGCGAAATCATTGATGTCCGAGCCCAGCGGGAGGATCGGCTGATCTGCCGGCGGTTCCTTCGCTTCTTCCTCGCCCTGCCCTTTTTGCAGGCTAATGAATGTTACATGCGGCACAGACCATAGCGAAGCGAGCGTGTGCAACCCAGGCAACGAACGGCTAGCATCATTCTTGTGGTTTGCGTTTCCTTTCCAGACCAGTCCCACCTTGAATTTTCCCGTGGGCAAGCGATCCCGCCACCGATCCACACGTGTCGGCAACGCATGCAGGTAAGGCGGCGCGGCTTGTATGGTGTCTACGGTGGTGCCAAAATGCAAGGGAAGGCTTAAAGGAAAAGACCAATAGTCGTGTGAGGGGGACAACGCCAAATCCGTGATGACCGCATCCACCCCTCCCGCAGTTTCCAGCAATGCCTTGAGTGACGGATGACAAACCAAAGTCAGGCGGGAGACGCCTCGCTCCCTGAGCAACAGGGTATATCGGGCAAACTGAACGTAGTCACCAAAGCCTTGCTCCGGCCAGATCACGAGCGATTTGCCGGCCAGAGATTCTCCGCGCCATTGTGGGTAAGGGAGGTTCGGAACAATGCTGGTGGATTTTTTCATGTTCGAATCGTAACGGTACTCGAAATACGGCCAGGCTTCGGCATATCGTCCCAGGGCAAGGAGCAATAAACTCAGATTGAAATGAGCTTGGGCATAATCCGGATTCAGTTCCAGTGCACGGCGATAAGCGGCTTCAGCTTCAATCAAATGCGTGGTTTCCGAGAGTAGGTGGCCTAAGTTGTTATGCGCTTCGGCGTAATCCGGCTTCAGTTCCAGCGCACGGCGGTAGGACGCTTCCGCTTCGGGCAGGCGCTTTGCTCCCATGAGCAGGTTGCCCAGGTTGTTATGGGCTTCGGCGTAATCCGGCTTCAGTTCCAGCGCACGGCGGTAAGACGCTTCCGCTTCGGGCAGGCGCCTGACTTCCGCGAGCAGATAGCCAAGGTTATTATGGGTATCGGCGAAATCTGTCTGTAACTCCAGCGCACGGCGGTAGGACGCTTCCGCTTCGGGCAGGCGCTTGGCTCTCAATAGCAAGGTACCCATATTATTATGGGCTTTAGCGTAATCCGGCTTCAGTTCCAGCGCGCGGCGGTAGGACGCTTCCGCTTCGGGCAGGCGCTTGGCTTCCATGAGCAGGTTGCCCAGGTTGTTATGGGCTTCGGCGTAGTCCGGCTTCAGTTCCAGCGCACGGCGGTAGCATGCTTCCGCTTCGGGCAGGCGCTTGACTTCCACGAGCAGGTAGCCAAGGTTATTAAAGGCATCGGCGTAATCCGGCTTCAGTTCCAGTGCACGGCGGTAGGATGCTTCCGCTTCGGGAAGACGCTTGGCCTGCATGAACAGATTGCCAAGGTTGAAGTGGGCTTGAGCGTATCCAGGTTGCAGTTCGAGCGCCTGCCGCAACAGGGTTTCGGCATGAAGGAATTCACCGCGTTGCGCGACTATAACGCCGAGACTATGCAATGCGGCAACATGTTCAGGAGCAAGAGCGATCACCCGGCGCAAACTCTCCTCTGCAGCATCGGCTTGTCCAAGGTTCATCAGGCCAAAGCCAAGGTTTAGAAGGGCCGTCAACAGGTCCGGATTGAACGTGACCGCTTTGCGATAAAGCGCTACAGCCCCCTCCAGATTGCCTTGCGCCTGATAGACAAAGCCGAGGTTGTTGTAGGCTTCGGCATAGCGGGGATCGCACGCGATGGCATGTTGATAACAGGCTGCGGCTTCATCCAGGTTGCCGTCGCCGAAATGGGCGTTGCCCTGATTCTTGAAGGCTTCGCTTTCACTAATTGCGAGCTGGGGGATCGAGTCTTCGCCCGGAATATTGGCAACTTCTGGATTTGGTGCTGCTTTCGCAGTTGAATCTGCTTTTCTTAACCAGTTGAACATAGTGTGCCTTGCAGCCTGATTTACCTTTCGGGGTGGTTGTGATCCTCATTTCCGTACCCGTTGGGGTATCCAGATTTCATCATCCTGACCCCGGAATCGGCAATTACCTGGGGCAACAAGACCTGGTTGTTGTGCTGTTGCTGGCCAAGGGGAGGCAGACTCTTGAAACGCATTCGTTTAATTGGAAACCACATCGGCCTGGGAGAATTGCGCTCGTCATTTTAGGGCCAGGATCACTTCCTTTGTCAGCTCATCCACAAATTCAGCGTCATACCCTTTCTCCAGCAAAACCCACTTGAACGCATTGCCCAACTTCGCTTTCTTATAGAAATTGAGGCTGTGTGTTTGCCCAAATTTCCTTACATCCATTGTCAGCCTGCCAAGCAATTTGGCCCGTTTCTTCATGCCGGCCTTTTCTTTCTTCTTGTCAAGAATTGGGTACGTTATGGAAAAATTTTCGGCAAGGTTTTTTCCAAATTCTTGAGCCTTGCTTGCATCAAACCAATTCAACAGCATGCTTCCTCCAGGAGATCAGCAGAGCGGCGCCTGACATCAAGCATCCAACATAATGCTGAAAGGCCCAGGCGGTGAGAATCCATCCGATTCACAATTGGCATTATGCAATGGAATGCTTGCATTGAAAACAGCCTTCAGTTTCAACGTTGAGCGTCAGCTGTTCAAAATGCCGGCCGTCAGGCGGGGGTCGAGGGCTGCGCGTCACGAACGACGGCCTCACGGCAATGAAAAAGGCAAGAATAAATATATTTTTCAGGGAACAATGGGAACGGAGCGCGATTTCTTATTGAAGGTGGCCAACAATTCAGCGAATAGGAATCAGGAAAAAACAGGGAAGCTTGCAGCCATGTTATTCTCCTTAACAGAAACAGACATCGTGCTGGTATCACACCCGATGATAAACGTCGCTGCCACCTTGTCTGTCCCTTCCTCCAGATCTTCCGGCGGGGGAGAGTGACAATGCATCGCTGCGCGATGATCACGTGTAGTATAAACTTGTTGCTTAGTCGGTTTCGGTAAGTCAGATACCCGCATCAAATCCCGGCAAACAGCAAGTCGAGGGCGGCGATTATTTCATCACGCTTGTTTTTTAGCGACGCAATCTTATCGCCCAGCGAGCGGATGGAGACACCCGCCAGCTCTGCGGTAGACATGACGACTGCCGCCCCCTTGATCTTGAACTGCGGATTGAGATGTCTGGCTGCCAGCCCCATTTCTTCCGCCAGGACGAGCGGCGCCACGACACGGGTGGCCAATGTATCCAACAGGTCGGCCTGCACATCCAGCAAGAAAGGAACAGCCTTGCGCGTTTTCGCATTCGGATTCAGGTAAACATCGAACTGCGCCATCAGAACCGCCGCATGCCGTCGCTGAAGGTGCCGCGCGCTTCGATGCGCCGGTTGTATTCATCCAAAGCGCTTTTGTTTTCCGCCAGCCATTGGCTGCGCTGCGCTTGCCGGATGATTTCGGCCAGACGCTGTTCCAGCGTCTGTGAAAGATTGATATTGAGTTGTTTTGCCTGCTGCAAGAGATCGGCGTTGATGCTGAGATTGGCCGATTTCTTGGGGGCATTCGGGTTGAAAGCAATGTTGCCCACTGTTCTTCCTTAACATTGGAGATGCGCATAATCTACGCGCATTAGATATGCAGGTCAATAACGAACTGTCCCGTATACCGTTCGGCAGTCAATCGGCGCGGTTACGTTGCGCCCGCAAGGGTCACGCCGGTGGCTGCATCCATAAGGAGTATGCCGCCAGACACTCAGCCTGCGGGTGGTCTTGGCGCAGCCCGGAGCCTTTGGCGGCACCCTCCCGCAGCCGCGGTTGCGCAGGCGGGATGAGTTCCATATAAAGCAAGGGAAGGCATCAGGCAGTCATGCGCGCATTCGTTCCCTTCCGCACTGGCACAGTATTCGCTTTAAGTCTTACAGGAATAACTAAAGAACGCCATCATGGAACTCGCTGCATCCGAATACGCCGGCAACACTGCCTACGATGAGCTGCTCGATCGCGACCTGCAGCCCCGGTCGGCGGCGCGGCCGTTGTTCGATTACCTGAATTCGCTGGATGATGACGAGTTGGCGGCGCGCCATCAGGCGGTGGATGCCACCATCATGGCGATGGGCATCACTTTCACGATTTACAGCGAGTCGGGGAATATTGACCGGGCGTGGCCGTTCGACCCGATCCCGCGGGTCATGGCGCGCAGTGAATGGGATTGGATACAGGCCGGGCTCAAGCAGCGGCTGACCGCACTGAATCTGTTCATCAACGACCTGTACAACGCACAGAATATCATCAGGGACGGGGTATTTCCGGCCGAGGTGCTGGCTGGATCGGGCAATTTCCGTGCGCAGTGTGTCGGCATGACGCCCCGATTTGGCGTGTGGGCGCACATTTGCGGCACCGATCTGGTGCGCGATCGCGACGGCACCGTGTATGTATTGGAAGATAATCTGCGCGTTCCATCCGGCGTGTCGTACATGCTGGAGAACCGCCAGATCATGAAGCGGATTTTCCCCGAAGTGTTCCGCACGACCAGCATTCTCCCCGTGGACGACTATCCGACACAGCTCTACCAGACATTGGCCGCCTTGTCGCCCCGTCCCGGCGACCAGCCGGTCATCGCCGTGCTCACGCCGGGCATCTATAACTCGGCGTATTTCGAGCACAGTTATCTGGCCCAGCAGATGGGCGTCTACCTGGTGGAAGGAGCGGATTTGCTGGTGGACAACGATAATGTGGTGTACATGAAAAGCATTGCCGGCTTGCGGCGGGTGGATGTGATCTATCGGCGCATCGATGATGGTTTCCTTGATCCGGAAGGCTTCAATCCGGATTCGGTGCTGGGGGTGCGCGGCCTGTTGCGGGCCTGGCGCAACGGCAAGGTGGGCATCGCCAACGCGCCCGGCGCGGGCGTGGCGGATGACAAGGTGGTGTATGCCTTTGTGCCGCAGATCATTCGCTATTATCTGGATCAGGATCCGATCCTCGCCAACGTGCCCAGTTATCTGTGCATGTACCAGGACCAGTGCGATCACGTGCTGAACAATCTGGACAAGCTGGTCGTCAAACCGGCCAATGAATCCGGCGGCTACGGCATGCTGATCGGCCCGCGCGCCACGCCGCAGGAGCGCGCGCAATTCGCCGGGCTGATCCGCGCCAACCCGCGTAATTACATGGCGCAGCCGACGCTGGATATCTCCACGGCCCCCACCCTGGTTGACGGACAACTGGCGCCGCGCCATCTGGACTTGCGTCCCTTCGTGTTGCAGGCGGACCAGTTGTACGCCACCACCGGAGGATTGACGCGGGTGGCCCTGCGCAAAGGCTCGCTGGTGGTCAATTCCTCGCAGGGCGGCGGCAGCAAGGACACCTGGATAGTCGAGGAGGGTCGCTGATGCTGGCCCGTGTCGCGAAAAATCTGTACTGGATGGCGCGCTATCTGGAACGGGCCGAGAATACCGCGCGCCTGATCAACAGCACCACGCATGTCCTGCTCGACCTGCCGCACGGTGCTTCATTCGGCTGGGCCAACCTGATCGAAATTGCCGGCCTGGATAGCGTGTTCCACCAGTATTACCCGGATGCCAATGAAGAGGCGATCATGAGCTTCCTGATCGAGGACAGCCGCAACCAAAGTTCGATCCTGTCCTGCGTGCAGTCTGCCCGTGAAAATACGCGCACCTTGCGCGAAGTGCTTCCCGCCGAAATGTGGGAGCGCATCAACACCTTGTTTCTGTATATCCGGGAGAATGCCGCCTTTGCCTGCCGCAGCCGGCGCGACCGGTACCTGGTGCTGAACAATGTCATCGAACAGCGCCATGCCATCGTTGGCCTGGTTTCCGGCACGATGGCGCACGACCTCGCCTACCAGATCATCAAACTGGGACGCAATGTCGAACGCGCCGACATGACCACGCGCATTCTCGACATCAATTCAGCGGTTCGGCTGCCGCAGGATAGTGCGCTGCACGAGGCCATCATGGAACGCCTGTGGATGGGCACATTGAATTCATTATCCGCCTATCAGACCTATCGCCGTCTGGTGGCCATGCAAGTACGCAGCAGCGCTGCGATCAATTTTCTGCTCGGTGATATCCGTTTTCCCCGCAGCGTCGAACACTGCCTGTTTGAAATAGAGTCCTGCTTCAAGCTGATGCCAAGATCGCAGCATCTGCAACAGATCGTCGCCCAACTGCGGCATAAGATCGCGCAACATTCTACCGATGGCCTCAGTACCGTGGCATTGCACGAATATCTGGATCAGTTGCAGGCCGAACTGGGCGAGATCCATGACGTGCTCACGAATCACTATTTCCACGCCTACGGCAGCCAGGCGGCTGGAACAAACCAGGCTGAAATCGAATTTGCCGAGTGACAAGCGGCATGTTAGTGTTGCGCAAGCAGCTTAATACATGACGAACCGCTCAATCCCGAATTCAAACCGTACTTACATGACTTACTGCGTTGCCATCAACACCGACCAGGGACTGGTATTCTGCTCGGACTCCCGCACCAACGGCGGATTTGACAACTTCTCGGTTTACTCAAAGATGCATTCATTCGTGTGGCCGGGTGAGCGCACCTTCACGCTGTTGTCCGCGGGCAACCTCGCCACGACCCAGTCCGTGGTGAAACGTCTGTGGAGCGATATCGAAAATGCCACGCCGGTGAATTTGCGCAACGCCATCAACATGCTGGCGGCATCCGACTATATCGCCAGCATCAGCGCCGGCGTGCAGAAGCAGCATGTCGACCGCGACCCTTCAGGCACCAATTTTGAGGCCACGTTCATATTCGGCGGCCAGATCGGCAAGGATCGTCCGGAGACCCTGCTGATTTATCCGCAAGGCAACTACATACACGAATCGGACGAACATCCGTTCCTGCAAATCGGCGAAATCAAATACGGCAAACCGATACTCGATCGCGTGATCAAGCGCACCACGCCATTGGCGCACGCTGCGCGCTGCGCGCTGGTATCGATGAACTCAACCGTGCGCAGCAACCTGACGGTCGGCCCGCCGATCGATTTGCTGATCTATGAAAGAGACTGCCTGGATTTTGGCCAGCGCATGACCATGACCGAAAACGATCCCTTTGCAAAGCAGCTTTCCGAAGCGTGGAATCAAGGTTTGCTGCAGGCACTCAATAACCTGCCCCGCTTTCCGTGGGAATGATGATCATCCGGGCGAATCGAATAAGCGGGAGCAGCGCTTTTTTCACGTAGCGCAAAAACAAAAGGGAAGTTTCTCCCTGCCTATTTCTTTGCGCCCATCGCCAGCGCCCGCAACCTGCTTTGCTCGCGTTCCGCCGCGTCCGGTTTGTCCAGCCAGCCGTGCAGGTTATCCAGCACCAGGTCGGTGAGCATGTGGATCCATTCATCGCGTTCGTTGAGGCAGGGAATGTAGTGGTATTCACCGCCGCCCGCGCGCAGGAATTCTTCGCGCACTTCCATGGCGATTTCTTCCAGTGTTTCCAGGCAGTCCGCGACAAAACCGGGACAGACCATGTCCACGCGCCGGGTTTTCTGCCTGCCCAGTTCTTGCAGCGTGGCGGCGGTGTAGGGCTTCAGCCATTCGGCGCGGCCGAAGCGCGACTGGAAGGTGATCAGATATTGCTCCTGGCCCAGCCCCAGTGCTTCGGCGATCAGGCGGCCGCTCTTCTGGCATTCGCAGTGGTAGGGGTCGCCCTTGTCCAGTGTGTAGCGCGGCAGGCCGTGGAAGCTCATTACCAGCTTGTCGGGCCGCCCGTGCAGCGTCCAGTAGTCGCGGATGTTCTGCGCAGTGGCCTGGATGTAGCCGGGATGGTCGTGGAAATGTTTGATGGTGCGCAGCGCCGGGGCGTTGCGCATGCCTTGCAGTGCGGTGAATACCGCGTCGAAAACAGTGGCGACTGAGCTGGCGGCGTATTGCGGATACATCGGCAGCAGCAGGATGCGCTGGCAGTTCTGCTCCTTGAGTTTGCGCAGCACGCTGGGAATCGAGGGATTGCCGTAGCGCATGGCGTAGTCCACCACGATGCCTTTGACCTTCTCCCCCAGATAACCCTGCAACAGCGCGGTCTGGCGCTCGGTGTGCACCTTGAGCGGCGAGCCTTCCGGCATCCAGATACTGGCGTATTTCTTCGCCGATTGTTTCGGGCGCGTGTTGAGGACGACGCCGTTGAGGACAAGCCACCACGCCAGCCTGGGGATTTCCACCACGCGCGGATCGCTCAGGAATTCCTTCAGGTAGGGATGCAGCGCCTGCGCGGTGGGCGCCTCCGGCGTGCCGAGGTTGACCAGCAGCACGGCGGTTTTTTCCGGGGTGCCGTGGGTGAAGTCAGGTTCTGTCTGGTAGGGCATTTATCGTTATCCTGAGTCGTAGAGTGGATAAGGGCATGTAATGCCGTATCCACCATGTTGCGCGGTGGACACGCGCTGCGCGCTTTATCCACCCTGGTGATTTTACGGTGATCGAGGGACTCATCAATGTTGCGACAGCGCATTGCTGAGCAGTTTGGCAGTCACGTCCACAATCGGCACTACTCTTTCGTAATCCATGCGCTTCGGTCCGATTACGGCCAGGGTGCCGATCACCTGCCCGTTGCTGGCGTAGGGCGCACTGACGACGCTGCATTCGTCCAGCCCGGCCAATCCAGATTCGTTGCCGATGAAGATGTGCACGCCGGGCGCGTGGCGGCTGGCGTCCAGCAGGCTCAGCAGCTCGGATTTCTGCTCGAAGACGTTGAACAGGCTGCGCAGGCGGTTCATGTCGGCAGACAGATCCTGCACATGCAGCAGATTGCGTTCGCCGCTGATCACGTAGTCTTCCTGCTTGCGCGCCATGACTTCATCCCCGGCGGCGATGACGGCAGCCATCAACGAGGTCATGTCGTGGCGCAACTGGTGCAGTTCGCTTTGCACGCGCTGGCGGATTTCCGGAAACCCGCAGCCGGTATAGTGCTGGTTGAGGAAATTGCCCGCCTCGATAAGCTGCGCCTGGGTATAATCCTTGTCGGTCAGCAGCACCCGGTTTTCCACTTCGCCGTCCGGCATCACGATGATCAGCAGGATTTTCTTTTCCGACAGGCGCAAGAACTCGATCTGCTGCACCGAAATCGAGGGGCGCCTGGGCGTTGCCACCACACCCGCGAAATGGGTCAGTTCGGACAGCAGGTTGGAAGCCTGCGTCATCAGGCGCGAGGGATTGTCCGGCTGCAACTGGTATCGCAGATGTTGTACGCTCACCGTATCCAGCGGTTGCACCACCATCAGCGTGTCTATGAACAAACGGTAGCCCAGTGCGGTAGGTACCCGGCCGGCGGAAGTGTGCGGGCTGGAGATCAACCCCATTTCTTCCAGATCGGCCATCACATTGCGGATGGTGGCGGAGCTGACATCCAGCCCGGAAAATTGTTGCAGCACGCGCGAGCCGACCGGGTGGCCGTCGCTGATATAGCGTTCCACCAGAGTCTTGAGCAGGATTTGGGCGCGGTCGTTAAGCATGAGGTTCTGCCGGTTTATTTATTAATCCAGAAAAATTCATTAGCAGTTTGTTGAAATTCTCGATGTTTGCAAATGTGGAAAATTTTTGACCTCTCAGAAAGCCCTACAGTCGATTTTCAGATCACCGGGAGGGGTAAAGTGACCACGGAAACTCACTCTTTT
>JBAUUR010000164.1:0-15696 GCA_049582805.1 Gallionellaceae bacterium | reverse complement strand
GCTCATGAATTGACAATCATCGGGGGGCTACGGATAATTCCGCCATCCTTTTCATGTCCCACCCGCCTCCCATACCACGCATGACTATCAAGGCATTTATATTTCCTGCTGTGCTGTGTGCCGCTCTGCTTGTCGCCTGCGGCAAATCGGAAAACCCGGCCGCCAGTCCCGCCTCGATGACGGCAAACAGCCAAGCCGGCGATGAACTGGTGGTAAAGATCGGCGCATCTGCTCCGCTCACCGGACCGCAGGCCCATTATGGCAAGGACAACGAGAACGGTACGCGCATGGCGATCGAAGATGCCAATGCCAGGGACGTGACCGTAGGCGGCAGGAAAGTGCACTTCGAACTGGTCAGCGAGGATGACCAGGCCGACCCCAAGTCCGCGACCATCGTGGCGCAGAAACTGGTGGACGACAAGGTGAACGGCGTTATCGGCCACCTCAATTCAGGCACTTCCATTCCCGCTTCGCGGATATACAGCGACAATGGCATTCCGCAAATTTCTCCATCCGCCACCGCCGTGGCATATACCGCCCAGGGATTCAAGACCGCATTCCGTGTGATGGCGAACGACGGGCAACAAGGCAAGATATTGGGCGAGTTCGCCGCAAAGAATCTGGCGGCAAAAAAAATCGCGGTGATCGATGACCGCACCGCATACGGGCAGGGCTTGGCGGACGAATTCGCCAAATCCGCCGAAGCCAATGGTGCGCAAATCGTGGCGCGCGAGTACACCACCGACAAGGCGGTGGACTTCAGCGCCGTGCTGACCTCGATCAAAGGCAAGCAGCCTGACCTGATTTTTTTCGGCGGCATGGATCCGCAAGGCGTGCCGATGGTCAAGCAAATGAGGTCGCTGGGATTGCCCGCCAAATTCATGATGGGCGATGGCGGCTATACGCCCAACATGATCGAACTGGCGGGCGCGGCGGCTGATGGCATGTATGCCTCGCTGCCCGGTGTGCCGCTGGAGCAGATGCCCGGCGGCAAGGATTTCTCGCAGCGCTACCAGGCAAAATTCCAGCAGCCCATCGAGTTGTATGCACCGTATTGTTATGATGCGGTGAACGTGATGATCGCCGCAATGCAAAAGGTCGGCTCTCCCGAACCGGCAAAATACCTGCCCGAGTTGGCGAAGATTGAATATGACGGTGTGACCGCGAAGATTTCCTTCGATGAAAAGGGCGACCTCAGGGGCGGCGCAGTAACGCTGTATCAGGTGCAACAGGGCAAGTGGCACCCGTTGCAAACCATGGGCGGAGGCGCGCCTGCGGCACCACACTGACAGCAAAGTGTGAATAACGAATCAACAACTCGTCATTCCCGCGCAGGCGGGAATCCAGTCGATGACCAATTCCCCCGCGACGCGGGGACAAACCTCAGGCACCATGCTAGACAAAACCGCCGGATTGCCGTTCCTCGTAACTTCGGCCTCTGGCCTCGTTTTCCCGCCTGCGCAGGAATGATGGAAGCTGGATCTTACAGGGGCGCCATTTGGATATTCTCTTACAGCAAATCATCAACGGGCTGGTGCAGGGCAGCGTGTATGCGTTGGTCGCGCTGGGCTACACCATGGTGTACGGCATCCTCGGCCTGATCAATTTCGCGCATGGCGAGGTAGTGATGGTCGGGGCGATGGTGGCGCTGACGATGACGCAACTGCTGGCCGCGTCCGGCCTGCCGCCGCTGTTGATCCTGCTGATTGCCCTGATGGTCGCGGCTGCGGCATGCATGGCTCTGGGCTACGGCATAGAGCGCATCGCCTACCGCCCGCTGCGCAATGCGCCGCGCCTCGCACCGCTGATCACCGCCATCGGCATGTCCATCGTGCTGCAAAATCTGGCAATGATATTCTGGGGACGCGAATACCACGCCTTCCCGCAATTGTTGCCGGGCAATTCGCATACGCTGGGCGGCGCGGTCATCAATGATGTGCAACTGATCATCGTGCTGATCGCGCTGCTGATGATGGCCGGGCTGATGCTGCTGGTGCACCACACGCGCCTGGGACGCGCGATGCGCGCCGTGGCGGAAAATCCCTCCGCCGCCGCGCTGATGGGCGTGGACATCAACCGCGTGATCTCCGTCACCTTCATGCTCGGTTCTGCGCTGGCGGCCGTGGCGGGCGTCATGATAAGCGCGAACTACGGCATCGTGCACTACTACATGGGTTTCCTGCTCGGCCTGAAAGCGTTCACGGCCGCCGTTCTCGGCGGCATCGGCAACCTGCGCGGCGCAATGCTCGGCGGCGTGCTGCTGGGATTGATCGAGAGCCTGGGCGCGGGTTATATCGGCGACCTGTCCGGCGGATTCTTCGGCAGCAATTATCAGGACGTGTTTGCCTTTTTCGTGCTGATCGCCGTGCTGATTTTCCGTCCATCCGGTTTATTGGGAGAGCGTGTTGCGGAACGCGCCTGATGTTTTTGTAGGGTGCGCTTGCGCACCATTGCGCTATTGGGGCGCAAGCGCACCCTGCATTGGCTGGTGTTCAGGCCATCCGGATTGCTCGGCGAACGTTTGGCGGAGCGAGCTGCAAACCGAAAATCAAGCCACAGAAAAAACCGGCGCCGTCTCTGTGGCCTCTGCGGCAAATAGCTTTTCCTCAAGATGAAGCTCAATCAAAAATCCAAGCCGTTGCTCGCCGCGCTCGCCATCGCGCTGCTGCTCCTGCCCTTCGCCACCGACGCGCTGTTCGGGCGCGGCTGGGTGCGCATTGCGGATTTCGCATTGCTGTACATCATGCTGGCGCTGGGGCTGAACATCGTGGTCGGTTACGCCGGGCTGCTCGACCTCGGCTACGTCGCGTTCTTCGCCGTGGGCGCCTACAACTATGCGCTGCTGTCCTCGCCGCAGTTCGGTTTGCACTGGCCGGTATGGATAGTGCTGCCGCTGGGTGCGCTGCTGGCCTGCATGTTCGGCGTGCTGCTCGGCGCGCCGACGCTGCGCCTGCGCGGCGATTACCTTGCCATCGTCACGCTGGGCTTCGGCGAGATCATCCGCATCTTCCTCAACAACCTGAACGCACCGGTCAACATCACCAATGGCCCGCAGGGCATCAGCATGATCGACCCGGTGCAGAGCGCCGGTTTCTCGCTCGGCGCCACGCAGGAAATTTTCGGCGTCAGCCTGCCCTCTGTGCATCTGTATTACTACCTGTTCCTGCTGTTCACGCTGCTGGCGGTGTTCGTGTCGCGGCGGCTGGAGGATTCGCGCATCGGGCGCGCCTGGATGGCGATCCGCGAGGACGAGGTGGCGGCGGAAGCGATGGGCATCAACACGCGCAATATCAAGCTGCTGGCCTTTGCCATGGGCGCGACCTTCGGCGGCCTGTCCGGCGGCCTGTTCGCCGGCTTCCAGGGCTTCGTCAGTCCGGAAAGTTTCAGCCTGATGGAATCCATCATGATTCTGTGCATGGTGGTGCTGGGCGGCATGGGCAACATCGCCGGCGTCGTGCTCGGTGGTGTGTTGCTGTCGCTGCTGCCGGAAGCGTTTCGCCACGGGGCAGGTCCCGTGCAGCAGGCGCTGTTCGGCAGGACGCTGGTTGATCCGGAAAGCCTGCGCATGCTGCTGTTCGGCCTGGCGCTGATCGCGGTCATGCTGCTGCGCCCCGCCGGGTTGTGGCCGTCCTCGGTGCGCCGCCGCGAGTTGGAAGCGGATGAGGATGTCGCACACCAGGAACAGGATACGGTGTATGACTCCAGCAGGTGACGTGCTGCTGGAGCTGTCCGGCGTAGGCAAGCGTTTCGGCGGACTCACCGCGCTGTCCGCTGTCTCGCTGCACATCCGGCGCGGCGAAATATATGGCCTGATCGGCCCGAATGGCGCAGGCAAGACTACGCTGTTCAACGTCGTCACTGGACTGTACCAGTTGGATGAAGGCGCGTTCACTTTCAGCGGCGTCCGCTATTCGCACTGCAAGCCACACGTGCTGGCCGAGGCAGGCATCGCGCGCACTTTCCAGAATATCCGCCTGTTCGCCAACATGAGCGCGCTGGAAAACGTCATGGTCGGGCGCCATGTGCGCACGCGCGCGGGGATCTGGGGTGCACTCACGCGCAATGCTGCCGCGCGCGCGGAGGAGCGCGCCATCGCCAAGCGCGCGCGCGAGTTGTTGCGCTATGTCGGCATCGAACGTCCGCACCAGACACTGGCCCGGCATCTGTCCTATGGCGAGCAGCGTCGCCTGGAAATCGCCCGCGCGCTTGCCACCGAGCCCAGGCTGCTGGCGCTGGATGAACCGGCGGCTGGCATGAATGCCACCGAAACCGAAAGCCTGAAAGCCCTGCTGCAAACCATCCGCAGCGACGGCATCACCGTGCTGCTCATCGAGCACGACGTGAAGCTGATCATGGGGCTGTGCGACCGTGTGGCGGTGCTGGACTACGGCAGGAAGATCGCCGAGGGCGCGCCGGATGAAGTGCGCCGCGACCCGGCAGTGATCGCGGCATATCTCGGGGCAGAAGCAACATGAAAACTTTCCATTGGATTCACCGATTCACCCCCATCCCTGCCTTCCCCCTGACAGGGGGAAGGAGCTGGTGCGGCATCAAGCTTTCCGTCCCCTCCCCCTCGAGGGGGAGGGTCAGGGTGGGGGTGAAAACGCTGAAGAACAATCGAGGTAGCAGCATTCCATGAACTTGCTCTCGGTAGAAAACCTCAAGGTCAGTTACGGCGGCATCCAGGCCGTGAAAGGCATAGACCTCCATGTCGCCCCGGCCGAATTGGTCGCGCTGATCGGCAGCAACGGCGCGGGCAAGACCACCACGCTCAAGGCGCTGGCCGGATTGCTGCATCCCGCGGCAGGCAAAATCCATTACGACGGTAAATCCCTGCACAACATTCCCGCGCACCAGCGTGTGCGCAATGGTTTGGCGCTGGTACCGGAGGGACGCGGCATATTCGCGCGCCTGACCGTGGAAGAGAATTTGCTGATGGGCGCATACAGCCGCAGCGACAAGCCCGGCATCCATCATGACATGCAGCGTATCCACGCGCTGTTCCCGCGCCTCGCCGAACGCCGCGCGCAAGTAGCCGGGACACTTTCCGGCGGCGAACAGCAGATGGTGGCGATAGGCCGCGCCATGATGAGTCGCCCCAGACTGCTGATGCTGGACGAACCCAGCATGGGTCTTGCGCCGATGCTGGTGGTGAAAATTTTCGAAACCATACGCGACATATCCGCCCAGGGTGTTTCCATATTGCTGGTCGAACAGAACGCCAGGCTTGCGCTTGAAGTCGCGCAGCGCGGCTATGTGCTGGAAAGCGGATTGGTCACCTTGTCCGGCGACACCGCGAATCTGCTTGGAAGTGACGCAGTAAGGCGTGCCTATCTCGGCGCTTGATGGCCCATTCAGGCGCAGCTAATAGCCATCTGGATTTACTCCCTGCGCTCCTGCGCTTTCCAGTCAAAATGGATACGGTGCAATTGAGCATACACGCCTCCCCTGCCGATCAACTCGCGGTGCGTGCCCGACTCGACGATCTCGCCTTTTTGCAGCACGACGATGCGGTCTGCATTTTCGATGGTGGACAGGCGGTGCGCGATGACCAGCGTGGTGCGCCCGCGCATCAGGGTTTCCAGCGCAGCCTGCACATGGCGTTCGGATTCGCTGTCCAGTGCCGATGTGGCTTCGTCGAGGATCAGGATGGGCGCATCCTTGAGCAAGGCGCGCGCGATGGCGATGCGCTGGCGCTGCCCGCCGGACAGGCGCACGCCCTTTTCGCCCACCAGTGTCTGCAGTCCTTGCGGCATGTCACGGATGAATTCCATCGCGTGCGCGGCCTGGGCGGCGGCAATGATTTCCGCCTCCGGCACTACACGCATCTGGCCGTAAGCGATGTTGGCGGCGAGGGTATCATTGAACAGCACCACTTCCTGGCTGACCAGTGCGATATTGGCACGCAGGCTGGCCAGGGTCAGTTCGGCCAGATCGTGGCCGTCCAGCAGGATGCGCCCCTCTGTCGGCAAATAAAAGCGCGGCACCAGATTCGCCAGCGTACTCTTGCCGCTGCCGGACGCACCGACCAGCGCCACCACCTGCCCCGCCGGGATTTCCAGACAGATGTCACGCAACGCCATCCTGCTGTCATTGTGATAGGACAGGCTCACATGTTCAAAACTGATCTTTCCAGCCGCACGGCCCATCGCGATCTTGCCGGTATCGGTCTCGCCTTCGGTATCGAGCAATTCGAACACGCTTTCCGACGCCGCCAATCCGCGCTGCATGTATTCGCTGACGCTGGTCAGCCGTTTCAGGGGCGATGTCAGCATCAGCATGGCGGCGACGAAGGAGAGAAACCCGCCTACCGTGGTTTCGTCGCTCTTCGACTGCACGGTGGCGATGTAAACGATGACTGCCAGCGCCACGGCGGCGACCATCTGCACGATCGGAACATTGGCGGCAGACGCTGCGGCCTGCTTCATGGCATGGCGGCGCACCCAGTTGGCCTGGTCGCCGAAACGTCCGCTTTCATATTGCTGCCCGCCGAACAGCTTCACCACCTTGTGCGCGGTGATGCTTTCCTCGATGACTTGGGTGATGTCGCCCATCGCACGCTGTGCATCGCGGCTGGCGGAACGCAAACGGGTATTGATGGTGCGGATGATGACCGCGATCACCGGCGCCATCACCAGGCTGAGCAGCGTCAGCTTCCAGTCGAGATAAAACAGCCAGGCGAGCAGGCCGACGATCATGATCGAATCGCGGATGATGATGGTCACCACGCTGGTGGCGGCGGCAGTCACCTGCGTCACGTCAAAGGTCAGTTTGGAGATCAGGTTGCCGGTAGCGTGATCGTCGTAGAACCGCGTGGGCAGAGACAGCAGCTTGCGGAACATCTCGGCGCGCAGGTCCATCACCACTTTGTTGCCCACCCAGTTGATGACATAGGTGCCGACAAAGCTGGCCGCGCCGCGCACCAGGAAAATCAGCATGATGAGCAGCGGCGCCCAGCGCAGGATGGTCTCATCCTTGTGCACGAAAGTTCCGTCCAGCATGGGCTTCAGCAAGGCCGGCAACAACGGCTCGGTGGCCGCGGCCAGCGCCATGCCGGCTATCGATACCAGGAAGGCGCGCCAATAGGTTCTAACGTAGGTGAGCAGGCGCAGATATAGCTGGGTGCTGGTCATATTCATGGCGCGCACTGTAGCAGAAAAAAGCCGGGATTCGGGCGCAAGAAGCGTGCAAACACCGCGACAAAAACAACAGTCCCCTCGTTTGCACGGGAGGCTTAATGTTTACCCCCGCGGAAGCTATCCTGCTCCGATCTGTGCCTTGTCCGTCCTGCGGCTCGGTAACTGGCGCGCGTGCCGGCAATTCACAACAACCCTGCGCCAACATTACTGCTGGTAGTTCACTCCAACGAAAAGCGTGCGCCCCAGGGTGTTGTAGCTATACACCTCGGAATAATTGCGGTTGAACAGGTTGTCCACGCGCGCCGACAGGTTCCAATGCTTGTCGATGCTGTAACGCGCAGCCAGATTAAGCAGCCAGTAGCCGGGCAACGTGACCGGGTTGCCGTTGCTGTCCGCATCCTGGCGTGCGCCGCTGTAACGCACCTCTGCAGCCATGTTCCATGCATCGACATCTTGCGTTGCCGCAACGTTGGCAAATTCCTTGGCGCGACGCGGCAGCACCAGGCCGGTTGCCGTGTCATGCGGATTCTGGAAGGTCGCACTGGCCTTCAAATGCGTATGGCCAAACTCGCCCGCGTAGCTCAATTCCTGCCCGCTGATTTGCGCCTGATTAATGTTGACCATGGTGGTGTAGGCAGCATTGATGGCGATCAGATCACTGATGCGATTATCGAAATACACCGCATCCAAGCGCTGGCCATGCGCCGCGTAGTGCAACCCGATCTCCCGGTTGTGCGAGCGTTCCGGCTTCAGGTTTGGATTGCCCTGATAACCGAACGACAGGGGGTAATACATGTCGTTGAAAGTCGGCGCCCTGAAGGCATTGCTGACACTGGCCGTGGCGCGCCAGCTATCCGCGAAGGACAGGCCATAACCGAGCAGACCGGTGTTGGCCGTGCCGAAATCGGAGTAGCGATCCTGGCGCAGATTGAGTTGTGCCTGGTGCGCGCCATATGAACCGGTATAGCCGCCCGACAGGCTGTTCACATTGCGCGAAGTCTGCGTAAAAAGCGTGTCGGATGTGACTACCTGACCCAAATGCTCCGCCGCCCAATTCACCTGTTGACCATCCGTGATCTGGAGACTGTTTTGCCAGGCAAGTTGATTGCTTTGGGTCTGGAAACGCGAGGCCAGCACATTGTTGGTGTAACTGTGGCTGTCGTCAGTGCCTTGTGCCAGACGTACGGAGCTGTGCCACATCAGGCTGAGCTGATCGTCCGAGGCCAACGATAGTTTGTCGATGTTTTCGACGGTGTTGTTAATGTCGGTTGGCAAGCCGAACGCATTGTCAAACGAGACGTTGCCGCGCGTGCTGAACAAGGAGGCGGACAAGGCATGATCCGCGTTGAGGTCATGTTTGACTTGCGCAGCCAGGGTGTTGTTGTCATAGCCGTTGTTGTTGGGATTGGCATTCGGTGCAAGCAGCGGATTCATTGCCGACACGCCATCGGTTTTGACTTCGCCGGCATTCATGCTGAATGAGGTGCCATTCACCGCACCGGAGTACCCCGCCGCCAAACGTTGCGTGCCATGGCTGCCTGCTCCCGCGCCGGCATTGAAAGCCGGCTCACCCGAACCATGCTTGGTGAACAACTGGATCACGCCGCCTATGGCTTCGGAACCGTACAGACTGCTGACGTTGCCGCGTACCACTTCGATACGTTCGATGCTGTCCAGCATGATGTGTTCGAGCGCGGTCGCGCCCGTCGTGGCGGAATTGATGCGCACGCCATCCAGCAGCACCAGCACTTGATCGGAATTGGTGCCGCGCATGAAGGTGCTGGACTGCGCGCCCAGCCCGCCCGTCTGCACAACTTCGACACCCGCCAGCGAACGCAGCAGCGTCAGCACATCCGGGGCGCCGGAATCGCGTATTTCTTGTTCGTTCAATACGGTGGCATCGGCGATGGTCTTGTTCAAAGCCTGCGGCAGGCGCGTCGCGGTGACGACCACTTCGTCCAGACTGGGAATGTCCGCCTGAGCGGCAACAGGTGCGATCACGCCGAACAGCGCGACGGTGAAGAACTTTTGTTTCATTGTCGTTTCCTGAGTAAATTCCAAGCGACCCCGTTGGAACATTAGAATTTCAGGAAATACGCTGAGCGAAAAATCAGAACGATCGACAAGGAGTTGCCTTGCCCTGGCCTTCTCTGGATGTGAGATGGATCAAATCTGTTCCGATGCGCCACCCGCAGCATCTCCTGTCCCTTGCTCTCAGGCCGGTATCCGGGCTCGCAAGTTTTGATTCTCCGCCTTCCCATGAATACTCACAGTGGCATCGAGGCGAATCCACACTCGCTAACCGTTGCGGGGGCAGCACAGGATTGGATGCCGGTGGCATTTCACCTGTTTCCCGTTTAACCGGATGCATGCGCGCATCCGGCACCTAAAGGCAGGGCGCATTGTAGCGCACTACAAAATCGCCGGGCTATAAACTGCTTTCAATACACAATGTTATTTTTTGACTTTTCAAGTTTTTATAAGCTATAGTTTGCTTCATGCAAGCTCAATTAACTATTTTGGAAAACAAACTGGCACTGCTAATACAACTGGCCCAGCGCTTGCGCGAAGAAAATCACCAGTTGCGTCAAGAACTCGCAAACGCCTTGAGCCAGGGCCGTAAATCCGACGACAAAATCGCCGTGGCCCGTATTCGATTGGAACGCCTGCTGGCGAAAATTCCAGAAGACCAGACAAATGACGACTGAAAGCAAGGTTGATGCGTTTGACGTCACCATCCTGGATCGGGAGTTCCGGGTTGCCTGTCCCGATAACGAGCGGGAAGAATTAATGGAGGCCGTCGCATATCTGGACAAGAACATGCGCGAAATCCGCGATGCCGGAAAAATCACTTCGCTAGAACCCATTGCCATCATGGCTGCGCTTAACATTGCCCACGAACTGCTGACCACCCGCATTGGCAGTGGTTTTGACATGGGCGAGTTTAAGCGTAGAATCGAATCCATGCAGGCAGCCATTGAAGCAACATTGGCGAAACAGGACGAGTTATTCTAGCCGGATGGCTTTCAAGGGTTGTCCCCTGCGGTGTTCGTCAGGATCATTAATTCTTTGAACCAATACGCTATGCGTGAGGTTGCGAACCAAATCGTTACTGTTGTGCGCGTCCCCTGCGGACGTACCTGAGGTAACCGGAAAGCGACCCATACTTGAACCCCAGGTTCAGGATTCTGATCCAACGGCACAGGCGGGGGACTCTTGTTTTAGATGCGGCTTCGGTCGCATTTTTTCTGTCTTTAGCGCGACCAAATTTCCAAACCAGGCAACAAGGCGCGAATCGGATGCACGCCGCTTTTTCTGCGAGGCCCAAATGCGATATTGGCTAATGAAATCGGAACCCGCCGATTGCAGCATAGATGATCTCGCCAGGCTGCCCAACCAGACAGTGGCCTGGTATGGTGTGCGCAATTACCAGGCGCGCAACTTCATGCGCGACCAGATGAAGATTGGCGACGGCGTGCTGTTCTATCATTCCAATTGCGCCGAACCGGGCATCGCGGGCATCGCCAAAGTCAGCAGCGTCGCCTATCCGGATGCCACGCAGTTCAAGCGCGGCAGCAAATACTTCGATCCCATGGCCACACTGGAAACGCCGCGCTGGTTCAACGTAGACGTGCAACTGGTCAAACAAATCGGGTTGATTCCGCTATCCGAATTGCGCAAACACACAGAGCTTCAGCGTATGCGCGTCCTGCAACGCGGCAACCGCCTCTCCATCACGCCGCTCGATCCGGCCGAATGGAAATTCATTACCGCCCGGCTGGTGCACCAGTGAAATGGGATGGGCGCTGGCCTATCTTCTTTTGGGTGCCACAGTCGGATTTCTCGGTGGGCTGTTCGGCACTCGAAGAAACGCAATAAGAGAAATGTCAGCCAGCCGATAAACGCGGAAGCACGCGCTGATTTGGACATTACCACAGCAACAGGTAATCCCGTGCGTTGACCGCCTTGAGGTTGATGATAAGTCACTACACACAGCAGCAAAGCTAACCAATCCTGGCCGTAGAATTAGGCGGCAAAAACTTCTCACGAAAAGCGTGAAGATGGCCTGCTGCCTGTTTGCTATCTACACAAGCCGGATAAATGAAGAGGAAAGAACCAACTTGCCAAACAGGCAATATTCATAAGGCAAAAAGGGCGGAATTGTATCTCAACACCCGCCCCCATCCAGGAGCGATCAGGCGCCGAGTATGCCCTTGCCGACAGCCGGTTTCCTGGCAACTGCTTTTTTCGCTGCGGGCTTTTTCGCTACGGCCTTCTTGGCTGCCGGTTTCCTGGCAACTGCTTTTTTCGCTGCGGGCTTCTTCGCTGCGGCCTTCTTGGCTGCCGGTTTCTTGGCAGTCACTTTCTTTGCGGCTGGTTTCTTCGTGGTGCTGCTTTTCGCTTTGCTTTTTGTTGTAGCCATTTTCATTCCTTGTAAAAAAAAATTGACTCGAACCATGCACTGCATAATGTGCGACCACTGCACTCCCAACACTAGATTTTTTCCGCAACCCGTTTGGTGTGCGCATTCTATGCATGATTAAAATTTCAGTGCAACATTTTTTTACATTTTTCGCAAAAAAGCTCTCTCGCCGGAAAACAGGCGCTGCACTGTTTCGCGCTCACGAATGAGTTGCATATACGTTCCGGACACCATCACTTCTGCCGCACGCGGGCGGGTATTGTAATTGGAGCTCATGCTCATACCGTATGCACCGGCCGACATGACTGCCAGCAAGTCATCCTGTTCGATGGGCAACTTGCGCGCATGGCCGAGGAAGTCCCCGGTTTCGCACACCGGCCCGACCACCTCGTATTGCTGTGTGCCGGCATCACGTCTTTGAACCGGCAGGATCTCGTGCCAGGCATCATAAAGTGCCGGACGCATCAGGTCATTCATCGCCGCGTCAACGATGGCGAAATTCTTCTCCTCCCCATGCTTGAGGTATTCCACGCGGGTCAACAGTGCGCCGGCATTGCCAACCAGTGATCGCCCAGGCTCAATGATGATTTTCTCCGTGCGCCCCTGCATGGCAGCAAGCAGCGCGCCAACATATTCTGAAATCGACGGGGGAGTTTCGTCGTCATAACGTATGCCCAAACCACCGCCGAGATCAATGTGTTCGAGCTGGATGCCTTGTGCCGTCAACTGGTCCGCAAGCGCCAGGATTTTCTCGGCTGCGGCAATAAACGGGCTGGCCTCGGTCAGTTGCGACCCGATATGGCAATCCATGCCAACCACGCGCAAATTTGCCATTCCGTACGCCTTGCGATACATCGCCAGCGCATCGGTGAAAGCCACGCCGAACTTGTTCTGTTTCAGTCCGGTGGAAATATAGGGATGCGTCCTGGCATCCACATCCGGATTGACGCGCAGGCTGACGGGTGCCGCGCGCCGCATCTGTCCGGCCACTTCGTCCAGGCGCAGCAACTCTGCCTCCGACTCAACATTGAAGCACAGTATTTCCGCGTCCAATGCCTGGCGCATTTCGGACGCGCTCTTGCCAACCCCGGAAAATACCACTTTGCCCGGCGCTCCGCCCGCAGCCAGGACACGCTGCAATTCACCCCCCGAGACAATATCGAAACCCGCTCCCATGCGCGCAAACAAGTTCAGGATCGCCAGGTTTGAATTGGCTTTCACCGCATAACAGATCAGGTGATTGCGGCCGGCGAAAGCAGCCTCGAACTGCCGATAGCGCTCGGTCAGCGCCGCGTGCGAGTAGACATAACAGGGCGTACCGAATCGTTGCGCAACCTCGGCAAGCGGTGTTTGCTCGACGCAAAGCTGGTCGTTCCGGTAACTGAAATAATCGAACATGGCTATTGGCCTTTGCTGGATTGTTGCGATGAGGGTTGTGACTGCGGCATGTATAGCGGCCCTTTATGACCGCACGCTTGCAGCAACAGTGCCAACAGCAACATAATGCCGGCTCTACGCATGGTTGCCCCATAGAATTAGACAGGCGGGATTATATGACGGAAAGCGAATTCAACGAATTGTCCGATGCAATATTCGAGCGCATTCAACAATCCGTGGATGCCAGTGGCACAGACATCGAATGCAACCTGAATGGCCCGGTGCTGGAATTGGAATTCGAGGATGGTTCAAAAATCATCATCAATCGCCATACACCCAACCAGGAAATCTGGCTGGCAGCAAAATCCGGCGGGTTCCACTATTCATTGCAGAATGGGTCCTGGATCAGCAAGCGCGATGGGAGCGAATTATTCGCCAAGCTGGGCGAATTGATCAGAATCGGCGCGGGCGCAACTGTCGTGTTTTGACCCGCAGGCCTTTAATCGATACGGCCGACGTTTCCGCCTGACGATGTGGCTCGAAGCGGCAGGTAACATGCAATACAGCAAATTGCCTGCATACCTTGTTCTTCCTGTACTCGCGGCGATGTTTCTGGCCGGCTGTGAATCCATGAGCAAAGAAGAAGCCTCAGCGCGGACTGGTACCGGGTCGGCTACAAGGCCGGACGGGAAGGCCGCGACCGCTCACACACTGAATATGTCGCCGAGTCATGCGCCAGGGTCGGCGTCATTCCCAACCGGGAACTCCATTTATACATAGCGACAGAAATCGTGGCGAGCGGGCTGGCATTGGGGAAGCCCGGAGCGCAGGCACCGGAGTATGCATGCCAGCATATGAGGATGCCGAGCACCGCGCGACCCCGATGCCAGTTCGCGCAGTAGATTTATGTCGCTATGTATGGCGGGGTGCGCGGGAGAAACTGCACTTCATCGAGAACGAATCACGCTTCTATAATGCGCATCCGTGATCGGATCGTGCCCGGCGCTCAGCTCTTATAAAGCCCGGGGGGCAAGGCAGTCTGTATCATCTTGCGAAAGCGCATATTCGTATCCGCGCTTAACACGGAAAAGATATTGTGATCATCCGTCAGCGGTGGCGCATTGTTATAGTCCTGTTTTTCAATTCGCCGCCCGCTTTCCAGCGCATCCCGAACAATTTTCCTCAGATATCCCGGCACGATTTCCTGAACGGTGGTCGGAGCCAACTCGCCATTGGAGGCAACAAGAAAGGCATTCCGGATCGCATCGTTCGATGATGTGTCCTGAAAATAATTCAAATTGGAGAATGCCGTATTCACTGTCGAAAGGATGGCGTCACGCACCTGCGGAGACTGCCTGTCATCCATCAGGTTCATTACGATTACACCACCCGGCGTAACGCAGCTTTTCAACTGCTGAAAAAACTCCCGGGTGAGCAGATAATCGGGCACGCCATCACCGTGAAACATATCGAACACAACCGCATCGAAGCGGCCGTTGCAGCCATTGACGAATGTTCGCGCATCCTGAACGTGCACCTTGCGTCCCTGTTCATCAAATCCGAAATATTTTTTTGCGACCTCGACCGAGTCCGGATTGATCTCAACCACTTCGGTCTGATATTGCGCCGGGGGGAAATTCCGCGGAACCACTCCTGCGGCCAGTCCGAGGAAAAGAATATTATGTGTTGCGGGTGCATACTGCTTCAACAATATGTCCAGAGTATAAGTGAACATTACTATGCTTTGCCCATTTTGTCCCACCACATCCTGGAATAGTCCGTCATTCAGATAAAATCGGGTCATTCCGGCGCCTTCTCCGCGATCGACAACCTTGACCGAGCCGAAAATGGAATGGCGCTCCTCCCGCAGGTTCCAGACCTCCCCCTGCTTGTCGACAAAACGGATCGTGGGGAACGCCACTTCGGCCACCAACAACGCCAGGCTGCATGCCGCCGCAATCCCCGCCAGGGCCAATGCCCTGATCTTCTGCCGGCCGCGCAAATAGGTTGCTGCCGCAACCAGAGACAGCAGGGCTGTGATCAAGGCGAATACCAGCAACCCGACCGTATTGCTCAAATACGGAATGAAAATGAATGCGGTGATCACTACTCCGACGACCGATCCCAGGGTGCTGATGAAAAATACCAGGCCCGCACCTGCATCTCCCCTGAGTTTTTCTTCTTGCCTGACGAGAACCATCACAATGGGGTTCAAGGCTGACATCAGCACCAGCGGCACTACCATCAAAACAACGCTGGCAAACAAGCTACCCATCACCAGCGGCAACTTCATCAGAACCGGGAAGATATGGGGATACAAAAAGGCGGCCAGGCTAACGGCGATGGACGCCACGCTGACAAAAAGGTTGAATGACGAGCGTACGCCTTCGACATCTTTTTTTCGGGTCAGAATTCCCCCATAAAAATATCCGACGGCCAGGCATATCAAGGTAACCGTAAGGATGCTCGCCCAGATGTACAGGCTGACGCCGAAATAGGGTGTCAATATGCGCGAAGACAAAACCTCTATGCCAAGAACGACGCTGCCGGTCAATGCGATAGCCAGATAGTAGAACATGCCGTCTCCAAATGTGTAGGTACGGGAAGCCTTAATTCAAACTACAAGGCACCTCTAAAAATCCACATTTCATCCCAACTGCTGCGTTGCGGAAAAAATTTCTTGCTTACATATCACACATATGCGGCGCGGCGAAATTTTTTCCGCGCCTTGCATTTGGGCGAACTCTGAATTTTTAG
>JBAUUR010000163.1:0-15551 GCA_049582805.1 Gallionellaceae bacterium | reverse complement strand
CCCCGCCAAACTTCTTCGACAGCACCGTCGTGATCGCCGCCGTCAATGTCGTCTTGCCATGATCCACGTGACCTATCGTCCCCACGTTCACGTGCGGCTTCGTACGCTCAAATTTGCTCTTTGCCATGATATCGCCTCTATCTAATGTTTATCTCTAGTGTACCTGACAGATATTAGCTGCAAGTTTCCGGTTGCTGGTCAGAAGCTGATTTAACTAGCGACTAATGTCTAACGACTGCTCTTAAAAATTATTTCTTGCTATTCATCACTGCCTCAGCGACGTTCTTCGGCGCTTCGGAATAATGCTTGAATTCCATGCTGTAAGTCGCGCGTCCCTGAGTAGCGGAGCGCAGCGCAGTCGAGTAGCCGAACATTTCGGCCAGCGGCACTTCGGCCTTGACAATCTTGCCACCGCCTGCCATGTCATCCATGCCCTGCACCATGCCGCGGCGGGACGACAGGTCGCCCATCACCGTACCCGTATAGTCCTCCGGCGTTTCCACTTCCACCGCCATCATCGGTTCCAGCAGCACCGGACTGGCCTTGCGCATGCCGTCCTTGAACGCCATCGAAGCCGCCATCTTGAAGGCGTTCTCGTTGGAGTCCACATCATGGTAAGAACCATCGAACAAGGTAACCTTCACGTCCACCACCGGGAATCCGGCCAGCACGCCATTCGGCAGCGTGTCCTCCAGGCCCTTCTTGACCGCCGGAATGAATTCGCGCGGAACCGAGCCGCCCTTGATGGCATCCACGAATTCAAAGCCTTTGCCGGCTTCATTCGGCTCCAGTTTCAACCACACATGGCCATATTGGCCGCGGCCACCGGATTGCTTGACGAACTTGCCTTCGATTTCTACCGGCTTGCGTATGGCTTCGCGATAAGCCACTTGCGGCGCACCCACATTGGCTTCCACGCCGAACTCGCGCTTCATGCGTTCAACCAGAACTTCCAGATGCAACTCACCCATACCGGAAATAATGGTCTGCCCCGATTCCTCATCGGAGCGCACGCGGAACGAGGGGTCTTCCTGCGCCAGACGATTCAGCGCGATGCCCATTTTTTCCTGGTCAGCCTTGGTCTTGGGCTCTACCGCAACATGTATCACGGGCTCGGGGAACACCATACGCTCCAAAGTGATTTCCTTGGCCGGATCGCACAGCGTATCACCCGTTGTCGCATCTTTCAGGCCGACCGCAGCGGCTATATCACCGGCAAATACTTCCTTGATTTCTTCACGTTCGTTTGCATGCATCAGCAAAATACGGCCGATACGCTCTTTCTTGCCTTTAACCGGGTTATAAATCGTATCGCCCGAGCTAAGCTTGCCCGAATACACGCGGAAGAAGATCAATTGCCCCACGAATGGGTCGGTCATAATCTTGAACGCCAACGCCGAGAACGGCTCATCGTCGCTCGCCTTGCGCTCGCCTATCGTTTCATCTTCCAACTCGCCCTTAACCGGCGGAATGTCGGTCGGGGCAGGCAGATAGTCGAGCACCGCATCCAGCATGGCCTGCACGCCCTTGTTCTTAAAGGCAGAGCCGCACAACATCGGCACAATTTCACCGGCGATGGTACGAACACGCAACCCCTGCTTGATTTCGGCTTCGGACAAGTCGCCATTTTCGAGATATTTATTCATCATCTCTTCGTTGGCTTCGGCGGCGCTCTCTACCATCTTCTCGCGCCACTCCTTGGCGGTTGCCAGCAGATCGGCAGGAATGTCACGCAACTCGAACTTCATGCCCTGCGTAGCGTCATCCCAGTAGATAGCCTTCATGCGCACCAGATCGATCACGCCTTCAAACTTCTCTTCCGCGCCGATTGGCACCTGGATAGGCACTACGTTGGCACGCAAACGCGTGCGCATCTGGTCGTAGACCTTGAAGAAGTTGGCGCCAGAGCGATCCATCTTGTTGACGAACGCCAGGCGCGGCACGCCGTACTTGTTGGCCTGACGCCACACCGTTTCGGATTGCGGCTGCACACCGCCCACGGCACAGTACACCATGCAGGCGCCGTCCAGCACGCGCATGGAGCGCTCCACCTCAATGGTAAAGTCCACATGCCCCGGCGTATCGATGATGTTGATGCGGTGCTCAGGATAGTTCTTGTCCATCCCCTTCCAGTAACAGGTCGTCGCGGCAGAGGTGATGGTAATGCCGCGCTCCTGCTCCTGCTCCATCCAGTCCATCACAGCGGCGCCATCATGCACTTCACCGATTTTGTGAGAAACGCCGGTATAGAACAGAACACGTTCTGTGGTCGTGGTTTTGCCAGCGTCAATGTGTGCGCTGATGCCGATATTACGGTATCGCTCGATGGGTGTTTTGCGTGCCACAGTAGTTACCTAACCTAATAAACTTTCAGAACTTTCAATTTAGAAACGGAAATGCGAGAACGCCTTGTTCGCCTCGGCCATGCGATGCACTTCTTCGCGCTTCTTCACCGCTCCGCCACGCCCCTCCGCTGCGTCAAGCAACTCACCCGCCAGGCGCAACCCCATGGATTTTTCACCGCGCTTGCGCGCCGACTCTTTCAACCAGCGCATGGCCAGCGCCATACGGCGGGAAGGACGCACTTCAACCGGCACCTGATAGTTGGCGCCGCCGACACGGCGGCTCTTCACCTCAACCTGCGGCTTGGCATTGGTTAGCGCCAGGTTAAACACCTCAATCGGATCTTTGCCGCTTTTTTTCACGACCTGCTCCAGGGCGCCGTAAAGAATGCGCTCGGCCACCGACTTCTTGCCTGCCGTCATCAGGACATTGACAAACTTGGAAAGATCCTGATTGCCATACTTGGGATCGGGCAGGATGTCACGCTTGGGAACTTCTCTACGTCTTGGCATATCGACCTCGAATCACTATAAGTTAGGTTTTTTTGGGGCGCTTCGCGCCATACTTGGAACGGGACTGTTTGCGGTCCTTCACACCTGCCGTATCCAGGCTGCCGCGCACCATGTGGTAACGCACGCCGGGCAAGTCCTTGACACGACCACCGCGTATCAGCACCACCGAGTGCTCCTGCAGGTTGTGGCCCTCGCCGCCGATATATGAAATCACTTCAAAACCATTCGTCAGGCGCACCTTGGCAACCTTGCGCAAAGCGGAGTTCGGCTTCTTCGGAGTCGTTGTGTACACACGGGTGCACACACCGCGTTTTTGCGGACTCCCTCCGAGCGCGGGAACTTTACTTTTTTCTTGCTCGGCGGCACGGGGCTTGCGCACTAACTGGTTAATGGTTGGCATTTCAATATCCCTAAATTCTCTAAATATATCAAAGTACTAAAAAATAACAGCCGTCACGGGGAGCTCTGTGCCTGTTGCCGTGACGGCTAAAAAGACCGCGCATTTTATTGAGTAACATCAGGCATGTCAAGCCAACTCCGCACTATCCTGAGCTTGCACGCCCGGCTCGCCTTCACTCAATCCCGCACCGTGCGCCATATCCAGACCCAGCCTTTGCTTGCGCCGGGTAGTGTGATAGGCCAAACCGGTGCCAGCGGGGATCAGGCGGCCGACAATGACGTTCTCCTTCAAGCCGCGCAGTTCGTCCTTCTTGCCCATGATCGCAGCCTCGGTCAGCACGCGCGTGGTTTCCTGGAAGGAAGCCGCCGAGATGAACGAGTCGGTGGACAGCGACGCCTTGGTAATGCCCAGCAGCATGAATTCGAAGGTAGCCGGATTTTTTTCTTCCGCCTCCACGCGCTCGTTCTCCTGCAACAACTCGGCGCGCTCGACCTGCTCCTTCGGAATGAACGTGGTGTCGCCGGCATCCTTGATCTGCACGCGGCGCAGCATCTGGCGCACGATCACCTCGATGTGCTTGTCGTTGATCTTCACGCCCTGCAGGCGGTAAACATCCTGCACCTCGTCGGTGATGTAGCGGGCCAGCGCTGCCACGCCAAGCAGGCGCAGAATGTCATGCGGATCGGCCGGACCATCCACGATCATTTCCCCCTGGTTCACCACCTGGCCGTCGTGCACCAGCACATGTTTGTCCTTGGGGATCAGGAACTCGTGCGCCACGCCCTCGACGTCGGTGATCACCAGGCGCTGCTTGCCCTTGGTGTCCTTGCCGAACGACGCGGTGCCGGTGACCTCGGCCAGCATGCCCGCATCCTTGGGCGAACGCGCCTCGAACAATTCCGCCACACGCGGCAGGCCGCCGGTAATGTCGCGCGTTTTGGAGGATTCCTGCGGAATGCGCGCCAGCACCTCGCCCACACCGACGTGCTGCCCGTCTTCCACGGTGATGATGCAACCGGTCTGAAAGGTCACCGAAATCGCGGTATCGGTTCCCGCCAGCCTGATCTCGCTGCCATCATCATCCAGCAGACGCACCAGCGGGCGCAGTCCCTTGCCGGAAGTGCCGGCACGTTTCGGATCGATCACCACCAGCGTGGACAGGCCGGTCACTTCGTCAATCTGCTTGGCGACGGTCACGCCCTCTTCCACGTTCTCGAAACGAACCTTGCCGGCGTATTCGGTGATGATGGGACGGGTGTGCGGATCCCAGGTGGACAGCACCTCGCCGGCGCGCACCGCACTTCCCTCGCGCACCACCAGCATTGCGCCGTACGGCACCTTGTGCCGTTCGCGCTCGCGCCCGTGATCATCGGTCACCATCACTTCGCCGCTGCGCGCAACCACCACCAGTTCCCCGCGCACATTGCTGACCGTGCGCATGTTGGCGCTGTATTTCATGACGCCGTTAGACTTGCTCTCGACCTGGCTGGCCACCACGGTGCGCGATGCCGCGCCGCCGATGTGGAAGGTGCGCATGGTCAACTGGGTGCCCGGTTCACCGATGGACTGCGCGGCGATCACGCCCACTGCCTCGCCCACGTTCACCAGGCCGCCGCGGCCCAGATCGCGTCCGTAGCATTTCGCGCACAGACCGTAGCGCGTATCGCAGGTCAGCGGGGTGCGCACCACCACTTCATCAATGCCCAGCGCCTCGATGCTCTCGACCATGTCCTCGTTCAGCAGCGTCCCCGCTTCATACAGGGTCTCGCTGGTTTCCGGATTGACGATATCGGATGCAGCCACGCGGCCCAGGATGCGCTCGCGCAATGCCTCGATCACTTCGCCGCCTTCCACCAGCGCCTTCATCGCGGCGCCGTTGGTCGTGCCGCAATCGTCCTCGGTCACCACCAGGTCCTGCGTCACGTCGACCAGGCGGCGCGTGAGGTAACCCGAGTTCGCGGTTTTCAACGCGGTGTCGGCCAGGCCCTTGCGCGCGCCGTGGGTGGAAATGAAGTATTGCAGCATGTTCAAGCCTTCGCGGAAATTCGCGGTGATCGGGGTCTCGATGATGGAACCATCCGGCTTCGCCATCAGGCCGCGCATCCCGGCCAGCTGGCGAATCTGCGCCGCGGAACCGCGTGCGCCCGAGTCGGCCATCATGTAGATTGAATTGAACGATTCCTGCATCACCGGCTTGCCCTTCTTGTCGGTGATGGCTTCACCGGTCGCACGATCAAGTACCGGCTCGCTGCCCAGTTGATCCATCATGGCCTTGGCCACCAGGTCGCCGGTGCGGCCCCAGATATCCACCACCTTGTTGTAGCGTTCGCCCTGGGTCACCAGGCCGGAAGTGTATTGGGTGTCGATTTCGTGCACTTCCTTTTCCGCTTCGGCGATCAGCTGATTCTTCTGCGGCGATACCAGCATGTCATCCACACAAATGGAGATGCCGGCGCGCGTCGCATAGGTAAATCCGGTGTACATCAGCCGGTCGGCCATGATCACGGTGTCGCGCAAGCCGCAACGGCGGAAACTGGTATTGATCAGGCGCGAAATCTCCTTCTTCTTGAGCGTCTTGTTGATCAGGCTGAAAGGCAGGTCGTCCGGCAGTATTTCAGACAGGATGGAGCGGCCCACCGTTGTTTCGTAGCGAGTCAGTTTTTTCTGGCGCTCGCCATTGCCATCCACAACCGTTTCCTTGATGCGCACCACCACCTTGGCATGGAGTTCAGCCTGGCCGGAATTATAGGCACGCAAAGCTTCGGACACGTCGGCGAACATCGAGCCTTCGCCAAGCGCGCCGACTTTTTCGCGCGTCATGTAGTACAGGCCCAGCACGATGTCCTGCGACGGCACGATGATCGGCTCGCCATTGGCGGGCGACAATACGTTGTTGGAGGCCAGCATCAGGGTGCGCGCTTCCATCTGCGCTTCCAGCGACAGCGGCACATGCACCGCCATCTGGTCACCGTCGAAGTCGGCGTTGAATGCGGAGCACACCAACGGGTGCAACTGGATCGCCTTGCCCTCGACCAGTGTCGGCTCGAACGCCTGTATGCCGAGGCGGTGCAGCGTGGGCGCGCGGTTCAGCAGGATAGGATGTTCGCGGATCACGTCTTCCAGAATATCCCACACCACCGGCTCTTCCGCTTCCACCATGCGTTTGCCCGCCTTGATGGTAGTGGCAAGCCCAAGCACCTCCAGCTTGTGGAAGATGAACGGCTTGAACAATTCCAGGGCCATCTTTTTCGGCAAGCCACACTGATGCAGCTTCAATTGCGGACCCACCACGATCACCGAACGGCCGGAATAGTCCACGCGTTTGCCCAGCAGGTTCTGGCGGAAACGGCCGCCCTTGCCCTTGATCATGTCTGCCAGCGATTTCAGCGGACGCTTGTTCGCACCCGTCATGGCCTTGCCGCGGCGGCCGTTGTCGAGCAGCGAATCCACCGATTCCTGCAACATGCGCTTCTCGTTGCGCACGATGATTTCCGGCGCCTTCAGTTCCAGCAGCCGCTTCAAGCGGTTGTTGCGGTTGATCACACGACGGTACAGATCGTTCAGATCCGAAGTCGCAAAACGGCCGCCATCCAGCGGCACCAGCGGACGCAGTTCCGGCGGCAGCACCGGCAGCACGGTCATCACCATCCATTCCGGCTTGATGCCGGAAACCTGAAATGCCTCGAGGATCTTCAGGCGCTTGGCGTATTTCTTGATCTTGGTTTCCGAGCTGGTCGCTTCCAGTTCGGCGCGCAGCTTTTCCACCTCGGCCGGCACATCCAGCGCACGCAGCAAGGAGCGCACGCCTTCCGCCCCCATTACGGCGGTGAATTCATCGCCATATTCTTCCAGCTTGGCGAGATAATCATCTTCGGACAGCAACTGGCCGCGGTTAAGCGGGGTCATGCCTGGCTCGGTCACCACATAGGCTTCAAAGTACAGCACGCGCTCGATGTCGCGCAGGGTCATGTCCAGCACCATGCCGAGGCGGGAAGGCAGCGACTTCAGGAACCAGATATGCGCCACCGGAGAAGCCAGCTCAATGTGGCCCATGCGCTCGCGGCGCACCTTGGACAGCGTCACTTCCACGCCGCACTTTTCACAGATCACGCCACGGTGCTTGAGGCGCTTGTACTTGCCGCACAGGCACTCGTAGTCCTTCACCGGACCGAATATCTTGGCGCAGAACAGACCGTCGCGCTCCGGCTTGAAGGTGCGGTAATTGATGGTTTCCGGCTTTTTCACTTCGCCATAGGACCAGGAGCGGATCTTCTCCGGTGAGGCCAGTCCGATCTTGATCGCGTCGAACTCTTCCTTTTGCGTTACCTGCCTGAACAAATCCAGCAATGCTTTCATTTGTGACTCCTAGAAAAATCTAGCAAATGGGAAGTGGGAAGTAGATAGTGGGAAACCAGCCCCACTCCCCACTTCCTACTCTCTACTCCCCATGTTTAGTGGCGTTCCAGATCAATGTCTATGCCGAGGGAACGGATTTCCTTGGTCAGCACATTGAACGACTCCGGCATGCCGGCATCGATCTTGTGATCGCCCTTGACGATGCTTTCATATACCTTGGTGCGACCGCTCACGTCGTCCGACTTGACCGTGAGCATTTCCTGCAAGGTATAGGCCGCGCCATAAGCTTCCAGCGCCCACACTTCCATCTCGCCGAAACGCTGGCCGCCAAACTGCGCCTTGCCGCCCAGCGGCTGTTGCGTCACCAGGCTGTAGGGGCCAGTGGAACGCGCGTGCATCTTGTCGTCCACCAGGTGGTGCAGTTTCAGCACATGCATGTAGCCAACGGTGACCGGACGATCGAAAGCATCGCCGCTGCGGCCGTCATACAGCGCTATCTGGCCGGAGCGCGGCAGATCCGCCAGTTCCAGCATATCTTTGATTTCCTGCTCGTTCGCTCCGTCGAACACCGGCGTGGCAAACGGCACACCGCTTTTCAGGTTGGTGCACAGGTCGAGCACTTCGTCATCGGTCAGCGCGGCGATATCCACCGTCTTCTGGCCATCCGGGTTGTATATCCTGCCCAGGAATTTGCGCACGTCGGCGATCTTGGCCTGCGCATCCAGCATCATCTCGATCTTCCTGCCGAGGCCCTTGGCCGCCCAACCGAGGTGCACTTCCAGCACCTGGCCGATATTCATGCGCGACGGCACCCCCAGCGGATTCAGCACGATATCGACCGGCGTCCCGTCAGCCATGCACGGCATGTCCTCCACCGGCACGATGCGCGATACCACGCCCTTGTTGCCGTGGCGGCCGGCCATCTTGTCGCCGGGTTGCAAACGGCGCCTGACGGCCACATACACCTTCACCATTTTCTGCACGCCGGCCTGCAACTCATCACCCTGGGTCAGCTTGCGTTTCTTCAGCTCAAACGCCGCGTCGAATTCCGCCCGCTTCAGCGCCAGGCCTTCCTTCACCTGCTCCAGTTGGGTTGCCGCTTCCTCATTGGCAAGGCGAATGTCGAACCACTGGTTGTGTTCCAGTTCAGACAGATATTCCCGGTTAAGCTTGGCGCCCTTGGCCAGCTTCTTCGGCCCGCCGTTGGCGACCTTGCCCAGCAGCAATTTCTCCAGACGGGTGAACACGTCCGCCTCGACGATGCGCATCTGGTCCGCCAGGTCTTTCTTGTAGCGGTTCAGCTCGTCGTCAATGATCTGTTGCGCGCGCTTGTCGCGTTGCAACCCTTCGCGGGTGAACACCTGCACGTCGATCACCGTGCCGGAGATGCCCGCCGGAACGCGCAGGCTGGTGTCCTTCACATCGGACGCCTTCTCGCCGAAGATGGCGCGCAGCAGTTTTTCTTCCGGGGTCAACTGGGTCTCGCCTTTGGGCGTGACCTTGCCGACCAGCACGTCGCCGACACCGACTTCCGCGCCGATGTGCACGATGCCGCACTCATCGAGTCGCGCCAGCTGGCCTTCCGACAGGTTGGGAATGTCGCGGGTGATTTCTTCCGATCCCAGCTTGGTATCGCGCGCCACCACCGTCAGCTCCTCGATGTGGATGGAAGTGAAGCGGTCATCCGCCACCACGCGCTCGGAAATCAGGATCGAGTCCTCGAAGTTGTAGCCGTTCCACGGCATGAACGCCACCAGCATGTTCTGCCCCAGCGCCAGCTCGCCCATGTCGGTCGATGCGCCATCGGCGATCACATCGCCGCGCGCAATCACATCGCCCATTTTCACCAGCGGCCGCTGGTTGATGTTGGTGTTCTGGTTGGAGCGGGTGTACTTGGTCAGGTTGTAGATATCCACGCCGACTTCCCCGGCAGTGGTTTCCTCGTCGTTGACGCGGATCACGATACGTCCCGAGTCCACATAGTCCACGCGCCCGCCGCGCCATGCCTGCACCGCCGTGCCGGAGTCCACCGCCACGGTGCGTTCGATCCCGGTGCCAACCAAAGCCTTTTCCGCGCGCAGGCAGGGGACTGCCTGGCGCTGCATGTTGGCCCCCATCAGGGCGCGGTTCGCGTCATCGTGTTCGAGGAACGGAATCAGCGAAGCCGCCACCGACACGACCTGAGACGGCGCCACGTCCATGTATTCAATCTTATCCGGCGTAGCCAGCACGAATTCGTTGTGCTGGCGCGAAGAGACGATGTCATTGGTGAAATGGCCCCTCTTGTCCAGTTCGGCATTGGCCTGCGCGATGGTGAACTTGCCTTCCTCGATGGCGGACAGGTATTCCACCTCGTCCGTGGCGCGACCCTTGATCACTTTGCGATAGGGCGTTTCGATGAAACCGTATTCGTTAGTGCGCGCATACAGCGCCAGCGAGTTGATCAGGCCGATGTTCGGGCCTTCCGGCGTTTCGATCGGGCACACGCGGCCATAGTGCGTCGGGTGCACGTCGCGCACTTCGAAGCCGGCGCGCTCGCGCGTCAGGCCACCGGGACCAAGCGCGGAGATGCGGCGCTTGTGCGTCACTTCCGACAGCGGGTTGGTCTGATCCATGAACTGCGACAGCTGGCTGGAGCCGAAAAATTCCTTCACCGCCGCCGAGATCGGCTTGGCATTGATCAGGTCGTGCGGCATCAGGTTGTCCGCTTCGGCCTGACCAAGGCGTTCCTTCACCGCGCGCTCGACGCGCGCCAGTCCGGCACGGAACTGGTTCTCCGCCAGTTCTCCCACCGCGCGCACCCGGCGATTGCCGAGGTGGTCGATGTCGTCTATCTCGCCGCGCCCGTTACGCAGCTCGACCAATATCTTGATCACTGCCACGATATCATCATTGGACAGGACGCCGGAGCCGGTCAGTTCTTCGCGGCCGACGCGGCGGTTGAACTTCATGCGGCCCACGGCTGACAGGTCGTAGCGCTCTTCGGAAAAGAACAAGCCGTTGAACAGGCTTTCCACCGCATCTTCCGTGGGCGGCTCGCCGGGGCGCATCATGCGATAGATGGCCACGCGCGCCGACCATTGGTCGGTGGTTTCATCGGTGCGCAGAGTCTGGGAAATATAGGCGCCCTGATCCAGGTCGTTGGTATATAGCGTATAAATCTTGCTGACTCCGGCAGCCTGCAGCTTGCCCAGCAGCGTCTCGGTAATTTCGTCGTTGGCATTGGCGATGACCTCGCCGCTTTCCTTGTCCACTACGTTGTGCGCCAGCACATGGCCCATTATGAAGTCTTCGCCGACCACCAGCTTGTCGATGCCCGCCTCTTCCATCTCGCGAATATGACGCACGGTAATACGTTTGCCGCTGTCGACAATCACCTTGCCACCCTTGCCCACGATGTCGAAGCGCGCTATTTCGCCGCGCAAGCGCTCGGGTACCACCTCGAACTGAATGCCTTTCTTGCCCAGATGGAAAGTGTCGCACTCGAAGAACGAGGCCAGTATCTCTTCCGGCGTATAACCCAGCGCCTTGAGCAGGATGGTGATCGGCATCTTGCGGCGGCGGTCAACACGGAAATAGACATAGTCCTTGGCATCGAATTCGAAGTCCAGCCAGGAACCGCGGTAAGGGATGATGCGCGCCGAGAACAGCAGTTTGCCCGAGGAATGCGTCTTGCCGCGGTCATGTTCGAAGAACACGCCGGGCGAACGATGCAGCTGGGACACGATGACCCGCTCGGTGCCATTGATGACAAACGAGCCGGTATGCGTCATCAGCGGAATCTCGCCCATGTACACTTCCTGTTCCTTCACTTCCTTGACGGTCGGCTTGGACGCTTCCTTGTCCAGCAGGGTCAGGCGTACGCGCGCGCGCAATGGCGAGGCATAGGTGAGTCCGCGCTGCTGGCATTCCTTCACATCGAACGGCGGCATGCCCAATGCGTAGCTGACGAAGTCCAGGCGCGCGAACCTGTTATGGCTTTCGATCGGAAAAATCGAATGGAAGGCAGCCTGCAAACCTTCGTTCCTGCGTTGATCCGGCGCCACATTGGCTTGCAGGAAAGCGCTGTAGGATTCCAGTTGCGTGGACAGCAAAAAAGGCACGGGCAAGGCCCCGACCCGTTTTGCAAAACTTTTACGGATACGTTTTTTTTCAGTAAACGAATAGTTCATAATATCTCCACGACCAGGATAAAAGGCAAGGGGCAGGAAGCGTAATTCACACCTGCTGACCGTTGACTTCTGCAAACCATTTCTAAAAGCGGCAAAAGGCTGACGGACAAACCGTCAGCCTTTTGCAGCACAAGGTGCTTACTTGATTTCAGCGGTCGCGCCTGCGTCGGTTAGCTGCTTGGCGATCGAATCAGCATCAGCCTTGTTGACGCCCTCCTTGACCGGCTTCGGTGCACCGTCCACCAGGTCCTTGGCTTCCTTCAGGCCGAGGCCGGTGATCACGCGTACCACCTTGATCACGTTTACCTTGGCGTCGCCCGCGGACTTCAGCACAACGGTGAATTCAGTCTGCTCTTCGGCAGCGGCAGCCCCGGCCGCAGCAGCACCGCCAGCGGCGGGAGCAGCCATTGCAGCGGCGGAAACACCAAATTTCACTTCAATCGCCTTTACCAGGTCGTTCAATTCCAGCACGGACATGCCGTCCAGCGTTGCCATAAATGCGTCTTTATCGAATGCCATTTTTCTTCCTAAATTGTCAAGTTGTTGTGATAGTTAAGCAGCGACAGTCTTATTCTCGGCCACGGCAGCCAGCACGCGCGCCAAGCCGGAGACCGGCGATTGCAACAAGCCGCACAGTTGGGCCAGCAGCACTTCCTTCGATGGCACGGTAGCCAGCGCATTCACGCCTGCCGTATCCAATACCTTGCCGTTGCATGCGCCAGCCTTAACCACCAGTTTGTCGTTCGCCCTGGCAAATTCATGCACCACCTTCGCAGCAGCTACGGCATCGGCGCTAATGCTGTACACCAGCGGACCGACCATTTTTTCCGCCAAAGCCTCGAACGGGGTGCCTTGCACCGCGCGCCGCGCCAGCGTGTTCTTCAACACATGGAAATACACCCCGGCCTTGCGCGCATTGGCACGCAGCCTGGTGATTTCGCCGACTTCGATGCCACGGTACTCTGCCAGAACGATGGTCTGGGCCTGCGCCACCTGCGCGCTGACCTCGGCGACCACTGCCTGTTTTTCCTGCAGATTAAGAGCCAAGTCTTCCTCCATCTATATTCCGGGACACTGGCGTGTCCCGCGGTTAACAACAGCGTCCTCAAAGTCAGGAATAAACACACAACCTCCTGCTTGCGGGCACACCATCTGCGCTGGGTTCGGGTGTCGGGGAACAGGTTACAGGTGTCAGCAACACCTGAAAACCAACCCCAAACCCTTCAATTAAGCCCGGATACTGTCACCTGACGCCTGTATCCCGACCCCTGCGGTCTTTGATGCTGCTTATCCAGCCAGCAGTCCAAAGCCTTCAAGCGGCATGGTGCACCCACTCACCATGCCGCAAATTCAAATCAAACTATGCTGCCAAGCTACCCTGTTCAATACGGATGCCGACGCCCATGGTGCTGGAGACGGACACCTTCTTCAGGTATACCCCTTTGGAAGAAGAGGGTTTGGCCTTGTTCAGCGCATCGATCAGCGCCAGCAGGTTTTCACGCAGCGCTTCCGGGGCGAATGAGGCGCGCCCGATGGTGCATTGCACGATGCCGTTCTTGTCGGTGCGGTATTGCACCTGACCGGCTTTGGCGTTCTTCACCGCGCCAGCCACATCGGCGGTCACCGTCCCCACTTTCGGGTTAGGCATCAAACCGCGCGGGCCAAGGATCTGGCCCAACTGGCCGACGATGCGCATCGCGTCCGGAGAAGCGATCACCACGTCGAAATCCATCTTGCCGCCCTTGATGCTTTCCGCCAGGTCATCGAACCCGACGATGTCCGCACCGGCTCCCCTGGCTTCCTCCGCCTTGGCGCCCTGGGCGAACACGGCCACGCGCACGGCCTTGCCGGTGCCCTTCGGCAACACGACGGAGCCGCGCACCAACTGGTCGGATTTCTTGGCGTCGATACCTAGGTTTACCGCCACGTCGATGGATTCATCGAACTTTGCCTTCGCGGTTTCTTTCACCAGGCTCAGCGCATCGGCCAGCGGATAAAGTTTATTGCGATCCACCTTGGCTGCCAGCGCCTTGTAACGTTTGGAATCATGCGCCATGTTATACGCCCTCCACGATGATGCCCATGCTGCGCGCGCTGCCGGCAATGGTGCGCACCGCCGCATCCATGTCGGCAGCGGTCAGGTCGGGCATCTTGGCCGTTGCGATTTCTTCCGCCTGCTTGCGGGTCAGTTTGCCCACCTTGTCGGTATGCGGCGTCTTGCTGCCCTTCTGCACACCGGCGGCCTTCTTGATCAGAATGGTCGCAGGCGGGGTCTTCATGATGAAGGTGAAACTCTTGTCCGCGAAGGCGGTGATCACCACCGGGATCGGCAGACCCGGCTCCATTCCCTGGGTCTGGGCGTTGAACGCCTTGCAGAACTCCATGATGTTCAATCCGCGCTGACCCAATGCCGGGCCGATGGGCGGACTGGGATTTGCCTTGCCAGCGGGCACTTGCAGCTTGATATAGCCAACTATCTTTTTTGCCACGTTGCTACTCCTTATCAGTGGGTTAAACGCATACCGCGGTTGCGGCACGCTCCCCGTTAAACAACTAATTCAGCCTGTAGCTTGTAGCGGGTAGCCAGTAGCAAAAGCTACAAGCTACAGGCTACTCGCTCCTGCTTTCAGGCCTTTTCGACTTGGCCGAAATCCAGCTCCACCGGCGTCGAGCGGCCAAATATGGTCACTGCCACCCGCAGCTTGTTCTTGTCGTAATTGACATCTTCCACCGTGCCATGGAAATCGGTGAACGGACCCTCCTTGACGCGCACCGCTTCACCCACTTCAAACAGCACCTTGGGCCTGGGTTTTTCCACCCCGGCCTGCATCTGCTGCATGATGTTCTGCACTTCCTTTGCACTGATAGGCGTCGGCTTCATCGCCGACCCGCCGAGAAAGCCGGTTACCTTGGGCGTGCTCTTGACCAGATGCCAGCTCTCGTCATTCATGTCCATCTCGACCAGCACATAGCCCGGAAAGAATTTGCGTTCACTGATGCTCTTCTGGCCCGACTTCAGTTCCACCACTTCCTCCACCGGAACCAGTATCTGGCCGAATTGGTCCTGCATGCCGGCACGCGCGATGCGCTCCTGCAGGGCGCGCTGCACGCTCTTTTCAAACTGCGAGTAGGTGTGGACTACATACCAGCGCTTGGTCATCACTCACTCCGTCCCATCAGTTTATTGACCATCACCATCAGGCTCGCATCTACTCCCCAAAGGAACAGCGCCATGACTATCGCGAATGCAATCACCACACCGGTCGTTTGCAAGGTCTCCTTGCGCGTCGGCCACACCACGCGCTTGGCCTCGGCCACCGATTCCCTGGCAAACACGAACAGGCGCTTGCCCGGCTCGGTTGTCCAACTCAATCCGGCGGCCAGCAACAGTCCGGCCAATACCGACAACAGCTTTACCACGGCAGGGCTTTCCTGCAGGAAATAGAACCCTGCAACTCCGGCTGCCACCAGCAGGAAAGCTATGCCCAACTTAATCTTGTCCGCCATCCGCGTATCCATTATCGACCATGCTTCCCATGGTCATTCTTGTCTTGGCAGGCCAGGAGGGTCTCGAACCCCCAACCCTCGGTTTTGGAGACCGATACTCTACCAATTGAGCTACTGGCCTAAAAAACAGTTATTAGTCGGAAGACGTAAGTTGATGGCTGGCGTTGTCGCTTTGCGGTTTTAACTTACGTCTCAAGTCTTGCGTCTAACAACCGGTTCCTTACTCGATAACCTTTGCCACCACGCCAGCGCCAACCGTGC
>JBAUUR010000162.1:0-1566 GCA_049582805.1 Gallionellaceae bacterium | reverse complement strand
GGCACGCGGAAGCCGACCTTCTGTTCGGTGCAGCCGAAGCAAGGAGCGCCAGTGCCGATGGGCCAGGCGCCCACCATCTCGTTAAAGTGACGGGTGGAGCAGCCGGCATGGGTCACCGGCCCCTTGCAGCCCAGCTTGAAGAGACAATAGCCCTCGCGATGATTAGCGTCGCCGAAAGTGGTTGCGAATTGTCCGGCGTCGAAGTGGGCGCGGCGCGGGCACTGGTCGTGGATAACCCGATCATAGGCGAACTTGGGGCGCTTGAGATCGTCGCAGGCGGGCAGTTTGCCCATCACGGCGTACTCCAGCACGACGCCCAGAAGGTTGTACGGGTTCGCGGGGCAACCCGGGATGTTGACGATCGGAACGCCGGAGATGATCTGATCCACGCCGGTCGAGCCGGTGGGATTGGGATCGGCCGAAGGCACGCCGCCCCAGGAGGCGCAGGAGCCAATGGCAATGATCGCCGCCGCCTTGGAGGAGACTTCTCTCAGGACATCCATGCCGGGCCTGCCGCCCAGAATCATGTAATTGCCCTGCTCCTTGGTCGGGATTGCACCCTCGACCACCAGCACGAACTTGCCGGCGTTGTCATTGACGGCCGACTTGAGGGCATCGGCGGCTTGTTGTCCGCAGGCAGCCATCAGGGTTTCGTGATAGTCGAGGGAGATGATGTTGAGAATCAGGTCGCCAACGTCGGGTTTGGAGGTGCGAAGGAGAGACTCCGTGCACCCGGTGCAATCTTGGAATTCAAGCAATACGACCGAGGGTTTCCGGGCTTTGGCAACTTTCTTGGCGATCTGTGCCGGGGTGGCCTTGTCGGTGAGGGCAAGTCCCATGGGCGCGGTTGCCACGAGGGTTGTACACAGCTGCAGGAAATCTCGACGCGAGTAGCCCGCTTTTTTCAAGCTCTGGGCTATTGTTTCCTTTTCGAAAGAATCATTGGCCATGTCATATCCTATGCGGTGACATTTAGGTGCATCATTCCGTACTTCGGGCAAGACGAATAAGAAAACCAAATAACAGTCAGATCCAGCTCCGCGGAATACACGACACTACTTGCAAAAACGGTGGTGTGGATTCGCGAACAGTTATCGGTCATTACGCCTCACGGGGCAGTGACGGCTATCACCCGCAAACGTACGAGTTGGCGGGATGACTGTGACGGCTGGGCTTACAATTTGTGACTAACGTCCTAAATCTTTGGTCACCATGACGGATTGGCCCCGGCGGCATGGCACGGTGGGAGACATTTGCAGTCCCGCGGCCAGCATTTACAATCCATCATCATGCGCCTCATCGTTCGCTCGTCCGCCATCCATGCCGCCGGTGTCTTTACCCTGGAACGCATCCCCAAAGGAACCCTGGTGGTGGAGTACACCGGCACCCGTATGAAACACGACGATGCCGACAACCTGTACAACGAGCGCCCCTATACCTACCTGTTCGGCGTGGGCGATGGAACCTATGTGGTGGATGGATACGGCATGGCAATGTATCTGAACCACTCCTGCGCGCCCAACTGCGAAACCGAGGAAGACGAAGACGAGCACGTCTGGATCCGGG
>JBAUUR010000161.1:0-5262 GCA_049582805.1 Gallionellaceae bacterium | reverse complement strand
GTACAATGGCGCAGTGGATTGAAGTTGGAAGTAGCGCAGATGCGGTCGTGACCGTCTACGCCGATCCAGCCACCATTAGCAAAGTCGACAACAAGACAAAAATGTGGGATTTGGGTGATTTTAAAACAGCCCAAGATTCTGGGGTGGGTACTCAGTTTATGTCGATAAAGGGGCAATCAGAATATGACTGCAAGGAAGAACAATATAGGACACTTTATTCATCTTACTTCTCTGGAAATATGGGTAAAGGTGAAATAATTGGTGCCTACCCAGACCCTGAAAAGTGGATGCCAGTCCAGCCTAACACCTGACATGAAAGTCTGCTTAAGTTGGCCTGCGGGAAGAAGTAGGTTCCTGTGAACTTCTCACGGACAATCGCAGCAGCAGTCGTTGCACTGGCCTTTTCTTTTCCTGCATGGGCATCTGACCTGCCCGACCCTGCGCTTACCCCAGGCGCAATCAATCCAAATGTTACCCAAGACAACATCCACCAAACTGTGTGTGTGAAGGGATATACCAAAACGATTCGTCCGCCTGCGCATTTTACAAATAAACTCAAGAAGCGGCAGATTGGTCAGTATGGCTATCCCGACAGGAACCCCAAGCATTATGAAGAAGACCACCTGATTGCCCTTTCAATCGGAGGCGCACCGTATGACCCGCGCAACCTCTGGCCAGAGCCACGAATCAGCGAGTGGAATGCCAAGAAAAAGGATCGGATAGAGTTTGTGATGTACCGTATGGTGTGTGAGGGGGAAATATCACTTGCTGATGCGCAGCACGAGATGGCGACAAACTGGATAGATGCTTGGAAGCGATACGTGCCAGGTCATCAGCATTACCGGTTTAAGAAGGCTGATTAAGTGAGGGGTTAATATACGGCCATGTGTGGACGCTACGAGCTTAATCAATCACCGGCCAAGCTCAAGAGACATTTCGGGACAAGGAACGAACTGGAATTGAAGCCGCGCTTCAATATCGCGCCGACCCAGACAGTTCCGGTCGTTCGTCTTGATGAGGCAGGCAATCGCGTCTTCACCTTAGCACGCTGGGGGCTGATTCCCTCCTGGGTCAAAGACCCTGAGGAAGTTCAGCATCCCATCAACGCCAAAGCGGAAACAGCCGCCATCAAGCCAATGTTTCGGCACGCTTACCGCAAGAGCCGTGTGTTGGTACCGGCAGATGGATTTTATGAATGGATGCCCAGGAACGGAAAGCAGCCCTACTTGGTCAGGCTGAAAGATGGTGAGCCGATGGGAATGGGCGGGCTATTGGAACACTGGCAGGGTCCCGAAGGCGACGTCGCGACTTTTACCATTCTCACCACTGAGGCCAATTCATTGATGGCGAAGATTCATGACCGCATGCCGGTGATTATTAAGCCCGAAGATTACGGCACGTGGATTGATACGAATTTCACTGATGTCATCAGGCTTCAAGCGATGACCATGCCTTACGCGGAACGCTTGATGGAGGCCTATCCTGTAAGCCGAAAGGTTAACAGCCCGAAGTATGATTCGCCGGATTTGATTGAAGAGGTTCGGGTATAAGGTTTCTGTATGGAAATCTGAATAAGTGACCTGGAAGCGGATCGCCTAGGGGCTGCTTGTATGGTTGCCGCCCAACCTAGCACGTCCCAGAGCTCTACGTAAGGCATCGCCAATGAGGTCTGCTGTCTGTAAGTAGAATTAAGGTTAGAAGCATCTTCAACTGACGACGCAGGAACATAAAGAAGTCAATATTAGAGATGAGTGAACCAACGGGGTTTGCACCACGCTGCTTGTGCCTTGATCTGGAGGTTGATCCTAGCGACAAGCGCATACTCAAAATAGGTGCGCTACGCCCGGATACTAATGCTTTCCTGCATTTCAAAGGCCCATTCGATCTTACTGCCGCGCTTGATGAAGTGGATCGTTTGGCCGTGGGGGCCAGCTTTGTTCTAGGCCACAATGTTCTTCGCCATGATCTAAATCTTCTCAAGGCCATTGCCCCACGGCTAAAACTTCTTGAATTGCCGGTGGTGGATACTTTAGCGCTTTCTCCGTTGGCTTTCCCTCGCAATCCATATCATCACCTGGTAAAGGATTATCGATTGCTAAAGATGGCAATCAATGATCCAGTTGCCGACGCACAGCGAACCCTCGAGCTGTTTCGCGACCAGCGAGCTGCGCTGCAACGCGAGGATCCGGAAGTGTTGCGTGCCTATCATTACCTATTGGTGCCGGACGGTGCCAATTCTGGCCTTAACAATTTCTTTATGACCTTGACCAAGGCAGCACGGCCGGGACGGGAAGAAACTATCGCATCAGTTCACCAGGTTCTGGAGAAGCGTGTGTGTCGACACCGTCTGGAACGCCTGTTGACCGTTGATATTGACGATTCAGCGCAGCGTCCAGCTATTGCCTATGTATTAGCTTGGCTGCGGGTGGCTGGAGAAAACTCAGTCATGCCACCCTGGGTACGATTTGAATATCCCATCATCGTACAAATGGTACGAGAATTACGTGCCACCCCCTGCAAGGATACGGCGTGCATTTGGTGCAGAGAAAGTCACGATATGCGGCGCTGGTTGAAGCGCTGGTTTGGTTACGATGATTTCCGTCGTGATGAGCATGGCCATTCGTTGCAGGACGACATTGTTAGTGCCGGCATTGCTGGTCGCTCGTTGCTAGGCATCCTGCCTACCGGCGGGGGTAAGTCGCTATGCTACCAGTTGCCCGCGCTGATGCATTACTACCAGACCGGCGCCCTGACAATCGTGATCTCACCGCTACAGGCGCTAATGAAGGATCAGGTGGATACCTTGCTGCATCGAGGAATTACGGCCTCAGCAACGTTGAATGGCACGCTTTCGCTACCAGAGCGCAAGCAGGTTTTAGATGGTATACGTTTAGGCGATGTTGGCATCCTACTGGTGTCACCTGAACAGGTGCGCAATAAGAGCTTTCGAGAGGCGATCAAGTATCGTGAAATTGCCACGTGGGTCTTCGACGAGGCACATTGCCTGTCCAAGTGGGGGCACGACTTCCGACCGGATTACCTCTATGTTTCTCGCTTCATTCGAGAGCTTCATGGAGACATGGTGCCACCAGTTACATGCCTTACGGCTACTGCTAAGCCGGATGTAATCGATGACATTATCACCCACTTCCGTCAGCGGCTTGGCTTATTACTTGAGTCGCATTTGGGTGCGACAGATCGCGACAACTTAAGTTTTGCCATTGTACCGACCCGAGATGAAGCTAAGCTGCCGCAGATTCATCGTTTATTAGCAGATCAGTTTGGCGAACCTGGCGAAGGCAAATCAGTAGATCGGCTGGGTGAAGGTGGAGCTATCATTTATTGCGCTACGCGCAAGAACACCCAAGAAGCCGCCGACTATTTGGCCCAAATGGGCTGGCCGGTTGCTGCGTATCACGCGGGTTTACTGCCCGATGTCAAAAAAGATCGCCAGCAGGATTTCATAGCCGGACGACTGAAAGTGATCACTGCCACGAACGCCTTCGGAATGGGCATCGACAAACCAGATGTGCGTTTGGTGGTTCATGCTGATATTCCCGGTTCGCTTGAAAACTACATCCAGGAAGCAGGGCGGGCCGGACGCGACCAGAAGGCGGCGCGCTGTGTGCTTTTCTACAGCGAAAATGATGCTGAACGTCAATTTGGCATGACCATGAGCAGCCGGCTAACACCTAAAGATATCCAGAATCTTCTACACGCGTTACGCCGACGCCCTGCTGATAAGGAGGGCAATGTGGTGATAACGGTAGGGGAGCTTCTGGCGACAGAGAATTTGGAGTTGGATTTCGATCCCACCGACCGTAACCGCGATACACGAGTCAAGACCGCCATGGCATGGCTGGAGAATGCGGAATTACTGGAACGCAATGAGAACCGTACCCAGGTTTTCCCCGCATCCCTACGCTTTAAGAATCTTGAAGAGGCGAAACAAAAGCTAGCAGGAATTAACTACTCTGCCGACCGGCAGAATCAGTTATTAAAGTTGCTGGAGGCCATCCTCCAGGCAGACCAGAAAGACGGGTTGTCGACTGACGATCTAGCACTGGCGGCCGGATTGCCGCCGGAAGAAGTTGGCCGCGCGCTGCACGACCTGGAAACGTTGGGAATGCTGGAGAATGATAGTCGTATCGTTGTGTATCTGCGCGTTGGTGTTCAAGGTGCCTCGATGCCAACTTTGGAAGCGCTGAATAAGTTGGAATCGGCATTGCTTGCACTGATGCGGGAAGCTGCACCAGATGCCGGTCTAGATAAGGAAACAATGTTGCTCAATCTGTTTGGAATGGTGCAACGATTGAAAGATGAAGATAAAGATTTCGCCGACGTTCTTCCTGAACGTATTAGCAAATTGCTAGAAACGCTCCGCCAAGATGGTCGTTCACTTCCGGGTGGGCGCGGTAGTCTTGGTCTTCGCCGGCTAGATAAGCAGACCTATCAGGTGGCAGTGCAACGACAATGGGAAGAGGTAGAAGCAATGTCACGCTTGCGCCGCGCCTGGGCACAAGTTGTACTGAAGGCATTCCTGGATCGTTTGCCAAACGGTCTGCGAGGCAAGGATTTAGAGGCTGACCTTACTTTGGGGCAGATTGGCAAGGTGTTGAAGGGGGATATTGCCATCGCCGCCGAGTTGCGAGATGTGCCAGCCGCTGTGCAGACGGCGCTGCTCTATCTCCACGATCAAGGTGTCTTAACACTGGCGCAGGGATTGTCTGTGTTTCGCTCAGCTATGACATTGCGGCTATATCCCGAGGAAAGGAAGCGCGGTTTTGCGGGCCACGATTATCAGCCCTTGGCGGATCATTATGCCCAGCGGGTGGGCCAGATTCACGTGATGATCCGTTATGCTGAAATCGGCATGGGTAAACAAGCTGAGGCGCTGAAGTTGGTGAGCGATTATTTCACTCTACGAGAAGACGTATTTCTTGCTCGCTATTTTCCTCAACACAAGGAAATGCTGGAACGGGCGACCACCGAAGCCTCCTGGCATAGAATCAGCGATGGCCTCTCGCCACTACAAAAGCGTATCGTCACCGAGAAACGTCCTCAGAACCGGCTGGTGTTGGCTGGCCCCGGTTCGGGGAAAACCCGCTTGATTGTCCATAGAGTGGCTTTTTTGGTAAGGGTTCTGCGAGAACGACCGGAAAGCATTTTGGTGGTAACTTTCAATCGCCATGCGGCAGTGGAAGTGCGTCGGCGGCTACGTCAACTGATCGACAACGATGCTTTCGGCGTGGCCGTACATAC